>NZ_JADEXT010000001.1:0-593015 GCF_015206985.1 Nostoc sp. LEGE 12447 | reverse complement strand
AAGGGAGACATCTAAGATTGTTTGGATTTCTTCATACTTATAGCCTTGATAAACCAGTTTCACTGCCAAAGCTTTTCTGACTTCACGAGCATCTGGACGGCTATCTATAAATTCTTGTAATTCTGCGATCGCCATTTCTAGACGCTGGGTTATCATTGTTCGTTATTAGACAGATATTTTTACCCGTATTATCTCGCAGTCCTTTTCAGAAATCAAATATGATTCCTATAGTCCTATATATAAATAAGAGATTTATTTAATTGCCCATCATATCTTACAGATACGTGACCGATTCTTTAATCCAATTATTCATAGAAAAATGAGTGATCCTTTTAGCCGACTTTCACCCTTCATCCAAGAATATATTTATCATCATCAGTGGACTGAGTTACGACCAGTTCAAATTGCCGCTTGTCAGGTTATATTTGACACTGATGCTCACTTGCTAGTTACTGCTGCAACTGCTGCGGGTAAAACAGAAGCAGCCTTTCTACCAATTTTGACGTTATTACATACCAACCCTACTACCACCGTCGGCGCATTATATATTAGTCCAATCAAAGCTTTAATTAACGATCAGTTTGAGCGCCTCAACGACTTACTCAAAGAAGCAGATATTCCAGTTTGGCACTGGCACGGTGATGTTTCTCAAAGTCGAAAAAACAAACTTTTAAAGAATCCTCAAGGTATTCTCCAAATCACACCAGAATCTCTAGAAAGCTTGTTAATCAACAAAAATAATGACCTCCTTCGTTTATTTGGTGACTTAAGATTTGTCATCATTGATGAAATTCACGCTTTTATGGGTTCGGAACGTGGTTGTCAAATTATTTGCCAATTACAACGTTTAACAAAATTGACGCAAAAACAACCGCGCCGTATTGGTTTGTCGGCAACTCTTGGTGATTACTCACTAGCTGAAGATTGGTTACGTTCAGGAACAGATAAGCCAGTGATTACACCTCAAACTGATGGGATCAAACGCCAAATAAAACTAGCTTTAGAACATTTTTATATTACTGATGAAGTAGATGAATCCGAGGCAACAGATTATGAACAATATATTTTCAACCTCAGCAAATCTCGCAAATGTCTGATATTTGCTAATAATCGCACACGGACTGAATCTGTTATTGCATCATTGCGACAAATTGCCACAGAACAAGGACTACCAGATATATATCATGTGCATCATGGGAGTATATCTGCTAGCTTACGGCAAGCCGCCGAGAATGCGATGCGTGAACCCAACAATCCAGCAGTTACCGCCGCCACTCTAACTTTAGAATTAGGTATAGATATTGGTCATTTAGATCGAGTTATTCAGTTAGAATCACCCTTGTCCGTAGCTAGCTTTTTACAGCGTTTAGGACGTAGTGGCAGGAGAGGTGAAGCTGCCGATATGCGCTTTATCTGTGCTGAAGATAAACCATTATTAGAAGCTTCTCTACCAGAGCAAATACCCTGGCAGTTGTTACAGTCTATCGCTATCATTCAACTTTATTTAGAGGAACAATGGATTGAACCAATCAGACCGATTAAATATCCTTTGAGTTTGCTTTATCATCAGACCATGAGTATCTTAACAGCAACAGGAGAACTTTCACCTAATGCTTTAGCTAAACAAATTTTTAGTCTACCGCCCTTTGCTGCTATTTCCAAAGAAGATTTCCAATTATTGCTTCGCTATTTGATTGATATTGGTCATATTCAGCATACTGAGCAAGGTAAATTAATCCTGGGTTTAATAGGAGAAAAGATTGTAAGAAAATTTCAGTTTTATGCTGTCTTTGCTGAACAACAAGAATATATTGTTAAGCAAGGTGCAACACAAATTGGCAGTATCGTCACACCGCCTGCTGTTGGAAATCAATTTGCTTTAGCTGGCAGAAGTTGGGAAGTTGTAGAAGTTGACTTTAAAAAGAAAGCTATTTTTGTTAAGCAAGCTGAGGGTAAAGCTAGTATTTATTGGCGTGGTAGTAGTGGCACTATTCATACCAAAGTTTTGCAACGAATGCAACAGGTTTTGTTTGAAAATATTGAGTATAGCTATTTGCAAAAAAATGCTTTACAACGTTTATGTCAAGTTCGTCAATTAGTGCAGCAGGTTGGATTAGATAAACAAAATATCGTGCAATTAGAAAAAGGTAAATGCTGCATTTTCCCCTGGATGGGTACGGTTGCTTATCGCATTTTAGAAAGATTACTAAATTCCTACTGTCGAGAATCATTGGAAATTACAAGTATCGGCGGATTAAATCCTTATTATTTCATTATCAAATTAGGCAAAGATAAATTTAAATATCTTTATCCCGAAATTGCTTCATTGTGTGAACAAAGAATTAGCTCAGAAGATTTACTCAGTACTTCAGAAGCACCGGAAATTCAAAAATACGATCAATTTATTCCTCATCCACTTTTACGAAAAGCTTTTGCTAGCGATTATTTAGATATGAGAGAACTCAAGCAGCAAGTGGCGCTGTGGAAAGAATAAATAGAGAATACCTCAAAATGCTCTGGCGATTTCTAATCACCGGGTATATTTGCTATTTTTTATAAAAATCATAAGTAGGTAATCCAGTAACATCAGTTTGGAGAGCAAACAAATCACCAGAGTAGAAACTTTTTTCGATCTCTGCTTGGCTTAGTCCAACTGAAGCAGTGGTAATGTAAAGGGTTTGCAAATTATCTCCGCCAAAAGTACAGCTAGTTGGCAATTGCACAGGTAGCTTTATCCTCAATATCTCTTCACCCTTGGGATTGAAACGAATCACACACCATCCATCCCACATAGCTGACCAGATATGTCCTTCACGGTCTATTGTCAACCCATCTGGATAGAAAGATTCATGAGTTAAATCAACAAAAATCCGACGATTAGTAATGGTTCCGGTTACTGAATCAAAATCGTAAGCATATATTTTTTGCTGAGGAGAATCTGTTAAGTAAAATGTCTTTTGATCGGGACTCCATCCCAAACCATTAGAAATAGTCAATCCCGTTTCCATTAAATGCAATGAACCATCAGTGTCATAGCGATAAAGGCTAGCTTGAGGTTTTTCTACAGAACACATTGAACCAAACCAGAAACGTCCTTGAGGGTCACATTTACCATCATTGAGACGGTTATCTGGTAGATTTGCTTCAATTTCCAAAATGGGGGTAACTACACCTGTCTGAGTGTTGAGGAATGCCAAGTGATGACGCAGCAACATAATCAATCTATCTGCATCTGCTGTTGCGATCGCACCTACCACGTCTCCCACATCAAAAAAGCCGTTTTCCCCCGTAGTAGGATTGAATTGATGCACTCGATGATTGTAGATATCAACCCAGTATAGTAGTTTCCCAGTAGAATCCCAGATGGGGCCTTCACCCAAACGGGCTCGGGCTTCTAGAACATTGTGGAGTGGATATTGCAACTCGTCCATTTTATCAATCAATAACACCATTTACATAACCTAATTTCAGTGGCATTGAAACAATGCGTTAAAAAATGTCTCCCTTACCAATAGGCAACAGGAAAAAATTTTATTCAAATTCAAGTAAAAACTGAAGACGCGATGAATTGCGTCTTCCCCAGGTAAAAGAAAAAATTCTTCCTTTTGGCTAAGTTTGAGATTCCCGACTTCGATAAAAAAGCGGGAATCTTGTTTCTAAACAGCTTGTAAAATCTCGTCATCTACAGAAAAGTCTACTTCGGCTTTATCTTTTGCATTAGCCAAATAATCATTTTCCAAAGAGTCTTGCAACCCATAAATCAAATCATATTCAGGCTGCCAGTTTAATTCTGTTTGCGCTTTATTCACTGAAGCAAAGAAATGCTGCACACGCATCGGAAAAGCTTTGCGTTTGCCGAAATCAAACTTTTTCGGGTCGTAATGGACGATTTTTACAGCATCGGGTGATTTGCCAGCCGCCACAGCACTAGCACGGGCTAAACCATCAAAAGTGACAAAGCGATCGCCAGAGATATTATAAATCTGTCCTACGGCTTGTTTATTGCCTAAAACCTGAGTCATTGCTTGTGCCAAGTCTTTTACATGACCTAGCTGGGTGATATGCAAACCATTTCCGGGGATGGGAATCGGGCGATCGCGCACAATTCTGTCAAAAAACCACCCTTCTAACTCATTATAATTACGAGGCCCGTAAATATAAGTAGGACGAATGGAAGTAAAGGGCAATCCCAATTGAGTTAAATAAGCTTCTGTTTCATGCTTACCCTTATGGCGACTTTTGGGATCTACTAAATCTCCTTCGACATGGGGTAGTTGATCGGATTTGAGATACACTCCGGCAGAACTCATATACACAAAATGTTGCACTCGACCTTGAAAAATCTCTGCAAGTGGTTGAGTATCAGTAAGTTCTCGCCCATTATTGTCAAAAATGACATCAAAGCTTTCTTGTGATAACTTTGCTTTTAATTGGGTAGGGTCAGTGCGATCGCCTATAATTTGTCCTACTCCCTGTAAAGAAGGTGCTGGCCGATTTCCCCGATTGAACAGCACCACCTCATGTCCTTGTTCCACTAGTAATTGAGTCAAATAGACACCAATGAACCGAGTACCACCCATAATTAGAATTCGCATAAATTCACCTTTTGCATATCAGTTGTCGTTACAGGAGTAGGGAGTGAGGAAGCAAGTGGGAGAGATGAAGGAGCAGAGGAATAATAATGCCCAATGCCCAATGCCCAATGCCCAATGCCCCATACCCAATCTGAGGTTATCATCCATCTGGAACCTCTAACGGAAAAATTGCGTCTTATGTGCTAATCTGGGGCGCTTCCCATTAATTAATCACAAGGGGAAACTTTTCAGTTAACGTCATCAAGTTAGCCTTTGTATCTTCCATTTATTCAAGTTAGCTGTGCCCTTGAAATATGCTCTGGTTCATGAGTGGCTGACACCTAAAGCCACCGGTGGTTCCGAACTCGTTGTCCGAGAAATTTTGAATCACATTGATGCTGATTTGTATGCTCTGATCGATTTTGAATCCAGCAATAGAGAAAGTTATTTATATAAACGTCAAATTGGCAAGACGTTTCTCCAGAACTTTCCATCTGCTCGCAACGGTATACAAAAATACTTGCCTTTGTGGCCTTTGGCAATTGAACAACTTGATTTGCGGCATTATGACGTAATTCTGTCTTCATCTCACGCTGTTGCCAAAGGAATCCTTACCACTCCCGAACAGATGCATATTTGCTACTGTCACAGCCCTATGCGCTATGCCTGGGACTTGACCTTTGATTATCTTCGCTACAGCAAACTGGGTAGTGGCTTACCTGGGTGGGTGACGCGATATTTATTACATCGTTTGCGCCAGTGGGATGTATTGAGTGCCAATCGCGTTGATTACTTCATTGCTAACTCGCAACATACGGCTCGGCGGATTTGGCGTTGCTATCGGCGAGAAGCAACAGTCATTTATCCACCAGTGAATATCGCGGAATTTCCATTTCTGTCTGAGAAAGACGACTTCTACCTGACAGTTTCCCGCTTAGTGAGTTACAAGCAAATATCGTTGATTGTCAAGGCTTTTAATCAACTAAAACGACCATTAGTAGTCATTGGTACAGGAGATGAAATGAATAAGATTCGCGAGATGGCAAACTCTAATATCCAAATACTGGGATGGCAACCCGATAATGTGGTAAAAAAATATATGTCTAGGGCTAAGGCCTTTGTGTATGCAGCTTGTGAAGATTTTGGGATTGCCCTAGTGGAAGCACAAGCCTGTGGTACACCAGTAATTGCCTACGGTGCAGGAGGGGCTCTCGAAACAGTGCGAGATATCCGCTCTTGTGTAGATACAGGGACAGGTATATTCTTCAAGACGCAAACAGAGGCGGCTTTAGTGGAGGCAGTAGAAAAGTTTGAAGTGTATGAGGGTTCGTTCAGTTCCGAGTATATGCGATCGCACGCCGCGCAGTTCTCACCGCAAATCTTTGCAGATCGTTATCTAAATTTTGTAAACAAGTGCAACGAAAAAGACCGTTTTCGGAATGATGGTCTTGGTTAATGTCTTATTTTTTTAGGCTTTTGGCAATTTCCCTCCAGAAGCACATCATTTTGGCTTTAATATTGGGACTATGTGTGGTGTGGATTATTAAGGAGTATGATGACTGCCCAGAGCTCACTCCTCTCCGGCAAGCGAGGCGTACGGCAAGACACTAGAGCGTCTACGCGTACTTTCTTAAAACGCGGTCAAAAAACGAAGACGCCAAAAGTTAAACCCAAAAGTTTATCTTTTCAGGGTTTAAACGGAGAGTTTGCCAAACGACTGTTCGATATAGTGTTTTCGCTGTCGGTATTGATTTTGTTCTTCCCCGTCTACTTAATTTTGGCCTTGCTGATTGCCTTCAGCTCAGAAGGCCCAATATTTTATATCCAGGAACGGGTAGGAAAAAATTACAAAGCGTTTAATTGTATTAAATTCCGAACAATGGTAAGCAATGCGGACGAAATACTCATGCAGATGATGGAAACATCGCCCGAGTTGCGACAAGAATTTGAAAGCAGTTTTAAGCTGAAACAAGACCCCCGGATTACCAAAATTGGTCAATTTTTGCGAATTACTAGCTTAGACGAATTTCCCCAGTTCTGGAATGTTTTAAAAGGGGACATGAGTGTAGTCGGCCCTCGGCCCTTAGTAGCAGAAGAACTACCAAAATACGGTTGTCACATTGATGAGATTTTAACAATCCGTCCAGGAATTACTGGTTTGTGGCAGGTATCTGGGCGTAATGACATTCCCTATCCTCGGCGAGTCCAAATAGACCTGCATTATGTCAAATTTAGAAATTTCTGGCTTGATTTATGGATCATCTTGAAAACTGTTGATGTAGTTATTCTACCCAAAAATAACGGGGCATACTGAGTCAATATTTAGGGGCGATTCTGTGGGGCAGTTAATGCCCCTAAAATTCTAATTTCAAATACCTATTTTATTCAGTCTTCACAAAACCAGACATATATGAAATTTTGACAAAAAAATAACGTACACAAAAAGAATCTTGATATATCTGGTAAAAGAAAAATATACATACTTAAAAAACCTTGGTCTATCTAAGGTTTAACTTAAGTGTTAAATTATTTTTATTAAGTATATTTATTTACGGGAAAAAGTCTCATAACAACAAGAACTCGTAGGTTTCCCGTTAGGCAATTTAGCGATTAACTGCTAGGTTGTATCAGATTAGCTGTAACTTTTTAATACACATAAGGGATAATTGAGCATGACGCAACAGAAGCGAGCGTTGATTACTGGTATCACTGGTCAAGATGGTTCATATCTAAGTGAGTTTTTACTGGAACAAGGTTATGAGGTTCATGGCATCATTCGCCGGACTTCTACCTTCAACACAGACCGCATCGATCACATTTACGAAGACCCTCACAAACAGGGAGTGCGGTTGTTTCTTCACTATGGTGACTTGACAGATGGTACGACGTTGCGACGTATTTTAGAAGAAGTCAAACCAGTAGAAATTTACAACCTCGGCGCTCAATCCCATGTAAGAGTAAGCTTTGATTCACCAGAATATACAGTGGATGCTGTAGGAATGGGGACGCTGCGTCTGTTGGAAGCAATTCGAGACTACCAACACCGGACTGGAATTCAGGTGCGATTTTACCAGGCGGGTTCTTCCGAAATGTATGGTTTAGTACAAGCAATACCCCAAAGTGAGACAACGCCCTTTTATCCCCGCAGTCCTTACGCCTGTGCAAAAGTTTACGCCCACTGGCAAACTGTAAATTATCGTGAGTCTTACGATTTGTTTGCTTGCAACGGTATACTTTTTAACCACGAATCACCAAGACGTGGTGAAACCTTTGTAACCCGCAAAATTACTAGAGCAGTTGCTGGTATAGTTGCTGGTAAGCAGAAAAAGATTTACATGGGTAATCTAGACTCTAAGCGAGATTGGGGCTACGCGAAGGATTACGTGAAAGCAATGTGGTTGATGTTACAGCAAGACAAGCCAGACGATTATGTAATTGCTACTGGTGAAACCCATTCAGTGCGAGAATTTTTGGAACTAGCATTTAGTTACGTAAATCTCAATTGGCAAGATTATGTAGAGTTTGATGAGCGTTACCTCCGTCCATCTGAGGTAGATTTGTTGATTGGCGATGCTACGAAAGCACGCCAGAATTTGGGCTGGAAAACATCAGTAACCTTTGAAGAATTAGTTTCCTTAATGGTAGAAGCAGACTTACAAGCATTGGGTCACACTTCACCCAATGGAAAAGGTTCGCAATTTCCATTGGATATTGCCACTGTTCGTCAAGAACTCGGCGCTTTGCACTTCTGATTTGCACCACAGAGGATAAAAATATGACCGCCTTAGAACTAAAAAATCAACGAATTCTCGTCACTGGTGGGTCGGGGTTTCTAGGTCGTCAGGTGATAGATCAACTGTGTAAAGCAGGGGCTGATCGTGAGAAGATTACAATAGTGCGATCGCGCGATTGTGATCTACGTGTCTGGGAAAATAGCCAACGGGCAGTTGACCAGCAAGACATCATTATCCACTTAGCAGCTCATGTGGGTGGCATCGGTCTAAACCGCGAAAAACCCGCAGAGTTGTTCTACGATAACTTGATCATGGGTACGCACCTAATTCACGCTGCCTATCAAGCTGGAGTAGAAAAATTTGTTTGTGTTGGCACTATCTGCGCCTATCCTAAATTTACCCCAGTGCCATTTAAAGAAGACGATCTTTGGAATGGCTACCCAGAAGAAACCAACGCCCCCTACGGAATTGCGAAAAAAGCGCTTTTAGTCCAATTGCAATCTTACCGCCAGCAGTACGGTTTTAATGGAATTTACCTACTGCCAGTGAATTTATATGGCCCAGAAGATAACTTTGACCCCGGAAGTTCCCACGTTATTCCAGCGTTAATTCGCAAAGTTCACGAAGCCCAAATTCAAGGAGAAAAGCAACTCCCAGTTTGGGGTGATGGCAGTCCTACCCGCGAGTTTCTGTATTCAGAAGATGCAGCGCGGGGGATTGTTATGGGGACTCAATTCTATAACGAATCGGAACCAGTTAACTTGGGAACGGGTTATGAAATCTCCATTCTTGATTTAATAACTCTAATCTGTGAATTGATGGAGTTTAAGGGTGAAATTGTTTGGCAAACTGACAAGCCTAATGGTCAACCCCGTCGTTGTTTGGATACTGAACGGGCAAAGCAAGCCTTTGATTTCACTGCTCAGGTGGGCTTTCAGGAAGGGTTAAAGAATACCATTGAGTGGTATCGCCAACACGCCGCATAACAATGTATTAGTGAATGTAGGGTGTTATAAGCTGGGCGATGCCCAGCTTATTTGTTTGAGGCTATAAATTTTCATGGACAAAGTTAATCATCAACTAAATAAAGCAAAACTACGCCGCACTCTACTCAAAACACGCCAATCAATGTCTGTTGGAGAATGGAGAGAAAAAAGCGATCGCGTATGCTTTCATTTACAAAACTCTATTTTATTTACTCAAGCAAAAACAATACTTGCGTATTTTAGCTTTCGCCAAGAACCTGACCTCAGTCCACTATTTGCAAACACCAAATACCGTTGGGGATTTCCTCGCTGCGTTGATAAATCCTTGTGTTGGCATATTTGGACACCTAAAGATTCTATTCAAAGTGGCGCTTATGGCATTATTGAACCGCACTCTGACGCTCCAATCTTAGATGCTGCCGAAGTAGATTTAATTCTCGTCCCCAGTGTAGCTTGCGACTATCAAGGATATCGCCTGGGCTATGGTGGCGGATATTATGATCGCTTGCTCAGTTTACCGCAGTGGCAGACAAAACCGACTATCGGAATTGTCTTTGATTTCGCCTATTTGTCCCAAATACCTATTGAATCCTGGGATAAACCACTACAAGCTGTTTCTACGGAAACCGGATTGACTCGGAAAGACTAAGGGTTCAGGATAATGAGGACATATTATCAAATGTTTTATGACTAATCCAACGTCATCTACCACTGAGCAGGAAGCAATAATCGACGAGATAATAGCAACTAGCCTCCAAGCTCAACAAAAAACAGGCCCAGACCTCCGCCAAATTCATAGCAAAAGTCATGGACTCCTTGGAGGAGAGTTTATTATTGAACCCAATCTTCCTGAAGACTTGAGAGTAGGTTTGTTCAAAAAGCCCCAAACCTATCCTGCGTGGATTCGTTTCTCTAGTGGTGGTTCTCCTGAAAAGCGTGGTAAATTCCACTCCGATAGCCAGCCGGATGTTCGCGGTA
The DNA here is from genome assembly GCF_015206985.1 of Nostoc sp. LEGE 12447. Classification (NCBI taxonomy): domain Bacteria; kingdom Bacillati; phylum Cyanobacteriota; class Cyanophyceae; order Nostocales; family Nostocaceae; genus Nostoc; species Nostoc sp. LEGE 12447. The sequence goes on along the minus strand of NZ_JADEXT010000001.1, from coordinate 582,743 downwards.
TCGCCATCAAGGTGATGAATGTAGACGGGCAAAAAGTGCTGGATGATGAAGAAAAAACTCAAGATTTTATACTCAACAATTATCCTATTTTCTTGACCAAAGATGTTCGTGATTACGCCGATCTTTCGAGAGCAGGTAGTGGACAACTTAGCCCAGAGCGCATCCAGGAACTTGGTTATGCCTTTGCAATCTTGCAAAAGATTGGCGGACAGAAAGTAGGAAATCCGCTCTTAATTCAATATTGGAGTATGGCTCCATTTAAGTTTGGGAATCGCATTGTCAAATTATCTGTCAAATCTCAACAGCCTGAACAATCACCCGAAAAACTTCCCGAATCAGAAAATTACCTCCGGGAAGCAATAGTCAAATATTTGACTGAAGAAGGTAAAGAAGTATCTTTTGACTTCTTTATTCAGTTTTATGTAGATGATGAAAAAACGCCCATTGAAGACCATGTTAAAGAATGGCAAGAAGCAGATTCACCGTTTGTTAAAGTTGCAACTGTTCGCATTTTTAGTCAGAAATTTGATTTTGAAGAACGCAAACGCTTGGATGAGGGGATGTTGTTTTCCCCTTGGCATACACTGCTAGAGCATGAGCCTGTTGGAAGTGTGAATCTCTCTCGCAAGAGGCTTTACAGCGAACTTGCAAAGTATCGACGAGAACAAATTGCCCAACGTTTGCTGGAACCACAACCTTATGTAGCGGTTGAAGATTAACCACTGTGAATTGGCTTAAAATTGTAGGATGATAGGCTATAAGCCTACTTGATTAGATACGACTTTTGGTATTGCTGATTTGATGTATCAAAGTTATAAGTTTTGCAACAAAAACTCTTGTAGAGACGTAAAGTTTTACGTCTCTACATCTATCTATATGGATTTAGATACCGAACTTGTTAAAGAAGTCCGGTATCTTGAATCGCTTTAACCACATTTTTGATAATAAGTTACGATAAAAATAATCAAATTATCAAGTAAAGCCATGTCTGATTCAGTTCAATATGTCACTAACGCACAGGGAAATAAAGTTGGAGTACTGTTAGATTTAGAAACTTACCAACAGCTAGCTAATATATCTATAGATTCCGAATTATTGATTGGTTTAAGCCTAGATGAATTGCAAGCTTTGCGGATAGCTCTTTATTTACCAAATCCCAGATACAATTACAAGAGTTGCTAGTTAAGAATTCTGAAAATCATTTGTCAGATGAAGAAACTGAGATTTTAGACAGATTATTGGCTCAAGTTGACCAATTAAATATTATTAAAACTAGAGCTAGATATACATTACACTTTTTTCAAAATAAACAGAAAGTAGCGTGAGTGCTTATATTCTTGTTGAATTAAAAAATAAAATTCGCAGCCATTTTGCTAATTTGTGTGCTTACTGTTGCACTGCTGAAGCTTTAACAGTCACTACTTTTGAATTTGAGCATATCATTCCCTTATAATCTGGCGGAAAAACTGTGTTTGAAAATCTTTGCTTGGCTTACCCTTGTTGTAATCGTTATAAAGCAACTCGTCAAACAGCAATTGACCCTAACACTCAGAATGAGGTTAAATTATTTAATCCGCAACAGCAATTGTGGACAGACCATTTTACTTGGAGTGAAGATACTACAGAAATTGTAGGGCTTACAATCATTGGGAAAGCAACAATTTCTAGTTGAAAAATGAATCGTCTGCAATTGACTCGTGTGCGGAAAATGTGGGTGAAAATGGGTGAACATCCACCAAATATTTGAGCAAGTAAAAAATAAATAAAGCAAGTTGTAGGGTTATCAACAAAATTGTAAGAAATATTTACAAGACTCAGAAAATTATTAATCAAATGCTGAACTGGAAAAAATCACGATCGCAAAATCTGTTAATGTATGCGCTATTGGGAGCGATCGCACTGGTGATGCTCTTTCCTTTACTGTGGCTAATTAGCACAGCCTTAAAATCGCCAACGGAAAATATCTTACAGTCGCCGCCACAGCTATTGCCAGCGTCACCGACACTAGATAATTTCTTTAGTGTGTGGAACTCTCTACCTTTTGGGCAATACCTGTATAACAGCACTTTGGTATCAGTGCTAACGGTTGGCTTAAATCTACTGTTTTGCGCTTTAGCTGCCTATCCCTTGGCAAGATTGTCATTTGTGGGGCGAGACTGGATTTTTGTGGCGATTGTCTCGACGATTATGATTCCTTTCCAAATCGTTATGATTCCCCTCTATATTTTGACAGTCCAGTTGGGTTTGAGAAATAGTTATTTAGGGATGATTTTTCCGAGTTTAGCTTCTGCCTTTGGCATTTTTCTGTTGCGCCAAGCTTTCATGAGTGTCCCCAAAGAGATAGAAGAAGCCGCCCGAATGGATGGCAGTTCGGAGTTAGGTTTGTGGTGGCATGTGATGTTACCAGCAGTTCGCCCAGCATTAGTAACTTTAGCTATTTTCGTATTCATTGGTGCTTGGAGTGACTTTTTGTGGCCTTTAATTGTCATCCAAGACGAAAATTTATATACTCTTCCTTTGGGAGTCGCAAAGCTAGCAGGGACATTTTCTCTTGACTGGCGGTTAGTAGCTGCTGGCTCAGTAATTGCGATCGCTCCAGTATTATTACTATTTTTATTTTTACAACGTTACATTGTACCCACAGAAACGGGTAGCGGTGTTAAGGGTTGAATAAGAAATGGAGATAAGGGAACACTGAGAAAAACTAATGAAAAATGACTAATGACTAATGACTAATGACTAATGACAAATTCAATAAGCACCAGTTTTTTTCAATACTACCGAGATAGTTTTAATAATCAGACTCAGGTCATAACTTACAGACCACTTGCGTTGATAATCTATATCCATTTTGACGATGGTTTCAAAGTCTGTAATACTCGAACGACCATTAGCTTGCCATTCTCCGGTAATGCCTGGTTTGACTCGTAATCTCTCCCAGTGATGTGGGTCGTAATTGCTGACTTCATCAGGAGTGGGTGGACGAGTCCCAACTAAACTCATGTCCCCTACCAAAACATTCCAAAATTGGGGAAATTCATCTAAACTGGTACGCCGCAAAAATTTACCTATAGGAGTAATGCGAGGATCATCAACAGATTTAAAGATGTGACCTTTAGCTTGATTTTTAACCAAATGCTTGACTTGATCAGCATCTACGATCATGGAGCGGAATTTCCAGATGCGAAAAGTTTTTCCATTCAAACCACAGCGAATTTGAGAATAAAATATTGGACTTGGCTCATAAATAAAGGTAGCAATCGCTACAGGGATTGCTACCAGAAACGTGATTATTAGCCCTACAATGGCTCCAACAATGTCAATTAACCGTTTTCTTACGCTTAAAGTTGAAGGGTGTAAAGGCTGTTGCGAACAATTAACTGAATAAAGAGAAAGATTATTCACAAGGTCTAACTTAATTTTATAATACGAATTTTGGCATTAGTGGTGTAGACGTGGAGATGATTGATAGACAATTTTTACTACTTTTGTCTTTACCACCGAGTGTTAATATACACAAATTTTAAACAATATAAAAACCGAAAACCCAAAGTTTACAGAATCTTCCAATTGAAGTCAGAGATTGTAAATTTACAGTATTTCTATGCATCAAATTAAAACAGCTATTGTTAATGTTACACATCAAAAAACTTTCCATACTTAAGTACTAGTAGGACTTTGCAAAATTCAAAATGCTTATGACATAATAACGCTTTATGAAACTACACAAAATCAGGCTTGCCCAGGCTTGAGACAATATCCCGTTGTTCTGGAGTAAGCTCAGATTTAATAGTTATAAGCATTTTGAATTTTGAATAGTATCCTTATTTCTAGGGGTATGTACTAGTCTCAATAATGAACCTCTAAGGCGAAATTCACTGTATATGGTTCCTCTACTGATTGCTGGTTACTAGCCTTGATAGCATCTAGATAGCGACGCAAATGCAACAGTTGTTGAGAATTGGGACGATAGGTGAGGCTCCCTTGTTTTTCAAAAAGTGGTGCTGTGGCGATCGCCTGATAGTCAGGATTTTCTTGTGAACTCTGAGTTAGCCAAGTTGAATCTATAACTGAAGGTATCAATCCTGAAGGGAGTTCACCTTCCAAAAAAGCTAGCAGGCGTTGCTGACAAGTGCGGGTATTGATCCCGCGACTCTCAAATAACTGGATAACTTCACCGAAAGATAAGGGCCGATCTGGTAGCAGCCGCAGCAATTCTGTAAATAAGAAATAATCAGTGTACTGTTGTCTGGGTATATCTAATATCTGGGGATGTAAAGGCAGCATCGCTAAACCATAAGCAACCCGACTGCAATTAGGAGCGCCATTTTCGCCGAGATATAAATCTTGAATAATCTTGGTGCTGGGAAGTTTCTGCCTTAACCAACGGTTTACTGTCCCAACACAAGCCACACCACCAGTCAGGATAGCTTGATTAATAGATTCTGTCGGAATACCACGAGCTACCAATAATTTGTTGAGTTCTCGGTTCAGGCGGCGCACAAAGGGGATAAATACCTGGCTTTCTAAGTCTCGTCGCTGCAAAATCCACTGCTGATCGGCTAATTCCAGGGTAAAAGATTCTTGGTGCTGCAAAATCAGCTTCAGAGCTAGTGCCGCATCTAATACCGCCTGTCCCAGTAGAGAACTTTCTAGACGCTGCTGAAGACGAATCCGCGCGGTAATATCTGGTTCTCCGACTCTCGGTAGTTCTAATTCTTCCAACCCTAAACTCTGCCAACGCATTTGGTCTAAACCGGGAATTGACGGTTGCCATTGCCAAGGATTACTGCTAGTAGTTTTGCGGTCGCTTTGTGTTTCTAGGCGTGATTGCCGAGATTTAGGTGGTAATAGCAACTGGCAAATAATATCTTGTTCAATTCCCTTGCCAGCATAAGCAAAACTATGGAGCATAAAATCATTGTATGTCAATTGCGGTAAGCTTTCTGGGACATCAACTAGCAACATTTCTGTGGCAGTTGTCCCAATGTTGATTACCAGAGTGTTACCAACAATCGGATGCTCGCTAGTTTTTGCCGGGTGAGAACCTTGACGTTGGCTTAATTTTACTTGCTCACCGTTAGCAGCATCGAGTTCTGGGAGTAAACTAGCGATCGCTTCTTCGATAAAAAAGACTTGCTGCGGATGTTGGATGAGTTTACTGGTAAGTAAAGCTTCTCGCACATTAAAGCGGTATTGTTCCGACCAGCTAGATGGACAGGTGCAAATCACACCAGCAATATTATTGATAATCTGCGGGAAATCTTGTTCGCTGATCCCAACAGCAGCAGCCATTAAACTAGGGGTAGTACAAGTTTTTTCGGATTTGAGAGTTAATAGTAGTTTAGAGAGCGATCGCACAACCCAAATTAAAGGCCCTGCTGAAAATTCATTTAATTGTAAAACAGGTTCCCATTTTTGCCGTTCCTTCTTATAGGGAATGGCTACTTGTAAATAGGGCTTCAACTGTGCCGAGTAGAGGTTATTTGTTGTCGAATCTGCTGTTGATTTACGTGTTGTCGGAGGAGCCGAGTGGTCAGGTGCTTTATCTTGAGCAACAGCCGCAGGTGCTGTCTGCTCATTGACTTCTATATTTACACTTTCACCCTGGGGTATCGAAGCTGTAGGAAGATAAACCTCTGTTGGCAAACGAAATGATTCCTGGAAGGAACTTGTTCCCGGCGGATTTTCTGCTGACCAGTAGATAGGATGTACAACAAAAGTCGAGCGATTTAATAATGCGGCAGAAATTCCGGTTGTACCTAAATCAATTCCTAAATACCAAACTGGTTCTAGAACATTGGGCGAAACTTCTGGATTGTTGATGGAGTTGGAAATTGAAGATAAAAAACTGTCTTGAATGGGAGTTGTGATTTCTTTTTTTTCTTCAGTTTCTACCTGGGGAACTGTCAAACTTGATAAATTCGCAGTTGAGGTATTTTCTGTTTGCGGCTCAGGGTAAGTTGTAGGAATTGTGTCTTGAGTTTTATCAATTAGTTCCGAGACAATATCCAAATTGGTAGCTGGTTGCGAATTAGAATTTAACTGCTGATCAAAATTAGCCAAATCTCGATCTAATTGCTGCAACTGTTCTTCATCTAAAGAAATATCAGGTACAACTGGAGTCTGGTTTAACTCAACAGAAAGCAAGTTTTCTTGTGGTGAAGCAGCAATGTAGCTATCTAAAAAAGGGTCTGGCGGATCATTGTTGCTCAATATTTCCGGTGGAGCGATACCTTCGGTGGGCTTCTCTACGAGAGGCTGCGCGTAGCTTGCTTCCCCGTAGGGGTATGCCAAAGCAATTTCTGCTGCTTTCGGAGTAACTGGTGCTGTACTTGTGCCATCCTCCATAAAGGATGATACTTCCAGCAATTCCTGCTCACTACCTGCACCAGTCAATAGATCAGTTAGCGTATTAATTGTATCAACACTAGCTGGCTGAGTGTCGAGTTGCGTGGGGAAACTGTCTGTTTGTGGTGTAGAAAAGCTCAGAGGCGAATCTAGCTCAGTATCCTCTGCAAAAAATAGTTCTTCCTGTGGCTCTGATAATAAATTTGTGGCTTCTACTAAAGACTCTTGAGCTGAAATACCTGTATCTGGTGTCACAACCGCAGAATCAACGTTTTGAGGGACAGATGGACTCTCAGCGATTGTCAACGTTGATTGGGAGGCTGTGGAAGCAGATAAGTCATTTGTCAATACATCAAGGCTTGGGTTATCAACATCACCAGTACTAAATAAACTGGCGTAAAGTTGGTCTACTTCATCACCAACTAATGCAGAAATATTTTGCGATAATTCGGTCAGATTTTCGGAAGATTGAGACGAGTCTATACCAAGCTGCAACAGCACTGCATCTAGATCCTCTGTGAGGGTAGTATCCTGTTGCTCAGAATTGATTGTGAGTGGAGATGAAGTTTCTGGCAGGATTGCCTCTAGGGGTTGAGATGCAGCTTCAGCGGCAATCTCGGTTGGTTCAGGCAATGATGGTGATATATCAGATTCTACCCTCAGCAAAGATGGCGGTGAAATAGGGGATTGTTGCTGTAAATGCTGGGTCAAATTGTTGAGAAAGCTGGCCATCAACTGTTCGCCTTGCATTCCCTTGCTATGCATTCTTGCCAGTGCTTGCGACAGTGATTCGTAATAAGTATTAATATTGCGCTGTAGTGCCTCAAAGACTACATTCACAGTGCCATCTAGTGATAATAGGCGTTGATCCAACTCCCTCGCTAGCTGGGTTAACTGCTCTACACGGTCTACTGATTCTAATAAAGGTTGAGTTACAGAGGTAGCGTGATTAGTTGCTTCTGAAGAAATGGCGGAATTTTCCCCTGGTTGTGCTAACAGTGGCGTTACAGTTGGCACCAGCCGATTCATGAGTACCTGTAAAAACTCGGTAATCATTTGATCTTGGTTTGTCAACTGTTGCGCTAAGGAGTAGTTTTGCAATCGCCTTTGCTCTAGTTGCCTAATTTCTTGTATGAGAGTGGCTCGCTCTTGCAATAGCCCTTCTAATTCCGATCGCAATGGCTGGATCAAGCTCGAAAATTCACTTTTTAATTGTCCGGCTGCAACAGGACTCTGTTCCTGATTGGATTCGAGCGGCGGTAGGGGATACTGGTTATAACCTCGCTCAACAAATTTTGTTAATAAAGGCGAACGCGGTTCTTCGGAAGAATTATTTGGGATATCGCTCTCTAATGCTTCTTTTTCTTGGAGCCTTACCAAGAAGTTGCGAATTCGTTCTAAAACTTCTTTAGGTTCCTGCCCCTGACCAGACAGAAATCTAGACAAGCGCTTGCCACCACTGGCAAGTAAGTTGTCAATGTCTGCGATCAGCTTTTGAATTTCATCTGCACTGGAAGTCACTTTTATTACCTTACCTAAAAACGTATATCAACTAATGTGACAATTAATTTACAGTCACCGTACCCTGTAGGGAAGTAAGCTCCCATCTGAGAAGTTTTGAGTGGCAAAAGCTTCTATTGGGACTTGTGACTGTCATTATGTTATGGATTACTGGGAGTCGTGGCAATCTTCAGTCAGCGTTTGTTTAAGAAGCTTTGTTTTGCCGCTGATTGGTTGCCCATTTTTGAAAATGGACATGGGGAAACAAACTCTTTTTCTGGTATAATAGTACATCTTGATATCAATGCCGTAAGCGAAAATCAAGCTCATAAGTACACGTTGCAAAAAAAAGATTTATTTGAGTCTTGAGAATCATGACTCCCGCCCTTGGAGGGAATGCAAGACAATAGGACTATGATGTTCTCTTGGCTATTCGTGATTAATTGAGAAGCCCTGACCACAACGCCTAGCGGTTGGTGTGTGGTAGTTCATCTAATCAAGTTTGCAGTGCAGCTAGCCCTTGAAAAATACAACTGCCGGCTATAAACTACTTTTTGCAAAACTTTTACCCCGTTTAAACTTATAGATAAAGATTATTTAGAAAAAGGTTCTTGTCGTATTCTTATGTAGCATAGTTTAGTTTTCTCTTTTAAAGGGAGCTGTGCTTTGATGACTAAGGCTAGAAATGGCGCTCTTGTTTGTTGTGTGTACATAGCAGCTTCAATAAAAATGTCGTAATGGAAGACCGATATAGCTTGCAAGCACAGGCTAATCCCTGGATGATCACCTCCGCTCCCTTTTTTCAAGGGTTGCCAGAACCTGCTGTGGAATCAGCCCTTATCCATCTTGTTACCCGCACTCACCCTGCCAATCAGGTAATTCTGCTAGAAAATGACTGGGGTGGTTCTGTGTATTTTATTATGGACGGATGGGTCAAAATCCGCACCTACAATCTGGAAGGAAAAGAGGTAACGCTAAATATTCTTGGTAAAGGGGAATTATTTGGTGAAATGGCAGCGCTAGATGAAGTTCCTCGCTCCACAGATGTGATTACCTTAGCTCCAACAGTAATTGGCAGTATGCCTGCTCAGGATTTTGTCAAGTTACTTCAGATAGAACCCTTGGCTGGAGTTCGATTGGCGCAATTAATGGCACGACGTTTGCGGCAAGTAAATCGCCGATTGCGTCTGCGGGAATCTGATAGCCAGTCACGAGTGGCAGATACGTTGCTATTTTTGGCAGAAGGACAGGGAAAAAAAGGGCAAACAGGAACCGAAATCCCCAATTTACCTCATCGAGAATTGAGTAGTTTGAGTGGACTGGCACGGGAAACTGTGACACGAGTATTGACAAGGCTAGAAAAAAAAGGCTTGATTAAACGGGATCAAGACACTATTTGTATTCCCGATTTGTCAGCCTTGGAAAGAATGATAGTTTAAGAACTTGTCAAATATGAGTATTTTAGATTCTCTGCCAGATGAACCGGAGGAAGAACCATCAACTGAATCTTCAACTCCCCACAATCATTGGTTAGACAAAGAACAACAGTTAATGCCTCCTCAACTCAAGGCTGATGCGCCATTGAGGATGGTAGAAACGGCATTTTTAGCCAGTACTGCTAGCTTAATTTGGTTTATTAATTTCTATTTCCCCTTGGGCCCAGTTTTACGGATATTTTTTCCGGTTCCCATCGCTCTAGTTTATCTGCGTTGGGGCAAGCGTGCGGCATGGATGGCAGCACTCACTTCTGGGTTACTGCTGACTGTACTGATGGGGCCAGCCCGTAGTTTGCTGTTTGTCATGCCCTACGGGTTTATGGGCGTGCTTTTGGGAGCGACATGGTATCGTCGTCGTGTTCCCTGGATTGTTTCTATCACCTTGGGTACGCTGCTGGGTACTTTGGGGGTCTTTTTTAGACTGTGGTTGCTGTCTGTTTTGTCGGGTGAAGACCTGTGGATTTATGTGATTACCCAAGTGACTGAGTTCATTGAGTGGGTATTTTTAAAGCTGAGTTTATTGGCGAGTCCCAGCGTATTTTTGATTCAAGTGGGAGCGATCGCTCTAATTTTACTCAACAACTTTATCTACCTTTTTGTGGTACATCTCGCAGCATGGTTTCTTTTTGACCGTCTGGGCAATCCCATTCCCCGTCCACCACGCTGGGTACAAGTCCTCATGGATTATGAGGGATAGTTATTAGTCATTTGTCATTTATCCTTTGTCCTTGGTTAAATAATTAGTCCTAACTAATTCCCAATGCCCAATTCCCAAATTCGTATTTATACCCAAAAAGAACAAGGTGAAGAATGGCTGCGACGATATCGTGGTTGTCTGCCCGTATTTGGATGTGTTTTAGGATTTACTGAAACTGGTTTAATTCCAGGGATTTCCGCAGCCGGTCGGACTCCAGAGGATCGGAAATATACCGCTTGTGCAGATGCTGAGTTTTTGTATTACGGCCCAGAACATAAGCCCCAACATCCCCTACCACCATTAGCGGCTGGGGCTTCACCTGTGCTGATTTCTCGCGCTGTTTTTGAGTCGCTAAAGATACCAGTTCATTTGTTTAATGCTGGTTTACCCCACCCTCCGGCTGTGCCATTAATTGACTTGGGTGGCGCTTCTGCTAAGTGTTTAAGTGGAGGCGCTGCTATGGAAATTACAACAGTACACCACTTGTTTAAACAAGGGCTACTTTGGGGAGAACGCCTTGCTGCCAATATGCAACAGAGTTATGTGATTTTTGGTGAGTGCGTCGTCGGAGGTACTACAACTGCCCTGGCAATCTTAACTGCCTTGGGCATAGATGCTGCCGGAAAAGTTAACAGTAGCCACCCTATTTGTAACCACGGGCAAAAGTGGGCACTAGTGCAAGCAGGGTTAGAGAAAGCAGGGAGCAGGGGGCAGGATGAGATATTTCAATCTCAAATCATGACTTCCATAGATCCGCTAAAAATCGTCGCTGCTGTGGGCGATCCCATGCAGGTGGTGGTAGCTGGAATGGCGATCGCAGCTAGTCGTAGTTGTGGTGTAATGCTTGCCGGTGGGACGCAAATGCTGGCGGTTTATGCTCTGATGAGTGCGATCGCTCAAGCTTACGCCTTATCATGGCAACCAGAAGCAGTAGTTATAGGCACAACTCGTTGGGTAGCAGAAGATCCTACTGGCGCTACAGTTGACTTAGCCCTCAGCTTAGAAAAAGGCAACTTGACTCCGAGTGGAAGAACCCCTCCCCTATTAGCAACTGATCTCAGCTTTGCTGATTCTCGTTATCCTCAACTGAGAGCTTATGAGCAGGGCTTTGTGAAAGAAGGTATGGGTGCTGGGGCAGCTTGCATAGCCGCCCATCTTGGCCAAAATTGGCAGCAAGACCAACTTTTAGCAGCTATTGAATCTCAGCTTGAACGGTTAAGTACAGCATTTCATTAATTTATAGGGAATTAAATTTGTCGGGACTTTGCATCCCTCTGCGCTTTCTTAAAAACTTTCATTTGTTTCATAGTGAGGAATGCACTAAAAGCTTATTATCGTACACATCACACTATTACATATATTTACGTAATAGTGTGTTTTGCTTTTCATCAATTTGATAGTTGGATTAGTTGCTTATACTTAAATATATGCCCACAAAACCATCACTTGATATTGAGCCTAAAGGCTTGCCTTCCATACCTCCAGGCATTTTTAATTCGTTGAACTTAGGTTAAATTTAATGAATTCTTTCTCTAAGTAATTGTTCTTCCAAGGCAGCAATGCGATTGTATGCTGCTGTTAACTGCGCTGTTAGTCGTTGTATTTGAATTTCTGGTGTTATATTATCTCCGCTTTGACGAAGCATATCTAGATAAATACCATCTGTTAATACATCCTTGTGTTCCATTTCTGGGTTTAAACTGACACGTCTGAGCTGATAGCCTCCAGCCGCACCATTTTCCTGATAATTATCCTTTGCTTGTGTATTTGCTGTAGAACACTCTGAGAAAGTTTGAGTGACTTTAGCATCAAGTTGCTCAATTACTTGACAGAGGGCATCCAGTTTTTCGCTTAAAGTCAGGATCTGTTGCTGTAATAGCTCCATTTAATACCTTTATCCGTACATTTTCTATATGTTATTCAATTTACTCCCAACCTTAACGATACTTCTGGATTATTTAAGTATTGATAATTTTTGGTGCAAATGTGACATTTAAATCATTATTTCTAAATGTAGGTAAAGTTTGACTACAAGTACCACTAATGAAATTTATGGAGATAAATTCACTTTTAGGAAGTAATTTGCTGATAAAGTTGCTATTTTGAGTCAAATATTCCAAATTATCGGTATTAACCACAGAAAACTCCAATAATTTTCCAACTCCGCTTTTTCACCTAGTCAGCCTCTGGTGAATCTCTGCTTAATATTAGGTATAATCAAAAATCTTAAATCCAAAATCAATGGATCGACGGTCTTTTTTGCTCGGTACAAGCACACTGGCACTTTCACAACTGCTTTTTGGCTGTGGTGGAAACAGGCAGACGCAACTAAAAGTACAGTTATTAAAAGGTTCTATACCTGGTCAGGTGGTGAATCAGTTCCACAAAGGTTTGCAGCAACAGGTGCAGTTAAAGTTTGCCCCAGTCGAGCAGATAGAGGATTTATTTCAGCAATTACAAAATTGGCAGAAAAAACCAAAAGCCACCGATGAACAAGGATGGAGTCGCTTTATACCCTTTAGGCAGGGTCAAAAAACGGCTGATGCAGACCTCGTGACATTGGGAGATTACTGGCTAAAAGCAGCGATTGAGCAGAAACTGATTCAACCACTCCAAGAGTTACAGGGAAACCAATTAAAGCAATGGTCTGCTTTAGATGAAAAGTGGAAAAAATTAGTAACACGCGACGACCAAGGTAACTTGGATACTCAAGGGAAAGTGTGGGGCGCGCCTTATCGGTGGGGTACCACGGTGATTGTTTATAACCGTGACAAGTTGCGAGAATTGGGATGGACACCCAAAGATTGGAGTGATTTGTGGCGAGATGGAATGCAGCAGCGCATTTCCCTACTTAATCAACCACGAGAAGTTATTGGTCTGGTCTTAAAAAAGCTAGGCAAATCTTACAATACAGAGAATCTTGACCAAGTACCAAACTTGGAAAAAGAATTACAGACATTAAACCAACAGGTGAAGTTCTACAGTTCCAATAACTACTTAGAACCTTTAATTATGGGAGACACCTGGCTAGCGGTTGGTTGGTCAAGCGATGTACTGCAAGTTCTGGGACGTTATCCGCAACTTGGCGCAGTTATACCCCAGTCAGGAACAGCAATGTGGGCGGACTTGTGGGTGCGTCCCGCAGGTATTGATAAGGGTAATTTATCAGATCAATGGATTGATTTTTGTTGGCAACCAAGTACAGCTAAACAAATTTCGGTGCTGACTAAAAGTAATTCGCCAATTTCAACAAATATTGCCGCTTCCGACATCCAAGAACCATTACGGAGTTTGTTACAGAGCGATGTCTACGACGGGCTACGCCTACGCGAAGTTTTGGATAAAAGTGAATTTTTACTTCCCTTACCGCCATCTGCAATAAAACAATACGAGTCTTTGTTCGCCAAAATGAAGGTTTAATTGGTCATGGGGCATTGGGGCATTGGTTATTAATTATTCTCTTCCGCTCCCTCATCCCTCATTCTCTGCTCCCCTACCCCCTGCCTCACCTGCTTATCCCAACCATATTGCCTCATCTCCCCACTCCCCACTCTCTAATTGTCTAGAGTGAACGCTGTAAGCCTATCTTGTTCTTAACAGTTGTTTGGATACTACATAAAGCTGGACTTGTACTAAAGTTGCAAGTGTAAGTTGCTAAGGGTTCCTTTTGATAGTTAAATACCCGGACATTGTAACCAAAGTTACGTGCAGCGCTACCCAAGCGATTTACGAAGTCGTAGCGCTCTATATACTCTAGTAAGCTCCAAATTTGCTGATTCACGATCAAGTCTACTCGTGCAGGTTCTTTGCCAGAAGCTGGATATGCTATCCAATTATCTAATAGCTTTCTCTCAGAGTTTTGTTGTGCCCACCATAAACTCGGAACAGTTAATTCTTGTGGATGAATTGTGTTAGCTGTGATTACATAGTCTTTTGGCTTGGTCAATAAATCTAGTTCTAAAGGCGCACTCGATGGCGACGGTATTGAGCGGGTTTGCGCTAGCGAGGGCGACGGGATTAGTAAAGTGGTGAGGGCAATGGTTAGTAGTAATGAAAATGATGTTTGGCGTTGGCGCAGCCCGCCGCAGGCATCGCACAATTTAGGTATATGCATAGCTGATACTAATTCGTAATTAAGGCATTAGTAAAAATTCGCACAATTTAAACTTTAATGGCAACGATGCGAATTATTCAATAGTCTGATGTTTAACTTTCTTGTTGATACAGCGTCGGCTTGAGATGTTCCTCCACGACGTGAATTAATTGTATTTGTTGCTCACCGAAGAGAGCAGGGGAGGCAGGAGAAGAAGAGAAGCAGGGGGGGAAGAAAATACCTCTCCTGCTCAGAAGGAGTCTGAAGCTAGGCTGTTGACTTTGTTGGTTTTAAGGCAAAATTATTTCATGCAATAATGATGTTCTTAAATGCTCCTAAAGCACTTTCCCAAGCTGGGTGTTCATAAAATGAATTATGAGCGCAATGCAGATACTCTCATAGGGCCACGAGTTACGCCCAATTGATTTTGCAGCTTCAACTCGCGCCATAGTTGGGAACCTGTAATTTCACCTTGCAATAATTGACGATAGCGATGTATTATTTTAGTCACTTGATCAGGGGTTTCATTTACAAACTCGATACGAAAGTGACGTAATCCCAGCTCTATCAGACGCTGTACGTACTCGGCTCCAGTTTGGGCTGTGCCGTTAAATACAGTGTTGCGGCAACCTACATCTGCCTTGAGGACATGTTCGCTGCCTACACGATCTTTTAATTTTACTTCCTGCTTTTCACAAGGTCGTCCACAGTTAGTATGATCTGTACCTGTCGATAGAAAAGCACAGAATACGCAGTGTTCCATGTGAAACATCGGTATATGTTGATGGATTGTCACCTCAAACCACTGGGGTGGACAACTGGTAAGCAGGTTTTGCAGTTGGGTAATATTCAGGTCATAAGATGCCGTCAACCGTTCTAAAGCAAAGCGTTGCTGAAAGTAGTCTGCCGTCAAGGGGTTAGCAACATTGAGCGAAAAA
Source organism: Nostoc sp. LEGE 12447 (assembly GCF_015206985.1). NCBI lineage: Bacteria > Bacillati > Cyanobacteriota > Cyanophyceae > Nostocales > Nostocaceae > Nostoc > Nostoc sp. LEGE 12447. Next base: position 567,668 of record NZ_JADEXT010000001.1, on the reverse strand, counting down.
TCTCCAATACAACGGTCTTGAGAAAAGAATTGCAATTGGTCATAGTTCCGTATCAGATAGCCATCTGCTTCACAGGCACGTACCTGCTGCAAAATCCAATTTTCACCAGGTTTAGTAATTCGGGGTGGTGCAACCCAGATTGTGGGGAGTGGTGAGTTATCAGTTAAAAGTGAAGAATTGTCTGCTTTGTTTTTTTGCTGTTGTTGGCGAACCATTTGCACCGCTTCTCGGTAGGTGCGAGGATCTTCAAATTCACAGTAAAGTGTTTCAATCCCAGCTTTGAGGGCGGCTTGGAGTTGCTTGAGGTTTCGTACTAAGACGATCAGTGAAGGAGAGGAGAGGGATAAGGAAGATGAAGAGGGAAGTAAATCTTGGAAAGAGACATCAGAACGTAATTGCCAGCGTTTAGGTTGACTTCGTAATTCTTCCAACTGCACCACAATTTCCCGCCGCATCCGGTTCAATTCACTTACGGGTAGCATAAGGGAAGTGCTGAGGTGGTTGGTTAGTTTTTCCAAAACGAAAGGCGTGTTACCGAGACGACCGAATTGTTCTTGTAAACGTTCTGTATCTAAGGGTTTAGTGTGCGCCTCCACCAGAGAAATTGCAGATTCTACCTGGACAATATTACCGAGTTGATCGCGGGCGATCGCAATCAATGGCTGACCAATTTCTCCATAAACCTCTACATCAATGGGACGCTGAAATTGTGGGTTCTCGCCTGCAAAACTTTGACGCAGTTGCTTATCGAGTTCGGGATCGCTGGTTTTCCAAATGTGATCGCCTATATGCACTCGGCGCAGGTTCAAGTCATTTCGACCAAAGGTCAGCATTGCTTCTTTACCCTTGGACACCACAGCATAAACTCGGCCGCCTTCTTCCTTCGCTTCTGGATGACCGCAGTCAAATACAATTCCATCCCCTGGTTTTACAGGCGCTTCCAGTTTGACTGTCACCTGTTCGTTGTGGATGCGGGTAACTTCACCTAAATAAACCCCACGTTTTTTACCAAAGCGGGCGTGAACTAGTTCTTGATTATTAATCCCGCCAAACCAACCCGTGTAGAGTCCGCGAGAAAATGCCATCTCTAGGTTGTAGTGTTCTTGATTAAGTGGAAGATCCCCCCAACCCCCCTTAACAATGGGGGCTATTTTCCCCCCTTTTGAAGGGAGGCTAGGGGGGATCTCCTCCATCACCCGATCTAGGGCTTGTCGATAAACACGGGTGACATTAGCAACATACTCTGGAGCTTTTAGGCGACCTTCAATTTTGAGACAAGTTACTCCTGATTTCACCAAATCGGGCAAAACATCTAACCCTGCTAAGTCTTGAGGACTGAGTAAATATTTGCGTTCTTTTAAATTTACAACTTCCCCATCAGCGATTAAATCGTAGGGCATCCGGCAAGCTTGGGCACATTCACCTCGGTTAGCAGAACGTCCGCCTAAAGCTTCGCTAGTCAAACACTGACCAGAATACGCCACGCACAAAGCACCATGAACAAAAACTTCCAAGGGCAGCGAAGTTTCTTGTTGGGCAATCTGCTGCTGAATTTTATTGATTTCCTGAAGAGAACATTCACGCGCCAGCACCACCAATTGACAGCCGAGGGACTTAGCAAATTCCACCCCAGCCGCACTAGTGATGGTCATTTGGGTGGAAGCATGGATGGGAAAATCAGGCGAGAGGTGACGGATGAGACGACAAATTCCGACATCTTGAACAATGACGGCATCCACACCTGCGGCAATAATTGTGCGGAGATATTGCTGCGCTTCTACTAATTCTTTGGGAAATATGAGTGTGTTGACGGTGACATAACCCTTTATGCCGCGACGGTGCAGAAATGTCATTAATTGGGGTAAGTCTGCCTCAGTAAAATTTTCTGCCCGCATTCTGGCGTTGAAGCGATCCAAACCGAAGTAAATCGCATCTGCCCCATTTTCCACAGCAGCTTTAGCACATTCCCAATTACCTGCTGGTGCAAGTAGTTCAGGACGTTGAAGAGAGAGTTGGGGGCGATCGCTTTTCATCAGATTTAGGGAAAGTTAACTAGCACCATAGTGATTTTATCTAAGTTTGTGGGGGAGGGTGCGATCGCTTCCTCAGCTCCAAAAAAAGCGATACACCAAAATTATTCTTGGGAATACTGAGATTAGGTCTATTTTGGCAAACAAATATGGTTAATCCTTTCACTCAGAAACCTGAACCATATCCGTTTAAGGGAGGAGATGCCTCGGAATACGAGGTATTCATAGGTAAAGCAGGTACTTGGTGTACCCGCCATCATTCGACTGGAGAGACAATCCAATCTGTTCAACCAGCTAATTTTGATATGTTTAACATTGCTAATCTGGGAGTAAATATACTCAATCTTGGTGTTGGCATTTACAATGCTGCTCAACTTCACAAGGTCACAAAGAAATTAGACCGAAATCATGAACAGATTCAATTATGTTTTAATAGCATTCAAAATGCCCTTACTGTTCAACACCGCACTCTTGAATTATTAATTTGCAATCAGTCTAACTTAGCACAGCAAATGAATATTTTACGTGAGGAAATGCGTACAGGTTTTCAAAATGTTGTAGCGGAAGTTAAAGATTTAGAAGCTCGTAGGTGTAGAGAAGAGTTTGAGACTCGAACCTTCAAATTACTTAAAGCTTATGAGCGGTTCAGTTATATGCTACCTGAATCACTGGAAGCAGATCAGCTTATTGAGAGAGCCGAAGATTTAGAAGCTTGGTTGAGAACTCAACTTAATCGTATTGATGCAGGAAAACCTGAAAGATTACCATTATTTGTGGCTCTTTCCTTTAGTGTCAGAGCTAAAGCTGATGCGTTTGAAGCTAAAGGAGGAGATTACACAAGTTTTGCTACTAAAGATATTGGTTTACTAATAAATCAACTTCGTGATGAAGCTCGTGTATTTTGTGAGGGACGCAGTTTATATACTCTTGGAATAGAAATGCCAGAAATCCTCTACCAATATGCCCTATTAAATCGAAGTCTTTGTAAGGGACGTAATTTACAGACAAAAGTAGACTCTGAAGTGCTTTTTTCAGCAGAGGAGTTGAATTGGAATGATGGAATGCAAGAATTAAGACAATTATTTGAACGTAAGGTTGAGCATATTGAATATATAGGCGGAAATTCAAGTATAGATTTACATACAATGGCAGACTATGATTGGTACATAAATTTTGCGAATAAAGATAGCATTACATTTAATATTCATTCTTGTCCTTCCATTAAACTTTCTGATATTCTCCGAAAAATTGGTTATCCAGAACCTCAAACAAGTTATATCAGAACAAGTTCACTTCAAACCTGTAAAGCCTTTGCTCTGCCTGAAACAATGAAGAATATTTCCCAGCTTATACAAAACGAGTTTGAGTTAGAAAATTTCCCTAAACTTCGTGGTTTAAACAATTTAGATATACAGAAATAATAAATGAGCGATCGCTAAGTATGGTTATTCAATGGTCAAATCAGGATAATTGCTACTTGGTATACTTACCAGAATTCCTTTGGCAGCAATTCCATACTCATGGCAAAAGTTATGAAGTTTAAATAGCTCCCTAGACAGAGGAAGCGTCTAAAACGATTATTTAGCATTCCAACATATACTAGTAACGTATATTTGACTAGAATTAAAGTGTTATAGTGATTATCGTTTGGATACCATCTACGGTAGGGGTTTACGGAAGTGCGCCTCTACGAAAGACATGGCAGTTTAGCTATAAGTTAATATCTACCGTTTTACGGGTATTAGAAAAATGAGGTTTAAAGACTGGGCGACTAGGGTGTTACTAATCTCGCTGATGTTCATGGCTGTAATTGTAGTGCTGCTAATTGGACGAGCGACAAAATTACAGAATAATCCGACAACATCCCATGTATCTAATCCACGGGTTATGGCCTTCAGTCAGTATCCGCAGGTGCAATTCCAATCAGCGAAAGAGCCAGAGAAAAAATCTCAACGTGTTATCAAGTCCCCAGTCAAGACTAACAAGCCTGTATCAAGGTACATAACTACTCAAGCTTTTGCAAAGTACAGACCTAGTTATCAAGTTGCTTCGGTTGATCCTAGTAACTATGGAGAACGGTACGCCCAAGATGCTAATGGTATACCTCTTCACAACCAACCGATTATCGTCCTCCATGAAACTGGTTATTCTGCTTCCAGCGCCATTAATTTCTTTCAAGTAGCCCATAACGATGAAAGTGTACAGGCAAGTTACCACGCCTTAATCAAATTAGATGGAACGGTGGTTTATTTAGTACCGCCAGAAAAGCGGGCTTTTGGTGCAGCTAACTCAGTATTTGAGAGTCCACAGGGATTGGAAACTGTGCAGACTAATCCAAAGTTACCTGCATCTGTGAATAATTTTGCTTATCACGTTTCTTTGGAAACACCGCCAGATAGTTATGACAGTAACAGCCAACAAACCCATAGCGGCTACACGGAGGCTCAATATAAGTCTCTTGCTTGGTTAATTGCTCAAAGTCAAGTTCCAGACTATCGAATTACTACCCATCATCTCGTAGACCGTTCTGGTAAAAAAGTTGACCCAATAAATTTTGATGGTAATAAATTTCTGAGTTTACTTAATACTTTTCGTCAGGTTAGACCAATTTATAGAGCAAGTAAATAATTTATTCGTAATGACATGGCAAGACTAAAATGTTGCAAAAAATTGTAGGTTGGGGAGCCACTGCGTTGCACGGGTTTCCCGCATTGTAGCAAGTGGCGTTGGAGGCTGTGCGTAACCCACATTCTGATATATGTTGGGTTGCGCTCCGCTTCACCCAACCTACGTCTAATGCACTATTTTAGTCTTGCCATGCCACTACAAAATTTATTGAACCAGGCTATTTGCTAAAGCTATAGATTTGCTGCTTTTCTAGGCGATCGCTAATCGACGAAGGCAGTGTACCATCCGAGAATGTCTGCCGATCCAGTTGGACTTGTAAATTACTCAAGGGATCGCAACCAGAAGAAATCAGAAATTCTAGTTTCTGGATGTATGGCAAGGTGGCGAGGTTATCCAGAATTTGGAAGATAGCTTGTATATAAGGATGGCCACTTTGTTGATACCAATCAGAGCTAGCAACTTTTGCTTGATCAAAACCCAAGTGTACTGTCAAAGATGGCTCGTCAAATATAGCGATCGCTAACGGACGCGCTTCTTCTTGCAACAATAAATCATTACTTTTCGCTAAATGTCGCAGTTTTTCTAAGCGTTCATAACGTTCTGTCACAGCTTCCGGGTCATCTTGCCAATGGATTGCTACTGTCACCAGATAAGTCTGTAACAGCATGTGACCCAGCTTTTTCGCCTTTGTCGCTAGGTAATAAGAATTGTAGTCGGTTGCTTCAATTAACAATGGCACGCGATCGACTACTTCCAATCCATAGCCCTTAACTCCAGCAATCTTACGGGGATTATTGGTAATCAAACGAATCTTTTTGATGCCCAAATCCATCAGCATTTGTGCGCCCATCCCGTAGTCTCGCAAGTCAGCAGGAAATCCCAAACGCTCATTTGCTTCAACTGTATCCAGTCCCATATCCTGCAACGAGTAGGCTTTTAGCTTGTTAATCAAGCCGATGCCCCGCCCTTCTTGACGCAGGTATACAACTACACCTTGACCAGCAGCCTCAATCATCTTCAGCGCAGCTTCTAACTGCATCCGACAATCGCAGCGCAAAGAACCCAAAGCATCACCAGTTAAGCATTCTGAGTGCATCCGCACCATTACTGGCTCATCTTTGAAGTTACCTGGATCTCCTTTGACAATTGCAACGTGTTCTGTATTATCCAGGGTATGGCGGTAGGCGTAAATTTCAAACTGCCCGAATTGACTAGGCAGCTTAGTAATTACCTCACGATACACCAGGCGATCGTGCTGTAGGCGATAGCTGATTAAATCCGCAATACTAATTATTTTTAAATTGTGACGTTTGGCATATTCAAATAACTGTTGCAACCGCGCCATTGAACCATCGGGGTTTTGAATTTCACAAATTACCCCGGCTGGATATAGCCCTGCTAGTCGAGATAAGTCTACAGCCGCTTCCGTATGCCCTGCGCGTTTGAGTACACCGCCAGCTTTTGCCCGAATGGGGAAAATATGACCAGGACGACGTAAATCGGTAGGTTTTGTGGCTGGATTGAGAGTAACCTGGATAGTGCGGGCGCGGTCTTCTGCTGAGATGCCAGTCGTGACACCCAATTCTGGGCCAGCATCAATGCTAACAGTGAAGGCAGTTTGGTTAGGATCTGTAATGTTGCTTACCATCAAAGGTAAGTCTAGCTCGTCTAAGCGATCGCCTGTCATTGCCAAACAGATCAGCCCTCTAGCTTCCACCGCCATGAAATTAATCGTGTCGGGTGTCGCAAATTGGGCAGCACAAATTAAGTCGCCTTCATTTTCTCTATTTTCATCATCTACCACTACAATTACACGACCAGCTTTTAGGTCTGCTAAAGCGGCATCAATCGAATCAAATTTAAAAGCTTGGGTAGGATTAGGCTGTGACACAGAAAGATTTCCAGCTACCAACGTAAATTTTTTTTACAATTTCTTCTTTTAGATTGTAGCTCCTTTATAAGGCAGAGAAGTAGACTAGCAATGATTTGATAACAGGGCAAAAATTTTTGCCGTTCAAAATGGGGATTTCAAAGTGCCGATAGCCAAGAATGAACAGGATAAGGGGGACAAATACAATATTTTGTAACTTCGCCGCGTCTTCTTACTTTGCGTCCAAAAAAAGTAGAGGGGTTTTAGGTGTTTTGTACGCTAAGAGTCTAGTCGCTGATATTGTTGATAGCTGAGAACGAATTAACTATTCATGGGATAAGGATTTCAGATCATGGGCAAATTTAGACGCGTACCCGTTGGGATTATTGGCGCGTCGGGCTATGGCGAAGTACAGTTAGTACGGCTACTGATGGATCATCCAGAAGTCGAACTGGTTTATTTAGGTGGTGAGAGTAGTATCGGTAAATCCTTTGGGGATTTGTACCCGCATCTGGCTCATGCCACTAATCTACCAATAGAAGCGGTAGAACCAGAAATAATTGCTCATCGCTGTGAAGTAGTTTTCTTGTCTTTACCAAATGGTCTGGCTTGCCAAATCGCGCCCAAACTATTAGAAAAAGGATGTAAAGTCCTGGATTTGAGTGCAGACTATCGGTTCAGGGATTTGACAACTTATACAAATTGGTATGGCATTGAGAGAAGCGATCGCACCATTGCAGCTACAGCAGTTTATGGATTACCAGAACTTTATCGCGATCGCATTGCCGAAGCTCAACTTATTGGCTGTCCTGGTTCCTATCCCACTGCGAGTCTCCTTGCACTTTCGCCACTCTTAAAGCAAGGCTTAATCGTCCCAGAAACAGCTATTATCGATGCCAAGGCTGGCACATCTAGCAGTGGACGGCAACCTCAAACCAACTTATTACTATCTGAAGCAGATAATTCCATCGCAGCTTTCAATATTGGCCGTCACCGTCACACCCCAGAAATTGAGCAAATTTGCAGTGACTTAGCTGGTCACGAACTGATGATCCAATTTACACCGCATCTTGTCCCAATGGTACGCGGGATTTTGGCAACGGTATATGCCAAAATGAGCGATCCCGGTCTAGTGCGAGATGACTTAATCACAATTTTCTCAGCCTTCTACCGCAACTCTCCTTGGGTAAAAGTCTGCGGTAGCGGCATTTACCCTCAAACCAAATGGGCTAACGGCAGCAATCTTTGTTACATCGGCGTAGAAGTTGACTCGCGCACAGGTCGAGTGATTGTCATGTCGGCAATTGACAATCTAATTAAAGGGCAGGCGGGTCAGGCGATTCAATGTCTTAACCTGATGATGGGTTGGGATGAAACTTTGGGGTTGCCCAAGTTGGGGTTTTATCCATGATGGGGAATGGGGAATGGGGAATGGGGAATGGAGTGTTGGGAGTTAAGAGTTTTGTTTATCTTCTTGTCCTCCCCTGCCTCCCCTGCTCCCCTGCTCCCCAGTCCCTACTTCGGCCCTAAACCTACAGCACCAGCATAAACGGCGCGATCGCCTAGTTCATCTTCAATTCGCAGCAAGCGATTATATTTTGCTACCCGTTCACTGCGACAGAGGGAACCTGTTTTGATTTGACCGGCACGGGTTGCTACGGCTAAATCAGCGATCGTTGTGTCTTCGGTTTCACCAGAACGATGGCTAATTACTGAACGGATGCTGTTACGTGTTGCCAAATCAATCGTTTCCAAGGTTTCGGTGAGAGAACCAATTTGATTGAGTTTAATCAAAATGGCGTTAGCGGCTTTTTCCTGAATCCCTCTTTGCAAACGAGTAGCGTTCGTTACAAACAAATCATCCCCTACCAATTGCACCCGTGAACCTAACTTCTGGGTCAGCAATTGCCAACTTTGCCAATCTTCTTCATGTAAACCATCCTCAATTGAAACAATTGGGTATTGGTCAACAAGTTGTCCTAAATAATCAATAAACTCAGCCGGGGCGTGAGGTTTACCATCGTAAACATACTGACCATTTTTGTAAAATTCGCTAGCAGCCACATCCAAAGCCAAAGCTACTTCTTCACCTGGCTTGTAACCAGCTTTCTTAATGGCAGCAACCAGCAATTCCAAAGCCACTTGATTAGATTCTAGGTTCGGGGCAAAGCCGCCTTCATCGCCTACACCAGTAAGCAAACCCTTCTCATCTAATACTTGACTGAGGGTAGCAAACACCTCTGCACCCCAGCGCAATGCTTCCCGAAAAGAAGTTGCGCCAATTGGGACAATCATAAACTCTTGAAAGTCCACGTTGTTTGATGCGTGTGCGCCACCGTTAATTACGTTCATCAATGGCACTGGGAGCAAATTCGCTAAAGGGCCACCCAAATAGCGATATAGAGGAATATCTAAAGATTCAGCACCTGCTTTGGCTGCTGCTAGAGAAACCCCCAAAATCGCATTCGCGCCCAAATTGGATTTGTTAGGAGAACCATCTATGGCGATCATCGTGCGGTCTAGGAGTTCTTGGTTGAGGGCATCCAAGCCTAGTAATTTTGGTGCAAGCGCTTCTTTGACGTTTTGTACTGCCTTGAGTACGCCTTTGCCCCCATAACGGCTTTTATCGCCATCACGCAGTTCATGAGCCTCAAAAGTGCCTGTGGAAGCACCACTGGGAACCTGCGCTAGTCCGACAACACCATTGGCTAAATGCACTTCGGCTTCAATTGTTGGTCTACCGCGTGAATCAAGAATTTCACGGGCTGCGATCGCTTCAATGGCAGTGTCTAAAAATTTACTCATCTGTACTTTATCCTTTATTCGAGTGTGTTACGCACCCAGTCCAGTTGCCTAACCCAATCGCTAGCTTATGCTGTTAAGAGACTTTATTGGCTGAGATTAAAGAAGATTTCCATTGTATGGATAGGGAACAAGACCAAAAACGGGTAAGGGAATCAATGAAGGCAGGAGGCAGAAGGCAGGAAGCAGAAGGAAAACTAATTGCCCTCTCCTTCTTTCAATTAATTCTTTCCCTGATGGCATTTCTACCTGAAGACTTTCAGCTAGGTAAAATGTTGGCAGGCAGAGAATAACACTAAATCAATTACACAGAAAAGGTCAATATGCGATTACTACATACAATGCTACGGGTAGGAAATCTGGAAGAGTCGTTGAAATTTTACTGTGACCTTTTGGGTATGAAATTACTACGCCGGAAAGATTATCCAGGGGGAGAATTTACCCTGGCTTTTGTGGGCTATGGTGACGAAAGCGACAACGCAGTGATCGAACTAACCTACAACTGGGGCGTGGAAAAGTACGAATTGGGTAATGCTTATGGTCACATTGCCCTTGGGGTTGATGATATTTACGCTACCTGTGAAGAAATCCGCAATCAGGGCGGTAAAATCGTGCGCGAACCAGGACCGATGAAACATGGTTCGACAGTAATTGCTTTTGTGGAAGATCCAGATGGATATAAAATTGAACTGATTCAACTAGGATCTCAAGGTTCAGCAGCCAAACAGGAATCACAAGAGCAACTTGTGAGTCAGTAATTCTTATAAGGGATTTCCCAAAAAATAAATTATCGCTAGGGTGGAATTTCACTTACTGAAGCTGGATTTAGATCCCCGACTTCTTGAAGAAGTCGGGGATCTGGGCAGCAAGTTTTGCTTAAGAGCGAGACGCGCGATACTTTTCGCTTTTTGCCTCCGCTTTTTAGGCGGGTTAGGGCATATCCTCTGCGTAAATCCTATTAGTGTATCCGTATTCCTAAGAGCGTAGGCGTAGCCGTCGTAGGCATCGCTCCAATAACATCATCTGGCAAAGTCCGTTCAGAACAGTGTTTTCGTTTTAAATTAGGAAATAGGTAGTAGATTAAACTATCACCAAATTACCATTCCTAAATTGCCACCGGAGATACACGCGGATATACGCTGAGAATGTTTGGATAATTAGGGACTGGGGACTAGGGACTAGGAATTAGTGACTAGGTAAAAGTTTTCCAATCCCCAGTTCCCAATCCCCAGTTCCCAATCCCCAGTTCCCAATCCCCCATTACCAATGCCCAATCCCTAAACTAAAAATCAAAATTCCAAAATTATAAAGATGCAACCTACAGATCCAAATAAATTTACTGATAAAGCCTGGGAAGCAATTGTTAAATCTCAGGATATAGTCCGTGCTTATCAACAACAGCAACTAGATGTTGAACATTTAATTATTGCCCTGTTAGAAGAACCCACCAGTCTAGCAATACGTATCCTGGCTCGATCTGAGGTCGATCCAATCCGCTTCCAACAGCAGCTAGAAGCCTTTATTCAACGTCAACCCAAAGTTGGTAAAAGCGATCAGCTTTATCTTAGCCGTAGTTTAGATGTTTTACTAGATAAAGCCGAGGAAGCTAGAGTCAGGATGAAAGACTCCTACATTTCTGTAGAACATATACTTTTAGCTTTTGCTGAAGACGATCGCATTGGACGAAAGATCCTCAAAAGCTTTAGTGTGGACGCAGCTAAACTAGAAGCTACTATCAAAGCCGTTCGCGGTAGCCAAAAGGTAACAGATCAAAGCCCAGAATCGCGCTATGAAGCTTTACAAAAATTTGGCAGAGATTTGACAGAACAGGCAAAAGCTGGAAAACTCGACCCAGTAATTGGGCGAGATGACGAAATTCGGCGGGTAATTCAAGTATTGTCTCGTCGGAGCAAAAATAACCCTGTGTTGATTGGTGAACCTGGGGTAGGTAAAACTGCGATCGCAGAAGCTTTGGCACAACGGATGGTAAACGGTGACGTTCCCGAATCTCTGAAAAACCGCCAACTGATATCTTTAGACATCGGTAGTTTAATTGCTGGGGCAAAATTGCGAGGAGAATTTGAAGAACGCCTGAAAGCTGTCCTCAAAGAAGTGATGGACTCTAACGGTCAAATTGTCTTGTTTATTGACGAACTACATACCGTAGTTGGTACAGGTTCCAGCCAACAAGGGGCAATGGATGCCGGAAATCTGCTCAAACCAATGCTGGCGCGGGGAGAACTGCGTTGCATTGGCGCAACTACCCTCGACGAGTTCCGCAAACACATTGAGAAAGATGCTGCCCTAGAACGCCGCTTTCAGCAAGTATTTGTCGATCAGCCAAGTGTGGAAAATACTATTTCCATTCTGCGAGGGTTGAAAGAACGCTATGAAGTGCATCACAACGTCAAAATTTCTGATTCGGCTTTGGTAGCAGCAGCAACACTGTCAGCGCGTTATATTAGCGATCGCTTTTTGCCAGATAAAGCCATCGATTTGGTAGATGAAGCAGCAGCACAGTTGAAAATGGAGATTACCTCCAAACCAGCAGAATTGGAAACCATTGATCGCCGCCTCATGCAGTTAGAAATGGAAAAGCTGTCATTAGCTGGCGAAGAAAAGGGCACTCCCCAAACAAAAGAGCGTTTGGAGCGCATTGAGCAAGAAATCGCCAATTTAACTGAAAAACAGCAAGTATTTAACGAGCAATGGCAAGGTGAAAAGCAGATATTGGAGGCGATAAGCGCCTTAAAGAAAGAAGAAGATGCGCTGCGAGTGCAAATTGAACAGGCGGAACGTGCTTATGACTTAAATAAAGCTGCTCAACTGAAATATGGCAAATTGGAAGGAGTACAGCACGAGCGTGAAGCCAAGGAAGCGAGCCTTTTAGAAATTCAAAACCAAGGTTCGACATTGCTGCGAGAACAAGTCACCGAAGCCGATATTGCCGAAATCGTCGCCAAATGGACAGGAATTCCCGTCAATCGCTTATTGGAATCAGAACGGCAAAAACTACTGCAATTAGAAAGTCATTTACATCAACGAGTCATTGGGCAAGAAGAGGCTGTAGAAGCTGTAGCAGCAGCGATTCGTCGCGCCCGTGCGGGGATGAAAGATCCCTCGCGTCCCATTGGTTCATTTTTGTTCATGGGCCCCACAGGAGTGGGCAAAACCGAACTTGCCCGTGCTTTAGCTCAGTTTCTCTTTGATTCTGATGATGCCTTGGTGCGTTTGGATATGTCTGAGTATATGGAAAAACACTCAGTTTCTCGGTTAGTAGGAGCGCCTCCAGGTTACGTAGGCTATGAAGAAGGCGGTCAACTTTCCGAAGCAGTTCGCCGCCGTCCTTACTCAGTGGTGCTGCTGGATGAAGTCGAAAAGGCGCACCCCGATGTGTTCAATATTTTGTTGCAGGTGTTAGATGATGGGAGAATTACTGACTCTCAAGGAAGAACGGTAGATTTCCGCAACAGCGTTATTGTGATGACCAGTAACATAGGCAGCGAACATATTTTGGATGTATCGGGTGATTCTCAGTATGAAACGATGCGGAAGCGGGTAATGGAAGGTTTGCGATCGCATTTCCGCCCAGAATTTCTCAACCGCGTCGATGATATTATTCTCTTCCATACCCTAAATCGCACAGAAATGCGGCAAATCATCCGTATTCAACTCAAGCGGGTAGAAAATCTCTTGCGCGAGCAAAAAATATTCTTTGAGATATCCCAAGCAGCTTGCGATCACCTTGTGGAATCAGGCTATGACCCTGTTTATGGTGCGCGTCCACTCAAACGCGCAATTCAGCGAGAAGTAGAAAACCCTCTCGCCACCAAGTTATTGGAGAATACTTTTATCTCTGGAGACACGATTATCATTGACAAAAATGAAAATGGTCTGTCTTTTAGTAAAAAAGTGCTGGTGAAGGTGTCAGTACCACAGATTGCTACATAGTCTAAGAAGGCGATTAAAATCGAGGCTACACAGATAAAACCCACGGAGGTGGGTTTATTTTTTTATGTTAATTTCAGACGCTTAAAACTATCGCTACATTCTTTGTTGAGTTAAAACTTGAAAGCACTCATCTTGCCGAATACTATCAAAATATGAGTCAGTTTTTGCCATCTCACGATATTCATCAGGAATTAGGTTGACAGCCTGCTGTAGATTTTTAATCGCTAATTCGCCATTGTTCTGTGAAGCATAACAGCAAGCTTTGTTGTACCAAGCAATATGATTATCAAGTTTAATCTCTATAACTTTATCAAAACTTGTAATAGCTTCTTCATAGCGCTCTAACTTCATGAGTGCAAAGCCTTTATTAGACCATGTAACGTAGTCATTATATTTAAATTCAAGGGCTTTGTTGCAACTTTCTATAGCCTCTTCATATCGACCTAAGTAATAAAGCGCAAAACCTCTATTTGCCCAGGTGATTTCAAAATCTGGTTTAAGTTCAAGAACTTTGTCAAAATTGTTAAGAGCTTCTATGCAGTGTTCTAAGTCAGATAGTAAAAGACTTTTTTGGTTAAGGAAATCCTGGGAAATAAAACCAATTTCTAGCGCTTTTTCATAAACAGGACTCCTTCCTTCAGAAGAGAACTTTTTAAGCAATAAATAGCCTCGATTGTTCCAGCATTGGTAGGCATTGGGTTGATTTTCTAACACTTTATCAAAACTGGAGATGGCTTCAGAGTAACAATCTAAGTGATATAAAGCATAGCCTCTATGCTCCCAAGCATAGTAATAATCTGGTTGAATTTCTAAGCAGGCTTCATAATTTGTGATTGCTTCATAGTATTGACCCAAATTAAATAGTGCGCGACCCTTGTTGTACCAAGCGTGGTGGAAATCAAGTTTAAATTTAAGTGCTTGGTCGTAGGATGCGATCGCTTCTTCATTACGTCCTAATTTTTGTAGCACATTACCTTTCATGTCCCAAGCATAGTGATAATCAGGTTTCAATTGCAGTGCTTGGTTATAGGATACGATCGCTTCTTCATTGCGTCCTAATTTATATAGCACATTACCTTTGCTGTACCAAATATAGTGATAGTGAGGTTTAAATTTCAGTGCTTGGTCATAGGATACGATTGCTTCTTCATTACGTCCTAATTTATATAGCGCATCACCTCTCCTGTCCCAAGCATAGTGATAATCAGGTTTAATTTCCAGTGCTTTGTCGAAGGCGGTGATCGCTTCTTCATTGCGTCCTAAATTCCTTAGTGCAATCCCCCGATTGTACCAAGCATAGTGGTAATCATGTTGAATTTCCAGTGCTTTGTCGTAGGAGGCGATCGCTTCTTCATTGCGTCCTAAACTCCTTAGCGCAATGCCCCGACTTTTCCAAGCTTGCTGGTAATCAGGTTTAATTTCCAGTGCTTTGTCGAAGGCGGTGATTGCATCTTCATTACGTCCTAAATTCCCTAGCGTATCGCCCAGGTTGTCCCAAGCTTCGTGGTAATCAGGTTTAATTTCCAGTGCTTTGTCGAAGGCGGTGATCGCTTCTTCATTGCGTCCTAAATTCCCTAGCGCAATGCCCCGATTGTTCCAAGCTTGGTGGAAATCAGGTTTAATTTCCAGAGCTTTGTCGTAAGATGCGATCGCATCTTCATAGCATCCTAAATCTTTTAACGCATACCCCCGGTTGTCCCAAGCTTGGTAGAAATCAGGTTTAATTTCCAAGGCTTTGTCATAGGATGCGATCGCATCTTCGTAGCGCCCTAAATTTCCTAACGCATTGCCCCGGTTATACCAAGCTTGGTGATAATCTGGTTTAATTTTCAGTGCTTGGTCGTACGATGTAAGAGCTCCTTCATATTCCTTAGCAGTAATCAACAGCCTTCCCAGTTCACGTAGTAAGCTAGCTTTTCGACTATCTATCTGAGATTTTTCTGTAAGTAAATCTTGAATTTCTAAGACTTTCTCTATCCTTTTCTCCGAAGTTAATTTTAAATATTCACCAAAATCTGCTTCATCGAGTAAACGGGACGATTCTTCATCTACCACTTCTGGCGTGGTTGGTAATTCAAACACGCCAGAACGCCAATCAAAAAAATCTGGGGCGCGGTGAATAAAATAGTTTATCGAAAATGAACGCAAAAGAAAAACAAAGCTAATGGGAAAATCATCTCTAAAGCGTTCTCGCTGTTGGTTTAAGTGATTTAAAATATGTGGAACACTGGTCAAATTGCTAAATTGACCTTCTGTAATTTCCCCAAAACTTCTTTTTTCATATTTATATAAAGAATATTCCAGCCCTTTAATCAATAAAATATCAACTTGCTTATCTTTAACAAACTCAACTACTGGCTGATATAAATTATCAATCGCCTCAACCAAGCGCAAAACTGCAATCTTCTTCTGCGGAATCTCCTGTGGAAGTTTGACAATCAAATTGTCTGCTTCCACAGGTGTACATTGGACAAAAAATAAACCAAATCCTGATTTTCGCTTCAGCGCGCGAAGCAAGTCTTGATAAGCTTCTTCTGGTTCTGGGGGTAAATCATCATCCCAATCACTTAAATTTGGGTTCATGAAAGTTTCGCTACGGCTTCTTTAAATTCTGGAATTCCTTGAATCAATGGATGAATATCATACCAACGCTGCATTTCTCCATCATCATCCAAATAGCGGTATTCTAAAAGACATCGGTTATACATCAAACTGCGATATAAGTCATCATTAATAATGCGTTTAGAACAAGATACTTCCGCTAACAAACACCATTGATGATTTTCCACAGCGCGGCGATAAGTATCTCTGGCTTGAGTAATTGCTCGTCGCACAGCCTTTTCTGAAACAGGTAACTCTTCAGTGCGTCCAATGGCATCTTGAGTTAACAATAGCAAATTTCTCACATGACCTCCACTCATTAAACAAAGTCTGTCTAAAGTTTGGGGACTGTCGAAAATTTCTGTTTCTAATGATAGTTCGGGTGCAATTTGCCGGACTCTCTTGTTAATTACTTCCTTAACTTTCTTGAGTCCTGGCTGATAAATGTCTCCCTTGAGAGTGTTTACCATAATCATCGGCAAAATTTGGGGGTCGCCGTAGATATCTCTGAGGTCTGTTGCCCTGGTAGAATAGACCATTGAAATGGGAATAGTGTAAATCAAATGGCAATCTAAAGCTTGGAGTTGTTCGCTACGGTCTAAAAAGACTTCCTCATAGTTGGTGCGTTCTCCGTCTTTGACTAACACCATCCGGTCTAAGTTATCAACAATTACCGCCAGTTTCTTGTAGCCATTAGGTAAGTGCTGTTTTGCATCCACCAGAAACTCATTTAACACCTGAATTAAAGTGACGGTGTAAGGATCAATTTTTTGGCGAATCTTCTGGCGTAATTCAGGAACAGCCCTTAAATTTGCGGTCAACTTGGCGAATTGAGTTAGCTGTGCTTCTACTCCTAGACTCTCAAATTCTATGGGAGTCTGTGCTAAATCTTTTAAATCTTCCCAACGACCTTTCAACCAGTCGAGTATAGGACGAGGACTAGCAATTTCTTTTAAATCTTTGAGCAAACGGCGGGTACAGGCGAGGAGAATATCTGTATATTGGGCATCTTCAGAATCGATATCCTCTTCATCAGCCGCAAAATACACAACATAAAATTCCCGATTTTCTAAATATTTCTTTAACCTGAGTAATTCTGTAGACTTCCCCGCACCCCGATGACCAGAATACAATTGGCAAGTATTTGTATCTGCCAATCGCATCCGATTTCCCAACTCTTGCTCAATATCCGCCTCTCCACGAACATCCTGACAATCTACATATTTTGGATCGCCTGCGGGTAAGGGTTCAAAGGGGTTAAAGGCATTGTAGAGTTTTGCGAGTAAGTCAGAACTATTAACCATAGGTAAAAAATATAGCAATCATGCTCATAATAATGGAGATTAAGCAGAGACGCGATTAATCGCGTCTGTACTAGGAAGTAGGGAAATCCGAATCAGAAATGGGGGCAAACAATGCTTAAAAAAGGTGCGATCGCCTAAGCTATGCTTTTAAAATCCTAATTGGTATCATGTCCTTCTGTATTCTCCGGGTTTATCCTGGAAAGCAGAGGGCTAGGCTGTATAAGCCACTATCATCATTTCAGATACTAACATCGAAAAATTACCAATTATGCTAGAACAAGGCACTATCAGTATTCATACTGAGAATATTTTCCCGATCATTAAGAAGTCGCTTTACTCAGATCACCAAATTTTCTTGCGGGAACTCGTATCCAACGCTGTAGACGCTATCCAAAAGCTGAAAATGGTATCCCGCGCCGGAGATTACGCTGGAGACATCGGCGAACCGGAAATTGAAATTGCCATTGACAAAGATAAAAAAACTCTATCCATTTCCGATAACGGTATCGGGATGACCGCAGATGAAGTTAAGAAATATATCAATCAGGTTGCCTTTTCTAGTGCTGAAGAATTTATTCATAAGTATGAAGGCAAATCAGATCAACCGATAATTGGGCACTTTGGTCTTGGTTTCTACTCTTCTTTCATGGTGGCGCAAAAGGTAGAAATTGATACTTTATCCTACCAAGAAGGGGCGCAGGCGGTTCACTGGACTTGCGATGGTTCCCCAGCTTTCACCCTAGAAGATTCGTCCCGGACAACTCGCGGCACAACTATTACTCTCAGTCTGCAAGGAGAAGAAGAGGAATTTCTAGAGTCAGCACGGATTAAAAACCTTGTCAAGACTTATTGCGATTTCTTGCCAGTACCAATAAAACTCGACGGTGAGGTAGTAAATAAGCAAAAAGCACCGTGGCGAGAGTCTCCAAGTAATCTGAGTCAAGAAGAGTATTTAGAGTTTTACCGCTATCTGTATCCTTTTCAAGAAGAACCTTTGTTGTGGGTGCATTTAAATACTGACTATCCCTTTATCATCAACGGGATTTTGTATTTCCCCAAAATGAGGCCGGATGTAGATGTTACCAAAGGACAGATCAAGCTATTTTGCAATCAAGTTTTTGTTAGTGACAACTGCGAAGAAATTATCCCGCAATTTTTGATGCCGATGCGGGGTGTGATTGATAGTACCGATATTCCGCTAAACGTATCGCGCAGTGCCTTGCAAGGCGATCGCACCGTGAAGCGAATTGGTGACTACATTGCCAAAAAAGTAGGCGATCGCCTCAAAGAACTTTTCCGCGATAATCGTGAACAATACATCAGTGCTTGGAAAGACCTCGGCACCTTTGTAAAATTCGGCGTTCTCAACGACGATAAATTCAAAAAGCAAATCGAAGATATCATCGTCTTCCGCACCACCGCCAAGCTGACAGAAAAAGTTGCTGCTGAAACTCCAGTGGTTGAAGTCCAGTCTTCAGACGGGGATGCTTGGCAAGATGTAACTCCTTCACCCAGTGCTGAAAACTCAACCCCCAGCGCTCCATATACTACGCTGAAAGAATATCTAGAACGCAACAAAGAACGCAACGAAAACCGGGTTTTCTACAGCACCGATGAAGCAACCCAATCTACATACATAGAACTGCACAAAAATCAAGGATTGGAAGTCCTGTTTATGGACTCCTTCATTGACACCCACTTTATCAACTTCCTAGAGCGGGAATATCAGGATGTCAAGTTTACACGGGTAGACTCAGATTTAGATAATACTCTGCTGGAACAAGATAAAGATAAGGAAATTGTCGATCCGAAGACGAACAAAACTCGGAGTGAGACGATTAAAGAGTTATTTGAGAAATCGCTCAACAAACCCAAACTCAACATCCGTACCGAAGCGTTGAAATCAGATGATCCTCAAGGTACACCACCTGCGATGGTGCTTTTACCAGAGATTCTGCGCCGCCTGCGAGAAATGAACGCCATGATGCAGCAGGGAACAGCAGAGTTTCCTGAAGATCATATTTTGCTGGTGAACACTGCTCATCCGCTAATTCAAAATCTGGCAAATCTGAACCAAGGTACTATTATCCAAGGTGACGGTCAATCGTCTACAGATCAGTTAGTGAACCTGATTTGTCAACACGTCTACGATTTAGCGCTGATGTCTCAGAAAGGATTTGACGCTGAAGGAATGAAATCTTTCGTCGAGCGATCGAATGAGGTACTCACCAAGCTGACGGAACAAGCTAGTAAATAGTTGGGAATGGGGAATTGGGAAAGAGGGGGCAGAAGTTCTTTAATTTTGAATTTTGAATTTTGAATTGATTTCTCCCCTGCTCCCCTTCCCCCTCATCTCCCCCACTCCCTTTTCCACTTCTGTTGTCTAAGACATAGAATGGAAAGGCTGTATTAAAATAACAATCTGGAGATACTTGCTATGTCTCGTCGCTGTGAACTAACTGGTAAGAAGGCAAATAACGCTTTTGCTGTTTCCCACTCCCACCGTCGCACAAAACGCCTTCAGCACGCCAATCTGCAAAGCAAGCGTGTTTGGTGGGCAGGCGGAAATCGTTGGGTAAAATTAAAGCTGTCTACCAAAGCAATTAAAACCCTAGAAGTCAAAGGGTTAGAAGCAATGGCGAAAGAAGCTGGTATTAATCTCAATCATTACTAAGTAACCTGGTATTTGATAACCTGAGACTATGTACGGGAGACAGGATAAGCGGCTTTGGCCGCTGTTCATCCTGGTTCCCTACCAAAATCAGACTGAAGTTAGTGTTAGGCGGCTCATTACCCAAAATTAATTCTGAATTACGAATTATCCCTGTTGTATCTGCTTTTGTACCCAAAGACGAAAAGCTTTGAATGTTGCATTTCTGCCTTCGGTTATAGTTTGCTCAAGATATTGAGTAATCGCTTCACCTAGTTTAAATTGAGGAAAATTTAGGCTTTGCTGAGACTCTACATAATGCTCATTTTCTAGAACATTAATTTGGAGCTTTCCTTTGTTAAAACGCCAAAGCTCAGGTACTTTTAATGCTTCATAAATATTAGGATGAGTGCGAGAAGTAATGTCAACTTCTATAGCTAAATCTGGAGGGGGGTCTACTGTTAAATCTAGACGCTTCTTCCCACGAATCTTAGATTCATTTTTTATATAGAAACACTGGTCAGGTTCTATACCTTGAGCCATTACTTGGTTTTTGAAAGTTGTAGAACCAAGACTGATGAACTCAGTATTTAGCTCTTCCAGAAGCGCTTTGACTAAATCGCCAATAATTTCTTTATCATATTCATGTTCTGGCAATGGTGCCATAATCTCCAGTATTCCCCTGTCATAAGCAATTCGTGCTACACGGTGTTCCCCTAAATCCTCTAGAATTGTTTCCAATTCCTGCCAGGTTACATCTCGCAGTAACACTCTTTGTCCTGGTGGAACATGGATGCGCTTTAATTCCAACAACATCATCTCCACTCCCAGTAGCTTATATTTAAATTTAGCTTACTCTACTAATTCATTGCGACAATTTTTGCTTGTATCGAATTGTCAAATGCTTACACGCCGCAGCTTGTTGTCGGATATCACCCAACTCCTCATAGAAGCGTCAGCAGGAGAGCATAGTTTAAAGAAAAAACCTCTGGGAACTCCAGAGGTTTTAGTTCCTGATTTAGTTTCTATTGGTTACTACAATTTGTCCTCAGTCATTTCCAGATAGAGAAGGAAATTATTTAATTTGAAAAGACTTAAGGGTAAGCACATTTTCTAGAAGTATCTAAATATACTAAGTCAAAAACTAATGAATGATCTTGCAAAAATATTTCTTGAACCAGAGGAAACTGTCAACTTTTTCAAAAATTTAGTAAAACCTGTCTTTAGCTAGAGCAAATTAGTCGTAAATACGTCTATGAATGCTTTTTTGCCAAACTAGAATATTTTCATACTATAGATAGAGATATATATCATATATATGGCAGATAGTAAGGGATGTAGTTTTCCTACTATGGGCAGATGTAGACTTAATATAAACTCATAAAAATCCTGTATTTTTTAGAAACCAATGAGTTAGGTATCTTGCCATTTGTTCCGATAATAAATTTTAAATGAGCAATTTTTATTAAAGCGGAAACTCTATGTTAAACTCTTACTTTTTTTTATTCCGATGATTTGTAATATTTTAGTAAAACTATTATCAAGTTTTGATAAATATTTTTTATTTTCTATGAAAGCTATTGACTAGATGTAAGATTATCTTTAAATAAGGAATAGTAGATTAAGATAAAGATTGGGTAACTGTCACTTCGGCGTTGCAATTTTCTTCGAATTAGGTTCAAATTTAGGACTATCTACTGATGAGAAAGCCACTAGTTTTAGATAGTCTAAGAAGTAGATTCTTATTCATACCTGACCTTGAATGTTTTTCGCTTCCCATTAACGAAACAAGATCCAATTTTTTGTTGGTAATCAAAACTTAACCTACTTAAATATTAGTAGGTTAAGCTATAAACCGTATTGTAAAACTCAGTAAAATCATCAATATAAGGGCTACCCGAAGCCTTGAAAGTGTTTACCTATTACCATCAACTAGGGGTAATGGTCTTAACCAATACCATTATTGCACCGGGCTTCAGGAAAATCTGTCAAGTTTTAGCGGCTAACAAGTGATTGGTTTAATTGTTTGAAGTATTTTTATTCCAAGTGAAGACCATTAACGTCCAATTTTAATTTATTAAAACCTGAATCAAGACAGTAATATCGCTCCTAAATCATCAGAATATTAGGGGTATATATACCTGTCGCTATTTGCACACCACGTCAATATTTAATTAACCTTCTAGGCTCAATTAATTTGCAGTTGTAAATCCTGGTATCTCAGGACTAAAAACAGTTGCAAAAGACACGTTTGCCCACGTTTGATACTTGGTAAAAACTGATAAAAATTATGTCAGAAAATTTCAGTCAAGAGAAAGCTTTTGAATGCTATGACATGCATGAGAGTAAGTTCTTAACACCTTTCCAACGGAAGGCACTGCTGAAAAACCTGCAAGCTAATTTACAACCAGAATATCGTCGGCGGATTGAAATTATGTTACTTGCTGATAAAGGTAAATCTCAAAGCCAAATCTGTGAAATCTTAAGTTGTTCTCAGGAAATGGCACGGTACTGGATTGGTTTAGCAGAGGCAGGTTTAGCACATAAATGGAATGAGCGACCGATAGGTAGACCAAAAACTGTTAACGATCAATATATTGAACGCTTGAAAGAATTGGTAAGTAATAGTCCGCGTGAATATGGTTACGCATTTAGCTGTTGGACAGCACAATGGTTAAGTAAACATTTAGCAAATGAATTTGGCATTGCAATTACCGATCGCCATGTTAATCGGCTGCTAAAAAAAATGGGACTTTCTACTAAGCGCAAAAATTCTTGTCCACAAGAAACTGATAAAAATAAAGATGCTGGTATTACAATCTGCGACTTGCAATCTAACTCTGAATCTAGTTTGCATTGGTCATTTAATCTAATTCAGACCAATAACTAATACTGTTTTGGAGGTTAGAAAATGCCATCAGCGTTTTCCCAGCAATATTTAGCTGAACAAATTACCCAAGTCTTAGGTAAGTCGCTGTCAAAGGAAGAACTTGATACGTGTCTTAGAGGGCTGAAGATTGTCGAACCACAAATAGCAAAGCAGTTTTGGCAAGCAACTACAACTGACACAGGAATTTATATTGTCCTGAGTGGTAAAGTCAGGCTGCTGGATAGCTCTAATAATTTAATTACTACTCTCTTTTCTGGAGCGTCATTTGGCGAGTTGACTTTATTTCCAGAAAAGGAATTCAGTCCTTATGTGGCTAGAGCTTCGGCAAACTTAAAGCTTTGCTATATCAACCAAGAGACTTTACAAGAGGTAATTCAGACATCGCTTAGTGTCCGCGATCGCCTTTTAAGACGCGCAGAGGTCTGGGATTTACTGCTGTTATGTTGTTACAACTCCTTAATTGGGCATAATGGCACCGTTGAGGAGACGTTTAAAGCGCTATCTCTATTTGAGCGACACAATCTAGAAAGTGGTTCTTTAAGTGCCAATCTCACTAAAGATATCAAGCTTTGGTTGCTGCATCGGGGCGAACTGCTGGATTCTCATGGGCGAAGATTGACACCTGGAAACATCTACCTGAATCCCAAAGAGGGAAGTTTGCAGGTAGCGCAATCAGCGATCGCTTACAGTTTGAGTAATGCGGATTGGCAAACAGCCCTACAACACTGGCCGCAATTAGCAGAGTTGATAGATTCCCAAGAGCCTCAAACTGTCCTGGAGAGTGGAGATTTGGGGCTGGGAACCAGAAAAAACTTTTCCCAATCCCCAATTCCCAATCCCCAATTCCCAATTTCTAACATTGAGCCAAAACAAAAGCAAAGGAAACAACGACCGTACTTTCCTAGCCCAAAGGTAAAGGCTGGGCATTGGTTGGGACGCTTGACTAAACGGTATCCGTTTTTTGAACAACAAAGCGCCTCTGACTGTGGGGCATCTTGTCTGGTGATGATTAGTCGCTATTGGGGGAAGCGCTTTAATGTCAACCGCATCCGAGATTTAACTAACGTTAGTCGTAGT
This sequence comes from Nostoc sp. LEGE 12447, assembly GCF_015206985.1. Classification (NCBI taxonomy): domain Bacteria; kingdom Bacillati; phylum Cyanobacteriota; class Cyanophyceae; order Nostocales; family Nostocaceae; genus Nostoc; species Nostoc sp. LEGE 12447. The sequence goes on along the minus strand of NZ_JADEXT010000001.1, from coordinate 543,865 downwards.
GGGGCATCAATGCGGGGTTTGACAGCCGCCGCAGAAAGTATCGGCTTTTCTACCCGTCCGGTGAAAGCTAGCTTCGATAAACTAGCCCAACAACCCCTACCTGCGATCGCTCACTGGGAAGGTAAGCACTATGTTGTCGTTTATGAAGTCAATAAAAAACGGGTGATTATTGGCGACCCCGCCATTGGTCAACGTACCCTTACCGCTAGCGAATTTAAAGCCGGTTGGACTGGTTACGCCCTGTTATTACAACCCACAGACTTACTCAAAGAAACCCAAGAAGCGACTACAGCATTTTGGCAGTTTTTTGATTTAGTCAAGCCTCACTCGCAAGTACTGTTAGAAGTGTTTCTCGCTTCGGTGTTGATTCAGGTGTTTGGACTAGTTACACCTCTATTTACCCAGCTACTGTTAGACCGAGTAATTGTCCAGGGTAGTACTTTAACTTTAAACGCCGTTGGTTTAGGCTTACTAATTTTTGGTTTTTTCCGCGTTGCTCTGAATGGACTGCGGCAATATCTACTAGATCACACAGCCAATCGTCTGTCACTAACACTGCTGGTAGGTTTTATTAAGCATACCTTTCGCTTGCCCCTAGCTTTTTTTGAGTCACGGTACGTTGGCGATATTGTCTCTCGCGTCCAAGAAAATCAAAAAATTCAGCGTTTCTTAACTGGAGAAGCACTATCTATTGGTTTGGATTTGATGACAGTATTTGTCTATCTGGCATTGATGTTTTGGTATAGCTGGCAAATGGCATTGTTCAGTTTAGCGATCGTTCCGCCTTTTGTATTCTTGGCGCTAGTCGCTACACCTTTTTTGCGTCGCATTAGCCGCGAAGTTTTTAATGCTTCGGCTAAAGAAAACAGTTATTTAATTCAATCTCTCACGGGTATTCGCTCAGTTCGCTCAATGGCAATTGAGCAAACAGTCCGATGGCATTGGGAAGAACTGCTGAATAATGTCATTAAAAAGACCTTTAGCGGACAGGTAATTAGTAACCAACTACAAATTTTTAGTTCTAGTATCGAATCACTAGTTACTACAGGATTACTTTGGTTTGGTGCATGGCAGGTAATTCAAAATCAACTAACCATTGGACAATTAATTGCCTTCAATATGTTGTTAGGAAACGTTATTCGACCTTTCCAACGACTCGTTGTCTTGTGGAATCAGTTGCAAGAAGTGATCATTTCCACCGAGCGAATTAATGATGTTTTAGAAGCAGAGCCAGAAGAAGATTTACAATTTCAACCACGTCAGACTTTAAGTAGTTTACGCGGTCATATTTTATTTGAAAATGTGACTTTTCGTTATCATCCAGAAAGTGATATTAACGTGTTAGAAAATCTCAGTTTTGAAATCAAACCTGAGCAAACTATAGCGGTTGTGGGGCGTAGTGGTTCTGGAAAAACAACCCTCTCCAAACTGATTTTAGGGCTATATCTGCCGACGGATGGCAAAATTTTGATTGATGGTCAAGATTTGACTAATATTTCTCTGCGATCGCTCCGCTCCCAAATTGGCGTTGTAGACCAAGATACCTTTTTGTTTGGCGGTACGATTCAGGAGAATATCAGCATTGCTCATCCAGAAGTTTCGCAAGAAGAAATTATTGAAGCGGCGCGGCTAGCAGGAGCAGATGAGTTTATTAAGCTAATGCCAATGGGCTACGAAACCCAAATTGGTGAAGGTGGGGGTATGTTATCTGGTGGACAACGCCAACGCCTAGCGATCGCTCGTGCTTTGTTAGGAAACCCCTGCTTCTTGATATTCGATGAAGCAACCAGTCACTTAGACGCTGAATCTGAGCGGATTATTCAGCACAACCTGACAAAAATTCTTCAAGGACGCACAAGTTTAATTATTGCTCATCGTCTCTCTACAGTGCGTAATGCTGACTTAATTTTGGTTTTAGATCGGGGCATTTTGGTCGAAAGCGGCACTCACGAGCAATTAATCGCTAAAAAAGGACATTATTTTTATCTCAATCAGCAACAACTAGCGCAGACAGGTTGAAAGGGACTCAGAAATAGGGGATGAAGGAAATTAGATATTCGTTCATCCACCTTTGAACTGGATTCATCCACCTCAGATACTCGTTCATCCACCTTTGAACTGGATTCATCCACCTCAGATACTCGTTCATCCACCTTTGAACTGGATTCATCCACCTCAGATACTCGTTCATCCACCTTTGAACTGGATTCATCTACCCCAAATACTCGTTCATCCACCTTTGAACTGGATTCATCTACCCCAAATACTCGTTCATCCACCTTTGAACTGGATTCATCTACCCCAAATACTCAAAATCTCCAATCCAGTCCTAATTACAAATTAGCCTGTCCCTAATCCCCAACGTCCAATTCTTATGCCAAACCCATCTAATAATTCATCATCCGCTTTCGCCATCCCAAAATCAACTGAATTTCACTTGGTGGAAGACACAAATGCCATCTTTAATCCTCAGACACAAAAAACATCTGAAGCAAACGATTGGTTTTACGGCACCGAGGAACTGCTAGATGCCTTACCAAAACTCTGGACGCGCTCCATGTTGTATTTACTGGTAGGCTTTGCTGGAATCATCTTACCTTGGGCAATGTTTTCTAAAGTTGATGAAACAGGGAGCGCCAGAGGACGCATGGAACCTGAAGGAGCAACCCAAAAATTAGATAGTCCAGTTACTGGTAGCATTACCGCCGTCAATGTCAAAGAAGGCTCAACTGTAAAAGCAGGACAGATTTTAGTTCAATTAGAGTCTGATGTGCTGCGAACGGATTTGCAGCAGGTACAGACAAAACTGGAAGGTTTATTGAATCGGCGATCGCAACTGGATCTCCTGAAAAACCAAATTATCTTGACGATTAACATCCAAGAACAACAAAATAAATCCCAAGAATTAGAAAAACTTGCTCAAGTTAGTCAGGTACAGCAAAATCTTGATGCTAAACAGAGTACCTATAACTCACAAAGACTAGAAAAATTGGCTTTAGTGCAACAAGCTAGCCAGAATATCAGTTCTACCCAAATTGCTCAAAAGTTAGCGAAGAGTCGTTTCAGCCGAGATGTCACAGAAGTTGCGCGTTATCGCCAGCTTTTGCGGCAAGGTGCAATTCCCCAAATCAAAGTTGTGGAATTAGAAAAGATTGCAGAAGAAAGTCAACGCTTACAGGAACAAGCAAAATCTGATATCACACAAGCACAGTTGCGCTTCAAAGAAGAACTTAACCGCTATCAGTCGTTGATGGGTCAAGCCCTTTCAGATATTCAGCAGGCAAAACTTAGTCTGCAAGAACAGCAAAGCAGCTATCGCAGTGTGGTACAAGCAGGTAGACTAGCGGTGCTGAAAAATCAGGAACAGCTTAAAGATTTACAAGGACAAATTACTAACCTGCAATCAGAAATTGCTCAAACAGGAAGCCAGATTGCATCTTTACAGCTACAGATGCAACAACGAATAGTGCGATCGCCTGTTGATGGTACAGTTTTCGAGTTGCCTATCCACAAACCAGGATCTGTAGTAGAACCAGGACAGATGCTTGCCCAAATTGCGCCCAACAATACTCCTTTGATTCTCAAAGCGCAGATGCCTAGTCAACAAAGTGGTTTTTTAAAGGTAGGAATGCCAGTTAAAATCAAATTTGATGCTTATCCCTTCCAAGATTATGGGGTAGTGCAAGGCCGCGTTAGCTGGATTTCGCCTAACTCGAAAGTTCAAACGACGAATCAAGGTAACATCGAAACCTATGAATTGGAAATCTCCCTACTTCAGCCTTATATCCAAACTGCCAACAAACGTATCCCTCTAACACCAGGTCAAACTGCAAGTGCAGAGGTGGTTATCCGCCAACGCCGGATCGTAGATTTTATTTTAGATCCGTTTAAGAAGTTACAACAAGGTGGTTTGGAGCTTTAGAAAATTGCCAACTTACAGCAATTTTCAGGTAATTAAACTGTAGCTTAGAGCATGAACAACAAGAACCCCGACTTATTAAAAAAGTCGGGGTGAGCCCAATACGGTTCGGTTAAAGGGGAAAGGGGAAAGGGAAAAGGTTTTGAATACATCCTTTCCCCTTTACCCCTTACCCTTTACCCAGACCACAAGGAAAGTGAAAAATGCTTATCCCAACCGTATTGGGGGTGAGCTTCATGGTTCAATTTCTATCAAGCATTACTAACTTGTATTTGAACAATTATTTTATCTTAATTTTTAATTACTTATGTCTTTTGCTGATATTTATAATCTTAATGCAAAAATATTAATTTTATAAAAAGATTTTCACAATCGCACAAAATTAAATATTAAGGCTACTATTAGACAGAGGCAATAAATAATTAAATCTGAAAATTATAGTACAGATATAATTAATATTGTCCGATTAATCCTGATAATATCCTAATGATTTAGGTTAGCCATTGGAGGAATTAAATGATGTCAAATGTATTGACTGTTTCTCCTGATGATATTCTTGACCACATAAAACTTGCTTGCCAAATCCCTAATGTATTAGAGTCGATCGCAACCAGAAAAATTATTGAGCAGGAAGCGAAAAAGGCAGGTATTCAAATTGGTTTAGAAGAACTGCAACGCGCAGCAGATAGCCTGCGTTTAGCCAACCAACTGCTCAAAGCAGAAGATACTTGGGCGTGGTTAGAAAAATATCATCTTTCTTTAGACGACTTTGAAGCAATAGCCGAAAACAACCTTCTCTCAGCCAAATTAGCAAATCATTTATTTGCAGACAAAGCTGAACAATTTTTTTATGCACACCAACTCGATTACATTGCAGCAGTCACTTATGAAGTTGTATTAGATGATGAAGATTTAGCGCTAGAACTATTTTATGCGCTGCAAGAAGGAGAAATTAGTTTTCAACAAATTGCCCGTCAATACATTCAAAATACCGAAATACGCCGGGCTGGAGGATATCAAGGAATACGTCTACGCACTGATTTTAGACCGGAGATTGCAGCAGCCATCTTTGCTGCTAATCCCCCACAAATTCTCAAGCCAATAACTACTCCCAAAGGAGTGCATATAATTGCAGTTGAGGAAATCATTAAACCTCAATTAGACGAACAAAGACGACTGAAAATCATTGGAGACTTGTTTACTAATTGGTTAAAGTCACAAACTGCTGCTATGGAAATAGTAACAAAGCTCACAAAGGATGCTAGTTCTAAAGTATCTAAAGATGTTTTAATACAGGCTTAATACCATCACTATCATTTGTGGTGGCTTTAGCGCTTTTCTGGTTGCAGCCAATCTCTTACGCAACGCAACCATGCCACTGTTCTAAGATACGATTGCTACAAGTATTGACGTTAGGGGAGAGGTGCCAGCTAATAGAGAATAATCTGTACCCAATCCCCTTAAATATCAGTGTTTAATTTCCAAATTAAGTATGTAGCATCCTAACTGGACTTTTTCTGCCCACAATTCATATTCCAGACGCAAATGCTCTGGTAAAGGATGTCCGTTGAGAGTTAGGCTACTAGTAAAATTTCGTAACCGAATAGGGTCGTTAGGTTGCAACGACTCAGTTGGCAACCAATAGCGACTAATACCATAAACGCCCTGTTCCCAAAAGTGACGGTAACTCACTTGAGCGTTACCTTGCATAGTCATGATGACTCGATAAGGGGAAATCTCTAGCCACAAAATTCTCGGACTGTTAGGGGCGTAAGCTTTGCTCTTACTTTGGGGAAGCGTATTCTCTGGACTTACGACACTCTCGACTTCGCAGCTTATTAGGGGCGGTGCAGTTAGCAGCAAATGGAATCTATCAGTATCTTTTTGATACAATGTCGCAGCAGTTTCGACAACAGACCAGATTGGTAGGTCAGTGGAAATAAGTGATAAGCACACGGGCTTGCGGTGATGAGTCAGCATGGGAGCGATAAGGGCTAAAAGCTATTGAACAAAGTGAAATGAACACTCTAGCTGTCTAATAAATCAGGATAAGGAACTAAATAGTAAAACAGGCTTAATATTAATGAATCCGCTAATTTGTTATTAAGCTACATAAATCCGCATATAGACGGGTGTAATGTCAGCTTAGAAAGCAAAATCAGTACTTTTTCTAGAGACAGCTAATTCGTAAGCAAAGCTTGTAAATATTCTAAGGCTATAGCCTTAAAACAGTGAGAGTCGTTTTGGATGCTAAGAAACCTTCTTGAGGGAGACTTCCCGTAGCTTGAAGTAAGTTTCATACAGCAAAAGATGATAGGATACTGGCAATAAGTCACCAGCAGTAAAAAACAAAGTTCCTGCTGAACTTTCGATGTATTCAAAAGCCAGTGTATCCTAATATCGGCTTCTGTTATAACCCAGAGACCGGACTTCAAAATGTAGTATGTATTTATTTTACAAAAATACCTTAAATGTTTATCGAACACATTAAGTATAAATACTTAATGCAGCCTGGATTTGAGGTTAATGAACAACATTGCAGCCATAGCTAACTACTCGAAATTTATCTAAAATCTATTACAAAAAATATTATTTAGGGAAAGTTAATATTCCTATACTTAAAGGTATTAATTTATCTATCAAAGACGGAATCGCACTGAAAAATCACTGATAAGGGTGAGATTACTGCAACAGAACGAATCTTTAACCACCCAAATCAACTTTCTGAAGGTCAGTCAATAAGCTGACTTTAGTTATAACAGATGAACCGACGGTTGCATTAGATAGCAAAATATCCCAAGAAGTGATGAATTTGCTATCAGAATTGAGCGAGCAGTGAATGACTATTGTGATAGTAACTCACTAACAAAATATTGCAGATTCAACAAAATGAATGATTGATGTCCAGGATGGTTTAATTGCCTCTTGATTACCCAGGTATGAAATAACTAATCGGGATTTTTTGCAATTACTTTCTCTGCTCAACAGTCTTATTACTTACTCATTGCTGTTAAGAATTTTTGGAACTTTGAAAAATTCGCCTTCCTGTTCAGGCGCACTGTTAAGAATACTTTCACGATTAGCATAGGGTTGCAATTCATCCTCTCGTGTGATATTGCTAACATCAATTGCCCGCGTTGTTGGGGGTACATTACTGACATCCAGCTCATCTAACTGTTGAATATAATCCAGAATACTTCCTAATTGGGTAGTAAATTGTTCCTCTTCTTCTGGAGTCAACTCTAAACGAGCCAGATTAGCTACTTTATGAACTTGTTCTTGGTCAATCATAAATTGTTATTTGTCATTGGTCATTTGTCATTTTTAATTGGTCATTAGTCCTGAGCAAGTGACAAAGAACTAATGACTAATGACTAAAAGAATACGTCAATCTGCGATCGCCCGGTGGTTTTCAACCAGTTTTGGGCTTCGATGTAGTTATTGGGAGCCATGCGAATAGCTCGAATCCAATAGTCTGCGGCTTGGTCAAAGAGTGCTTCGCCAGCCTCGTTATCTCCAGCTTCTTTTTCCTTTTCGCCTTGGTAGTGATAAATCACAGCGATATTGTTCAAGGCTTGGGGTAGGCGTGGGTTTAACTCAATTGCCTGGTGATACAGTTCTAAAGCTTTGTTGTGGTCGCCGTTGCTGGCATAGATTAGCCCCATGTTGTAGAGAATATAACCGCGATCGTTGGTATCTTCCTCTAATGTTAAAGCTTCTTCATAGTATTCCAATGCTTCAGCATATTCCCCTTCTGCTTGGGCCGACATGCCATCTCGATAATAAACAAACGCTTCTTTAGCTTTTTTGTTGGTTGGCAGGATCTTCAAGATGATATCTGCCATCACTGTAAAGGATTTGTCAACAAAATTATCGTTTTTTTGTGTTCTTGGCATATTTGTCTCTGGGTATTACTAGGTATGGGGCATTGGGTATGGGGCATTGGGTATGGGGCTAGGCACAATAGGTAGAAGTGCAAAGGGGCAGAGAGGAAAAACTTACTGCAACTTCTCCTCTGCTCCCCTGCTCCCCTGCTCCCTGCTCCTTCATCTCCCAATTCCTTGGCACGCTCAATAGTTAATTTAACTGATTTGTGGGGGTCTTCTCCTCACTGAGTGGGATGATGCACTCTGGGCTATTATGCCGAGAGTTGTTTACCAAGGTGCTAACTGGGTACGCAATCATTGCTGGCGCTGGATAGGGACGCAATAGCTGCTGTAGGGTTTGGGGCGTTTGGACTTGAGAATCTAGCCATAAATCGTAATCTTTTGGCTCTAGAATCACTGGCATCCGGTCGTGGATAGGTTGAAGTAATTCGTTTGCTGCCGTTGTCAAAATTGTACAAGAGATTATTTCGTCGTTAGCAGGCGAACGCCATTTCTCCCATAAACCGGCAAAGCCGAAGGGTTGCCCATTTTCAAGACGAAAATAAAACGGCTGCTTTTTACTTTTACCTTGTTGACGTTGCCACTCATAAAAGCCATCGGCTAACACTAAACAGCGACGATGTTTAAAAGCCGAACGAAAAGCTGGTTTTTCGGCAACAGTTTCTGCCCTAGCATTAATCAGCTTTGCTCCCATTCCTGCATCTTTTGCCCATGAGGGAATTAATCCCCAATGCAACTGCTGAAATTCACGCTTTTCGCTTTCGGGGTTTTGTAACACAGTTGCCACCATTTGGGTAGGCGCGATATTAAAATCGGCTGCTAAATCTAGAACTGGCTCGATATGGAAAACTTTGGCTAAAGCTTCTACTGACTGGTTTAGAGTAAATCTTCCACACATACTTTTATTCCCAACCACTAACTAAATTAAATATTTCAATCTAGAAATCAATAATATTTTTTTTATTTTTTCAGATAATTTTATTTAGTACTCAAAAGCTAAATTTTAAAAGAACTTATCCGGTTTTGGGAAAATATTTTGGTAAGATATTGTATTTTAAACCTTCACTTATCAACATATTGATAACTGCATTTTAGCATGGAACTACTGCGTTTGTACGATTTTTTACCTTCCGGTAATGGTTATAAGATACGTCTTTTATTCACACAACTAGGTATGCCTTTTGAAAGGGTAGAGCTTAATATTTTGAAAGGCGAGACTCGAACACCAGAATTTTTAAGTAAAAATCCTAACGGAAAGATACCTATTCTAGAAATTGAGCCAGGGAAATACTTAGCAGAATCAAATGCCATATTGGTATATCTGAGTGAAGGGACAGAATTTTTGCCTTATAACCGCTTTTTACGAGCGCAAGTGCTGCAATGGTTATTTTTTGAACAGTATAGCCATGAACCTTTCATTGCTACATCAAGATTTTGGATTTCTATTTTAGGTAAAACTGAAGAATATAGTGAAGCTATCAAGGAGAAACGCGAACCAGGTTATGCAGCACTTAGCTTGATGGAAAAACATTTAACCTCTAACACTTTTTTTGTGGGAGAGCGTTACACAATTGCTGATATTGCCTTGTTTGCTTATACTCATGTAGCTGACGAAGGTGGGTTTGATTTAACACCATTTTCTTCTATTCAAGCTTGGATAGAAAGAGTCAAAGCTCAACCAAGATATATCAGCATTACAGAAGTATAAAAAGTTGATTTTACAATATCGTGTCTCTCATTTATTGCCTCTACTAGGGGTTGTCTTGGCAAAGAGGTAAAGTTTTTCAAGAAGACATTACTCAGTATCAACTAAGTACCTGTATCAATTTCTATCAGCTTTTGACGAGAGGATAAACCCGACTTGATTCTGATATCAGATTTGGCTACATCAAATTTATTTGCTAGGAGTTTAATTAACTCTTCATTAGCCTTACCATCAACTGGGGGCGATTTTAAATATACAGTCAGACTACCATCAGGTTGTTCTTCAATTTTTTGCTGTTTTGAATTAGGTTTAACTTTGACTTTTTTTGCATAACCCATTTTATATAATTGTCGCAGCCATAACCAACCTACAATACAACCCAATGCGTAATGAGGAAAATCCCACCATACAAAAGTAGTGCCAAGTAATAATTTACCTATCAAGGTGGCACGAATTTCATTTAATAGTGGCGGATGCCAAAGTTGTAAGAATTCTAGTATACAAGTGATGACAAAAACCCATATAGGAATTTTGATTATGGCCGCCCGACTTCTAAACAACCAAAAAGCAAACAGACACCAAAATATTTCATAAAGTATATCTCCTCCGTAGTCATTAAACCACTGATGACCAGACCCACTGTAAAACTTAGAAAAAAGGCCCATCGGTACAACGATGAGCATAGAAATAATAATCAATATTGTTTGTTTACGAGATTCGAGCATTTTATGAAGGCTAAAGACTAAGGAAAATTTTAGCCTCTACACTGCTCTTTCTTAAGAATTCCTAATTTTGTATTTTATTAATAGTACTTACGTCAAACTACAGATTGTAAAGGCAATTCATAAATTGCCCTTACCTGAAAATCTTTTTTCGGCTATTATTTGCGTAAGTCTTGTTAGGGATATCTTCTGCTACCAGCGCCCACTACACCGATTTTGTGGCGATAGGAGAGTTCGGCACCGAACCAGCCGGAAGCGCTGGTCAGCGTACCAACAACGAGCGAAATTAACAGTCCCCAGGGAACTATTCGTGATTCAGCGTCGCCCCAACGTAGGAGGAAGTTGACGAGTGATAAAACTAGGATAGAAACGTTAAGGATCAAATGCACCCAACCGGCGGTGCGCTTGCGAACTCGTTCAATTTTCAAAAAGTCGCTCAGACCGATCGCAGCAGCGAGTAAACCTCCAGCTAATCCGAGTCCGATTAACCATAGCGAAGCCCTAGCCCAAAAGAAATCACCAGTTAACCAGTAGCCGATGTCACTTCCCAAGGCGGCGGCTAAAAAGGCGATGGGAAAGATCACACTCAGGGGATGTAGGGGATGTCCTGCGATCGCAACTGTGCTAGGTACGCCAGTATCCCGATATTCACTATCATTACTTTCAATAACTGGTGGAATATTGGGAAAAGGTGTTGAACTTGTTTGCGTTGTTTCTGTACTTTCCATTATTTAGTATCCTCAATTAATTAGTTTTTAAGCAGAAGGGATTTGTTCAATATAAGCTTCAGCTTGTAGGGTTAGTTTGCCTACTTCTGCTCTTAGTTGCCTAACTTGTAGATTCATTCCCTCTAAATCAAAATTACTCAAATTCAAAATCTCGCTAGTTTCATCTATTAAAGATTTTGTTAAATCTGGCGATATCTCTTTATTTTCGCCATATTCAACATTTTCTAGAGAAACTGTTTTTCCATTATGGCTTATCTGAGGAATCGCAGAAAAAGCAACTTGATGATTCTCACCTGTTTCTACTAATTTTATACTGGCATTAAGCGCTATTTTTCAATCACCAGGTAGTCTAAACTCTACATTTTGTGGTTCAATAGTCGTCAATTGCCCGTTAACATGGATTTTTTGACTTTGCAGCTGCGATCGCACATATTCTGAGTTAAAGGCGCGATTAATATCAGCTTCAGTTAACACAACCTGGGCATTAGCTTCAGTAGGTTGGGTAAGTTCGATTTTACCAAAAGCCACACTCAGAGGGTTTATGGCAACGTCAGTCATTTGCATTTTTAATTCCTCCATACGGAGGTCTTTTTGCATTACTAAACCTTCGCCTTCAACGCTGACTAAATCTACCTGTCCCTGAACTAGTTTCAACGGATCTGTTTGAATGTTTACATCTAAGTTTTCGGCTTCATCTAATTGGCTGGATAAGCCTATCTCTACGGCTTTATTTAGTGCCTGCTCTCCTAATCCAGAACTTTCTGGCATTATTAAATTAACTCCTATAAATAGCTAAATAACATACACTTAAATAAGTTAATAAATTAAGACAATATTTTTATCTATCTGGCGAGGTAATATAGATTTAATTATTATCTATCTAAAAGTAGAAGAACATAATAGTTTATATTAATTTTAAACGCTTCTTTATTTAGAAAATATTCATATTTAATTGGTATAAAGTTTCGTTATATTTATCGTATTTTGTTAAAATATAGATGAAAATAGATGAAAACAAGCACAAAGTTTTCACCAATTAATATTGCTTTAGCTGAATATTGAGTAATTAAACTATTTTCACAACAAGCTAAAGCTTGTTAATTTTTACAATCAATCAACCATCCTAATAGTTAAACACCATTATTAATATATTCTTCCATATTGGCTTTGAATTTTGCCGATTTGTCCTTTTTATAAAAAATTTAAATTATAAAATTAAGTGCTAAGTTAATAAATTTATCTTCTTGCTGATACAAACTATCCTGGAAAGCGTCATTTAGCGAAAAAGTCAGCATCAAGCGTAGCAATATGACTTGTCATAGCAAGCTTGATAGATATTTCCATTTTTAGGCTGAGATTCTCCCCTTTTCCCCTCTCCTGCTGTGCGTCCTCTGTGTCTCTGCGATTTGTTATAAAAAGAAGTCGATAAAAGATTCATAGGAACTAGACAAATAGCTTTTTTCCAGAGACGATGTAGTGATATATCTCGCAAACAACTTTTAGCTTTTACATTCTCTCTCTAGATAAAAAATCTTTCTCTCGGTAGATAGGTGTACTGACTTTATTATGGCTGCTATGTTACCAATATGACGATAGTAAGACAAAACGCCCAAAATACAACCGTAAGTCCTTCAGTAAACACTCCAGAAACATTGGTAGAAAAGGTTATTGAAGCAGAGCGGATGCACGACGTTCTACTTTTGCTGCAAAACTTAATTAACAGTGAAGAAGCCACTATCAAACTAATTCTGGATTGTCTCTATGATGTTGGTTCCGTCAATCTGATCAACCAAAAGCTTCGCATGAAGCCTTTAAACAGGGTAATGAAATTAATTGCCCGAATGTCCAAACCAGTTTTTAGAACTTTGGCTTTCAATTGGTTTAAGAAAAACTGTCCGCAACTGATTACTAATTGGCTACACACCCAGGTAACTTTTAGAAGTACCCAAAACATACCTCAACAAGTAGCTGTTGAAGTTGCAGAACTTCAACCATATCCCTTACCACCGACAGAAAATCTTAGCCAAGAGATTAAAAATCTGCGTTCTCAGGTTAGATGGCTAGCTGGGATTTCAATAATAGCGATCGCTGTTTTAGCAATGACAGCAATTAAGTTAAACTGAAACCCATAATTAGCACCATTATCAAATTTAATAGATCCAGCAAGCTATTTTAGGCGTAAGATACACTTGAGTTCTAAAAACTCTAGCAGCCTAGAATGTGAATAATTTTTGATCCATAAGGCGTTTTGGAAAACAGTTGTTTGATTAATTCCAAGCACCTTAACTCTTTGTATTTCCAGCATATTCAAATAGCTGGTTCAGCATATATGCTAATTCGTACTATGACTTTGCCTAAACCTACCTTGGAGGATATCGAAATACATCTTCTCTTGGAAGGGGTATATCAGTATTACGGCTATGACTTCCGCGATTATGCTCTTTCTTCACTCAAGCGCCGCATTCAAAGCTTCATGCAATTGGAGGGGTTAGCTAATATTTCTGCTTTGCAAGAGCGTTTACTCCACAACCGTGCTTATTTAGAACGATTTTTGCTAGCTCTGACTGTGAATGTAACATCAATGTTTCGCGATCCGAGCTTTTATAATACCTTCAGAAATCAAGTTGTCCCCTTCTTACAAACCTATCCGTTTATTCGCATCTGGCACGCTGGATGTTCTACGGGTGAAGAAGTCTACTCAATGGCAATTCTACTACAAGAAGAAGGACTTTATCACCGTTGCCGGATATATGCAACTGATACTAATGAAAGGGTATTACAAAATGCTAGAAGTGGTATTTTTTCTCTAAAATTGATGCAGGAATATACTCATCTTTACCTGAAAGCAGGCGGCAAGAAGTCGTTTTCAGAATATTATACCGCAGCTTATGACAATGCTATTTTTCGCTCATCTCTCAGAGAAAATGTTGTGTTTGCCCAGCATAATTTAGCAACTGACAGTTCTTTTAATGAATTTAATGTTATTCTTTGTCGTAATGTCCTCATATATTTCAATCAAGCACTTCAAAAGCGCGTACACCAACTATTTTATAATAGCCTCTGCACCTTTGGAATTTTGGGTTTAGGAAAACAAGAATCTATCAGGTTCACCTCTTATGAACAGCACTATGAAGAGATAGTCAAAGGTGAGAAACTATATAAAAAAATAGCTGGTGCTTAAAATTCAAGCTGTTTTAACTACTATATAATAAAGTAAAATTTTTTGATTTTAAATCGTAGAATAAAGTTGCAATTCTGTCAAAAGACAGTCTGTAAAACATTTTTAATTGTGTTCAGAAGATACACTTAGCGATGGCTTAAGGTAAATTACACATTAAAGTCTTAAAGGAGATTGTCGATGCAGCTTCTCGAATGTCCTCCTGTTGCAGTCATCGCTGGAGAAAATGCGGTTCACGTTTCTCAACTACCTTCTATATGGCAAGAGATTGCTAGAGGAACCACGAGTGTCGGACTTTCTCATCCCCAAAGCTATGTTGAGATGGCGCAGTTGTTCCTATATAAATTACAGCATGGTGACGTTGACTTATTTACCGATCGCCCCCAACTAGCTCACTTGATACCCTCATTCTCTCAGCTTTTTGCACAACTAGCATGGGAAACCCTAGAGTTTTTTGGGCAAGACTTTCTCAAAGACAGCTATCCGAACTTTGCAGAAATTCTCCGTGATGTGGAGTCCAAGGGGGCAGCTTATGCTGATGAAGTAAAAGTGGCTCGCATTGGGATAGATTTATTCAACGAATTTGGTTATGAACTACCTGCCAGTTTCTATCATGTGCATCTAGCACCCATTTACCGCGATCATGTTTTTGAAGAACGCGCCTTAAGATTTGATCAGCGCGATATCGAACACAAACGTTCTTGGGATGCCATACTCCATGCAGGTAAGGTGTTTGCGATTCAGATGAAGGTGCAAAGTATTGCTTCTAAATACGGTTTTACTTATCAACACGGCTGCGGTTGCAACTCTCACCTGTCTTCCATTGATGTATCTCGTGGAGCCTTTGAATATGAATTGAGTCCCGAAAAGCGTCAGCGATGGATTCGCAGTTTTATTTGGACTGCTTGGTATGAGTATGCCTTTTTTGCGATCGTGCCAAATACGAGTTATTTAGTGTAAAGAGAAATAAGTTGAGGGAGAAATTTCTCCCTCAACTTATTTACTGCCAAACGTAGATGAGGATAAACAAAATAATCCAGATGACATCGACGAAGTGCCAGAATAACGAAGTCGCGTTCACGCCGAAGTGGCCTGTGTCGTAATTGCCAGGAATGAAAGAACGTACCAAAATAATCGACTGCAACAGAATGCCGATGAAAACGTGCAAACCGTGGAAACCTGTTAGCAGGTAAAACGTTCCGCCAAATACTCCTGTGGTGAAACCAAAATCGAGGCCGTTCCATTCAATCGCCTGCCCAACCAAAAAGTAAGTACCCATCGCCATTGTTGTCAAGAGAAACAGGCGAAATTTTACTAAGTCATGGCGTTGCAGGGCACGTTCTGCTAAGTAAATCACAAAACTACTAGCGACAAGAATTATCGTGTTGATTGTCGGTTCTTTTACTTCTAGCCCCGAAACACCAGCTGGTAGCCAGTTAGGAGTTGTTGTTTTGTAGATCGCATATCCGGCGAAAAAACTCAAGAAAATAACGCTTTCTGAGAGGAGGAAGACAATGAAGCCAAACATCTTGTTACCTTCTTCGTCGTGCGTATGTTCTGCGGCTGTGTGGTGCAATTCATCTGAATTAATATAACTGTCCATTTTGCTTTTGGTTTGAGGGGAATTTGAAACGCAAAGGAACGCGGAGGGAAGCGCAGAGGTACGCGGAAGGTTTTTGCGTCTTCCCGATGCGTTTATTCTGGGAGGTTGGCTGTTAAGGGTTCTGATTTTCCGTAGCCGTAGGGTTCGGAGATGATGATGGGGATTTCTTCAAAGTTTTCTACTGGGGGGGGTGAAGAAACTAACCACTCAAGTCCGATTGCTCTCCAAGGGTTAGCGGGTGCTTTCTCGCCTTGCATCCAAGAAATCACCATGTTGAATATGAAGGGCAAGGTGGACATTCCTAAGAGAAATCCGCCGAGGCTAGCAATGATATTCCAAAATGTGTACTCTGGGGCGTAGGAAGCGACTCGACGTAACATTCCTTGCAATCCTAATGGGTGCATGGGCAAAAAGTTGAGGTTGGTGCCGATGAAGGCTAACCAGAAGTGGATTTTACCCCAGCTTTCGGAGTACATCCGCCCAGTCATTTTGGGGAACCAGTGGTAGATGGCAGCATATAAGCCCATCGTCACGGTGCCGTAAAGGACGTAGTGGAAGTGTCCCACCACAAAATAGGTATTGTTAACGTGGACATCAACTGGCACTGAGGAAAGCATGATGCCTGTAATGCCAGCGAAGACAAACATAACCAATGCACCAAGGGCAAACAGCATGGGAGTATTTAACCGCAGTTTACCGCCCCAAATAGTTGCTACCCAAGCAAATACTTTAATTCCTGTGGGGACAGATACAAACATCGTCGTCAGCATGAAAATCAACCGCATCCAGCCGGGTGTACCACTGACGTACATGTGGTGTACCCAAACAATACCGCTAACTACGGCAATCAAAATGGATGAAACGGCAACTACTTTGTAACCAAATAAGGGTTTACGTGAATAAACTGGAAAGATTTCCGAGAAAATGCCGAAGATGGGCAAAATAATCACGTAAACGGCGGGGTGGGAGTAGAACCAGAAGTAATGCTCAAACATTACTGGATTACCACCTTTGGCGGGGTCGAAAAAGGCAGTTCCTGCGGTGAGGTCGAGTAGCAGCATCACCGCACCAGCTGTCAATGCTGGTAGTCCAAATAGTTGGATGATTTGGGCGCTAAATACTGCCCAGACAAACAAGGGCATTTTGAAGAAACCCATTCCTGGGGCCCGCATCTTCACAATTGTGGTGACAAAGTTCACTGCCCCCATAATTGAGGATACGCCGGATATTGCCACCGCTAAGAGCCAGAGAACTTGACCATTAATCAAGTTACCTGTGGGATTCTGGAGACTGACTGGCGGATAAGACCACCAACCGGCTTGGGCTGGGCCACCAGGGACAAAGAAGCTACCCATCATGATAATTCCGACTACTGGCACCATCCAAAAGGCGACGGCGTTGAGACGGGGAAATGCCATATCTCGCGCCCCAATCATCAGGGGTACTAAATAGTTGGCAAAACCAACCAATGAGGGAAATGTCCACAAAAACAGCATCACAGTGCCGTGCATGGTGAACATACCGTTGTAGACGGTGCGATCGACTAAATCTGATTCGGGTGTCATCAGTTCTCCCCGCATCACCATCGCAAAGATACCGCCGATGAGAAAGAAGAAAAATGAGGTAACGAGATACTGGATACCAATTACCTTGTGGTCAGTACTAAAGCTGAAGTATTCTTTCCAATTAGTTGGAGATTCGTGGTTATGCTTCTCATCAGGGAGAAGAATACCTTCAATAGGAACATTAGTCATGGTTACTTTCCTTTCAACCAGGTGAATTGACTAGAGGAGGTGCAGCAGGTGGAACTGTAACCCAACCAGTTTGGACTGATTGATTGGATGTTTGGGCATACTCAGAAGCTGCCTGATTTTTTGCTGCGGATGGCTTTTGGGTTGCAGCTTGTGCTAGCCACTGCTGATAATCTTCAGGAGATTCGACAACCACATTCGCCTGCATCGTCGCAAAGTATGTACCGCTATATTGAGAATCGGTCAATCGGTATTTGCCGGTGCGGATGGGAGTAAATTCAAAGTCGATCGCGTGGTTGGGAATAATATCCTGCTTGAGGCGAAATGCAGGTATATAAAAGCCGTGGAGAACGTCTTGGGATTTCAGCGCTAAACGTATCCGGCGATCGCTAGGTAAATGCAATTCGGTACTGGTAATATCTCTTTCGGGATAATGAAAAACCCACGCCCACTGTTTGGCTAGTACGTCGATTTTTTCTATAGGTTCCGCTAAAGCGTTAGCTGGGGCATCTTTTGGTTCTGCATAAGCTGATTCCATTCCCAATGGATTATGCAGGTGAACTATTTCCGATGGGCCTTGAATCCCCATTTGTTCGTAAACTTGGTAGCTGTAGCCCGCAATCCACAACACTAACAAAATGGGAATTGCTGTCCAGACAACTTCTAAGGTGATATTACCTTCAATTGGGGGGCCATCAGTGAAGTCATCTTTGACTGCCCGATGGAAGATCACAGAATACATCAGAGTACTTGTGACTCCCAAGAAGATGAAGGAACCGAGGGTTACTAAGAAGCTAATCAAATCATCAATTAGTAGGGATTCGGCTGCTGCTTGGGGGGGAAGCCAGGAGTAAGCCTGCTTCCCGATCCAGAGACTCGTAACAGTCACTGCGATCGCGCCTGTAAGCAGCGTCAAAATATTTAAAATCTTCTGGATTTTCATGGTCATTGGTCATTAGTCATTGGTCATTGGTCATTAGTCATTGGTCATTGGTCATTGGTCGATGGTTAGTAACTTTAAACAAAGGACAATTGACAAATGACTATTTGAGTGTTGTGTTGAGGTCTTGGTGCGATCGCAGCAAATTATCTGCTGTATTGTGTACGCCAAACTCGGCAGCCATTTGTGCCCCTAGTGTCCCGTGGACGTACAGAATGAACATGATTGCTATGCCTGCCAACAGATAGATCCATTGCACTTCTCTATCTGTCTGTTTATATTCTTGTTTGGCCCAAATGAAGCGCTGCCATCCTCTCCAGATGGTCAAGACAACAATCAGCGCTAATAAGAACACACCACCCACACCATGCCAAAGCATAGTTTCCATTGCCTGCAATCCCCAGGCACTTTTCATATCAGCTGGTGGTGTTGCCAACAGCATTTCATAAAAGCCTGCTGCCACTGTGAAAAATGTGATGATGCTGGCAGCTAGCATGTTGTACCAGCCAACATCAAATAAGTTCTGACGTTCCACAGTAATTGCTAAAAATTTGAAGACCCATTTTTCAAAGGGGAACAGAACACCGACAATATCAAAGGTCATTCCAATGATGAACAAACCTATTGTCAGATGGACTAAGTTGGGATGAATGGGAATTGTGTAAGGTAATCCGTTTGCGCCTAAAGAGCCGCTTAATTGATCAATTAATTCTGAGTTCATCGCAACAGACCATCCTTTACTGCTTCCACAACTGGCACTGTATGCAATCCATAGACCCAAACAAGTTCATCTCCGAGATATACTTGCAAGCCAACTATCAAAGTTAAAACTAGTCCGGCTCCCAAATAATAAATTGATATTTTTTGCGGGTTGCGGGCACGAATTACATAGCGCCAAGCTGTAATCGCTGTGATGATTCCCGAAAGTGACCAACCAATCAGCGTATGCAAATTTAGCACCGATTTAGCTAGGCTGTAAGGCTGTGCTAAACCCGCTTCAAACTGACCAAAAATAATCGCCACGAAGATGGCGATCGTGGCAACTAACATGTTCCACCAACTCACCTCAAAAAGACTGGATTTACCAGTAAAATAGCCAACTACGTCACAGAAAAAGGAAAACAATACCATCGCAATTACGAAGTGGACAACGATGGGATGAATCGTATCTGGATAGGGCAAATTGTGGTCGTTCAAAGATGTAAAATACTCAAGCATTGTCTTCTCCTGGACATATCTACCGCACTGTGGTCAAACTTCCATGATTGATAGATACTTACTAATATCACCACAAGTATCCATCGATAATTGACCGGAATATGTTCAATATGTGCGCGGTGCAATACGCTTAATCATGTCTTAGCTTTTTGCAGCTAAATCTAGTGAGCTTGCCGACAGGGAATAATTTTGATGGTGATTAATTTCCTCATGCCAATAGTCTGCAACAGCAATTCTTGATGGAGCTAAACTAAATTGCTGTTGTTTGTTGATTTGCTTAACCTATCCTTTAGCTTAAGTAAATTTTTATGAATTGTCAAAACAATAATAATTTAAATTTTAAAAGTTCGTTGTTTAGCAAAAAAGTATTTTTATAATGTAGCAATTCTGGCATTGATAAATATTTTAAAAACCCTAAATATTAATATTTTTCTGTTAAGTATTTCACAATGACAAAATCTTTAATTGTAATGTTGATGACAAAAATATATAATTTTGATTATTTGGTATAAATACGAATCAAGGTAAGTTAGTATCTGTGGTGTTAGGGGAGAAAGCTGAAAGGATTTTATGAGCCATAAAATCACACTAAGATTGAAACCCGCATTCTACAAGTGTGAGGACGAAACAAGTGTCGTTTAAAATTGTGGTGATTGGTACTTCTTTAGGCGGATTATCGGCATTAAAAATTATTCTGGGGAAGTTACCAGCAGACTTCATAGTGCCGATCGCGATCGTGCAACACCGTCACAAGGAATCTAACGGCACACTCCAGGAATTATTGCAAGAATTTACTTCACTGCCGATTCGAGAAGTGGAAGACAAAGACGAAATCCTTCCAGGACATATCTATCTAGCTCCAGCAGATTATCACTTACTGGTTGAACCAGGTCACTTTGCCCTTTCGACTGATGAGCCAGTTTCTTATGCCAGACCATCTATCGATGTGTTGTTTGAGTCAGCAGCCGATGTCTACACTGAGCAAGTTATTGGTGTAATATTGACAGGAGCAAATCAAGATGGTATGCAAGGTCTTAAGAAAATAAAAGCGCGGGGAGGAATAACTATCGTACAGGAACCTACTACAGCTGAGAGCGATATTATGCCAGAAGCAGCAATTTCTGCTGTTACAGTAGACTGGATTTTGACACTCTCAAACATAGCTTCCCAAATGGTCAAGCTCTGTCACTCATCACGGAAATAAACCCATGCAGATGGAACCCAAAGTAAACATCCTCCTAGTGGATGACAAACTAGAAAATTTGCTAGCACTAGAAGCAATCCTGGAAAAACTGGGAGAGAATCTGGTAAGAGCTACTTCTGGGGAAGAAGCTTTGAGGTGTCTGCTACATCAAGACTTTGCAGTGATTTTGCTAGATGTGCAAATGCCAGGGATGGATGGCTTTGAAACTGCAACCTTGATTCGCAATCGGGGGCGATCGCGTCACACTCCAATTATCTTTCTTACTGCCTTTAGCACCAGCGACCAAATGCTGTTTAAAGGCTATGCCTTGGGTGCAGTTGATTATTTACTCAAACCATTAGACCCCAATATTTTGACTTCGAAAGTCACAGTATTCGTAGAACTATTTAAGAAAACAGAAGCTGTCAAGCAACAAGCTGCACAACTGGTAGCTATGAATGCGGAACTCAGGCAAAGTGAAGAACGATTGCGATCGCTAAGTACTTGTTCACCCGTCGGCATTTTTGAAATTGATACTGAAGGAGGATGTAGGTATACTAATCCTCGCTATCAAATAATTTGTGGTTTGAAAGCGACAGAGAGTTTAGAAAAAAGCTGGCTAGAATCTGTCCATCCAGAAGATAGAGAACGAGCAGTTGCTAGTTGGTCTAACTACATTTGTGAGGGTCGTGACTACTCTGAAGAGTTTCGCTTTCAAACTGCTCAAGGCATCATTCGTTGGGTTCAGGTTCGCTCATCACCAATGCTTTCCGGTCAAGGGGAATTGCTGGGATATGTAGGCACTCTCGAAGATATTACTGAACGCAAGCAAGCAGAAGAAGTCCGCGCTCAAGTAATTAGAGAACAGACCGCAAGGCAAGAAGCAGAAGCCGCAAATCGAATGAAAGATGAGTTTCTTGCCGTTCTTTCCCATGAACTTCGTACACCCCTCACCTCGATGCTGGGTTGGTCAAAAATTCTACGTTCTAAGAAACTTGACGACAAAGCCACTTCTCGCGCCCTAGAGGCCATTGAACGCAATGCTATCTCTCAGATGCAACTAATTGAGGATATCTTAGATGTATCTCGAATTATCCGTGGACAATTGCGATTAAATGTCTCTGCGGTGAATCTCATCTCAGTCATGGAGGCAGCTTTAGAAGCAGTGCGTCCCCTAGCAGAGCCAAAAGAGATTCAATTAAATACTATCTTAGATACTTCAGTAGGTTCAGTTTATGGCGATCCAGCGCGGTTACAACAAATAGTATGGAATCTACTAACCAATGCCATTAAGTTTACCCCCAAGGGCGGCAGAGTCGAAGTGAATCTGTCAATAGTCTGTAGTGAAGAACAAACAACTCAAAAATATGCCCAAATTCAAGTTATTGATACGGGTATAGGCATCAGTTCTGAGTTCTTACCGAAAGTATTTGAGCGTTTCCGGCAAGCAGACAGCACCACAACGCGATCGCATAATGGACTAGGACTAGGGTTAGCAATCGTCCGTCATTTAGTGGAACTACATAAAGGTACAATATCTGCCCAAAGTCCAGGTAGTGGACAGGGAGCAACCTTTACGGTGAGACTACCACTGCTACAAGACAATAGGGGGAATAGGGAAAATAGAGAAGCCACAGGAGGAATTTCTTCCTCTGTGGCATCGACACCGCTTGCTGGATTAAAAGTTTTAGTTGTAGATGACGAAGCAGATACCCGTAACTTTCTCAGTTTTATGTTTGAAGAGTATGGAGCGATCGCCACTGCGGTAGCATCAGTTGATGAAGCATTAGCAGTACTTGAGCAAGCAAAAGCAGATATCCTGATTAGCGACATCGGTATGTCGGAGCAGGATGGTTATACACTAATTCGGAAACTGCGCTCTTTAGAACCAGAAAAAGGTGGATGTATGCCAGCGATCGCTTTAACAGCATATACGCGGGAAGAAGATCGTTTAGAAGCGCTTTCAGCAGGGTTTCAGCAGTATTTATCTAAGCCAATAGACCCCACTAAATTGATTGCTATGGTTGCCAGCGTATTAAAACTACCTGTTCAAGTTCCAGTAAGTTGATTTTGACTGGGAATGGGAGAAAATTCAGAATTAAACGGCATTTTTTCTCAGTTCGTCTAAAGAAACCACTTCCAAAGCTCTAGCATGGGTTGCAGAGAGAATGACGGGTGGAGCAACACCAGCTTCGAGAGCTTCTTGCCAGCGAGAAGCACACAAACACCAGCGATCGCCAGGCTTCAATCCAGGAAAATTAAAATCAGGAACAGGTGTGCTTAAGTCGTTCCCCCGCAATTTCGTGAACTCCAGGAATTCTATGGTCACTTCGGCACATACGACGTGCGACCCGAAATCCTGACCACCTGTGCGACAAAAACCATCGCGGTAAAATCCAGTCATGGGAGAAGTGCAGCAGGCTTCTAGGTTTCCACCAATTACATTTTTAGCTTCTATCATCGTTAATTTATTGCACTTAATTTTTCACTTTGATATAAGCCTATATTGACACTTCCCTAGTTAAATAAAAATCGCTATCCCTGATTAATTCAGAAAAGCACGAAATTCTAGAATCAACTTAATATTAAGGGACTTCCAAAGAATAAATTATCCAAAATTATTTGTATATTTCTAGGGGCGCAAGGCCTTGCGCCCCTAACCAAACGCAGGGATGGGATGTTTTTTTACTGGAAGTCCCTAAGCTCCCAATCTTACGGTTATTGGGAATGCTGCAATATCTCAGTAAAAGTTCCAATAAAAACCCCTGGTAGTTAGCCAGGGGTAATGCAAGTCAGTACTTTTTCGCATGGAATGTATCCTACTCAAATACCATAGCAACGGCCTAATTTATAGATATGCCATTTTGCCAAACAGAAAAAACCCCCAGTGGTAAGCCGAGGGTTAATTTTTTTTGGAATAGCGGTAATCTACAAAGCTATTGTTCCCAGATCAATAGGCAATAAAATCAAAATTTCTACATTATATCTAGTGGCTTGCTTTTAAATAAGTAAAGCTGATGAGTTCAATCAGGTTTACAAAAGTGAAATAGTTGATTAAAAATTGTAAAGCATTGTAAAGTGTATTCACAGGCGAAAACGAAATTGCCTGATTCATAAATCACTAACCGCACTTATAAAACAATGACAACAACCTTACAACAGCGCTCAAGCGCTAACGTATGGGATCGATTCTGTGAATGGATCACCAGCACCAACAACCGCATCTACATCGGCTGGTTCGGCGTAGTCATGATCCCCACCTTGCTAGCTGCCACCGCTTGCTTCGTAATCGCCTTCATCGCCGCACCTCCAGTAGACATCGATGGTATCCGCGAACCAGTTGCAGGTTCCTTGATCTACGGAAACAACATCATCTCTGGTGCAGTTGTACCTTCCTCCAATGCTATCGGCTTGCACTTCTACCCAATTTGGGAAGCAGCATCCTTAGACGAATGGTTGTATAACGGCGGCCCTTACCAATTGGTAATTTTCCACTTCCTGATTGGCGTATTCTGCTACTTAGGTCGTGAATGGGAACTATCCTACCGCTTAGGTATGCGTCCTTGGATTGCGATCGCTTATTCTGCACCTGTTGCAGCAGCAACCGCAGTCTTCTTGGTATACCCCATCGGACAAGGTTCATTCTCTGACGGTATGCCTTTAGGTATTTCAGGAACATTCAACTTCATGATCGTGTTCCAAGCAGAACACAACATCTTGATGCACCCCTTCCACCAACTAGGTGTAGCTGGTGTATTCGGCGGAAGTTTGTTCTCTGCAATGCACGGTTCACTAGTAACTTCTTCCTTGGTTCGTGAAACAACCGAAACCGAATCACAAAACTACGGTTACAAATTCGGTCAAGAAGAAGAAACCTACAACATCGTTGCAGCTCACGGTTACTTCGGTCGTCTAATCTTCCAATACGCTTCCTTCAACAACAGCCGTTCACTGCACTTCTTCTTAGCAGCATGGCCTGTAATCGGCATCTGGTTCACCGCCTTGGGTGTAAGCACAATGGCGTTCAACTTGAACGGTTTCAACTTCAACCAATCAATCATTGACTCTGAAGGTCGTGTGATTGCAACTTGGGCTGATGTAATCAACCGCGCTAACCTGGGTATGGAAGTAATGCACGAGCGCAACGCTCACAACTTCCCTCTAGATTTGGCTGCTGGTGATGTTGCTCCTGTTGCTCTTACCGCTCCTGCTATCAACGGTTAATTCTCAAGCATTAACTCAACTAGCTAAATAAGAAAGCGCTCTCCCACTTCGGGAGGGCGCTTTCTTACTTATATGTCAATACAGTTCAGTTAAGCCCAAAATCCTTAACTGAACCGTATTGACTTAATATGTATCCTTCTTGTTTCGCTTTCTGAGTATTATGAGTAAAAAAAGATAAAGCTTTAAATAATCTTCGCTGAATTGCTCTTACATTTCGTACTTAATGCGTCATACCATTTCTTTGTGAGGCTGCACCAACCCTTTTAATTTCTTTCTTTGTGTCCTTCTCTAACGAGACGCTGCGCGTAGCAAGATCCCCGAAGGGGTATGCGGTTCGTTATTGCAAAAAAGGGTATGCAGGAGTTGCAAGAATTTTTTCCAATGCCCAATTCTGTCTAAGTCCGTCCAACAAGGCTAGCAACTACTGTAGCCAACTCAGCCGCTTCAATAGGTTTGGGTAAATGTAGCTGATAACCTTCTTGTATGGCTCGCATTCGATCCTCTGCCCTAGCATAAGCTGTCAATGCTGCTGCGGGAATATTTCCCCCTTGTTCTGGCGATCGCGATCGCAGTTTGCGGATCAAAGAGTAACCATTCTCATTCGGCATACCTATGTCACTGACTAAAACATCTGGTTTCCATTCTGTAATTACCTGCAATGCTTCTTGAACTGATGCCACTGCTTTAACTTCGGCTTGGCACTGTTCGAGAACTGTGGTGATAAATTCACGGCTATCGGTTTGGTCATCTACAACCACTACCCGCACACCAAGGAGGGAGACAAAGTGAAGAGGAGAAGAGGGGAGGGGCAGAGGCTGTGAGACTGTGAATAGATGACTTTTCAAAAGTGGCAGCTTGACTGTAAACGTTGCTCCTTGATCTTTACCCGGACTATCTACGTGAACAGTACCGCCATGTAGTTCTACTAAATGACGCACGATCGCTAATCCTAGTCCTAATCCACCATAAGATCTAGTGTTAGAACTATCAGCTTGACGAAAGCGATCAAAGACGTAGGGGAGAAAATCAGGGCTAATACCAATGCCTGTGTCAATCACCTGAATTTGGGCATATTTCTCTGTTATATGTTCTTTTTCTTCGCCAGTTACCACTGACAATTGCAACTCTACCCGTCCACCTGTGGGCGTAAATTTGATGGCATTAGATAACAGATTCCAGATAATTTGCTGCAAACGCTCAAAATCACCGGAAACTAGGAATTGGGAATTTTCGCCAAACTTGCTGTCCTTTGAACGTTGATTGCTTTGGGATTCCGCTTCTCTTGATTCTAGATTTTCGTGATTGATTTCTAATCCCAAATCTGAATCTGGCGTTTCTTTTGAGGGAATGATGGAAAATCTTAAATCGATTTCCTTCGATTGAGCGGCTAGGCAAACAGTCTCTAGGCTCGACTCAATCATTGGAACCAAATTACAAGTACGGACATTGAGGCGTAACTTGCCTCTAATCATCCGCGATATATCTAGTAAGTCTTCAATTAGCTGGGTTTGCGCCTTAGCATTGCGCTCAATTGTCTCCGTAGCCTTAGCCATTTGGCTTTCACTCAGCTTGCTTCGTTGCAGGAGTTGCGCCCAGCCCAAAATTGCATTGAGGGGTGATCGCAATTCGTGAGACAATATTCCCAGAAATTCATCTTTCATGCGGTTCGCCTCTTGCAACTGCTCAGTTTGTTTTTGCAAAGAAGCAATTAAACTAGCACGTTCCATTGCGATCGCTATTTGGTCGCATACTGCTTGCATCATCCCCTTTTGATTCTCGGTAAAGCTTAACCGAGTGCGGCTGCCAAAAGAAAGAGTACCCAACAATCGTCCTTGGGCAATCAACGGATAACTATAATAAGCAGTAATACCTAAAGAACGAAGCAATTCTGTTTTTGGGTCAGTTGATTCCTGCATATTTTCTAGAGCTATTGCACAACGGGTTTGGGCTACAGTACCGCAAACCGTTTCACCATAAGCCAACGACTCGATTTCCTTGGCCAGTTCTTGAGAAATACCACTGTAAGACCCTAGCCGCATTACTTGAGAGTTATCCTCAACCAAATAGTTCAAATAAACATCTAAACTAATTTGCTCTCTTAGTTTTCGGTAGACGCTATCGATTAGTAGTAATGGTTCTTGGCTTGAGAGTAAATCGTTGGCTGTATCAAATAGTAGCTTTAGTCTTTTGTAACTTAACGAGAGTGCTTTTTCTGCCTGTTTGAGGTTGCTAATCTCTTGGAACACTAAGATACAGGTAGCCGGATGACCGTGCATTGCTGGCAAGGTATCAGCAAATATCAGTAGAGAGCGCACACCAGCAGGAGTGTGCCAATCTACTTCTAATCCATTGAGACGTTCGCCAAGGGCAACCCGCACTCCTGGCATTTGTTCATTGGGAATGCGATCGCCTGCCGCATCTGTATAGTGGTAAACTGCGTGATAATCTTCTGCTGGTACACCTTTAGGAAATTCGCCCCCAGCTAATTCATTAGCAGAGCGATTTGCAAAAGTTACCCGCGCCGTTCCTGGTTCGATAAACAGCAAGGGTCTTGGCATTAGATTTAATACATCCTCCAGCCATTTTTGCTGATTTAGAAGTATTTCTTCTGCCTGCTTGCGCTCCGTAATATCTAAAAATGCACCAACGCTTCCTCTACTTTTACCCTCTTCATCAAACAGAGGTGCAACATACTCCAACAGGTTGACAATTTTTCCATTTTCATGGACTACCTCAAGTTCACAATCCACAACTTCAACACCATGAGTTGCAGAGTATTGCATCGGGAGTTCCTCTGTTGAGAGTTCCCTTCCTTCACGGTAGATTTTAAAATTTGTCGGTTTTTCGTCACTAGAAGCGCTGAGAGAGGCATTTGTATTTGACGATATCCCCAATTGCTTGGCAAAAGCAGGGTTTACCTTGATATTTTGGCATAGTGGATCTTCGGCAATGCCAATTCCAATGGGAATTACCTCCAACAAAGTTTGTAACTCAGTAATGCGGCGCTGTAGATCCTTGTTTAGTTGTAAGATTTTTTCTTTAGCCTTTTTTTGTTCGCTGATGTTACGAGTCACAGTTGCTAAGGCAATTGGCTGACCTGTGTTGTTGTCTGTAACAGTGAAGATATTGTAATCAACTGGTATTGGTTGACCTGTTTGGAGATGCCGAAAGCAGAATTCTCCCTGCCAGCGCCCTTCTGATAGTACAGTCGGCAGTATATATTTTTGAAAATAGGCTTTGTCTTTGGGCATGAAGTAATCTAATACTACTTTTTGCCTCACTTCTTCAGGGCTTGCAAGCCCTACCAGTTTTTGACCTGCATCATTTATATAGAGTAATTGACCATCAAGGGTGGCGATGCCGATAAAGTCAGAGCTATTTTCTACCAGCGATACTAATTTTTGTTGCTCTGCTTCTGCAAGCTTACGTTCGCTCAAGTCGAGGATAAATGCTACTGACTCTTCCCGTTTTTCTCCTAACAACACGTAACCAACTAAAACTGGGATGCGGCTACCATCCTTGCGAATATATTCTTTCTCGTAGGGCGTACAAGTAGCGTTAGTGTTTCCTTGTGCTTCGGCGACACCTCGCAGATCCATGTATAGATACTCTGGTGGTGTGATATTGCTCCAACTTAATCTACCCTCTGACAAATCCTCCTGGGTGTAACCAATCATCCTGAGAAATTCGTCGTTTGCTTCCTGGATACCGCCATACACATCGCCAAAAAGAATACCAATAACGTTAGAATCTACGAAACTCCCTAGTTTATCCTGGTAGGTTCTCAGTACTTTCTGAGCAAGATCGCGTTGATGGCTAAGGCGTTCAATAACCCTGGCACTTTGCCAAATCAAAATACTAAAAATCACAATTAGGACGATCGCAAACACCGATACCGCAAAAGCCGGATCGTATTGTCCTGCGCGTTGACCTTCAACAATTATCCACCCTAATACAAAAGGTACTGCGATCGCGGCAACCAACAAACGACGTGCCAGTAAGCCACCATAAGTATCACTTGTCACTACCCTCATTAACCCCTGTTCTGACCGCGCCCACAGAATACCTATACTTAGCAAAATGAACAACACCGCTGTATGTAAAGCCATCGATGTTGTATAAGGGGCAAGTCCGTAAAGAACTTTCACTTTGTAGGCATAGCCCATGAGCGCCTGAAAGGAAATTAAAGTAGCGATCAGAGCGATAATCTGAGCAGACCAATAACTACGGTGGTTTTTTGGATTAATCAGATTCTGTAAGGCAACGCTGACTAGCATAAAGTTGAATGCTGTGTTTACCCCCATTCGCCCCGGATACAATGTCGTCATACTAGTTGGCGAATCCAAGAACAGCATCTCATCAATACCCAGATTCCAGCCGAACAGATATTCACAAAGTGTAAGTACAGCAA
The DNA here is from genome assembly GCF_015206985.1 of Nostoc sp. LEGE 12447. NCBI lineage: Bacteria > Bacillati > Cyanobacteriota > Cyanophyceae > Nostocales > Nostocaceae > Nostoc > Nostoc sp. LEGE 12447. The sequence continues at coordinate 514,396 of NZ_JADEXT010000001.1, read as the reverse complement.
TTGTGGTGACAGCTATTGCACAGACCCTGGAAATTACCAGAGTAGGGAAGTCGAGAAGTCGAAAGGTCGAAGAGTCAGGGTAGTTTTGAATTGTTCTTTTCCCCTTATTCCCTACTTTTAAAAACAGCCACAATGATAAACCAGACAGCACAAAACACAACGCTGTATTGACTTTCATCGTGGCGGGACTACCAGGGAAGCCACGCTTGAGAACTTCAATTCCAAGCCACCAGCCAATTACCACCAAGCTGCCAACCAAGATGGATATTACACTTGCGGCTTTTGCCACAAGTGAATTTCTCGGGATTTTGAATATATCTTGCAGCCGCAAGCGGTTAACCTTTAACATTTAGTGTTTTCTAACCGCATCTATCTAGCGTAGTAAAATTCCGTATTCCTTACGGTTTTATCATCTATGCCTTAGTATTTTATGCTACCCCTTGACTTACTTTTCATCTACCCAGAAGCATATTTTTTATTGGACAATTTAGAGTAAGAATTAATAATTCAAAAATCACCTTTGTGAGTATTTCATAATTGCAGGCTATGTCGTTTACCCAATCTCATTTTCTGTACAGAAACAGGAGTATAATCGAGAACTTGTCGCTTCAATATAACTACTTCTTTGGTTCTGTTCGCAAGTCTTGTAATCGTCCTTGCAAAAACTTTCCCCATTCCGCCGCCAAAGGGATTTCGGTAAATGGAACACGCACCGATTTATTAGATTCGGAAAAGAGAAATTCTAGCTCTATAGAACGACCTTTCTGCGGTATATTATCCACATCTACTGATTTATCATCTACTAGAAAGTTGATTTGCTTAATATCAAGCAAAGAGAATGTTTCTAGTTTAATAGGCCCTTGAGGTGTGGGTTTTCCCCAAGTGAGATTATTGTCTTTTTGACCTAATACAGCATAAATATCGTACTTAGCTCGTTCAAATTGTTCTGCCCAAGCGCGATAGGCTTCAACTTTTTGATACTCTTTCGAGCCTTGCCAAGCCAACCAGAAAAACATTACTAATAGCGGCAACCACAAAAGACCACGTTCCATCGTTTCAAAAAGTCCTGAGTAATGAAGTGAGACTTGTAACTAAAAGTGCAAAATCCACCAACAAAGGATGGAGATAAGTTATGGTAGTGAGCAAACTGGCAAAAAGCGGTGATGAGTTAATATGAGAAAGCTTATATTATTGTGCTTGTTTGTCATTGGGCTGGGAGCTGCCATATTTGGTTTCCTGAATTTCCAGGGAATGGCAGTTAAAGGAGAGTTTGAAACGATTTTGCTTGATTTTCGGGAAGATATTCCATCAGATGTGGTGCAACAGAATCTCCAAGCGATCGCCAAACAATACAACGTTACACCCCAATTAGACAACAAGTTTTCAGAAAAAGATCATGTGTATATTGTCAAAGGCGATCGCCAGCGACTCCAAGAACTGAAAAAATCTCAGTTTGTCCAAGCTACAGAATTCATTGAGCCAAATTACATCTATACAAAGATTCCACAACCAGGTGAAAAAGCTTGGTTAGGAGAATTTTTGAGACCTCAAGAAAATGATGATGAGACAAGCCCATCATTAACTGGCCCCAATGATCAATATTACAGCAAGCAGTGGAACTTGCACAAAATCGGTATTGAAGGCGCATGGAGTCAAACCAAAGGCAGTGGCATTACAGTTGCGGTAATTGACACCGGAATTACTAAGGTGCGCGACTTATATGAGACAAAATTTGTCAAAGGCTATGATTTTGTTAACGACCGAGAAGAAGCCAAAGACGATAACGGCCACGGTACCCATGTTGCCGGAACTATTGCTCAAGCCACAAATAACAAATATGGCGTAGCGGGAATTGCTTATGAAGCCAGTCTGATGCCACTTAAGGTACTCAGTTCTTATGGTGGCGGTACAGTTGCCGATATAGCCGAAGCGATTAAATTTGCTGCTGATAAAGGCGCAGATGTGATTAATATGAGCTTGGGCGGTAGCGGTGAAAGCAAGTTGATGAAAGAAGCGATCGAGTATGCCCATAGAAAAGGTGTAGTTATCATTGCCGCATCTGGGAATGAAAATACCAATGGCGCAAGCTATCCAGCCCGATATCCTTATGTAATCGGTGTTTCGGCAATTGGCCCAGATGGCGAAAGAGCGCCTTATTCTAACTTTGGTGCTGGGGTAGATATCTCGGCTCCTGGTGGTAGTGAAGCTGGTAAGATTCTCCAAGAAACTATCGATGAAAATGGCGAAGGGGTTTTTCTTGGCTTCCAGGGTACAAGCATGGCTTCTCCCCACGTTGCAGGCGTTGCAGCATTAATTAAAGCTGCTGGTATCAAAGAACCAGATGAAGTTTTAAAAGTCCTCAAGCAGTCAGCGCGAGTTATCCAAGATGATGGTTTGAACTATTATGGCGCTGGACAACTCAATGCAGAAGCAGCAGTCAGACTAGCTTTTGGAGGACAAATAAGTTTTCCAGATTTCTTTCGGTGGTTACGCGATAACGGCTATCTTAACCCTGGCTTTTGGATTGATGGTGGTGCAGTGGCACTATTACCCAAGATTTTAATGGTAGTTGGCTCTTATCTACTGGCTTGGTTTTTACGGGTTTACTTCCCCTTTAGTTGGAGTTGGTCTTTATCTAGTGGACTAATCGCTGGCAGTTCCGGGTTATTCTTCCTCAAGGGAATCTATATTTTTGATCTTCCCCAATGGCCTTTCCGGGTTTTGGGCAGTTCAATTCCCGAACTAGGTAATACCCTCCAGGGAACTGATGCGTTGAATCCCCTATTTGCCAGTGTACTGATTCCCATTTTATTAATGGCATTGCTGCTGGGAAATCCTAGTTGGAAATGGTTTGCCATTGGTTCAACATTAGGTATAGCAGCCTGCTTGACAGTAAGTGCGTTTTTAGATCCAGCTGTTTGGGGTTTGGGAAGTGGCAACATATCACGCCTCTTCCTCATCGCTAATGCCCTAATCTGCTATGGACTGGCTCGTTTAGCATTGAAAAACGAAGAAAAAATCGCATAAGTGGGGAATGGGGAATGGGGCATTGGGCATGAGGAATCAATTTTTATAACTCCTAACTCCTAACTCCTAACTCCTAATTCCCTACTTCCCACACTCAGCACGGGCTAAACCTTAGCTATCCGCTAACAGCACTCAGCACTCACAACTCAGCACTATTTATGAGCATTACACTTACAGGTACAATCGAACGCCGTGATATAGGCACAGGCGCATGGGCGTTGGTTACAGAAGAGGGCGTTACTTACGAAATCCTTAAAGGGGCTGACAAAAGCTTACTCAAAGCCGGACAAAAAGCAAAAGTAAAAGGACAGGTGCGTGAAGATATCATGACTATTGCCATGATTGGCCCTGTCCTAGAGGTCAAATCTTTTGAAGTAATTTAGTTTTGATTACCTGTAGAATCCAGAACCTCTTGCAGACGGCTTCTAAATTCACCTTTGGGATGACCTCCTTTTACTTCACCCACAATCTGAAATTCCCCTTCTGGAGAATTGCAGATGATGTAAGTAGGCCATCCCATTTCTGATTTATCGGGATACTGAGTTAATAAAATCTTGCGATACTTGCGGTAAGCAGTCGTATCCTGCATTTTCACATCAATAAATTCTAAACCCAGTTCTTCAGCCACCTTTTTGTCGTAAAAAGACATTTTATGGCAGATGCCGCACTCTTCTGAAGAGAACTTAATTACAGCTAAACTCATGGGTTGGCGACTCTTTGATTCTAAGCAAAGTTTTTTAGCATAATGCCATGAAATATTACCATATAGCTGGTTATTAGTGTCAACTTAAAGCTGAAACCCTTATCCAGTATGTTTACCTGCGTCCTTGCTTCTATATTTTTTGGGAGGCAGAGCTTTCAGTACTGCATTCCCAGGTTGAACATACAAACAAGAAATATACAAATGTAGTAAGCAAGGAAGCTCTGACTGTGAACCTGAAAGCAGTGATTGCTGGCAGAGAAATAATTAAACGCCAAAATATAGAAAAAAAATTAAGAATATGATTAAATATCATAGCAATCATTTTGATGTGGCATCTCTAGCTCACAATAAAAAGAAAGGGATTCAGGAATTGAGTGAGCAGGTTATGCTCTATCCTAGGAGCAGGAACAACAAGAGTAGTGGTGCATTCTAGTTACATCAGTAGAAAATGCTAGGGCGATGTCTAAGACAAGCTGCTAGGTGTCTACACAAAAAACCCCCGATGAGCGTTAGCCAATCAGGGGAGTTAGTTATCAGGGTGCATCTACCAATTAAATGTTCTTAGGTTTGACACCATATTCCGGATAAATTTGGACAAAGGCTAATTATTTTTTAAAATAAAAAACCCCCGATGAGCGTTAGCCAATCAGGGGAGTTAGTTATCAGGGTGCATCTACCAATTAAATGTTCTTAGGTTTAACACCATATTCCGGATAAATTTGGACAAAGGCTAATTATTTTTTAAAATAAAAAACCCCCAGATGATGTTAGTCTACTAGGGGAGTTAGTTATCAGGGTGCATCTACCAATTAAGTGTTCTCAGGTTTAACACCACACTCCGGATAATTTGGACAAAGGCTAATTATTTTTTAAAATAAAAAACCCCCAGATGATGTTAGTCTACTAGGGGAGTTAGTTATCAGGGTGCATCTACCACTAATGTTTTCTAGGGGCAGCGAGTATCTTCCGGGGAAAATGGCAAAAATCAGGGTTGACTGGCCATATTTAGGAAGCGCTACGCCTACTTAACTAGAAAAAACCCCCCAGTGGGTGTTAGCCAACCAGGGGAGTGAGTTATCAGGGTGCATCTATTGATTATCTTTTCTAAAGTAAATGGGTAGCTACCGGATAAAATAGCAGAGGTCGAAGTTATTGTTGTTTGCTCACCAGAAAAAAACCTCAAAGTTGTTAAGCAACCAGAGGAGTTAGTTATCAGATATTGGTTTCAAGTGAAGCTAAAATCTTTCAGAATCTCGTTTATCTGTAAATGATACTCATAGGGCTACTGGCGCGAATTCAGAGGGTGCTAGCCTATATGAGGATTAAAAGAGATTCTTAAAGAGCAATCTACCGAATAAATTGACGCTCACCAGAGAAAATCCTCAATGGGTGTTAGCGAGCTAGGGGAGCTAGTTATCAGGGTGAATCTACCAATTAAATAACCAGTGCATTGCCTTAAAAATTTGATGCGTCAGAAATGATTGCTGCTAAATTCCTTTATAAAAAAACCCCCAGTGGGTGTTAGCCAACCAGGGGAGCTAGTTATCAGGGTGCATCTACCAATTAAGTGTTCTAGGTTTAACCATCATGCTCCGGATAAATTTATTAGAAAGGCGTGTCAACGAAACTCTAGTAGATATTAACTGAATTAGGGGAGTTAAAAATCAAGGGACATCTATCTAGTAATCAAGTATTCTAGGATTAAGCACTATTTTTTGGTAAAGAATATCTGCGTTAAAAGTTGCTGTTGTTTGCCAAAATTGAAAAAAACCCCTAGTAGGTGTTAGCCAACTAGGGGAGTTGAAGATCAAGGTGCATCTACCAATTAAGTGTTCTAGATCCAAGTAATCCGATCCGGATAAAGTTGTAAAGGCAGAAAAAGCAAAACAACACCGAATCAGAAACATTCAGGGGTGGGATGCATCTAAGTTATCAGAGGGAGCAAATCGACTTGAAACTTTTGTGTTTCAAACCAGATTTAGGAGGCGGACAGGAGAAGTTGTGACCCAGGAATTTCACATTTCCGTAACCCCAGTAGGGCAAAATGACTACTTGGTGCGGACGGAACAAGTCGCGCCTGGGGTACCATTGGCAGAAGAATTGGTGACTTGGCCTGTAGCTGATTGGTTAATAGCTGCTGGGCATTTGATGAATGACCCATTGAAGTCGGTGTTGCAGGGAGATCCATTTACCTCTGGTGGGCACGAAAGCAATATCGCCAGAAACTCTGTTAACTTGGTGGCGTTGGGTCAACAATTTTATAACGCCTTATTTCAAGGCACTCTCAGAGATAGTTGGATTACTGCCCAAGGTATTGCCCAGAATCACCAACAAGTACTACGCTTACGCTTGGGTCTAAAGGACACTAGATTAGCTCGTCTGCCTTGGGAAGTGATGCACGCAGGCGATCGCCCTCTGGCTACTGGACCTTATGTGGCTTTTTCTCGCTTCCAAAGTGGCATTTTGGGGGGTTCTCCTTTGCGATCGCGCAATAGTTTCACAACACGAGAACAAGGTGGCGTGAAAGTATTGATGGTAATTGCTTCTCCCTCAGATCAAGTCCGTCTTGACTTACAGAAACAGGAAGCGATTAAACTGCAAGCAGAACTTCACCGTCAAACATCACGACTTGCTGAAGGTAACAATCGTTTCCCAGAAATTGAACTCACTGTTTTAGACCAACCAGGACGCGAAGAACTGACGCAAGCCTTAGAACAAGGCAGATACCAAGTTCTCCACTACTCTGGTCATAGTAACTTAGGTGGTAATGGCGGAGAAATTTATCTTGTTAGTCGCAGAACTGGCTTAACGGAAATCTTGAGTGGAGACGATCTGGCAGGTCTGCTCGTCAACAATAATATTCAAATGGCAGTGTTTAATTCCTGCTTGGGGGCGTACACAGCTGCATCCGATCCTTCTGGAGATACGGGAGAACGTAATCTGGCAGAAAGTCTCGTGAAGCGCGGAATTAGAAGCGTTTTGGCGATGTCAGAACGCATTCCTGATGAAGTAGCATTGACACTCACACAATTGTTTTACCGCAACTTGAGTCAGGGATATCCAGTAGATTTGTGCGTTAGTCGGGTACGCCAAGGATTAATTTCTGCTTATGGTTCTCACCAGATGTACTGGGCGTTACCGATTTTATATCTCCAGCCAGAATCTGACGGTTTTCTCAGTGAAGAACTTGAGGTATCCGAAAGTCCAGACTTGCGGGATCAGTATAATTCACCTCTAGGAATAACTTCCACGATGTACTCTGCGATGTCTACGACGGGCTACGCCAACGCAGATGATAGCGATATGCCTTTAGGAATGGAAGAAATGATTCCTGCTGGTTTGGCGCGTGACTCTTCTGGGTTAGACTGGCTGGGTGAGGATACTTGGGGCGATCTCGTTGATGAAATTGAGTATGATGACCCAAGTTATGAAGAAGATTCTGCGATCGTTTCGGATTTGTTTCGTCAGCTAGATAACCAAAAAGCTACCACTGAACCGGATCAACAAATTCTAGAAAATAATTTTCAGCAAAGCCAGATTTCAGAAGAGATGACTTCTCTAGAAGATGAAGGAGATTTGTGGGCAGAAGTTCCATCACCGCCCCCTGCAATTACTGGTAAATTTCAAGAAAGTCAGCAAAATTCTGAGTTTTCGCGTAGGCATAGCCCAACCCAGGCATCGCAACCAGCCGCACCAAGACATCGTACCCAACGCCGCAAGTTGTGGCCAATTGTGGGTATTGTGGGAATCAGTGCCTTAGTAGCTGCGATCGCTTTAAATTGGTGGCAAAATCGATCCCAGCAGGCAACTCTGCCAAACATCCCAGCAATTTCCACCGATTCTTTACCTATCCAAAAACAGCAAAATATCGATTTAGAAACAGCAAGCACTGGAATTGTCACCACTAGCGCTACGCAAAAATTGAGCCAGGGAGATTTACAAGGTGGGTTGTTGGCTGTAGAAGAATTACTCAATCGTGGCGCACTCGCTGCGGCGGAAACTGCCCTCAAACTTGTTCCAAATAAGCAAGTTGACGATCCATCAGTCAACTTTTATAAGGGAAGATTAGCTTGGCAGTCTATCGGAACTGGAGACAATAACTATAGCGTCGATGATGCCCGCCGTTACTGGGAAACTGCTGCAAAAGCTAAACCAGAATCGCTTTTGTATAATAACGCTTTAGGATTTGCCTACTACGCAGAAGGCAACCTAAATCGAGCCAATGACTCTTGGTTCAAGGCTTTGAATTTAGCTCTCAAAGAACAAAATACAGATTCAAAGACAGCAGTTCCTGAAGATGCTTTAACTTCTTATGCTGGTTTAGCCCTTGGACTGTATAAATCTGCACTTATTCAATCTAGTGGTAAGCAGACACAGTATCTTAATGAAGCGATCAAGTTGCGGCAAATGGTTCTCAACTCTGATTCAGTAAATTTCCAGGTTGATAAATTAGCTAAAAATTGGCTGTGGACAGAAAAGGCGATTGAAGATTGGCGATCGCTCCTTCAGGAGAAAGAGTGAATAACAGTAAGATGTTGTGGTGGTGCGATCGCTTGCACACCAAAAAACTTTGCTTTCAGTATCCCTAATCAAGACAAATCTTGCATCTAAGAGCAAAGACACCGTTTTCACACATCACTACCGAGAGAAAATCTTCTCTATCTTTTACCGAGAGATTGCTGCTGCTTTGATCTTCTTACAGATATCCACCCAAGCTTTATTCTCTTGTGCTGGGTTCAGGCTGTCTAAAGGTTGATTGGGAGGGTGCGCTGATTGATACTGTTCAATTTCTGTTTCTTCATAGCTGCTAAAACTTAACGGTATCCAAATAATCGTGAGTCCTTTGGCTTGTGCCGCATTTAATAATGGGGGTAACTCATTCTCGTGAATAAAGTCTGATGCTAGAAAGTTAGGGCTAACCAACAATACTGCTATTTTTGCTGCTGCTAAAGCATTTTCAATTTCTTTACTCCACTCAGCACCAGCTTGTATTTTGGTATCGTCCCACACAAGCAGATTTTGGTTGCGAATTATTGGTTTGAGGTGTTTCTGAAGTTTGGTAAGCCATTCCTGATCTTGATGACTATAGCTGATGAAAACTTCAACCCCTAAATGCTCTACAAGCAAGCTCTCTTTATCTTTATCTATCACATCATCAATTAAACTCAAAACATTCGCTTTTTCATAGCTAATATCACATTCAACATCATATTTTTGTTTAGCAAGGCGATTTCTTAAATTTTCAAGCGTATAAAAATGTGGCTCTTGACTATCTTTGCAAGTGACACAATTACAGGGAATTAACTTGTTGTACTTTAACCGATTATATGAGTCATGAATTTTATCGAGTTCATGTGTAACTATGGTCATCAAATCTCTTTTGTGACGACCTGAGACTCGAATCTTAATCTCCCGCTTACCGTAATATTCAATCACTTCTGCCTTCGTCTGGTCTTTGCTGAGAACGACGCCACTTTTCCAGACACATTGTTGTTCATTCATTAACTCATGCATGGCAACGATGAACTGGGTTATGATGCCCTTGGGCATGAACTCGTAGGTGTAACGCAGAATCAGGTTGTTGGTTTCATCCCAGTTATAAAAGGGTTGATTAGCAGATAGCAGCTGTGGAGCAATATATTTTCCTTGGCTTCTAGGAATTTCGTAGCACAGCTTGAAGTTGATCATCAGCCGCAAGAGTTCATCATGCATCGTGGCGTATTCGTCTTCACACCAGATGTTTGCTAAATCAGACCGGGTGAAACTGCCTAGATTGCTAATCACCTCTTCATTATCCAGCACTTTGTAGACTGCATCAGTTCCCCACTTGGGTTTGAGGATAACGGTCTTGTTCAAAAGTGGGTCTTCCTGGAAGTGCAAGCATACTCCCAAATCGTGTAGATAGCTGCTCAACTGTAACTTGTCCTTTCTTTGGGTGAACCCATTTTGTTGGCAAATGTTCAGGTATTCATCCAAGCCGATATAATTGCGTGCGTCACTCTCTAAAGCTTCCCGGACTTTAACCCAGGTTTTTGGGAGCGGACTGCCAATATGGGGCAGGTTTTTAACGTGATGCTTGATTTGTTGTAAAACTTGTTCTAAACCCCTGTTGGTAGCAAGGTTTGTTGGTAAAGTCTCCTTCAAATTAGTAAACTGTCCCCGTAACTCGCGTTCATTAATTTCCCGGTAGCGGTTTTGCTTCTCATTTTTGATGATTAACAGCGGACTGTTATCGCTCAGTAGTTCAACTACATTCAGCCAGTAATAAAAATCTGTGTCTTCCTTGCGGGTATCTGCGACTAAAACGTAAAGGGAACGCTTAGTGAGGAAAAATTGGTGAGTAGCATGGTAAATCTCTTGTCCCCCAAAGTCCCAGATGTTGACTTGAAATTTTCGTCCATTATCCATTGGAAAACGCCACTTGACAACCTCAATTCCCTTCGTCGAGTCTTCCTCTCGGAGTTGATAATTTTGGTCTTCAATTTTATTCGCCAGTGTTGTCTTACCTACTCCTCCTTCGCCGATAATTAGTAACTTGGCCTCATACAGATAATCTGTACCTTCTGCTTCCAGTTGTCGAAAATAATCCCTAATCGCATCAATACCTTTTGCAGCAATTTCTATTGGCGGATTTTCCAGAGGATTTCCGTTTATATCTAAAGTCTTCAACAATTTTAAGTTTAATATATTTGGAGATATGTATTGAATCTTATTTAAATTATCCTTTTCAGAAAGGGAAATAGCATTCAAGTCTAGCTCTTCTAGAGAATAGAGTTCATAAATAGAATTAGGAATAGACTATAATTTATTACCACTTATCCGAAGAAATATTAGCTTTTTTAAGTTTGATATTCTGTCCGGCAATGAAGTTAAGTAATTATTGAACAAATTCAAATATTCTAGTTTTTCTAGTTGAGAAATTGATTCGGAAAGTTCAGTTAAATTAAGACCACATAAAAGAAGTTGATTTAAAGCTTTAAGCTGGAAAACTACATCAGGGATTTTTGCAAATTGATTGTAGCCTAAATCCAAAGTGGTGAGTTGTTGCAGGCGGGCGATCGCTTTTGGCAGTGTCGTTAATTGGTTTCCGCTTAAATTTAGGGTGGTGAGCTGTTGCAGGCGGATGAGTGCTTGTGGCAGCGTCGTTAATTGGTTGCCGCTTAAATTCAGGGAGGTAAGTTGTTGCAGGCAGGTGAGTGCTTGTGGCAGCGTCGTTAATTGGTTGTTGCTTAAATTTAGGAAGGTGAGTTGTTGCAGGCGGGTGAGTGCTTCTGGCAGCGTTGTTAATTGGTTGCCGCTTAAATTCAAAACTTCTAGCCATTCCAGTTCTAATACTTCAACAGGAATCTCTGTTAATTTTTCCTCGTTATCAATACGTCGGTCGTTGCTTAAGTCTAATTCTTTAAGCTTTTTCTCTTTCACTTCTCGGATTTTTTCAAGGAAACGTTGAGGCGTGTTAGCCATACTGAGGTTCACCTGTCAACGAAAATTATATGTAATGCCCCTGATTCGCTGGACAATCTCGCAACCACTAATATTTTGCACTAATCCCAACAACTGCCACAGGTTAGAAACCTCTGGCTAATAGCAAAAGTCTTCTTAAGAGGGGTAAATTCTTTTCAGACTTGGGTTTGAGTCCATATTGAGTAGACTTTGGCTATGAGAAAGGAAATTCGAGTTGCAAGCAAAGGTGGGTGTTAATTAAGAATGCTGCAAGATATCGAAGCAATTTACTATTTTGTGTAAAACTACACGAGTGCTAATAATTTTTACTGAATCTAAAAAGAATTTATCATTTCCAATGGTTCAGATTGGCTTGTTAACGAGTCTTTGATACTCATTAATGAGGTTCGGAACTCCGTTAATGAGTCTTTGATACTCGCCGATGAGTCTTTGATACTCGTGGACGAGTCTTTAATACTCGCCGATGAGTCTTTGATACTCGCCGATGAGTCTTTGATACTCGCCGATGAGTCTTTGATACTCGTGGACGAGTCTTTGATACTCGTGGACGAGTTTTTAATGGTTCTTTTACTTCTTTAGCCGTTTGTTACAGGGCTTCTCCAGCCCGAAAAATCTGTTCAGCAGTTAAATTTAACTCTGGGAAGGCTGGCGATTGAATGCGATCGCTTCCCCTAAATTGCTTAACCTGATACTCACCTTGAATTAATTGGTAAATCGAGATAGTTGGTTGTTTAGGATTACCATCATTGCCAGGGTTACACGTTAAGTTGACACGTATGAGCAATGCTATGTCCTTACGAAAGATATGGTTTTTAACCTTAATCCATATTTGGTATTTCTTGTCAATGCATAAGTCCTATAGAATTAGAATTGACGTGACGTTTCTTAGTAGCTAAAGTGTCAGATTCTCTGCCATTGCGCGATCGCTATATTGCCTTAATCGATGAAATTGTTGAAACCACCCTCAAGGGCAAAATTAGCTCTGTTGATATGGTGTACCAAATGCTGCTTAAAGGCATTACTTCCGGTACAGGGGAGGTATTTGAGTTAGCTTTGAGCGATCGCCTGAATGCTCTCCAAAGCCAAGTAGATAGTGAAAAAGACGAACTCAAGAAAGCCAAAGCTACTCGCAGTTTGAGAGCCATTAAGACGATTCAAAGTCAATGGCAACGTTGGCAAGAGCAAAACAAAGCCACAGAAGCGATCGCTTCAGCAGTTACAGAAATTACCACAGCCCCCTCTGACGAGCGACTGGCAACATTTTTACGGATTACTGACCCAAATCAGAAGTATCCGCTAAATTTGCCACAGCTACAGCAATTATCAAAAGGATTACAGCAATTTGCCCAGGCAGATGCTGATTTAGAACAATTTTCCGAAGGTATTACTCGTGGTTTAGCTTCTTGGCAACGATTGCAAGACAACTTACTCAGTTGGATGTACGAGCAAAAAGAAGCTTTAGGATTTGGTGGCGTACCGGGAGAACGTGGCCCTTGGGCAAGTTGGGCTAAACAACTCAATAGTGAGTTACCCAAAGCACTGCTTCGCACCTTAGCGATGGAAGAATCAGCAATTGAGTTTGCCCAGCGACAACGGGGAATCACCCTCAGAGATTGGGTGGAAATGGAATTAATTTTACAGTTCTTGCAACGGGGGCTAATTAACTGGTTTGACCAACAAGCTTACGATGTTAAAGCCGGGCCAAAGTTGTCCATTTCCACTTTTTTGACCTTTGCAGTGATTTGGAGTCAATTAGCAAGTGGTTTTGGGAGCATTGGGACAGTATACGCCGATGCGTGTTCTCAAATCATGCTCCAAATTTTGCGAACCTTTGCCCAGCGTCCATATTTTCCCTTTTACGGCGGGATATTTGCCTCTTTTACTGGCACTTATTTGCGAGATGCCCTCGATTATTTGGATGAACCATTGCGGCGAGGTGAGGGAACCCAAGAAAAGGCGCGGATTTTGACCCTTTTAGGTTATTCTCAGCGTGCTTTGGGGCAATACCAGCGCTCAATTGATTTTCATCAGCAGGCGTTAGAGATAGCTAGAAATGCAGGCGATCGCGCCTGTGAAATAGCCAATCTCAACCACCTCAGCCGCACCTACGTGCAACAGCAAAATTATGCTGAAGCAATTAACTACAGCCAACGAGCATTAATCCTGAGTCGGCAAGCAGGCGATAGAACAGGAGAAGCCAACGCGCTAGTAAACTTAGGTTACAGCGAAGTCATGCAGGCTCAAGAACTGGAGAATCTAGAACCTGAAACATACCAAGCTGCAATTAACTATTTAGAACAAGGTTTAAAATTATCAGAAAAATTAGGCGATATTCAAAGTAAAGCTTTATGTGTCAGTAGCTTAGGAATCGCTTATCTAGTAATTGGAGAACACCAAACTGCAATTAAATATTTGGAGGATGGCTTTAAAACAGCCCAAGTTTCCGGCGATTTATATCTCCAAGGGCGGAACTTAGCTTATTTGGCAGAAGCTTATTATCATCTCCAAAATTCTGAAAAAACCGTTTACACAGGCTGTTTGGGAATGTATCTTTTGGAGCAAATTGCTTCTAATGAGTGGCGGCAAGCAGCAGGTTTACTAACAATTTTGCAGGGTCAAATTGGGGCAGAAGCTTTCCAAAAGTTCTTGCAGCAACATCGCCCTAAAATAATTGCGGTTATCGGTGTAGATGGGTATGATTACATTCCAAAATTATTAGAGATATACAAGCAAGATATGTAACTTCTAAAATCTCTGCTTTCTACTCGCACCTCTGCGGTTTAAAAGTAATTTATTGAACCACAGAGGCAAGGCAGCGCGGTCTTCTCTACGAGACGCTGCGCGATGGGGGAAACCCCCATGAGCGACTGCCGCGCAGAGAACACAGAGAAAATAGGAATTATTTTCCAAAAGCGCTAGTAGTGGCGTGGCAAGGCTAAAATGTTGCAAAAAAATTGTAGGTTGGGTTGAGGCTTTGCGTAACCCAACATTCTTATAAATGTTGGGTTGCGCTCTGCTCCACCCAACCTACGTCTACTATTATTTCTAAGATACAAGGTTGGGTTGAGGAATGAAACCCAACATTTTTGGGGCTTTGTTGGGTTGCGCTTTGCTTAACTGAACTGTATTAATATATTGCCAAGTTGTGATCGTCAATAGAATTAGAGGAAAACTATAATAAATAGGGACACAGTTTAAAATTTATTTTTTAATTTTTAATTGTTAAGTTTGTCTTGTCTATTTATCAGTCAACTTATCAAGATTAAAGGGATATCAGCAATAGCAGGGTTTGCCTTAATTTGTATCCCCAAGTTCATCTCATCTATTTCGGACATTTGCATATCAATCACAGCTATATCATAAGGAACTCTCTACGTTAAAAAATGACTTTTACATAACCCAAGCATATTGCCTCACAAAGGAGGGTTAGAGGATCTTCCCAAGCAAAATATCACTAATACCAAGCAGATTGCTGTAAGTAAGTTGGCACAATAAAATCAAACTATGTAATATTCATGAACTAGCCTAAAACCCTTTTAGGTATTGCTTATTGCCTTATTCCAACGACAATTATTTACGCCAACTTACTTAGATTCAAAAAGTTTGCTTCTTTTCTATTTGGTAAGCCTGTAATAGATATTCGCCATTGAAATGAATCAGGTGAGTTGAATCTTCAGCAACCCAAACATCTGTTTCCCAAGCAATCTCAGCCAGATATGCCACCATTGCCTTACGACTGAGAAATGTTGTTACCATTACCAGAGGGATTTCGACACTTCTGAATCTGCTACTGAGGCGGGAGTGAGAAACTGACCCATCGATGCTTTTTTGTCTTGCCTTAGCTTTAAACTTGCTACAATCCGATGAAGATCCACTTCTGCAAGTAAGTTTCCACTTGATAGTTCTGCAAGGCTGGTAAAGCTCAAACTACTGTTATGACTTGCTAATAACGCTTTACTACTAGATGGGACAATCACGGTCTATCTTCTTAATTGCTATCAAGTTTATATAATTCTAAATCCTTTGTAAAATCTTATTTTTCTACACTTTGCGTCCTTTGCGGCTTGCCGCAAAGGGCATAAAGGGAAAGAGGATTCAAGTAATTAGTGTAAGTTTATTTAATCAACACTCAAAGAAGTCCTGCTGATTCATATAATCGTTTAAGCATTGCTGAAATCCTTGCACCATAATCTAAATCTGCTGACCATCGCCCTGATAGCTGATCGATTAATGTCGCAATTCCACGTGTAACAAAGCGAAACCTTGGATCTACTACTTCTTGTACCAAAGGTTCTAAACTGGCGTAAGCTTTTAAATGTTGGACGTGTGCCCTCACTCCAATTCTGGCACTTGGAAAAGATGCAGCCTCTGAACCACCACCGATCGCACCTAAACCTGCAAAGTTATTTTGCTCAGGTTTAATATCACCGCCAAAGCGTAAAAATCCAGTTTCTACACACATTTGGCAAAAGGCAATATCATAGTTTACTCCCTCTATCCCTGCTTCTTCTCGATAAAGTTTGGGAATATCAGGAAACTTTGCCAAAGCATTTTCGTTATTATTTCTGAGGAATAATTGTAACTGTATTTCTGAAGTATTACCATTTGACATTACTCGTTCCAATTGACCAGGGCAAACGATCAAATTGGAGCGTAAACTGACAGTCCGAGTTGCAGCATCCCAATTAACCGCAACATTAAAATCTCGGAGTTCTATTGCTTTAATATAAACTATTTTGCGATAGGTAATTCGATTAACGTTAGCTGCTTTTGAAAGATCAATTCGCAGACGATCTACTAAATCAATGGGGATGTAAGCATTGCCATTAACTAATATTCCTTGCTCTGAGTACTTTTGTCCATTAATATTAATATTAATTGGTGGGTAATTTGCTTCGGCTGGAGTGCCAGGAGTAGGATCGATCGCACGACTCCAAGTTACCAATCCATCAGCAATTCCTAAAGCAAAATCGCGGCGACGAGTTTGCAGCAAAGCCCGATCCTCTGGATTGCTAAGAAAGCCCACTTGCATTGCCAAAGCTGGAAGCGTTGTCTGGCGACAGAATGCTAAACTACCTAATCCACTATCTGTATCTGGCTTGACTCCCCGATTCGGTAATTGAGGAACGCGGCGCAATAAACCCACTAGCAACTGTTCTCCATTGCTTTTACGATCGCTATTATTCGCAATATAAAAGACGCTAGCCCCACGCACAGAAGGGCTGCTAGCTGCATCAGATTTAATCTCTAAGGCAACATCACCCCGGCGGCCGCGAGAATTGATCCAGGTGATGGTTTGGGCGGCACTCAAGTCATCGGGAACTGCTAAAATTTCCAAATTCCGCGCCCTCAGTTCGGTGACAATCAAATCCCGCAGCAGAATCATCTCTTTAGCTTCAGTTGTACCACCTGCGATCGCACCTAAATCGATCCCTCCAGCTTCTCTGCCTCCATGAGCGGCTGATATAAAAATACGTCCCATTTTCAGTATTTCCTCTGATAAAATTAAATGTAAGCAATTGTATAGATCATTCTTGGTCTAGCAACAAGAATATAATAGCTATCAGTTGGTAAACCCACCGCAGTGTTAACTACCAACTCATGACTTAACAAATAGACTAGAATGCAAATCCCCCGCTTGCACCCAGATACAATTGAGGAAGTTAAACTACGGGCCGATATTGTAGATGTCGTCTCAGAATACGTAGTTTTACGCAAACGTGGAAAGGATTTTGTCGGTTTGTGCCCCTTCCATGACGAGAAATCTCCTAGTTTTACCGTCAGCCAGACTAAGCAAATGTACTATTGCTTTGGCTGTCAAGCTGGAGGAAATGCCATCAAGTTTGTCATGGAGTTGGGAAAGCGCTCTTTTGCCGATGTGGTGCTAGATTTAGCACGGCGTTACCAAGTACCTGTACAAACTCTCGAACCCGAACAACGCCAAGAATTGCAGCGTCAGCTATCTTTGCGTGAGCAGTTGTATGAAGTTCTAGCAACGTCCGCCCAATTTTATCAACACGCCCTGAGACAATCCCAAGGGCAAAAGGCGCTTCAATATTTGCAATCTAACCGCCAACTCAAAGAAGAAACTATACAGCAATTTGGTTTAGGTTATGCCCCCGCAGGTTGGGAAACTCTTTATCGTTATCTAGTGGAAGATAAACATTACCCAGCGCAGATCCTAGAAAAAGCGGGATTGATTAAGCCGCGCAAAGAAGGAGGCGGTTATTATGATGTATTTCGCGATCGCTTGATGATTCCCATCCGCGATGTTCAAGGGCGCGTCATTGCCTTTGGTGGCAGAACCCTCACGGATGAACAACCGAAATATCTGAATTCACCAGAAACGGAACTTTTTAGTAAAGGTAAAACATTATTTGCCCTCGATCAAGCCAAGGGTGGGATTTCTCAACTCGATCAAGCGGTGGTGGTAGAGGGATATTTTGATGCGATCGCTCTTCATGCTGCTGGGATTAATAACGCCGTTGCTTCCCTCGGTACAGCCTTAAGCTTAGAACAAGTCCGGTTAATTCTACGCTATACCGAATCGAAGCAATTAGTACTCAACTTTGATGCTGATAAAGCCGGAACCAATGCCGCCGAACGTGCGATCGGTGAAATTGCCGAACTAGCATACAAAGGCGAAGTTCAGCTAAAAATTCTGAATTTAGCCGATGGTAAAGATGCTGATGAATATTTGCATAGCCACACTCCAGAAGATTATGGAGAACTGCTAAAAAATGCGCCACTTTGGTTAGATTGGCAGATTCAGCAAATTATTCAAAACCGAGACTTGAAACAGGCTACTGATTTTCAGCAAGTAACTCAGCAATTAGTCAAATTACTTAAAAATATCGCTAACAGCGATACACGAAATTATTACGTTTCCTACTGTGCAGAAATACTAAGTTTGGGAGATACCAGACTTATACCTCTGCGAGTCGAAAATCTGTTAACTCAAATTGCTCCGGCTGCGGCTGCATACACTAAGACTGTATCAGCGAAGCAAGCATGGGGAAGTAGTAAAGTTTCTCAATCCCCACTTCCTACAGAACGCAGTCTTTTAGAACACGCAGAAGCCTTATTATTGCGAATTTACTTACATTGTCCTGAACAGCGTCAAGCGATTATCGCCGAACTAGAGGAGCGAGATTTGCAATTTAGCCTTTCTCACCACCGATTTTTATGGCAACAGATTTTAGAAATCTCATCCGGTGATGGAGAGACAAGAAATTTTGCGTCTCAACCAGATTTAATTTCCCGCTTGCAAGACCATTTTTTAGAATTTAGCAGCGAGATGGGGTTAATTTCCCATTTATTCCATGTAAATGAAAAAAACCAAAAAGAAATACTTCGGACTCCGCAAGTAGTTCAAGCTGCGATCGCTTGCATGGACTTGGTGATGCTGGAAAAACGCTATCGCCACTTTTTGGAACTATGGCAACAAACCGATCCAGAAGCTGAACCAGAGCGTTATCAATCTTATTATCAAGCTTTCTACACCGAAAAAATCAAGCTTCAGAAGATAGACCGACAACGGCTATTTTCGATCACAGAGTTGCTGTAGCTTTGCACTCCTGAAGTTACTCTCGCAGAAATAACGCTAGCCATGCTTAAACTCACAGTTAAAACAGCCGTTATTGAAATGTTCGCTTGTCTTCAAATATTGTCGGAAATATAAACGGTATAATTCACAGGCAGGAGTACTGCGATCGCCTTCTAAATTAATTAGCCCTATACTTTGTAATTTATATGCCAATACTGGCTCTACTTTCACATAATTTGTAGCGTTAATTACTTCATAAAAAGCATCTTGCAATGCTGATTTATCTCGTAGCGCTAACACATATTGCTTTAAATACTCGTGATAAATTCCTGCTTCTGTGGGTGCTTCTTGCAATAGCTTTTCTAAATCCCGTCCTAATCCCCCTTTACCCACCAGGTGATAAAAAGCTAATCGCACCAAATAAGGATATCCTCCCACAAGTGCCATCAAACTCTCGACTTTACCATTTGTCCAATCCAAGCCGTGACGTAGTGCTAAATCCTGCACCTGCTCTTTTGTAAAGGGAGCTAACTTAATTGGCAAACCAATATTAAATGGTGATTGAGTCAGTTTTATGGGAACAAGAATTTCCGTTGAATAAACCAGAACTAGACGTAGTTTTTGCCAAATTTCTACCTCTTTGGCTCGTTCATACCAAGATCGCACTAACGGTAACAATTCTCCAGCAATTTCCTCATATTCAAATACCCAATCCACCTCATTCAATACCAACACAAGGGGAGTTTCTAGCGCAGACAGTAAATAATGTTGGAAATAGATAGAGCAACTTACTTTGCTACCCATATCTTCATCCCAATAATCATTAAGTTTTGGTTCTAACTGCAACTCTCGGCTGAGATTAGCACAGAACCAGCGCAAAAATTTATCCAAACTAGTAAATATTACTTTATCTGCTTGCTGAAAATCTAACGTCACGGTGCGAAAGCCCTGATTGTTAGCGCGTGCAAGCAACTGCAAAATCAGAGAGCTTTTCCCCATCTTCTTGGGTGCTTGGATGCAGATGAGACTTCCAGGTTTAGCCATTTCTGCGTAGGCAATTTCCTCAATTGGCGGGCGAGGGATGTAGAATCTGGAATTAAGAGATACTGGGCCACTAGGAAATTCTAAAGATATAGCCGTAGCTGCTTTGTTGAATTCCTTAATTAATTGCTGATGCACTTTGCTAAGACGGTGATTTTCTACAGTCTGGCGAAAGTTACATTTATTTATCGGTTCTTTACAAAAATCACTCAATACTTGCCATAAATGAGCAGCAATTTTCCTGACACGTTCCTCGCCGTAGTGAGCTTCACAGGCAATATTAGTGTAAGTTTTCCCTTCCCATGAAGAACGCAATATAATCTCTTGGAGCGTTGTTAAACCTGTTGCTTGACTGGCTTTTAGTAGCAATACTACTTCATCTATAGTCATTACTCATCGGCTCCAATTCAGCATGAATTTTATCACACCATTATGTTTTGGAAATCAATGTAGCCTACCTTGTATGAATGGCAGCCAGCCCTTTCCTAAAAAAGCTACAAACAAGGCTTGACAATATTTTTGTATCCTGAAACATTTGACGTGACTCAATCATAGAATTTTTTTTACAAAATTTTTCGAGTTTTTAAGTGATTATATTTTATTTGAACTACTTTTTTTAGACATATCTTAGAATGTAGATGCACACAATGTAGCTATTTTTTCTAAAAAATGGCCGCGGCGATCGCAACAGAAGTTACATTCGTCCGTTTACCTTTTTCGAAATTCCATCCAAATTGATGATATAGGCTGATATATTTCTAACCGAAGTTACAGCCTAATCAACCAAGTAGACGATTTATCCATAAATGGATCGTCAGGGTGCTAAGACAGCGTAGAGAGAGAGCTACAGGATATCTTCCTCACCGTACCAGCAGCTATGCATATCGAAGAACCCGCTACCCATAAACCGGAAGCTCCACTTTCAGTACCAGATTCGCAGAGTTTCCCAGAATCAAAAGACTTATCTCCAGAAAATTTAGATCCTTGTCAATGCTCACAAGCAGCCTTACAAATGGCATTAATCGCCAGTGGCTTGGGGTTGTGGGATTGGAATCTCATAACCAATAAAACCTATTACGATCCCCAGTGGAAAGGCATTTTGGGGTATGGATTAGACGAAATCGCTCATGAGCATAAATCCTTTGAACGACTTGTACATCCACAAGATTTACCGAGAATTCGCCAGGTGTTGCATGATTATCTCCAAGGATGCACGCCTGTGTTTGAAGTTGAATTGCAAATGTTAACTAAATCCGGCGAATGGAAATGGATTTTGGCTTGTGGCAAAGTATTTCAGTGGGATGAATCCGGCAAACCAGTGCGAATGGCGGGGACACACAAGGATATTAGTCAGGATAAAGCGATCGCTACTCAACAATACCAACTACTTGAACAACTCCAAAGAGAAATTGCCCAACACCAATCTACCGAAAACCAAGTTAAAGAAAAATCACAGCAGCTAGAAACTACCCTCAAAGAACTCAAATATACCCAAAGGCAGTTATTACAGAACCAGAAAATGGCTAACCTCGGTCAACTGGTGGCGGATATGGCTAACGAAATTAACAACCCTGTTAGCTTCATCTACGGCAATCTCCATCCTGCGAGTCAATACGCTGAAGATTTAATCAGAATCATTGAACTTTACCAACATTACTATCCCAAACCTACCCCAGTTATAGCCTTACATCTGCAATGCCTCGACCTTAGTTTCGTGAAGACAGACTTTTTAAAATTACTGTGGTCAATGCGAGCCGGCTCAGAGCGCGTTAAAGAAATTGTTTTTGCCTTGCGGAATTTCTCAACCTCTGACGAAGGCCAAATGAAAAAGGTTAACCTGCACGAAGGACTTGATAGTGTTCTGAGAATTTTACAGCATCGGCTCAAAGAAAAGCCTGACAGAGCCGGGATTGAAGTAATTAAAGAGTTTGGGGAACTGCCCTTAATCGAGTGTTACGCAGGCGATTTAAATCAGGTATTCATGAACATCTTAACTAATGCCATTGATGCCTTAGAAGAAAGGATGAAATATGATTATTCCTTTACTCCCAAAATCTTTATTCATACAGAAATTGTTAGAAGTCATTTGTCATTAGTCAATAGTAATGATATTTGGTCAAATAACAAACAAATAGGAAAAAAACACAAAGTTATAATTCGCATTTTTGACAATGGTCAAGGCATACTTCCCCATATCCAAAGACAGATGTTTGAACCATTTTTTACCACCAAGCCAGTAGGTAAAGGTAAGGGACTGGGACTATCAATTAGTCGAGAAATTATCGTTGAAAAACATCAAGGTAAAATTAAGTGTAATTCTAAATTAGGTCAAGGCACAGAGTTGATAATTGAAATGAATACAACAGCAAGGCACTATGCCGCGATTAGAAAACATGCCAGCTTTTAGGTAATAATAAATTCATGAATACGAGCCTTGCCAACACGCCCAATATGTTTCGGTTAAGGTTTTTTGATGAATATTCTAGATCACAAAGACGCGATTTATCGCGTCTCTTGTCTTAACCGAACTGTATTGCAACAGAATCGGTTGCTCATTTTATCCCATTACCATGATGCGCCAAGGCTGCCATTCCATATTCTGAAGCACGTAACTCCTTATCAGAGATTTCTGGCTCCTTGGTATAGACCGAACTCAGTAAGATATTCAGAACTCCACTTTCTTCAGCTTGACTAACAGCGCGATGTGTAATCAATTCACCTACATTCAGAATCACGTTGTCTTCTGGGTCAAGAATGACACGGGTAACTGGACGACCCAGAGCTTGTTCAATCCGTTGCTTCTTCATTGCCCGTGTGCCGCGTCCTTGTAAGTTTTCTGCCTTCGCTTTCAAGGCTTGCCAAAAAGTGTTGAGATTCTCTTGAGCAATACTTGCCCCGTCGCGTAGTTGAACTTTGTTTTCTAACCATCTGTCACTTGCGGTAGAACCGACTGCGGTTGCCAGAGTCAGACCCACAGCGTTCAGCAATTCTGCTTCTTTACCGTAAGTCTGGGCCCGATCCAGAAGGGATTCCGTCACAATTTGCCCAGATGCCGCAATAATTAAGCCATCGTTGGTACGCACTGTTTGTACGACTCTACGCCCTCTTACCTGCTGGATCGCCACATGTCCTACCAGCGAATCAACCGAGTGACGCAGATTAGCGGCGCTACTGTGAGTTAGGCTCCCAATTCGATTGCTAGTAGATTCTGTTGCTGCTTGCAAATTGCGGCTGATATTGACAGTCAGGCTACCACCCGTAGCTCGATAAAGTTCATCCAGAATGTTCATGCGATCAGCCGCTTCTGCATCGACTAGCGTCACTTCCTGCCCCTGTAGTAGCAGTACATTGCCGTCTGGAGTCAGCACATTCCGCTCAACATGCTTGCCAATCACATATACCTTTTGCTCGGCAGGATCAACCAAATTGTTTGTTAGGGAAGCAGTTGCATCTCGATTGAGGTCTTGCAGTTTGCTGCTAGTAGCATCAGTTGCAGCTTGTAATTGTTCACCTGCATTCTGGCTCGCTTCCTGTAGCCCACGGTTCACACTCTCTACCGAGCTTTGCAGCTGCTGATTCACGGTTTGAGCTGCTGTTTGCAGTCTGCTATTGGTAGTCTCAGCCGATTCCTGTAATCTATCTCCAGTTGCCTGAACAACTCCTCGGATACCACCCACCTGTTCTTCCATCATTTGAGAGGTTTCTGGAGGTACAAAGGCAACATCATAACCAATTTTCAGGGCTTCACGAGCAGGAACGAACGATCGCCCCGAGTAAGCATCGGCAAATACACCGCCAGAAACTTCGTATCCTTCCACCAGTCCACTATGCTCATCGAAGAACAAATCGACCAATCCACCGAGGTCAAGTCCCTCAGTAGTCAGAATTCTCTTTTTTCTCAGCACAATATTTTGGTGCAGAATCTCTTTAATTGCAGGGACACGATGTGCCTTAACAACAGATTTTTTCGAGTTAACTACGATCGCATCCAACCCAATCGCTTGCACTTCTTCCCAAGGAATCACTTTTGCGTCTCTAAACAGTCCCTTTTCTGCAACTAAAAAACCCAAAAGTTGATTGTGTTTCTGATCAAAGATTAAGTCTATAATTCGTACAATTTTCTTACCTGTGTCGTAGGCAACGACCACTTTATCGATAACATCACTACCTTTACGCATTTATCTATCCTTCGGATTCTTATTAATTTGGTTGTTCAATTACTTGTTCATTGGTTGCCTGACCTTTTATTTGAAAATATCGTCCTTCTCGGCCAAAACCGGGAACGATATCAATCATGCCAAAGTATTCGAGAAGTACCCCAAATATGGCGATCAGGATAATGAAAATGGTGATATTAGCTCCAGTATTAGAGCGCTGTCCTACGAGTCTAGGCATTTTTTTATCTTATTTATTGTTGTTTTTATCGCTAAAATTATTGTAAGTCTCACACAATAGTATTTATATCATTAAATGTAGGTCAAATGTTTATTTATCGGCATATACATTACTTCAGCTATTCTTTCAAAAGAAATAATAGCTGAAGATATACTTCCAAAGGCAGATTTTTATCTATTTATTCTCAAAAATTTGGATCTGTTGTTTTTATAAATAAGTATTTTACTTCTAGCATCAATACATCGAATTAATTAAAAATTTAAATTTTTAGTACAAACTATACAACTTCTACGCTATTCAAACGTTCGCTTAAATATGATTTCAAGCAGCAGGCTGTACTTATAACATAAGCTGACTATGTTTGGGTGCGATTTATTTAGCTGCTTCTGTGATCTGCTTTAATTGATGACACGCCCCAGTATTTTTTTTTCGGAACAACACTAGTCACGCCTAGACTGACATTTAAAACAGTAACGAACATCTTTGCCAAAATACTGAATCATAAAATGAGAAAATAAGGGTAAGCAATACCACCCCCAACTTTGCAGGGCTATTTACTCAAGACAGACGCTTATGCTTGGTTAATTCTTCCTGTGCCCAATTCCCAGTGCCCCATGCCCAATTTTTAGGACAGATAAACAGCAAATTTTATCAGTCAAAATCTATGACTTTGACCCCCTCTCAAACTCGAAAGCGACCGACTCAAGCGATCGCAGCCAAAATTTTCCACTGGTGTAACATCATTAGCCTATTTATCATGCTCACCAGTGGACTACAAATTTATAACGCCAACCCTGTTTTTGGTGGACGTGCAGGTTTGCACATTCCTCCGATATTTACGTTAGGAGGTTGGCTTGCAGGAGGTAGACACTGGCATTTTGCTGCAATGTGGCTATTCTCGCTCAATCTCTTGTGGTATGGAATTTACGTTTTAATTACCCGGCGCTGGCGACATCGGTTTGTCGGTGCAAATGACTTCAAAGCATTACAAAAAAGTCATAATTCTAAGCGCCTAATTTATGCTTGGCATCGGATTGCGTATACAGCAATTATTCCGATCTTGCTGCTGGCGTTATTTACAGGAATAGGAATGTATAAACCTGCTCAATTTCCCTGGATTGTGGATTTGTTTGGCAATTGGCAAGCATTGCGAATTGTTCACTTTGCCTCAGTACCGATGGTTATCTTATTTGCAGTGATTCACTATCAATTAGGGCAAAAAGCTGGTGGTACTGAATTAACAGAATCAATGTTTTAGTTTGTCACTTGTCCTTTGTCATTGGTCATTAGTAAGGGTTTTAAGCCTATTTACGTTTCGCAACATATTTTTGTTTTTTCGCCCCAACTTACTAAAAAAACTATGGTGATGCAGATAGAGAGACGCAGGTAATAATAATGACCAATGGCTAATGACTAATAACTCTTTAAAAAAAATGAACTTTTTTGATAAATTGAATCGTAGTATCTTGCAAAATCAAAGCTTACTATTTGTAGGACTTGATCCAAATCCAGAGATGATGCCTGTGCATTATGAATCTGAAGAACTCATCGCTGGTTTGGAAAAGTGGTTACAATTCATTATTGCGGAAACTGCTGATTACGTTTGTGCTT
Source organism: Nostoc sp. LEGE 12447 (assembly GCF_015206985.1). NCBI lineage: Bacteria > Bacillati > Cyanobacteriota > Cyanophyceae > Nostocales > Nostocaceae > Nostoc > Nostoc sp. LEGE 12447. The sequence continues at coordinate 488,609 of NZ_JADEXT010000001.1, read as the reverse complement.
ATAAACCGACACTTGGCTTCTACGAAGCGTTAGGTATTCCCGGTTTAGAACTGCTATACAAAACTTTAGCAGCGATTCCAGCGCATATCCCAGTAATTTTAGATGCCAAACACGGTGACTTAAATACTAGTACCATTTTTGCCCAAACTGTGTTTACAGAATGGCAGGTGGATGCAATCACTCTTAGTCCCTATACAGGACAAGATCATGTAGCACCTTTTTTGGTCTATCCTGAGAAAGCGGTATTTATCTTATGCTGTACTTCTAATCCAGGTGCAGAAGCCTTACAGCAATATCCGACAAACGAGTCACCCCTTTATTTACAGGTGGTAAAAGAATCAAAAACCTGGGGAACTCCAGAACAATTGGGTTTGGAAGTGGGAACTACAAATGCTGAAGTTTTAGCACAGATTCGAGCGATCGCGCCTGAACGGATTATTATGGCGCGTAGCATCTGGGCGAAGGGTGGAAACCTCAGACAAATTTTAGAAGCAGGGTTGAATGCTAACGGTGATGGTTTGCTGATTCCTGTTCCTCAAGATATGTTGGGAAACACACAATTATCTGAGGAAGTCGAGTCTTTACGCACAGAAATTAATCAACTAAAAACTGAAATTATTCACGAAAATTCTACATGTTCTGTGTGGTTTCCTGATGTTTGTTTCCTAAATCAGCACCCCTACCAGGATTTGATTTTACAACTTTATGACATTGACTGTATTATGTTTGGCAGCTTTGTCCAAGCATCAGGAGCAATATTTCCTTATTACATCGACTTACGCAAAATTATTTCTAATCCTCAAGTTTTTAATCAAGTTCTCACTGCTTATGAGGATATTTTGAAGAATCTCAATTTTGATAGGTTAGCAGGTATTCCGTATGGTTCTTTGCCTACCGCGACTGGTTTAGCTTTACGCCTTCATTGTCCAATGATTTTCCCCCGTAAAGAGGTAAAGGCCCACGGAACGCGCAGAGTTATTGAGGGTCACTTTCATCCTGGTGAAACAGTTGTGGTAGTTGACGATATTCTCATCAGTGGCAAAAGTGTTATGGAAGGCGCAGGAAAGTTAGAATCAGCAGGATTAAATGTTAATGATATTGTGGTACTTATCGATCATGAACAAGGTGTGAAAGATAGGTTACAGCAAAATGGTTATCGCAGCCATGCAGTTTTAACTATTTCAGAAATTACTAATACTCTCTATCAAGCAGGGCGAATAAATGAGGAGCAATTTTTAGCTTTTGCTGAAAGTTAGGAATCAAATAACCTAAAATCGTAAATGGTGAAAGCTTCGTTGTGGTCTAACATATTTAATTCCCAGGTTTAATTTAGTAACTAGAATAATTTTGTTTTTTAAATTAATTATGAATTTTCCACTCAATCAACTACTTAGATGGTTAATTTTTACACTGCTATTTCCTCTAGTGTTTCTCAATGGTTGGCTAGCATTTTTGCTTGTTAAAAATTTTCAACCTGTCGTAACAATTCTTGTCTTAGCTACTTTGCTTGCATTCGTTTTAAACTATCCTGTTGCCATTCTCCAAAAGCAAGGAGTGAAACGTGGCTATGCAGTATCATTAGTTTTTATATCAGCATTGATAATTATCGTTGCTCTTGGTATCACTTTGGTTCCCATTGTGTTAGAGCAATTTAATGAGATGGTGAAAGTTCTTCCTCAATGGATTGATTCTAGCGAAGAAAAACTTCAAATTTTAAATGATTGGTTCTTTAAGCACAAATTAAATGTGAATTTAAGTCAGTTATTAACACAAGTAACTGACCAATTACCTAATGAGTTAGAGTTCGTTACAGATAAACTTTTAAGCATTATTGTAGATGCGATTGATAGTGTTTCTGATGCATTAATCATAGTAGTGATAACTTTTTACCTCTTGTTAGATGGCCCAAGAATTTGGGAGGGGATATTTAAGAAGTTACCAGGTAATTTTGCCCAACAAGTAAGCCAGTCTATTCAGCAAAACTTTCAAAATTACTTGATTGGGCAAGGAACTTTGGCTTTGCTGATGGGAGTTTCAGAAACATTAATGTTTTTAGCTTTTCAAGTCCAGTTTGCTTTACTCTTTGGTTTAGGAGTCGGGCTTTTGAGCTTAATTCCCTTTGGCGATGTCTTCAGCGTGGTTGTAATAACTTTCATAATAGCTACACATGACTTTTGGCTAGCAGTGAAGATTTTTGCGGTAGCTTTTGTCATTGACCAGTTAATCGATCAGGCGATCGCACCACGGCTTTTAGGCAGATTTACTGGGCTTAGACCAATATGGGTGTTAATTTCTTTACTTGTAGGAACCAATGTCGGTGGAGTCTTAGGTTTGCTAATTGCGGTACCTGTAGCTGGTTTTATCAAAGATGCAGCAGATGGTTTTTCTAAATCTGGTGATTCTGAGAATGTAGTTAAGAATGAATTAGCATCAGAATTGTTGCCAGATGAATCAGTATAGAAATGAGTTATTTATAAAAATAAGATGCCATATTACCGCTAACACTAAGTTGCAACACTGTCATTAAGGATGAAGTGTAATAGTCAGGATAGTTATAACTCCTTGTTCAGATCCGTAATACCAAAAAACTCGAAAAGCAGCAGATATTTTGTTTTCTACATAGGCTTCAAAAATTTCTTCTCCATTGGGCCCTGATAAAGATTCATATTTGTGAGTATTCAAACTAGGGTGTCGTAGGTTTGTTTCCATTAAACCCAGCGTTTTTAAAACTTTTTGGTACTTCTTAGAGTCAGTTTGTTGTAGTTTAGCTAGTGCTGTACTAGCCTCGCTTGAAAATATTATCTTAAAATTCACTATTGCTCAGTTTGGTAGATTAAACCTTGTGACAAGGATTATGTTTTGAAATCAGTGTTCAGGGCTAGTGTTCTGGTGACATCCTCTATTCATCAATTTCTAGATCCGCATACTGGGAAAACGAACCTAAGTCGTGAAGTTCACCAGAACTTGCCTGTTTTATACCAACTTCTAATGAGCTACGAGCTACAGAATTTTGCCATATCCAAAGTTCTCTTTGTGGAATGTTTACAATTGGATCTAGCAGAATTTGTCCTAACTCATTAATCAGCACTCGATAGCTCTTTGCTTTGGCAACAGTACCCAAGGTTAATCGTCCTTTACCATCAGTTTTGACACTATCTTTAACTATTTGGAAGTCCTGATTTTCAATCATATTGCTGCTATGCTGCTATATCCTAAACTCATTATAAACATCTGTGGGTAAGTGGGTATTGCCCACTTACAAGCAAATTGCATAAAAAAAGCCCCCAGTATATCTACTAGGGGTGAGAAATAATACCATTTCACTTTATGTTTGTCGGAGATGACCCTGCGATCGCCTCTACTTAGATGAGAGGCTAATTATTTCTCAAATATTACAGCAAAAAGCGATCGGGTATAAAATTAGCCAACATTTGCCAAGAGCAATTCTCGTTTTTCTAATTTTTGTACTCTCACCTGAGAGTCATCATCAACATCGATAAGTGCTGTGTCTCCATCTGTAATTTGACCAGACAGCATTGCTTCAGCGAGAGAATCTTCTAAAAGGCGCATAATTGCCCGGCGTAATGGTCTAGCACCATAACTGGGGTTATAGCCTTCTTGTACTACAAGTTCTTTGAAGCGATCGCTAACTTCAAGAATAATTCCCTTTTCTGTCAAGCGTTTAGAAACTTCACGAAGCATAATTTCAGCAATTTGCTTCACTTCATCCCTAGAAAGCTGGGTGAAGACGATAATTTCATCAAGACGGTTCAGGAACTCAGGACGGAAGTAAGCTTTCAATTCTTCATTTACCAAGGTGCGGATGCGGTTATAACTAGCGTCGGCTTGAGTATCGAAGTCAAAGCCTAAACCACTACCACCTTTTTCAATCACCTTGGAACCGATGTTGGAAGTCAAAATGATCAGCGTGTTCTTGAAGTCCACTTTCCGACCTTTGGCATCGGTAAGATGACCGTCATCCAAGATTTGCAGCAGCATATTGAATACATCGGGGTGTGCTTTTTCGATTTCGTCGAATAGCAACACTGTGTAAGGTTTTCGCCGCACGGCTTCTGTAAGTTGTCCGCCTTCGTCGTATCCGACATAACCCGGAGGCGAACCAATTAGCTTGGCGACGGTGTGGCTTTCCATGTATTCGGACATATCTAGCCGAATCATTGAGTCTTCCGCACCGAAGAAGTAGGAAGCTAATGCCTTGGCCAATTCTGTTTTACCGACTCCGGTAGGTCCAGAGAAGATAAAGCTAGCAATGGGACGATTGGGATTTTTCAAGCCGACACGGGCGCGACGGATACCGCGAGATACAGCCGAGACTGCTTGTTCTTGACCGATGAGGCGTTGATGCAGAGTGTCTTCTAGGTGCAGAAGCAATTCTGACTCAGATTCAGTCAGTTTGTTGACTGGTACGCCAGTCCAAGAGGCAACAATTTGAGCGATGTCTTCTTCGTCAACGACGGTGCAGTTGACAGGTTGCTCGTTTGGTGTAAATGTTGCTTGCAGTTGTTCTGCGAGTTTTAATTCTTGGTCGCGTAGGGTTACAGCTTTGTCAAAATCTTGGACTCTGACTGCTGCTTCTTTTTCTTTGGTAACGCCAGCGAGTTCACGCTTAAGTTCTTTATTGGGAGAACTTTGGGAGTTCCGCAGACGGACGCGAGAACCAGCTTCATCAATTAAGTCTATTGCCTTATCTGGCAAGAAGCGATCGCTAATATAGCGGTCTGATAATTCTGCGGCTGCGACAAGTGCTGAATCCAAAATTGTGACTTTGTGGTGCTGTTCATAAGCACCGCGCAAGCCGTAAAGAATTTGTACGGTTTCTTCTACCGATGGTTCACCAACCATAATTGGTTGGAAACGACGCTCTAGTGCTGCATCGCGCTCGATGTGCTTTCGATACTCATCAAGGGTTGTTGCGCCGATGCACTGGAGTTCACCCCTTGCTAAGGCAGGCTTGAGGATGTTGGCTGCATCCAAACCACCTTCTGTACCACCAGCGCCAACCAAGGTGTGAATTTCGTCAATTACCAGAATGATGTTGCCGACAGTGCGAACTTCTTCCACAACTTTTTTGATGCGTTCTTCAAAATCGCCACGGAAGCGAGTTCCAGCTACCAATGACCCCATATCGAGGCTGATAACTTGCTTGTCTTGTAAGGTTTCGGGAACATCTTGGTTGATAATTCGTTGAGCTAGACCTTCTGCGATCGCAGTTTTACCAACTCCTGGTTCTCCAATCAACACGGGATTATTCTTAGTGCGACGACCGAGAATTTGGATTGCCCGCTCAATTTCCTTTTCACGACCAACTACAGGGTCGAGTCTGCCTTCTTGCGCTAATTTGGTCAAATTTCTGCCATATTCTTCCATCGTTAGCGGTTGGGTGCGCTTTTGACTACCACTACCAGCGAAAGCAGGTGCATTTTCACCCAAACGGCGAACTATGGCACTACGGACACTCTTGAAGTCAACTCCTAGATTTTGCAGGACTTTGGCGGCGACACCTTCACCAGCCTCAGTTAATCCTAAGAGTAAGTGTTCTGTGTTGATGTAATTTTGTCCCAGACTATGAGCTTCTTTAAAAGATTGCTCGAAGAGGCTTTTCACCTTGGGAGTGAAAGGAATTTCTGGTGGTACAAAGCCAGAACCCCTACCAATAATTTTTTCTACCTCACGACGTGCGTCTTTGAGGGTAACGCCTAATTCGGCCAGCACTTTAGCAGCAACCCCAGTTCCTTCTCCCATCAAGCCCAGGAGAATTTGTTCAGTTCCTACGAAATTGTGTCCCAGGCGACGTGCTTCTTCCTGAGCTAGCATAATTACTCTAATGGCTTCGGAAGTGAAGTGTTCAAACATAATGGGTTCTTGCTCCCTCGCTGCTTGGACTTTGGGTGAGATAAAATTCACCCTCATCTAAAGTTTTTTGTATTTTCTTAAGAACTAATGTAACTTTATTTAAAGTTAAGTGGCAGTGGTGAGAGCCGTAAGACATCAGGTGTACTAGCCGTCTAAGAGAATTTAAGAGTTGGGAGTTAGAGGTTAAGAGTAAGTAAGGAGTTCTCAATTTTACAATTAGTTTTCCCGTGGAGAAGATGATTTTTTTTGCCTTTTCTACTTCTCTGCTCTCGGCTAAACTTAGAACTCAGGACTCAGAACGGGCTAAACCCTAGCTATCCGCTAACAACACTCAGGACTGACGATGACTGAACCAACGGTTGGTAAAGACCAACAGCACCCTCTTTATAATCGCGATCGCCCCCTTATTGATATCTTACTCGCTCAAGAGGCGACAGACTATAACTTAGCAGAATTAGCCAGACTGCGAATGCGTTATCAAGGCTTTCCAGGTGCAAGAGACATCCAAAAAGACCTAGATAAAGTCTTACAGCAGTGGGGTTTAACCGAAATTGAGCTTTTTGAGAAAACTCGCAAAATTCACGATTTGGGTGGTATTTACAAAAGTCGTGGTAAAAAAGACGAACAGGATTGGAATTAGGGAATGGGGAATGGGGAATGGGGAATGGGGAATGGGGAATTGGGAATGGGGAATGGGGAATTGGGAATGGGGTAATTATTCCCTCGTATTTCCAACTCTTGTACAGACGCGATGAATCGCGTCTCTCCTAATTCAGCTATTAATCGCGTCTCTCCTAGGTCGATATATAAACTACAAGAGACTACAAGACTTTGCACTGACCATGATGCCGTAACAAATGGTCACATAGTACCAACGCCACCATAGCCTCAACCATTGGCACTGCACGCGGTAATACACAAGGATCGTGTCGTCCTTTTGCTGCTAATAGCGTTTCTTCGCCCTCACGAGTTACAGTCTTCTGCTCTTTTCTAATTGTTGCTGTCGGCTTAAATGCAACTCGCAAAATAATATTTTCGCCGTTGGAAATCCCGCCTTGAATACCGCCAGAACGGTTTGTTACTGTACGAATTTCACCATTTTGATCGATATAAAATTCATCGTTATGCTCAATTCCCGTTAGTAGCGTTCCCGCAAAACCGGAACCAATTTCAAAACCTTTGCTAGCAGGGAGAGACATGACACCCTTAGCAATATCAGCTTCTAATTTATCAAATACTGGTTCGCCCAAACCTTTCGGCACATTTCGCGCCACACATTCTACGACACCGCCGATCGAATCACCTTGTCTACCTATTTGCTCAATTAATTCAATCATGCGATCGCCACATTCAGCATCGGGACAGCGAACGATATTGCTTTCTACTTGCTCTAAGGTGACAGTATTTGGATCGACTACACCTTCTAAGTCTTTGATGCGCTTAACATAAGCAATAATTTCGACATTGGCAACTTGACGGAGAATTTTTTTAGCGATCGCACCGGCTGCTACTCTCCCGATTGTCTCACGCGCTGACGACCTACCCCCACCTTGCCAATTGCGAATGCCATATTTTGCATCATAGGTTGCATCAGCATGAGAAGGCCGATACTTTTGTGCCATCTCGTCGTAATCTTGGGGACGAGTATCTTGATTGCGTACCAAAATTGTTATAGGCGTTCCCAGTGTTTTGCCTTCAAATACTCCTGACAGAATCTCGCAGGTATCAGCTTCTTTGCGAGGAGTCGTAATTTTACTTTGTCCCGGCCGCCTTCTATCTAGTTCTACCTGAATTTCTTCTGCCGAAATTTCTAGTTGGGGAGGACAACCATCAATCACAACTCCCACACCGCCGCCGTGAGACTCGCCAAAAGTACTAATGCGAAATAAATGACCAAAAATATTGCCCATGATTTTGAGGAAAAAGGTGAGGCTTATGTATTCTACCTAGAGTTCTTCAAAAGTTTGTCTTTGCTTTTTGTAGAATTCTTCGCTATTTTCTAGTATTTATGCAACAGTATCATGGCAGTTCTGGTGATGAAAGCGGACGCATATAATTATCTGCTCAAAGAGCAAATGGTTACACCTGCGAGGAAATCTAACAAATTCACAACAGCTTAATTAGGGGTTAACCGATAGATATAGTAGATATAGTGAAAAAATTAAGCTCTTTTGCCAACCACAACTGTCACAAAAGTACAAACCAAAAAAATACGGTATCAGGCTTCTATTTTATACCTATCATCTATCCAAACTCTTTCAAAATTATGGAGTGGCAATTTAACACTATCTCGCAATGGTCGTTGTGCATTGTTAGAGTTTTGTTTTGGTAGCTTGGACTAATTTGCATTTAATAGCAATGAATCTTTTCCGTGGCTTGGACGAATTTGGCGTTGCCGTAGCCTCGGTCATAAGCGGCAAGTAGTCTTTTGCCTAACTCACGAGTTACTTATAGAGGTTTCTCATTCGCTCAACATCCTTGACAAAAGTACATTTCCATAAGATGCACTCATGTAACCGTTGTCTGCGATCGCCTATAGCCATTTACAATACGTAAGTAAGACAAATGACGTAATAACAAGGCTTATAGGCATCAATTCTGAAAAATAAAGAAAAAAATAATTACTAATTGCTTAAAAATTCCGGTTTTTTTGGCTTTGGGATGATAAATAAAAATAATAGCGTTGAATGTCATGCTTCCTGCTGCGAAGGATTACTGAAATTCTTTGCTGCTTTCAGGATGAATACTGAGCATCAAATAACATCTGCCGCCAATCAGTTTTTTGCTGGAGATGCTGCTACATCAAAAGGCTCTACCACAAAACTTGCTCTAGATGTATCTAAGTAACTATGCTGATAAAGTGTAAAGATGTCACCGTATCTAGGAGTGAATTTTAAAGCAATCGTAAAGGATTTTGTACCATTTTGGCAGGTTTTTATCGGAAAGATGAGATATTAGTAGATTGTACAAATCTTTATTGTTATTTACTATCTACCGACAACTGCTAAGTACAAGCAAATACCGACACAGATAAGTTTAAGTAATTTAATGAAGTAGGAAATAATACATGGTATTATCACTGTCTTCTCATAACGTTATCCAGTATCTGCAAGAAGCGGGGCTGTGTAGCTCAGAAGATGACGCATCAGATAAATCTGAGTTGCCAGGAAGTAGTAAGAACAGTTTCGATTTACTCGTGACTCTAGCAGATAATCGTAAACTGCTCATTAAACAAGAACGTAACGTTAAAAGCAATGACGGCGCTCCTCATGAATTGTTTCAGGAGTGGCTATTTCATCAGTTGCTCCAACAGTTTCCAGTTCTCGGCAATATTTCCCCGATCGCACCGTTGGTAGTTCATTTTGACGAAGAAAATTCCATCCTTGTCCGCAACTACTCAAGTGAATATCGGGAACTTGCGACATTGTACCACAACAATGATATTTTTCCACAAGAAATTGCCACTGCGATTGGCACTACTTTAGCGGGACTCCATCGCGCAACCTACAACCGCCGAGAATATCGGGATTTTATGGCAACTGCTCCCCAAGGAGAGTTTCGCTATGGCTTTTACAATCCGGCGCAAGGGGTAGAGTCAATTGGGCCGGAGATTTTTGGGACGGTTCCCACGGATGCGCTGAAATTTTATTTACTCTACCAGCAATCGGAGAGTTTGGAATCTGCGATCGCAGATTTAGCGTATGACTGGAATCCCTGCTGCTTGACTCACAACGACCTGAAATTGAACAACATCTTGGTTCATTCCAGGTGGGAAAAACTAGACAATTGCCTAGTAAGACTAATTAATTGGGAAGCTTGTTCTTGGGGAGATCCAGCTTTTGATTTAGGGACTTTACTAGCAAGCTATTTACGAATTTGGCTCAATAGCCTCGTCGTAGATCCCACGATTGAGTTACAAGAATCTCTACATCTGGCTTTGACACCGTTGGAGAGTTTGCAACCTTCAATTATTGCCCTCATTAGGGGTTATCTAAATGCTTTCCCAATGATTTTGGAATACCGCAGTGACTTTATTGTGCGCGTTATCCAGTTTGCAGGACTGGCACTAATTCATCAAATTCAGGATATGATTACCTGCCGGAAATCTTTTAATAATGCTGATATTTGTATGCTCCAAGTGGCTAAAAGTTTACTCACTATGCCACAGCAAGGTGTACTAACTATTTTCGGAATATCAGAGTCAGAAATCCTTAATCCTGTAGGGACAGTTCATAAACTTCCTCAGCCTGTAAAAGAGCCACAGCTACTTCGTCTTTATTACGAAAAAACTCGGCTTCGTGGTTGTTAATAGCAGGGAGCAGAACAATTATGAATTCTGACTCACCTCTCCTGCCGGAGACGCTGCGCGAACGACTCCGCTCGGCGACCACCTGACTCCTGAATTCTGTTTTAAAGTTTGAGTTCTAAATGGATTAATGCTAAATTACTCTATCAATCAACCGCTAAATTCTCTATTCGATATTGCTAAGAATATTCAGATTGAGCCAAATTTTTGTATTTATCATCCCAATTATCAACCCTTTGCTCTGCCGACTAAAGTAGCCGATAGATTTCAGCAAAATTCTGTAGATTTACAACAGAAATATCTAACTCTACTGCTGCGAAACTTTCTTTATGGGATCTATTACAATGGCTCTCTACAAAGTACTTTAGCAGTCAATACTGATAGTAGTAATTGCCCATCAAAGCATAATTTAGTAGATAATTCCATCTTAGAAATTGATTGGAATTTTTACGAGCATCTACACGCCAGTAATCACGGCATAGGTTACTTTGACCCTCGATGGCAGGTATTGCGAAAAGAACCTGATGGGACTATGGCTGTGACTAAAGGCGGTTTAACACTTTATGTTGAGCCAGACTGCCATCTCAAATCCAGCAAAAAATCTACCAAAGTGGGCGACATGGTAGCAATCTGGATGCCCAAAAATCGATTGCAAAATGGCTCTTACTTGGCAGTTAGTAATGTCGGACAGGAACGGCAAAGCAACCCCGATGCTGATTTGGGAGCAGGGCGAATTTACTTTAACTTTACGCCATCTGGTGCGATCGCTCTTATGGAAAGCTTGACAATGCAATTGAACGCAGCTTCCATTCCCTTTAGCTTTCAGGTTCTTCACAACCCTTCTGCATACGGACGCTATGATTCGGGGCTACTCTACTTTGAACTCCCCGACTATCCAGCAATTCGTACAATCCTTCAGACTGTTTATATCGAAAATCAATCCCATTTCCAGCCCGAAATTCCTTTGTTTACAAAATTTTTAGCTCCAGGTTTAGGTTTAGCTGAAGAACCAACCCAAAAATTTGCTGCACAAGAAAGTTTTGGGATGAACCGTTGCCAAATTGTCGCTAATGCTTTGTTGGAAGCTTGGCAGAAAGGTAAGAATGCGATGGAGGAACGGATGGGGGTTATTGACCAACACTTTGCACGACACCTAATAGATTTGCAGCGTCCTTACCTCAATCCCAGTTCTGAGGATATATATAAGCCGTTAAATTGATTAATTGGGCATGGGGCATGGGGCATGGAGATAAGGGAGTAGAGGAGCATAGGAGAAGTTGCAGCAAGTTTTTTCCCAATGCCCAATTCCCAATTTCCAATTCCCAATTCCCAAATTCAAAATTCCACAATTACCGGCGTATGGTCGCTGGGTTGGGTTAATTTTCTGGGTTCGACATCAATAATACAACTTGTAGCACGCTCATACAGCACGGGTGTGAGATAGTGATGGTCAATCCGCCAACCTAAGTTGCGACGAAAGGCGGCGGCGCGATAATCCCACCAGCTATAATTTCCGCCTTCTGTGGTGAATTTGCGAAAAGCATCGGCAAACCCTAGTTGCAGAATCTCGCGCAAGGCTTGACGCTCGGTTTCTGTTGCCATAATGTGATTTTCTGTACTCACTTGTTCGTGAATATCCTTGTCTTCTAGGGCGATGTTGAAGTCACCGCACACACAAATTGCAGGTTCTGACAGCGAAAGCAATCGCAAATACTCGTGTAGCGCTGTTAACCAGCGCAGTTTGTATTCATATTTTTCAGTTCCTACTGCTGCACCGTTGGGAACGTATAAGTTAACAATCCGAACACCATCAATTACACCTGTTATTACCCGTTTTTGCTCATCCCATTCGTGGTGTAAATCTGGCAAAATCGCCCTAAACCCGCTACTTACGTTTAAAAGTGGCTGGCGGCTAATCAGGGCTACGCCGTTATAAGATTTCTGTCCTGATATATAAAGGTTATAGCCCAACTGCTCAAAAGGCGATCGCGGAAACTCGGCATCCGCAACTTTGGTTTCTTGTAAGCAGAGAACATCAACGGGATTGTTAGTTAACCAATCAGTAACCTGTTCGAGACGAGTGCGAATTGAGTTGACGTTCCAAGTAGCGATTTTCATTAGTTATCAGAATTTTTTGAAACTTAATAATTACAAATTGTGTAATTATTGTACAATTACTTAATATTTATAATTTCTTTTGCATTTTCCAATTACGTTTAAACAAACCTTTAATCATTTGATCCCATTGAATATTTTAGTATTGTCAGCTACCAAATATTCAATTTTGTAAGTTCTGCTACAAAATATTCTACTTCATTATGATCCCCAAGACAGATGCAACAACTAATTGATTAGTTATACGTTAGAAATGTAACTCAGGGCTGACTTTTGCCGAATAGTCCTTTATATTTGTAGACAGAAAATTTGCGGGACGGTTAATCGGTATTGCGCTTTTGGTAGCCTGTTAGGTTAATTTAAATGTCAAAATAGTAAGTACAAATGCTCTGTTCTCATACAATAATGATGCAACTCATTATATTGAGGACAATTTCATAGACCGAACCAAAAAAACTTATGAAAATCGCTCAAGTTGCCCCCTTATGGGAAAGGGTTCCACCTCCTAGTTATGGAGGAATAGAACTGGTAGTGAGTCGCTTGACTGATGAACTTGTTCGTCGCGGTCATGAGGTAACATTATTTGCCTCTGGCGATTCTCAAACTTTGGCTCATTTAGAAGCAGTATATCCACGTGCATTGCGCTTAGACCCGAATGTTAAAGAGTATGCAGTGTACGAAATGCTAGAACTGAGCCAAGTTTACCAACGTGCTAAAGAATTCGATCTTATCCATTCTCATGTAGGGATTTCGGCATTACCTTTAGCGAGTTTCATAACAGCAACTTCTACGGTGCATACCCTGCACAATAATTTTACCAACGACACCCGTCACGCATTTAGCTACTACCAGAAGCAACCATACATCAGTATTAGTAACTCACAGCGTCAAGTCGATCTCAATTATGTTGGCACTGTTTATAACGGAATTGAGCTAGCAGATTACCCTTTCGTAGCCCAACCGTCAGAACCTCCATATTTGGCATTTTTAGGCCGTTTTTCGCCAGAAAAAGGGCCACATCAGGCGATCGCTATTGCAAAGCAGAGTGGTTGGCGCTTGAAGATGGCAGGAAAGGTTGATGTCGGCGACTCTAAGTTTTTTGAACAAGAGATTGCCCCCCACATTGATGGTCAGCAAATTGAATATCTCGGCGAAATTAACCACGCCGAAAAAACTGAACTTCTGGGCAATGCTGCCATAACTCTTTTTCCCATTAACTGGCAAGAACCTTTTGGATTAGTGATGACTGAATCAATGGCAACTGGTACACCAGTAATTGCCATGAATTTCGGCTCAGTACCTGAAGTAATTGCCCACGGTAAAACAGGTTTTATCTGCAAAAGCTATGCAGAAATGACGGCAATGATTCCCCTAGCTTTGGAACTCAATCGTCAAACCTGTCGAAAACATGTAGAAAGCAACTTTAGTGTTAACCAAATGGTTAACGGATATGAAGCTATTTACAGACAAATTATTAAAGACCGCATAGAATCGAATGGTCGCATTCATGCTACGAAAATACATTTTTAATCAACTGCTTTTTCTTGCTGAATTTAAACAACAAATTTTTTTAAGGAGGACATTGGTATGAGTACGAGAGCCAACACTTGTCCATGTTGCGGTGGTTCCCTCCTGCGTCATGCCCGTCATGGTGAACTATATTGGTTTTGCCTGTCGTGCCGACAAGAAGTACCGTTATTAACTGTTATCCGCTTACCTAATGTGGATACCCGGAACACCGGAGTTGTTCCTCAGCCAGTGGTAAATACCTAGTTCTTGCAATTTTTAAATAGATAAAACTTGACTAGAAATCAATACTGATTTGTTTAGACCTATAAATTAGCTTCAACTGGTAAAATCGGATGGAGCTAATTGATAGGTTTAAAGCTTTGTTAGCAGCGTTACTTTATGGGCAAGAAGATTTACGGTTAGAGCAAGTTTCTGACCCCACACCGGCGGCTGGCGAAGTTGTGATTCAAGTGGGGGCAGCAACAACTTGTGGTACAGATTTGAAGGTTTGGCGGCGTGGTGGTCATGCCAAGATGTTGAAACCGCCGACGCTATTTGGTCACGAAGCTGCTGGACGAATTGTTGCCTTGGGTGCAGGCGTTACAAATTGGCAAGTGGGCGATCGCATCGTTGCTAATAATTCTGCCCCCTGCATGAAGTGCTTTTTTTGTCAACGCCAAGAGTATTCTTTATGCCCGAATCTGACCTGGAATAACGGGACTTTTGCGGAATACTTGAAAATTCCTGCACCGATAGTAGAGCATAATTTATTGCAGATTCCCGATGAGTTGCCGTGGGAATTAGCAGCGATGACGGAACCGTTAGCTTGTGTTTTACATGGTGTAGCCCGTTCTAATATCAAGCCCAAAGATCAAGTAGTCGTCTTAGGAGATGGGGCGATTGGGCTAATGTTTGTGGCGGCGTTGAGTGAGAAAGCTGAGGTGTTGCTATGGGGAGGTAATCACCATCGGCTAGAAATTGGTCAGAAATTGGGTGCAACCCAGACTTTTAATTATCATCAAATCCCGGATATTCCCAATTTGGTGAAAGAATTTACCCAAGGACGGGGCGCAGATGTAGTGATTGAAGCCACAGGTGTACCAAGTGTTTGGGAAACTGCGATCGCCTGCGCCCGTCCTGGTGCAACAGTTAACTTATTCGGTGGATGTCCACGAGATACCAGCATTACCGTCAATACAGAACAGCTACACTACAGCGAACTGACAATCAAAGGCGTGTTTCACAATACACCAGAGTATGTGCGGGAGGCGTTGGCACTGATCGCTAGTCGCAAAATACCCTTTGAGTTACTTATTAGTGAACAGCGGCCATTAAAAGATTTAGAACAGGTGTTTTGTGAGATGAAGGCGCGACAAGTAATTAAGGCAGCAATGATTCCTTAGATCATATTAGTTAAAGTGTGAGCAAGAATTTAATAACCAATACCCAATGTCCCATGACGGCAGTTGCTCCACTTGGGGAAACCCCAGACGCTCGATGACTCGCTACCGCTTCGCTATCGCGCAGCGTCTCGCAGAGAAGACCGCACTGCCTCCCCAATGCCCCATGCCCTACTTAAAGACGATTAATTTCTTTTGTAACTAACTTCCAGCCTTCAGCTTGGTCAATTAACTTCATCGAATCTAATTGGAGATTGTTCAAAGCCGATGCATGAAGTAGAAAGTAGGGTTGCCCGTTGTAATGCCAATAATATTCCAGTTCGCCAACAGAAGCGGGAATAATGGTGCGATCGCTATAATAATCCAACGAGGGACGATGGTAGGCAAAAGATGTGTAAATCTTCCTCGTAGCCGGATTTGCCCGCACAATCATGGCGGCGACTGGTTTAACTGGATAGGCTTCAGATAATTCCCAAACCCAGTAGTTAGATTTCATTAACAGCAGCAGCGAAAGGTAACTTCCCCAAAACAAAATCTTCAGAAATTGCCCGTCGCCTCGTTCTGCCAAAATAGCTGCTAAGGTCATAGTTAAAGCGACTGCGGCAAAAATCAGTTGTAAATCTGTTTGTGATGTTGTACCCCAACTGAAATAAATGCTACCAGCAGAAGCAACTACAGCAAGTATCGCCAAACCAGCAACCCAAGCGCGGGGATAGGATGAAAGTAAAGGCGAATTTTCTGTCTCTGATAACTGGATACCAAAAGCTAAAGCTAAACTGGGGTAAATGGGGAATAAATACCAGGGGACTTTGGTAATCATGAAAGAAATTACCAATAGATAAACACCACTCCACGCCATTACTAGTTTTGCCCAGCTAAGGTTGCGATTTTCCCAGGTTAAGCGGACAGTTTGCGGTAAGAATAATAACCACGGCCATGTGTATTTGAGAAGTTCAACCACATAGTACCAAGGTGGTTCAGAATTACCCTCTACAAATGAGCCAATTCGACCTAGTGATGGGTTTACAAGCCCAACTTGGGCGAAAGTGTAACCATAATGAATTAGTTGGGCACTATACCAACCAGCTACAGGCAAAATGCCAATGAAGATTGCTATCCACAGATAGTAGCAGGTGAGCAGCCGTGGCGTATCCCAAAACAGAAATACGATCGCGATCGCACCTAGCAATACACCTAGCAGTCCTTGAGTTAGGCAAATTAACCCAAAACTGACACCAACACCAAGGCAATAACGTAAATCTCGGCGCGATCGCAACACGCACAACATCATCACCATCAAAAAACTTACCATCGCCCCATCCAACATTGCCAGCCGCCCATGACGCACCACAGGTAGCATTGTTAGATAAATTAAGGCGCTATAAATAGCAGCCCAACGTTGGCGAAATATCTCTCGAGCAATGCAATACAGTAAAGGTACAGATGTCGCTGTTAAAATTGCTCCAGGTAGACGAGTTGTCAACTCATTTTCGCCTCCAAGAGAATAAGCCCAAGCAATGAGCAAATGCATCAAAGGCGGCTTGTTATGATATGGTTCGCCTCCTAGCGTTGGGAAAAGCCAACGCATTGAACCTGCTGGAGCGTGCCAAATTTCACGAGCAACCTGTGCCACAGTCCCTTCATCCCAATCTCGCAGGGGCAATCCTCCCAGATTGATGCTAAACAGTAATACTGCTGCCAACAGCAATACTATTAGCCATACCCAATCAATCCATCTGCCAACCGTGCGATGCTGTTTTTCTAGATGACTCCAAATAAAGCTTCCTTCTTGCATATTCTATGTTAATCATTTTACTTGCTGGTTTGATTACATAGAGATCAAAGCGAATCTCCAATGTTGCCACCCAGTAGCAACGTATATTCTTAACAATTGCTAGTTTCCAAGATTAACTCAACTTTATCTAATTAGCGCTATTTTTTGAAAAATTTATCTTAACTATTGAAATAACATATAAATCGGGAAATGATAAAAATAATACAGTCAAAAAATTATTTGTCACCTGTTGTTTAGTCCGTAAATTAACTTGTATTTATTTTTTTGAACATGATGCTTAGTTTAATTTTTATCTACCTAATTTTTATCTAGATAAATTCAGAAATATATGGAACATTTGTTGCAGTGGTTTAAGGACGTGCTGAATACTTAAAAAAATTAGTTTTAATTTATTTGGATAATAATATGACTTACGCAAACAATAGCCAAAACCCTGATAATTCGGTAAGGGCAAGCTACTGCGACACGCTGCGCGAACGTACAAAAGAGGCTTCCCGCAGAATATTACCCCTAGTGCATATACTTTTGGGTGAATCCTTAAGTAATTACCAACATTTTTTAAATCTTCCGGTTCGTTAGCATCTTACCTTGGAATTTATTCTAAGGCTAATAGCCTTTTTTAAAGCCTCTGGCTAGAAATGCTCATCATTGCCTCTGCCGAAAGTTAACAGACAGAGCCTCATTTTACGCATTCCCATTCGAAGGCTGGGAACGAGATAACGAGATACACTAATGAGCCATAGAATTGAATAGTAGAAACGTTTTATTAATCACAGTTAGGTAAATTTTAGAATTAATTAATGGTTAGATAGTGAATAATTTAGCTATTGCCAAGGATATGTTTTTTGTTTTTGATATTGTTATTAAAAAATGAAAATAACTTGTAATTGTAGCTCTTTATTCTGAATAGTAATCTTAATCTGTCTGATAAATTCTCGAAAGTAAAATCGTCGCTCTGTTTCCGACAAATCTAACCAAAATTGGGGTATTGAAACAGCTTGAGCAACAGAACGCAAATTGACTGGGGGAAGAGTCGCCAACTTTGCTTCAAGTGCAGAAATTTCTGTGCGGAGTTTGTAAGCCCTTAATTTTGCTGTTTCAACATCTAAAATTCCAGTTTCGATTAAAGCAGGTAACTGAGCAAGTATTTCTTGCTGACGAGCGATCGCTTGCCCTAAATTATTCTTGACTGCATCCAATTGGGGAAAATTCATCCCCGCGACAGCTAAGGGTAAGTCACGGCAAACGGTTTCAATTGTATGTTCCAACACTTCTTGGTAGGGAATAGCCTTACACTTAGGGCGTTGAGGACAGCTAGTAGAACGTAAATAAAGATACTCCTTATCTTGGTTGCGTTGAGTGACACGAGTAACTGTCAAATGTGACTGACACTCAGCACAGACAACCAACCCAGCTAAAGAACGCCTAGCACTAGCAGTTCGGGATGGTAAACGGCTATTACGGCGTAAAAGTCGGTCAACTTGGGCTGCTTCTTCTTTAGAAATTATCGGAATATGTGTATTAGAGATAATTTCACCATTTTGGTAAGCTGTATTGCCGCGATAAACTGGATTAGTTAACCAGCGTCGCCCAGTTGTGACAGAGATTTTTTTGCCGTATTTTTTCGCCAAGTAACGAACCGAACCCCGCAGGGAACCATAGAGTAAAAAGTGTTCAAAAAAATCTTTGACTACTGGTGAAGTACTGCGATCAACAGTATATTTTCCCTTACCTCTGCGATAACCGTATGGAACTTTACCAGGTGGCGGTGCAACCTCAAGCCGATTACGGGCGTGTCCTTGACGGATGCGACGACTACGTTGCTGGCGTTGGATTGCATTTAGCAAATTCAGCAAGTCAGCACCCAGAGGGTAATTTTCGGAAGTATAGGGCTGTTCTGTAGCGATTATCGCTACTCCCATCGCTTCGAGTTTATGTAAGCGATCGCTAATTTCCTCTACAGTATCTCCTAATTCTTCCAGCCGCCGAATCAAGAGATAATCTGCTGGTTCAGTTTCGCAATCGGTAAATAATTGTTGTAATTGCGATCGCGTAGCGTGTCCGTAGGACTCTCGCGTAGCGTATCCAGAAGACTCTCGCGTAGCGTATCCAGAAGACTCTCGCGTAGTCTGTCCAGAAGACTCTGGCTTACCCAAATCTTCATAAACCCGATCCACCTCCCATCCCCAATCAGCTTGATCGGGAGAAGATTCTAACAGCGGATTGGTGTAAGAGTAAGCAATTATTTTCATTTGTCATTTGTCATTGGTCAATAATCAATAAATAGTTCTTCTTCCCCTGCCTCCCCTGCCTCCCCTGCTCCTCTGCCCCCTTGCCCCCTTGCCCCCTCACTGCTGACTCAATTCGATAATATTTCCATCAGGATCTTGAGTGAATAGGGCAGGGCGACCAGAAGCGCTGGGTTGAATGGGATAATTATGATTGAGAAATTGCTCTTTGGCAGCATCCAAGTCAGTTACTGAGAAAGCGACGTGGGGGTTGCGTCCCCATTTTTCGTTGGGGTTTTCGGTGGGGACAGTAGGTGCAACTATTAGGTGAATCTGATAGTTACCGACTTGATACCATGCACCAGGGTATTTCAGCGAACGATCTATTTTGGATAATCCCAATACTTTGCCATAAAAGTGTTCAGAGCGTTCTAAATCAGTCACAAGAATTGCTGTATGGAGACTTTGGGTAATCTGCATTGTCAGTAAGTGCGATCGCGTTTATCTAAATTTTGACGTACTTTGAACCCTTGCGAAGTACTTATTCTCCACCCCTAGTAGAGGTTGTTATTACCAACATATTTTAAAGTCAGGTAAGGGTGTATTAGAGTCAGAGTATGCGGTTGAAAAATTTGATAGACCTAAATCTTTACAGCAGTTGACTAGTGGGAGACGCTGAATTAGAAGATAGTCATTGTGCAAATGAGCGATCGCATAGGCTTTTTTGAAAATAACTCAGCTTGTTTCTAGACAAAAACAAATAATTAGGTAACTAAAATGGCGAAAGAAATAGAGCGGAAATTTTTAGTGAAAGGAGATAGCTGGAGAGGATTAGTTGAAGGTAGTGTATATCGTCAAGGATACATTGCCACACAAGACAAAACGGCTGTACGCATACGTATAGTAGGGGAAAAGAGTTATTTGACTATAAAAGGCCCCAGTATAAAATATTCGAGATTAGAGTTTGAGTATCCTATTCCTGTTGAAGATGCTCAAGAAATGCTTGAGGCATTATGTGAACGTCCCTTTATAGAAAAAATTAGATATAAAATCCAATCGGGTGGTTTGATTTGGGAAATAGACGAGTTTGATGGTGTTAATAAAGGATTAATCTTGGCAGAAGTTGAACTGAATGATGAAAATCAACAAATTGAACTACCAAGTTGGATTGGACAAGAAGTTTCTGATGATTCCAGATATTTCAACAGCAATTTAGTAAAACACCCTTTTTCACAATGGTAATGGCGAAAATATTGGGAACATCTTAATTTGGACAGCAAACTGCTGGTCAAATTCTCGGCATCGACTACAGTCAAAATCAGCCTTTTTAAGGGGATGCGGGAAAGGCTAGCGCCAAGGCAATACTTGTCGGGTTTTGGGGGAAATGGACTCAGGTTAAAGGGGAAAAAACCTTATATATCGAGCCTTCTACTCCCTTTCCCCTTACGCTTTTCCCTTTAACCGGGCAGTATTGAGCGCCAAGGGAAGTCTCCCCGATGAGCAGGTGGCATGGATTTAGAGGCATTTAGAACTTTTGATACCGACAAAGAGACTTTTAAAACATCCCATAACGCATTCGACGCAGAATCTGTTGTTTTAACCATTGAGGATAAAAATTATACTTGTTCTTTATTTTTTTAGAAAGTTTTCGCCACAGACTTAACTCTCTGAATGAGTAATATTAATAAATCTCAACAAACTCTTGTTTTTTAGCAAGATCTATGCAAACCTCATAAATGCATACCACTGTAAACTGGTCGAGTTACAGTAGTTTAATCGGTAAATTGTCTTAATTAGCCAATAAACTCAAAATTTAGTGCCAAATAAACTTTTAGCCCTATTACCTGACTTTTCACGTTATATGAAAAAGTCTACCAAAAACCTAACCTCCTTCCCAAGCCAGACGCGGGAAGGGGAAAATTCAGGAGTCTTAATGAGTGAATTACCCCAACTTATTTTTTTTGAGGTTGGGGTTTCCAATCTCAAAAAGGCCTTTTATGAATAAAACTGTCAAGGAACTCACAATCAATTTAGTGGCATTAAATATAGTTTTATTAAGCACACTCGGTCTTTTCTGGAAAATCTTAAATCGGTGAAGAAGTCCAATTAGGTCGAGAAAAGGAATCGAAAACTCAGAAGCTAAAAGAGCTAATTAACTATCCACAAGTGAGAAATTTTATTAAGAAACAATATTAGGGACAAATAGTAAGTGTATTTTAAATGCGAATGAAAATGAAAGATGAGAGTTTATTACTTTGTCTTTCAAAAATTAAGAGTTACTAAACTTAAGTTGTGACATTACTGGAGAGTAAACTTATGTTTTCTGGACAAATTGAAAGAGAATGTTTATATGGAGAAAATTGGACAATTTCGCAAAAAACTAAATTACCAGATCATCTCCAGTTATTAGTGGATCAAGAAGAAGTAGGATGTGATATCTGGGAATTGCAGAGGCAAGAGTCTGATGATAAGCCTATTTATCCAAATCTTAATCAGGCTTCTGCTGTGCTACGACGTAAATAAACCACCAATTCCACATGAACGAAACACTTTCCATATAAGAATTCCGCCTTCTTTGCGCGTCTCATAGATTGTTCAGCAGGTGGGATTTATGAGTCTTGTGCAACTCATTCGTGAGCCGCCTGTATTACGAGAAGCATCATTGAACATTGCATTAGTATTTCCAACCTTTAATGCTACCTGGGTTACTCTAGTTTTTCTACTAGAATCTCCTCCGTATAATATCTCTAGCTATTTCATGCAAAATCGATCGAGTTCATCCTGTAAATCTCTCCCCAATTTGTTTCACCTAGCAAGAGAAGGAATCAATATTAATGGCACATCTATTTGAACCATTCAAGATTCGTGAAGTTACCTTCCGGAACCGCATCGCCGTTTCACCCATGTGTCAATATTCCAGTACAAATGGATATGCTAATGATTGGCACGTTATTCATTTAGCTTCTCGCGCAGTAGGCGGTGCGGGTATAGTGTTCACAGAAGCAGCAGCTATAGAACCGCGTGGGCGCATTAGCCCGCAAGATTTGGGAATCTGGTCAGATGCACATATAGAAACTTTAGCCAAAACTGTGGCATTGATTCATAACTTTGGCGCTGTTGCAGGGATTCAACTTGCTCATGCAGGTAGAAAGGCCAGCACTGCCAAACCCAGTAAGGGAGGGAAAACGCTGGATGAATCTCAGGAAGGTTGGCGGCCCTTAGTTTCGAGTAGTGCGATCGCTTTTAGCCAAGATAGTCCAGTTCCAGAAGCCCTAAGTCTTGAGGGAATTCAGGAAGTTATTGATGCCTTTATCCAAGGTGCTAAACGTTCTCTGCAAGCTGGTTTTAAAATAGTAGAAATCCATGCTGCTCACGGTTATCTACTCCACCAGTTTCTCTCACCCCTTGCTAACCAACGGCAAGATGATTATGGTGGTAGCTTTGAAAACCGGACTCGTCTGCTCATAGAAGCTGTTCAAGCAGTTCGAGAGGTTTGGCCCCAGACAAATCCACTCTGGGTACGTATTTCTGCTACCGATTGGGTAGATGGGGGTTGGGACATCGAGCAAAGTATCGCTTTAAGTGACAAGCTTAAATCTCTAGGAGTTGATCTCATTGATACTTCATCAGGGGGAATTATACCGGGTGTCAAGATCCCAATTCAACCTGGTTATCAGACTCAGTTTGCCGAACGCATCCGCCGCGAAGCCAATATCCATACAGGAGCCGTAGGGTTAATTACAGCCCCTGAAGACGCTGACGAGATTATTCGCACAGAAGTATCCGATATAGTGCTGTTAGGACGTGAACTACTCCGCAATCCTTATTGGCCGCATCTGGCAGCTAAACAGTTAGGACACGATAAACTCTGGCCTGTTCAATACGATCGAGCTTGGCTATGATGTCGCCTGTACTTAATTTACTATTGGGCGTTAGGGGAAATTCATAAATTACCCCTATCTGAAAATCAGGGCTTGAGACATTGTTGGCGTAAGTCCTGGATAATTAGAAATTAATTTATGAGCCTTCTTTGGCAAGTTGGGCTTTTGCCTGTTGCCACAAATTTTCTAGCTCATCCAAACTGTAATCAGAAAGGGGGCGAGCGACAACTGCCTCCATTTTTTCTAATCGCTGGACAAATCGCTGATTTGTACCTTGCAAACCAGCACTAGGGTCAAGATTATGCCAACGGGCTAGCTGAATAACTGCAAAGAGTAAATCGCCTAATTCTGCTTGTTGTCGCGCTGGTGTTTCCTCAGCTAAAGCCTGTTGAAATTCACCCAATTCTTCATGAAACTTATCCCAAACGCCCTGAATATTTTCCCATTCAAAGCCAATGGCAGCAGCTTTTTGAGAAATCTTCATCGCTGCTGTCAACGGGGGAAGGGTGCGCCCATAACGACCGAGTTTAGCACTAAGTTTTTGCGCGTCTGGGGATGGTTCGCCTTTTTCCGCAGCTTTGATTTGTTCCCAATTTTGCCGCACCTCATCCACACTGGCTACTGACACATCACCAAACACATGAGGATGACGGCGAATCAACTTTTGGGAAATCCCTTGAGTTATTTCTTTAAGAGAAAATTGTCCAGATTCACTAGCGATTTGGGCTTGCAATACCACCTGTAATAATAAATCGCCTAATTCTTCTGCGATCGCCTTCTGATCCCCACTCTTAATTGCATCTACTACCTCATAAGCTTCTTCAATCACATAAGGCGTAAGCGTTTCGGCAGTTTGCGCCAAATCCCACGGACAACCACCATCAGGCGATCGCAACTTCGCCACCACCTCAATCAATTCCTGCAAAGCTGCCAAAGTCTCAACTTTGTCATTTGTCATTTGTCATCTGTCCTTTGTCGTTCTGCCGTTGCTCTTTCTGGTAACTGTAGCTCGACGAGTACCGCGACTTGTAACTTTCCGCTTCTTCATTTTGCCACTAGGAAGCAACCCCCGAACCCCCTGCTTTCGCACGCGCTTGTATGCCGAACCACTCCAATCGCTGAGAGAATGGCTCATCGCACCAAGTTCCAACCCCAAAAACAGGGCGACATATTCAGTATCATATTGCAGGAGCGATCGCCCCACAGTTTGTCCCAAATCTTGCCAAGTAAAACTCAGATTCCATAATTTTTCGGCAATTGCCAAAACCAAAATTGCCAAGATAGCTAGCAAACACCCTAGATAAAGTATTCGCAGAATCGTGCCAATAATCGGCCCGTGGGATAAAAAAGAACGATGCCGCAGACTTTTTTGATAAGGTAGCCAAATCCAGCGCAAGAAACCCCAGCGTTGAAATTGCACAGAGTAAATATCCAAATCGGGGCCAAACATCAGCCCTCCAAATAGAAACCCACCTGCAACCAACAAAGTTGCATTGCTACTGCGAGTCTGCCAGAAAGTAATGCCCGCCACCAACGGCAGAGCATACATAGTAATGCGATCGTGCGTCCGACCAGAGGGCATCCTAAATCCTGTTAGCGATAGCGGGGCGTTTAGCCCGTGCTGAGTAACTTAATACTGAGCCAGTATAAGAGAAAAAAAGATTTTCCCAAAACTACTAGCGCAATGCAAAATCTTCTGCTATATTAGTTAAGGATTAGTCAAAAGGGCGGTTAGCTCAGTTGGTAGAGCGCCTGCCTTACAAGCAGGATGTCATCAGTTCGAGTCTGGTACTGCCCATTAAGTAAATTAAGGCTAGAGACAGCTTAGATGCAGTCTCTAGCCTTTTTTAAACTATTCACAATTCTTAAATTAGCTAGCTACTATTAACCCATCTTGCATATCTTCAGAATAGAGAGTACTTGCTCTTGCAGATAGGGTTAGGTTTGTATTGGACTCATGGGACTTCCAGAAAATTTATCCAGTAGTTACGGGGTTAAGCCTAATGCGTCGCCTACAGATAACAGGTGCGTTACGCTGTTGCGCTAAAACACCTCACTGGAATGTCCTTAATCCCTAATTCCCAGTCAAAATGCCTAATGAAATTTGGTTATCACAATTGCAAAAACATCGTGCGATCGCAGTTATCCGCGCCCCTAAAATCGAAGTGGGACACGAAATGGCAATGGCTGTAGCATCTGGGGGTATGCATCTGATTGAGATTACCTGGAATAGCGATCGCGCTGGAGAATTAATCAGTCAACTACGCTCAGAATTACCAGCCTGTATCATTGGTACTGGCACGTTATTCAATGTGCAACAGCTACAAGAAGCGATCGCATCTGGGGCGCAATTCCTCTTCACACCCCACGTTGACTCAGCAATGATTCAAGCAGCACAAGAAAAAGATATACCTATCATCCCAGGAGCGTTGACTCCTACAGAAATTGTTACCGCTTGGAGTCAGGGCGCTAGTTGTGTAAAAGTGTTTCCCGTACAAGCAGTGGGAGGAGCTGATTACATTAAAAGTTTGCAAGGGCCACTAAGTCAGATTCCCTTAATTCCTACAGGCGGTGTCACTCTAGAAAATGCTAAAGAATTTTTGCAAGCCGGAGCGATCGCTGTCGGTTTGAGCGGTGAATTATTTCCCAAAAAGCTTGTCACAGAGGGAAATTGGCAAGCGATCGCATCTAGGGCAAAAAACCTTATACAACAGTTAGGTTAAATTAGAATCAAATCATCAAAAATTCACGTCTATTAAAGTAATAGATAGGGAATAAAAGTGAAACCTGATAAGTTTCTCAAGACTTCATGATTTGAGTGTGAGTGTATCTAAAATGAAAAAACTGATTTATCCTGACTGGGTGCATCGCTTAAAAATACTTCTTACTGGTACAGTACTGTCTTTAAGTGTTTTTACTACTACTGGAACTAGTGAAGTTTGGGCAAATTCTAAAGATCAAGTAATTGCCCAAAAAATCCAGACATTACAACAATCAGATCAACGCTGGATTCAAATTGACCTTTCAAAGCAACGATTAATAGCTTGGGAAGGTGACAGAGTGGTTTATGGAAGTGCTATTTCCTCCGGCAAAAAAGCTACTCCCACTCTTGTTGGTACTTTTAAAATTCAATCCAAGTTTAAAACTACACGGATGCGGGGAGAAAACTACAATGTTCCTAACGTTCCTCATGCGATGTTTTACCAAGGGAATTACGGTATTCACGGGGCTTACTGGCATAAAAGATTTGGCACACCAGTGAGCCACGGCTGTGTGAATCTTGCACCTAAACACGCTAAATGGCTATTTGAGTGGGCATCGGTAGGGACACCAATAATCATCCAGAAATAGTAGGTAAACCAGCCAAAAGGCAATCTATGAAAAATCATTAATAACAACAAATCAAGACAATTGAGTGATTCCCAGCAATATTTTATGCTGGGAATCTTCGGAGTCGGAATTACTGAATTTGAAATAAAATATATAAAAGGGGATTCATACCAATTTTGGATTTTAAATTTGGTATTTAGGACTAAAAGTCTTTTCCTAAATTTGGTATTATCCAGTTTCCCCCAAAGAAATAAGCGTAAATCCTGACAATTACTGTGTGAAACTCCAAATGCAAATATTAATGCGGGGAAAATTTGCATTGACGCATTTAAATTACAGATTTTTTTTGTAAAAGTTGTTATTAGTCATTAATGGATGACAAATGACCAATGACTAATTAAATGCGGATTAGTTTAGGACTGGTTTGGAAAAGCATTAGCGGATGAATTGCGTAAATCCTTCACAGCAAATTAGTAATCAACCTGGAAATTTGTAGTTTCCAGAAAATTACTTCACTTCATGATTTTTGCGTACTTTAGAAGGTGAGGCATAATGCAATCCTGGATTCGTAGTGGTGGGATTCGTTCTTCCAAAACTTTTTGTACAGGTGTGGCGCTGATGGTGGTGGCTTTATTTTCTTGGTCAGCACCGTTAGCAGGCGATCGCCACTCTGATAAAGCGATCGCTGCGTCAGTAGATGAAAATGGCATCACTGAGTCTAATATCAGCCAAACATCCCAACCTCGCTTGATTGAAATTGACCTGTCAGAACAACGGTTACGTGCATGGGAAGGCAAAAAACTTGTTTATTCATACCGTATTTCTGGAGGGAAGCGATCGACTCCCACACCCATAGGTAGATTTCGGATTAATTCTAAGTATCGCACTCACCGGATGCGAGGCAGGGGCTACAATATTCCTGATGTTCCTTACACAATGTATTTTTACAGAGGCTACGCCATCCACGGTGCTTACTGGCATAATCGTTTTGGCACTCCAGTCAGCCACGGTTGCGTAAATTTACCTGTTAAGCAAGCTCGCAATGTTTACAACTGGGCTAGCTATGGGACTTTAGTAGTGGTGCATAAATAATTGTTAATTCGTAATTCGTAATTCGTAATTAAGAGTTGCAATTCTGGATTTGATGTATGGACAGGTGCGTTCACGGAGTTAAGCACCTGTCTATACATCTTGCTAAAGTAAGAACACATCTTCGAGGTATTTAGGAGCTATGAGCTACTCAACTACTAAACTAATTACCCTGGAGGAGTTTCTGAAACTCCCAGAAACAAAGCCTACGAGTGAATATATTAACGGTGAGATTATTCCTAAGCCAATGCCAAAAGGGAGACACAGCCGCTTGCAAGGCAAACTCGTTGCTGTTGTGAATGAAGTTGCGGAAAATCAGAAGATTGCCTATGCCTTTCCAGAATTACGATGTAGTTTTGGCGATCGCTCAATTGTACCTGATGTAGCTGTATTTCAGTGGGGACGCATACCGTTTACCGTTGATCGTGAAGTACCTGATAATTTTGAACTTCCACCAGACTGGACGATTGAGATTCTTTCGCCAGAACAAAAACCCAACAAGGTAATTGGGAATATTCTCTACTGTCTAAAGTATGGTAGCCGCCTGGGATGGTTTCTCGATCCTGATGATTTGAGTATTTTGGTATTTCTACCAGAGCAACAGCCAATCTTATTCCAGGGAGAAGATTTTTTGCCTGTATTACCAGAAATTGAACTTGCACTAACCGTCAATCAAGTTTTTGGATGGTTAAAGATGGGTAGCTAAGAATAACTCGCCTCGAATGAGAAGGAGAAGAAGCGTAGGCGTAGCTCGTCGTGGACATCGCTCTATAGAAAATACCAAATTATAGACATAAATCATGTCTATAATAGACATGATTGCGAAGAAAAGAGGTAAGAGAATGAACTGGAGAATTGCAGAAGCGAAACAGAGGTTCTCTGAACTGATTCATGCTGTCACAAAGGAACCGCAACTTATATACAACCGCAATGAACTGGTGGCTGTTGTTGTTGAAGCTGAAATATTTGAGGAGTTCTTGACATGGCGCAAGCAGCGCGAAAAGATTTCTCTAGCTGATGTTTTCAAAGAACTACGCCAGATAGTTGTTGAAGAAGATTATATCCTCGAAGTACCCTCCCGCCAAGACCGTCTTAACCCCTTCGCTGATGCCATCGATGACTTTTCTCTGTGACACTAACATTATCAGCGAATTAGTAAGACTCCAACCTAACTCTGGTGTACAGAAATGGGCAGAAAGAGTTTCCTCTATAGTTTTGAGTGCGATCACCGTTGAAGAAATATTTTACGGATTGACATTCAAGCCCAACCCTAGAATTCAAATATGGTTCGAGAGTTTTTTAGAAAATAACTGTCAAGTATTGCCTATCACCATTGAAATTGCCAAACGCTCCGGTGAATTGCGAGGTCAACTAAGATTAAGTGGGAAAACACATACCCAAGCAGATATGATGATTGCTGCTACTGCTCAAATTCATCAATTGACTTTAGTAACGCGCAACATCCGGGATTTTGATGGCTGCGGTATCCCACTTTTAAATCCTTTTAGTTAAACGCACAATAGTTTAGCTCAACTGTGCCACAAGTTGATTCTCCAAAAGCGTATCATTCGTTAACAAGTCTTCAACGGTGATTCGCAAAAAGCGTTGCTCATCAACTTGAAAGAGAATTTTGATGCGATCGCTTCCAGGATATCCTGCTGGTTTCAGTTGAGCAATTGTCCTCGCGCCTTCTTGATCGTTGAGAGGCTTGACGCTGGTTTCAGTATTGTCCAGACGACGAGTAATTAAGCGATCGCCATCAAAATAAACTTCAGTACTACCCGTATCTGCTCCCAATTCTCCCATAATTAGTTCAATGCTGGGCTGATTTTCCAAAGAAGCACCTAGAACTAATTCTACTGGTTGACTCATTGGATATGCCTGTCCAGCTTTAATTAAAGAATGCCATTTGTGACGCTGATTGCGGCGATCCCAGTAGCGGATACCATAACTATGGTAAAGAAAGTCTTTGATTTGTATCCCTTGAGCTAACTGTAATGCACCTTGAGCGATCGCTTCAAATGGACGTTCGCAACGGATTTTTTCTGGCTCAAAATACTGTTTTATCCATGTCTGCACTGCTGGTAATTGCACTGTTCCACCAACTAACAAAACGGCATTAATATCAGGAAGTTCTATCCCTTGGCGTTTTGCTTGCTGCAACAGTGTCGTCATCGACTCATCCAATAACTCAAAAAATGCGTGTTCTTTGAGGATATTATCAAAAGTGTCGCGGTTTAATTCCAATTCATAACTTTCAAATGTTTCATCATCAAAATAAACTTCACTAGCTTGGTTTTGGGTTGATAGCTGAATTTTCACCCGTTCTGCCAATCGTGTTGTCAAGGGACTTACTGCCAATTCTTGAGTTTTGGCAAAGTAATCTACCAACCAATTATCAATATCAGTACCGCCTAGATTTTGCCCAGCTTTCGCCAGGACACGGGCTGTTTTAACTTTTTGTTTTGAATTTTCAGCCAGAGACTTATTACCCCACTTGAGGAGAAATCCCAACGGCTTTGTAGTTGCTTGCACGCCTTGATCCAACCGGACAAGGGACAAATCTAAAGTTCCACCCCCGAAGTCAATTACCAAGAGAATTTCTTGATCTGCCAAGCCATAACCCAAGGCTGCGGCTGTGGGTTCATCCAGCATTCGCACCTGTTCGACGGGAAGGGATTGACAAACGTTCCCCAACCAGTGACGATAGGCTTCAAAGCTGTCTACGGGTACGGTTAACACGAGAGAATCTAACCCACCTTGTAGGGGTGCTAGTTCTTCAATTACTTTGGTGAGGAACCATTGTCCTACTTGTTCAAAGGTGACAATTTGCCCATCTAATTCGGGTAAGAAACCTTGGATATCTGCACCAATACCGCGTTTGAAGCTGCGGAAAAATCTAGTTTCACCTTTGAGGTCAAAACCGCGATCGCGTACTTGTTGCCCGACTAAGACTTGATTTTGGGTTGCGTCTTCAACATAAACCAAGCTGGGAATCAGTGGCGGATTGAGACTTTGTTTGATTGATAAACCTGGTAGAGTCAGGGTTTCTGGCTGCTGGGTTACAGGGTTCCAACGAGCAATGACTGTGTTGCTAGTACCAAAATCGATTGCGATCGCCATATTTTATATTTATTATCTCGCACGAAGATGCCAAAGCTGCTTTCTTTGTGATTATTCTCTATAAGTTACCAAGAATGCAAATGCGTCCAGATGCTTACTTTTTTGCATCCCAAGCCAGATATCGATTCAGTCCGTTGCAGCTAAGTGTTAGCACAGTTAGACAATTGGCTTGCCAGAAAGCATGGAAATCATTGGCTGTAAATGTATAAAAGGAGCAATAAACTCAACAGCAGACTTTATCATAGTTCCAGTCTTTTTTTATTGGCATGAGGTGCTTAAAACTTGCTT
The DNA here is from genome assembly GCF_015206985.1 of Nostoc sp. LEGE 12447. Taxonomy (NCBI): domain Bacteria; kingdom Bacillati; phylum Cyanobacteriota; class Cyanophyceae; order Nostocales; family Nostocaceae; genus Nostoc; species Nostoc sp. LEGE 12447. The sequence continues at coordinate 457,671 of NZ_JADEXT010000001.1, read as the reverse complement.
CACACGCAGATATGAAATGTCATAAATCGCCCCAATCAAAAGAGATCGCACCTCAGTTGGTGTAAGGTATTCTCTAGATATGTAATGCTTGTTGGGTAGACGAGTTGGGGGTGAGGGCCTCATTTATTCTCGCTGGTAGTGTCCGGTGTACGCGACTTATTATGGACAGTCTACTACGCCACAAGCCCCATTACTCCGTTGAGAGTCGCGCCACTCAAGAGTTATTACGAACTATTATCAATTAATAAATACCTCCATCTTGGCATCACCGTGCCTAAAGAGATAATTTGCACGCTAAGGCTGAAACCAAGATGGGGCAAGCTCTTGAAGACATCAACAGCCAAAGAACGCTTGCAAGTGCTTTACTGACTCAAACAGGAGAATGCACCAACGATCAGTGCGATCGCTTGTTTTTGACCAGACCTCACAAAATCGCATTGCTCCCGGAAGACTATAGCTTGGGTGAGCTTTGGCAGAAGAACCTCCTGGGCGGGAGACCTGCACGATGATTCGAGTCAATGTTTTCATATTCCAAAATAGCCAAGAAAAGTCAAAGTAATATCAGGATAATGATTACCGATAGTGGAAGCTTCATGAATTATATTATCAGTGGGAGCAATATATGCTTCCCCTGGTGCAACTCTTAATTGAACTACAGGATATGAAGGATATCGCAGCATAAACTCGTACCCTATTTCTGTACCTCTATAATGCTTATGAATATCCTCAGTCTCAGACAACCCCAAATGTCGAAACATATCCATCAGAGTTAGGTTAATAAACAAAAAAAATCTATCTTCTTGCCCTAAATTAATGCAAATTCTATTTCGGGATTTATGTCTGCGTCTCAATGGTGCTTTATCCCAACTATCAAGGTGCATACCAACGAACAGTTTTTCGTTAGAATTGCCATAATAATTAACAGTTACAGTTTTGAAATTAGGCTCAGTAACTTGAATACCTAATATTTCTAAATTTTGAGGATTTAAAATGTAATCTGAAAGACGATTGAGAACTTCTTTAATTGCTTTTTCACCTTCAAGATTACTGACAATAGATTGATACTCTTCTACTGTTTCTATTGAACGAAAATTAAATTTTCCCAAAGGCAACAAGGCATATTCGGGAATGCGAACTATAGCTATATGTGAACCGATATCCCATGTCTTCGGTTTGGACATAGCTTCATTGCTAAAAAGCAGGTTATATTCTGTTGTATTCGTTTGTCTCCAAGGTTCTTTGGGTAGAAAAGCACCACTGCGATATTTAACTTTATCGTCTTCTAATTCGATTTTTTGGAATGTTCCGGAACTCAGCCTAATTCTGGGATTATTTCCTCCAGAATTGATGGGATAAAAAATTTGGATGCTTTTTTTTAAATTTAAATTTTCACTTGTAATTATCACAAAGATTACCTAAAAACTTCTATGTTTACCTAATTAAAAGTATTTTTTTATAACGGACAGTCTAATGCTGAAACTACTGGGAATTGCTTTGGCTGTTCAATATTGATTTTTCGAGAAATTGGTTCAATAATACCCGATTGGATTAAACGTGATTCTATGTGTTTTAAAATTCCTTTTTCGATGATACAATCAATATTGCCTTCTTCATCAAATTGATTATTAATAATAGCTTCTTCAGCCATTGGATAACCGCTACAACTTCCAAAATATTGGCAGGAAGTACAGACAGACATCATGCGTTCTTCTGCTGCGGATATTACTTTTTTATGTACAGGGCTTAAAATAATATTTTCTAAAGGACTTTGAAATAAATTTCCATGACAAAATTCTGGTTTATAAGCATCTCCATAACTATAAATATCACCATTAACATTCACTACATAAATTGATTCCCATTCCGTCTTATCGTAAAAATATAGTTGAGAATCAGAGCTATAGTGACGAAGAATTATTTCTATATATTCCATAATTGGCAAAATCATTACCATATTTTGGCTTTCCATCCACATATCTACAAGAGTGCAAAAAGCTTGCAGAACTTCTTGTGGAGTAATTTCAAATCCTTGATGTTGCCCTTCAAAAGCTCCATTGAATAGTGGTAAAATCCGAAAATGAAGCTTCATCTTTTCATAAAATTTAAAAATCTCTTGAAGATAAGATAAATTTAATTTAGTTAAAACAGTAATACATCCAAAGGAAACATTTGCATTTAGTAAGCGATCCATATTTTTTAAAACTGTTAATAAAGAATCAACTCCTGATTGCTTAACACGTAGACCTCCAAATAAGTCAACAGAAACACCGACACCATCAAATCCCTCGGATAATAATCGGATACTTTCTTTGTTAAGTGTTGTCAGGTTAGTTTGAACTACATTAGTAACAGAACTTGCCAGTTCTCCAAAAATCTGTTGCTGATGGTCAAAAGTACGCCAATAATAATCAGGTGATTGCAAGAGTGGTTCTCCACCATGCCAAACAAACTGAATTTCTGTTTTCAAGTCAATCTGACTATAATAATTAGCAATGTGATGATACATTTTATCCAGTTGTTCTAGCGCAATTGTTGTTCTATCACCTAGTTCTAAGTATTCATAACAATAGCGACAGCGTAAGTTACAAAGCTTAGAAGTTTTAACCACAAATTGAACCTGTCTAGCTTCCGATTTCATAAGTTTAAACAGTGAGTTTCGACAATATTTTAGATGCATAATTAATTTAGAATCATCAGTTTTTTCTAAATTAATTATGCTTTCTCATCCACTAAACTTTAATGTATCAAAGATTGAAAAGTTTCTAATGCTGAAGGACGATTACCTTGTTGATTAGCTTGATAGGGTTGGTTTTGTACGAAACTAGGACCATTATCAAACAAGCGAAATCTTGGTCTTCGCGCTAGTAGCTGAGGTTTGTGTGGATCAACTGCTACAGTTTGTCTGTTTCCTGTAATAGCTTGTATCTTTTCACTTAAACTAGAGGAAAAATTAATAGTATCTACAGGGTTCATAGCCTCCTTAACTGGAATATTTTGATTAGAGTTTGCAGCTTGTACTAGCTCAGAAACCACTACAGATGGAGCCATAATTACTAAGAACAAAATCAAATGGCTTGGTAAATTAGACACTAACTTCTTCATAATGCCTCTCTTATTAAACTCAGTAAATTATCAAGTTTTCTGATTACTAAACCCAGGTGAGTATTTTTCCAAAATTTAGCATTTTGGACAGACAATAACATTTTTATCACAGAGATTAGATGAAAAGCATTCGCGCTCTACGCGCTCTAATTGATATTTCTCTGCGCGTTGCTATGTTTGATTTTTAAGTATTTTTATCCCCTTTTCAAATCACAGTTTTGCAATAAAAATGCCTGATTAAGTCTTAAATTAATCCTACTCATCATACAAAAATATTATCCCAACTTTTGATAGATCAATCAAAATAAAATAGTCTATCAAAAGTTAGAAATAATGGTAGCTAAAAAAGTTAAGTCGTCGGTGAAAGGCATCACCGTGGTCGGGTAGCAGGACTATATAAGGTTCAGCCGGGATACCGATACCGTTGGCGAAATATTACTTAACATAAAAACGGCGGATTTCCCGTGTAATACATCGAGAAGATAGATATCCCTTCCCGTGTATTACACAGGAAGAAAAAAATTAAGTTAGCTGCCTCAATTATCAATAAACTAGAGGAAATACGTTTGGAGGCAGTATATGTGTTTACATCCTGAAGAAATTCCTCCTATTCCCAATGAAACGGTACGTGTAGCCAAAGCCGCATTTCCAAAAGGTAATTTATATATGCGCTTGCGTGATGAACTTGGGATGTTTTATCAGGATGAAGATTTCGCATCACTGTATCCACAACGGGGTCAAATGTTGCGGAACGTGTTTTATTGATTTACCAACTTGCCCATAAATGGTATTGGGGCAATCAAAGTTTTGCACACTAAAATCAACTCTTCACCGCTTTCAATGCCTCAAGCTTGCCCATAAACAATCATTTATGGGCAAGTTTGATGAAGTGGCAAGGGTGAAAAGTCGATTCTACGGTCATAAATGTAAAAAGCTTCTTCATCATTTTTGGGCAAGTTAGTAAATCGAGAAAGTGCTTTCTGTAATTCTTCTTTACAACGTGTCCCATTTTACACGTATTTCGTCATGACCCCTTTTACAGTAATAGTTTCAGCAATGTATATCTGGGGTGATATTTTGTCAATAAAACAACGTAAGTGACCAAAAAGCTTATTATTTCGTTCACCAATTCAGGCGATTAACCCAGACTTATGAATAAGACACATAGCAAACCTACTTACGTAGATTATATTGTTAAACTTCCTGAGCGATCGCTGGAGGAGTTTTGTCGCTGGATGTACCGCTTCATGGGCAATGCTCAGTTTATCTCTCCTCAATATCTAGCTGAACAACACCAGAAATTTGCCCGTGCATTAATAGATCGGTATTCTTCCAAAGCCATATAGATCGGGATGATTGACCGCCCAACTTCAACATAAATTTTTCCGTACCCAGTTTTTGTAATGCAACCCTCTTCCGAATTAGCTATAATTCTCTCCGTCAAAAAAAGACTGATCTTCCCAATTAGCAAACTACCTACCACTAACCCGATAATACGAGTTAGTAGTAGGTAGTTCACGCTCAATCTTCATGCCTTAACTGCCATACTGCACCGCAAGCGGCCCCAGCCCCAGCTAACAATCCGGTACTCATTCCTTGGATAGTTTTTTGGATCGGATCTTGAGTTAGACAGTCGCTTGTAACTTTACTGTCTTCCAAACAGAGATTACTTTCTGCCCAAGCAGCAGTACCTCCCAAAATTACACCAGTTATACTACAGGAAATAACTAGCAGCAAAAGGCGTTGAGTTTTTCTAACCATAGATAGATGTGCTAAAGATTAGAGATAGTAATTTACTTTTAATTACTTTACACATTCTTGCTAGCAAATGTCAGCTGGTTTCAAAACTGAAACAGGTCAAAGTTGATTTTGCCTGTATTAAGGATACAAATTGGATTGAATCAATCGCATAAATTATATTTTTACCTCTTCTGAGGCACTAATACTGGTATCTTATGGGCATCAGCTACGGATTTTGCATGTTGCCCAACAGTTACAACATTGAACTGACTGGATATAATTTCCAAACTTTTGTTCACTATCGCCAGTTTCTTGTAGGTGGGGAGACTCATTCCAGGGAAGAATGATAACTCTGGCACATCCTCTTGACTTACAAAGTCTGTAGGATGGAATAGCAAAGAAGGCTGGACACGTGTAAGTTTACACAGCCATAGGGCAATTCGGAGATATAGTAACGCAGCTTCAGAAGAAAATGTACTTATATACATTATGTAACTGAAGTGAATTGGCACCTTGAAAATTGGCATGGTGGTAACGGGAATTTCAGTCAATTTATCCTTACCCATCTTCCACTGGTAAGGTTTTAAAGGCTGCAAACCGTCTTTAAAACCGCCAAACAAGGCTTCGCGTTTCTTGCGTTCTTCCTTGCTCAGTTTACAGGTCATTAAATAATAAGCTCGTGCTATGGGCCCCAAAAATGTGGGAAAAGTTGAAGCATCATATTCGTATCCCCGTCGTGCTAGGACTTTCAATACCGCAGGCGAAAAACTGTATCCAGGCCCCCGAAAGCCGATAGGATGTTGATGAGTAACGCGCTTGATATGTTGTTCGGCCAACGCCACTTCTTGTTCAATTTCATCCTCTGAATATAGGTGTAGCCAAGGATCGTGGTAAAATGAATGATTACCTATTTCGTGACCAGCGTTAGCGATCGCTTGTAATGCCTTAGTGTTCTTTTCCAAGGCTGCATCCTGACCCACAATGAAGACTGTGATTGTCACATTCCACTGCTGAAAAATATCTAAGAAACGAGGGACTGCAATATCTAAGTAAGAGGGAAAAGTTTCCCAACCAGGAGCGCCCTGATTTTTTAGAAAAGACCAAACATTATCCAAGTCTAAAGAAAGACTGGCTATTGGTTTGTTTCCTCGTAGCTTCGTTTTCATTATGAGTTTAAGTATTTGGATAATTTTAAGCGTAAATTAAGTCTTAGGAAGACAGATTTAATAACCTGCAACTTTATTCCTTAGAAGTGACTACGACCCGCTATTAGACATCGCACCAGCTACAGAGATTATAAATTAGATCAGCATATTTTCTAGATTATGATGCTCAATCTATATCATTAGTTTCAATAAAAAGCGATTATACAAAAAATTTTAAACATCCTACTAGATATTGATTTGCTGTTTTTGAGTAAAACACATTGCAATTCCCTTTTCGTAGTAAGCTGCCTCATTAATAAAAATCGGCCAAACGGTAGATTCATCATCATAAACAATTGTTTTATCATCAAAGGTTATAAATATTGGATCTCCTGGGTTCAAGGCTTGGTAATCCTTGTCCTGAAGCTCTGGATGAATCATCGCAAAGATTTTCCCATCCTGTTGTTTTGGATAGTCCACAACTGATAAATGGTCATAGAGAATCAACGTTTCATTAGTTGATGAAATTTTACCTTGATTAAACTGTTCTAGATAGTCGAGAACCGCATAAACAAGTTCTTCTGTTTGTTGGAACAACGTCGCTTTTAATATACCCTGGGCAATAGGGCCAACCTCGATCGCAAAGCCTAATTCGCACAGGGAATTTACAAATGGATTTTCTGCAATTGATTTAAAAGAGCAGCGATAAATCCTCACCAAAGGGCTAATCTGACTGAGATAAGCAGCCAATTGCAAGTTTAAGGGATGACTATTTACCAAAATAATTGTCAGACCCATGTTAGCAGTACTGCTGTGTAAGTCTAAGATAAAATCTGCTTGTTTATTTCTGTTTGATCCTAAAATGTCCTGAATTGATTTAGCTTGCAATTCTTCGTAACTGTTAAGAGTTGGATCTTGTAAATCTTGCTGAAGAAAACAGCGATTTAAATCCTTCTCTAAATATCGCCTCCCGGCGGCAAAAGCGTTAGGATTTGCCAGCAAAGTAACTGTCTCAAAACTTTGTCTAGTAATCAAGTCGGGAAGTTGAGCAAATTTTTCGATTAAATAGGCCCCAGTAAACTCATTGCCATGAGTTCCACCAACAATTGCAACTCGATTAATCTGGTTCACAATCACACCAACTCCAGAATGCAGCCATCGAGGTATCAGTTCTCAATGTACATTATGAAGCATTCAGTGTGCCGATGCGATCGCGCCCAGATGGTTCATAAAGATAAGACATATCAGGCCCATCAGGAATAATCCCACCGGGATTGAGTGGGAAGAGGTTCCCGTAGTAGTCTCGTTTCACACTCTCGACATCGCAGGTATCAGCTACACCGGGAAGCTGATATACATCCCTTAAGTAAGCTCCCAAGTTGTGATAGTCTCGAATTCGCTGCCTATTGCACTTAAACAACCCGTAGTAGGCACTATCAAACCTAAACAACGTCGTGAATAAACGGACATCTGCAAGCGTGAGATTATCTCCACACAGATATCGACTAGTTTGCAATGCAATGTCAATCTCATCGAGAGTCGCAAACAGTTCATTACAGGCTTGATTGTATGCTTCTTGGGTTTGGGCAAAACCGCAGCGATACACACCGTTATTTACCGCGTGATAAATTTTCTCATTCCACCAGTCAATTTTCTCTTTGAGTGCTTCTGGGTAAAGATTCAGTGTGGGATTGTTGGCGAACTCGTTAAATTCCGAGTTCAGCATGACGATAATCTCTGAACTCTCATTGTTAACGATAGTTTTTGTTTGGTTGTCCCATAAAATTGGAACTGTTGAGCGTCCACTGTAACCAGGTTCAGCCCGTTGATAAAATTCAGCTAGTGTACGACAACCTTCAACTTCATCATTGAATATCCAACCGCCTTCAATGGGAGAAGGAGAGACAATACATACTGATATTACCGCTTCGAGCTTTTTGAGCGATCGCACAACCAGGGTTCGATGCGCCCAAGGACAACCCAACCCAACATAGAGTTTGTAGCGTCCTGCTGCTGGTGGGTATGGATTTCCTTCTTCTGTACCAATGAACTTGCGAAACTGGCTATTAGGACGAATATATGCTCCCGACTGATTGCTAGGAGCAAGCTTCGACATCATTATTTGCCACATAGTCGTCCAGACAAATTTTCCCAGCCAGATGATGAGCTTCGGAGGGAGTGTCCTCCCCTTTTTCTTAGGGAGATTTTTTTCGTCATCCATCGGAGTCGAGTTGCTCATGGTGACAATCTTGCTTTGGGAATTCTTACAAGCTAATCGTATCAAACTTGCGATCGCTTTGCTACATCTATAACCAAGGAGGTATTGCTTTTCTAAAAAACTGCTTACTTTCCAGACTTTAATATCTGTATCTGCTGTAATAAATTGCTAATTAATTTACTAAAAGGCTTAATGAGGATTTAGCGATATTTTGATTTTTTACCTAACGTGCCTTGTATCACATCAAACCATAATTTTCAAGTTTAATGTTAAGAAGTAATAGTATTTAAAACCTATTCATAAATCTATTTTAGAAACACACTTTTTAAACCAGCTATATCTAGTGCCAAGCCCGAAAATGCTTATATGATATGGATTACGGTATTATATACCTTTGTCCAAGAACCAAGTACAGAGATTAATTCAATACTAAGCAGCCTGGATGATTTACAGCATAATTACTATTGACTAAATAAATTTTACTTTAGCTTATTAATAATAATATCGGATCTTAATATCATTAATAAGTATAAAGAAGTCTTTCTATGAATATAAGTTTAGGAATAAATTACTTAAAGAAGAAAAACCTAAAATTTACGTAGTAATTATTGTAAATAAAGTGACTCAAACTAACAGAAGAAATAACCTTCTAGAGGAACCAGATTTAGGGACTTTCATAGCTCAGGCTACTGCTACAGACAAATGGCAAGTATTGTCTTACAAAGCCCCAATTATACCCATACATGCCGCCCTCCTTCGTACTGGTAAGATATTCTTTTTCTGTGGTTCAGGTAACGATCCCACTCGGTTAAATACTCCCTACGACAGTGTGGTTTGGGATGTAAACAAGGGAACCTTTACCCATCAAGCACCTCCATTAGATAGTAATAATCAACCTATTGACCTTTTTTGCGCTGGTCACTCCTTCCGCTCTGAGGGTCTGTTAATGGTTGCGGGTGGAACTCTGCGCTATGACCCATTTTATGGTTCACCCTCTGCTCTACTGTTTGATCCCATTACCGAGAAATGGGTCAAGATCCCATCAATGAATAATGGCCGTTGGTATCCTACTGTGTTAACACTAGGCAGCGGTCGGATCTTTGCACTGTCCGGGCCGGATAAAGATGGCAAGCTCAACAGACAACCAGAAATTTATTCTGTTACATTTTCAAATGGTTGGAACGCTTTTCCAATAACTAGCCCCTTTCCGGCATACGCACAATTGTTTCTATTAAGTAGTGGGAAAATTTTTTATTCAGGTGCCCAGATGGGCGATAACTCTGGAGTAGCGCCAACGATACTAACCCTGCCAGATACATTTACGCAATCCATTACAGAAAAAGTGGTGCCAGGGCTGCAAAACCCAGGCTTCGGTAATCAAGCTGCTAGTGTGCTTTTACCACCTGCACAAGACCAAAAAGTTATGATTATCGGTGGGGGTAGTAGTACTACAGCAACAAACAGGGTAAATATTGTAGATTTAAAAGCTACTAATCCAACTTACGTAGCAGCAAAGTCTCTAAATTATGCTCGGATGCATCACAGCGCTGTTTTGTTGCCCGATCGCACAGTCTTTGTTTGTAATGGTAGCAAAATGAGTGAGGACACAACACAATCAATGCTGCCAGCAGAAATCTACAATCCAGCCACAAATACCTGGACAGTAGTAGCTAAACAAGGTGTCCCTCGCGTATATCACTCTGTGGCCTTGCTGCTGCCAGATGGTAGGGTAGTTGCAGCTGGGGGGAACCCTCAACGAACTGTTAATGAACTGCGATTAGAAATTTACAGTCCTGCGTATATGTCGCGGTCACGACCAATTATTCAGAGCGCTCCTCAAACATTGAGCTACGGAGTGCAATTTACGATTCAGACACCCCAAGCCAGGAATATTAAATGGGTTAGTCTGATTAGACCAATGGCAACCACTCATTCCTGCGATACAGAACAAAGAATAGTAGATGTGCCGATTAATTCTAGAAACTCTACTTCTCTGAATGTCACGGTAACAAACAATCGAAACATAGCGCCGCCAGGGTGGTACATGCTTTTTATTAGTGACAACAATGGGACACCTTCAGTAGCAACCTGGACGCGAATATTTTAGCCTTACCCGTTTAACTTAATAAAAGTCATTAATTCTAGGAGTGGAAATATGAATTCCAAGCTCTCACGTCGGCAGTTTGGCCAGTTGGCAATTGCTGGAACTGTAGTATCTGGGCTTAGTTATTTAACCAACAAAGCCTTGGCGCAAACACCAAGTTTAAATCCAAGTTTAAATAATATTGTCGGTATAACTTCTGGCTCTATCATCACCACAGACAAAGCGGTTATTCCAGAGGTAAACACCACTGAATTAGATAGCACTGCCCCAAACAATGTATCCACAGATATTAAGCCTGTAGGACTTGTTTTGCAATCCTTAACTACAGGAAATAGTCAGGTACTTGCAAATAGTACGCCTTTAGCAGAGCCTGGTGAGATATTAAATATAAGTGGCTTCACTTCTTTAAGCGATGGCACACTTGTTGTAGCCACTACTCCTGTTACGATTAGTAGGAAACTGGCAACACCTACTCGGATTACATTTTTGGGTACGCCTATAAAAACTTTGATAGTCTCAGGACTTAAACAGAATCAACAGCTTGGGAGTTTGCTAGGCACTAATGATGGGCGACTCATCGGTCTAGTAGGTAAAAAGAACGGTACACCACCAATTTTATTGGTAGATATTAACCTTCAAACAGGAGAAATAAGTTCTATTAATAAGATTAAATTCCCGAACGATGAGCGGGTTAGCAATCTAGCTGAGTGTCCAGATGGAAAACTCTATACTTCTTTAGTTGGATTTCATGGTGATACAACTTTGGTGCAGCTAGATTCAAATCAAAAAAAGCCAATCAGACTGGCACAATTGAAAGTTGATGGTAAAGAATGGAATAATGGCTTACAAAGCTTAGTTTGCTCTGCAACAGGTCAACTCCTTGCCTTTGGAGCTATGAGGTATGAAACACCTAATGCTGTGTATAGCGTAGATAAGAACAGTGGAAACATGACTCGGCTACAAGACTTTGACGTTGCTCAGATTGCAATTGCTCGTAGCTAGAAGGGATTGGCTAAAACCCTTATACCTATTGCCTGTTGCTTATTGCCTTATTTCAACGACAATTATTTAGGCTTACTTACTTAATCTCTGACAGATGCCTTTTCCCTAAGAAAGGCATCAAATGTAAACCTATCGGGTAGTGAAGTTTGTGCGCCTGATTTTGTCGTCGCTAAAGCACCTGCTGCTGCGCCCCAAACAACTGCTTGATGTAAAGAAAGTCCTGCAAAAAGTGCCGCCGTTAAGCCACCATTAAAAGCATCGCCAGCTGCTACTGTGTCAACTGCATGAACTGGAAAGACGGGGACAAAAAACTTTTCCTCAGCAGTGGCACAAAAAACACCTTTAGCACCAAGTTTAACGATCGCACATTTCACTCCCCGTTGTAATAAAACTTCAGCAGCCTTTGCCGCTTGTTCCTCTCCATCCACAGGAAAACCCACTAGCTGCGCGGCTTCAACTTCATTGGGTGTAATAATGTCCACTAATGAATAAAGTTCATCTGGGAAATTAGATTGTGCGGGTGCTGGGTCGAGAATTACCCTAATTTTGCTTTTTCTTGCTGCTTTAGCGGCTGCAATCACAGTAGTAATCGGAATTTCTAATTGTAAAAGTAGTGCTGTCGCTTCTGGTAATAACTGCGACAATCGTTCTACATCTTCTTGATTGACACGCCCATTTGCACCAGGAATTACAATAATTTGATTTTCCCCAGCATGGTTTACGGCGATAATAGCAACTCCAGAATTAACAGTTTCATCTACAAAAATATTACCAATCTGCACACCAGATGATTGCAAATTTTTGACAAGTTCCACACCAAAATCATCTGCACCGACACGCCCCACCATTTGGGTAGGAATTCCCAGTTTTGCTAATGCTACAGCTTGATTTGCTCCTTTACCTCCCGAAACTTTAAAAAATTTTTCTCCTAGCAACGTTTCTCCTGGGACTGGCAACCGGGGCGTTGTTGCTACCAAGTCTATATTTATGCTGCCGAAGACGATAATGCTCATTTTTGTTGATCTTTAAAGACATTTAGCGTAATAGTCCAAGCGATTGCTATGGTTTATAGGTCTAACTTTTTCCAATTGCAGCATGACATTGAATCGCTACGCATCTTTTATTTCATCTTAACTGTTAGCTGATGACAATCATCCCAAAATACTTTGTAATAGCAACCAAACATTTAAACCTACGATAACAATAGCAACTAACCAGGCTAATGATTTCAACCACAAGGGATTCACAAACTCACCCATCAAGCGGCGATTACTCGTAAACATTACCAATGGAATCACTGCAAATGGTAACTGTAAACTGAGGATAACTTGGCTGAAAACTATCAGACTGCTTGTACTATTTTCACCAAAAATAATGATAGTAATTAACGCTGGAATGATGGCAATCAGACGGGTTATTAAACGGCGTAACCAAGATGGAAAGCGAAATTGTAAAAAGCCTTCCATAACAATTTGTCCTGCCAGAGTTGCAGTTAGCGTTGAACTTTGTCCAGAAGCAAGTAAAGCAATGCCAAAAATAGCACTGGCAGCACTAACTCCTAACAATGGTGAAAGTAATTTATAAGCATCTTGAATTTCTGCCACATGCTGATTACCAGAAAAATGAAATGTTGCGGCAGACACAATTAAAATTGCTGAGTTGATAAATAGTGCTAAAGATAAAGCAAAAGTTGAATCAATTGTACCAAACTTAATTGCTTCCCATCTTTTTTCAGTATTAGGCTGCCAATTACGGGTTTGTACAATTGAGGAGTGTAAATATAAGTTGTGAGGCATCACTGTCGCCCCTAAAATACCAATAGCAATGTAGAGCATTTCTGGATTCTGTAAAATCTCTTTCTTGGGCAGATATCCCAATAAAATCCCCCCCATATCAGGGCGAGAAAACAGAATTTCGGCTGTAAAACAGATGCCTACTGTTCCTACCAGCATTATTACTAGGGCTTCTGTATAGCGAAAGCCTTTATGTTGCAAAAATAACAATAGTAGGACATCCACTGCTGTGATGCAAACACCCCATACTAAGGGAATACCGAATAAAAGTTGCAGTGCGATCGCACTTCCTAGTAGTTCTGCCAAATCACAAGCTGCGATCGCAATTTCACACAGTACCCACAAACAAAAGCTTACCCTTCGGCTGAAATAGTCCCGACAAGCCTGTGCCAAATCTCGCCCTGTAGCAACTCCCAAACGTACACATAATGATTGGAGTAATATTGCCATCAGGTTCGACAGCAAAATCACTGTTAATAGAGTGTACCCAAACTTTGATCCCCCAGCGATGTCTGTTGCCCAATTTCCAGGATCAATGTATCCGACTGAAACCAGATACCCCGGCCCTGTATAAGCCATCATCTTGCGCCAAAAGCTGCTGCTGTTAGGAACTCCAATACTACGGTGAACCTCTGGTAAGCTAGGTTTTTTTTCTGGGGGAGTCATTTACTTTGTCGTTAAATATTCTCATATTCTTTTCATAATCTCATGAAATATAGAATAAATATCAAGCTTTAGGTGAGTATAGATCAATACATTTTGGTTATACCCATTCCAATACTTCTCGGTTAAGCATTTTTAATTCAGAATCAGGTTTTGGAAAAAGGTTAAAGGGGAAGGGTTAAAGGTTTTTTCTTTCCCTTTGCCCCTTCCCCTTTAACCTTTAACCGAGAAGTATTGATACCCATTCCATGCGATCCTGCGCCTTATTCATGTAGGGGCAATACTCTGCGGGTAATCCGTTGAAGAACTCGTAGAGTATGCTCCGCGTCTACATGAATTGCCTCTACAGGCTTATAGAGGCATCTTCAAACACAAATAAACGGTATCACTCCTTTAATTCCATCAATTCTTTTGTTTTCAAAGCAGCCGCTACAGGCTGAGAACATTCTCGAATCTGAGGAGAGATAGAGCAAATCGCATCTGTCGTTGTTTCAAAACAATTTGATAAGCCAATTGTTTTTAACAACCCTGTTCGTTCTAATAGTTGTTTGACTTCGGGTTGTAAGCCTGTGAGAATTAAGCGGCAATTGTGCCGTTCTAAGTCGTGGTAAATATCCTCTAAAGCTACTAATCCAGTTGTGTCCATATTTGGTACAAAGCGCAACCGGAGAATTAAATACTTCACTTCCGGTTCATCGCGGAGGAAGGTAGCAAAGCGTTCAGCAGCACCAAAAAATACGGGGCCATCTACGCGATAAACCGCAATTTCCTTACCTAATTCCAGAGGAGTACCAGGGGGAAATACTTCAGTTTCAGGTATTTTAACTAGGCTTAAATCGCTCATCCGTTTGATGAACAATGCTCCGGCTGCAATCAATCCTACTTCTACAGCGAGAACTAAATCAAATAAGATTGTTACTAGCCAGGTGAGAATCATCACCGCAAAATCAGAGTAGGTAGCACGCATCAATAAACCAATGGCTTCCCACTCAATCATCCGCACGCTAACTACCATCAGAATGCCAGCAAGTGCTGCCAAGGGAATCTGTTCTGCTAGGGGTGCTAAAGTTAAAACGATAATGGCTAAAGCAACGCCGTGAATTACCCCAGATAGTCGGGTTTTGCCGCCAGAACGGACATTGACAGCAGTCCGAGCGATCGCACCTGTTGCCGGGATGCCGCCAAAAAATGGGATAATAATATTTGCCAATCCTTGACCAATTAATTCGCGATCGCTATTGTGTTTTTCGCTCACTGTCATCCCATCAGCCACTACCGCCGACAGTAACGATTCAATACTTCCCAGTGCAGCCAAAGCCAAAGCCGGATTAATCAGTTCTCGAATCACACTAAAATCATTCCAGTGGGGAATGCCTTGAGGCATTGGTAAAGATTGCGGAATGCTCCCAATTGTGGGTACATCCAGATGAAAATAAGTTGCTATCCCCGTTGCCAACACCAACCCCACTAAAGAACCCGGTATTGTCGTATTAATCCTAGGCCATAAAATGTTGGCTGCCATTACCACAATTGCTAACCCAACAGCAGCCCAATTTAGAGCTTCTACATGAGTTAAACTTTGCCAAAGTCCCGGCAAAAAGTGTTCACTACGTGGTAGTCGTAAACCAAAGAAATTATTTAATTGACCGCAAAATATAATCACGGCAATACCATTGGTAAAGCCTGCCGTCACTGGATAGGGAATAAACTTCACTAGCTGTCCAAGTTTGGCAACTCCCAAGGCAATCTGGATAATTCCAGCCATTACCCCAGCAATCCAAACTTTCTCAAGGCCGTACTTGGCGACAATTCCCACCAGAACCACAGCCATTGCACCTGTCGGCCCTGTAATCTGTACTGGCGAACCACCAAAAATTGCTGCGACGATTCCCGCCACAATAGCGGTATAAAGTCCCGCCTTTGGTTCCACACCACTAGCTACTGCAAAGGCTAAAGCCAAAGGCAATGCTACCACTGCTGCTGTTAGTCCACCCGTCAAATCGCCACGCAGCCCACTAAACCAGCGATTTAGACGTAAAAGCTGTGGTTCTTCGAGGATATCAGAGATTGCCATATTCAGTTTTAACTCTTATAGACAATTTTTTGATGCACACATAGATGTGATATAATATGTGGCAAATTAAGCATAATACCCAAAACCTTAAAGAGCCACGGGTAAAAGCCCCTTTATTATAGACATCTCGGAAAAAAGTCAAAATTATATTGTCATTAGTTTGTAGGGTGCAGTCTTGAAGAATCAACCCATTTTGGTTTTAGATGAAGCTACCTCAGAGGTGGATAAGATTTCGATTCATTCTATTCCTTCATAAAGGACTGGGTTTAAGTGCCTCAGAGGATGTTTTAAAAGTGGTATGTTGTGATTTTAATCGAATTATTACCCCCCTTAATCCCCCCTTATAAAGGTGGGAAACAAGAAAATCTAGTTCCCTCACCTTTATAAGGCTACGGTGTACACACAAGTCTTCTAAAGTTGCACCACAAGCTTTTGATCCCCCCAACCCCCCTTTTTAAGGGGGGCAAAAAGCTCTCAAAGTCCCCCTTTTTAAGGGGGATTTAGGGGGATCTACGACGATTTTGGTTTTCTAGAAAGATGTGTGTACACCGTAGCCTTTATAAGGGGAGGGTTAGGGTGGGGTAAAAATATTTGATACATCAATCATGACTTTTAAAACATCCTCTCATCAGTCTGTCTGAATTAAGTCTTCAATCTTCAGATTCAGGACTCAAGACTTTGTTATGTGGTAATATCAACTGCACGAAACCGCAAAAAGCCGTGGCTACTGGATTAAAATCTCATCAGGTATCAAGAAGGCGTAAACATTCAACGCAGCCTCTCCAGCGTTTGCTTGAGTATGGACATCAGTATCGTAAACAAATTTGGCTAGCGACTACTTATTCTATCCTCAATAAATTTTTCGACTTGGCACCACCAGGCTTAATTGGCGTGGCAGTGGATGTAGTCGTTAAACAGCAGGATTCTATAATTGCCCAGTTAGGGGTACGCGATGTTTTTCAACAATTTTTGATTATTTCCTTCCTCACCGTCATCATTTGGATACTAGAATCTGTTTTTGAATACGCCTACGCTCGACTTTGGCGGAATTTGGCTCAGAATATTCAGCATGACTTGCGTTTGGATGCCTACAAACATTTGCAAGAGTTGGAATTGGCTTATTTTGAAGAACGCAGCACTGGTGGTTTAATGTCTGTCCTCAGTGATGATATTAACCAATTAGAGCGGTTTTTGGATGGAGGAGCAAATGATATTATTCAAGTTTCTGCAACTGTTCTAATTATTGGCGCTGCTTTCTTTATTTTGGCTCCTAGTGTAGCGTGGATGGCTTTGTCACCAATGCCATTTATCCTCTGGGGTTCTTTTGCTTACCAACGACTGCTTGCACCTCGCTACGCTGATGTCCGGGAAAAGGTAGGTTTCCTAAATTCGCGTTTGTCAAACAATATTAGTGGAATAACTACCATTAAAAGTTTCACTGCCGAAACTTATGAAGCCTCTCGTTTGGAATTAGATAGTGATGCTTATCGCCGCAGTAATGCCAAGGCAATTACTCTTTCTGCTGCTTTTGTACCGTTAATTCGGATGCTGATTTTGGTAGGTTTTACGGCATTACTCTTATATGGTGGGATGGCAGCAGTTTCTGGAAAAATGTCTGTAGGTACTTACAGCGTATTAGTATTTTTAATCCAGCGATTACTGTGGCCTTTAACTAGATTAGGCGAAACTTTTGACCAATATCAACGAGCAATGGCTTCTACTAATCGAGTCATGAATTTGTTAGATACTCCTATCGCCATTCATACAGGTGATGTGGCGTTACCTGTGAATGAAGTGCGCGGTGAAGTGCAATTTAAAAATGTTTATTTTGCTTATAAAGATAGATTTCCAGTAATTAAAAATTTGTCTTTGGATATTCCGGCGGGGAAAACCATTGCAATTGTTGGTTCAACGGGTTCGGGGAAAAGCACTTTAGTCAAACTTTTGTTGCGGTTATACGAAGTGCAAACTGGAAGCATTACTCTCGATGGCATTGATTTGCAAAGTTTGAATTTGCAAGATTTACGACGTTGTATTGGTTTAGTGAGTCAAGATGTCTTTCTATTTCATGGCACTGTAGCAGAGAATATTGCTTATGGTAGCTTTGAGAATACAGAGCAAGAAATTATCACGGCGGCGAAGATAGCCGAGGCACACGAATTTATTATTAACTTGCCCCAAGGTTATGAGACAATTGTGGGGGAAAGAGGACAAAAGTTATCTGGTGGACAAAGACAACGGATTGCGATCGCACGCGCAGTCTTAAAGAATCCCCCCATTCTGATTTTAGATGAAGCTACCTCAGCAGTGGATAATGAGACAGAAGCGGCAATCCAGCGATCGCTAGAACGGATTACAGTAGATAGAACTACAATTGCGATCGCTCATCGTCTTTCCACCATCCGCAATGCCGATTGCATTTATGTCATGGAACATGGGAAATTAGTTGAGTCGGGAACCCATGAGCAATTGCTGGAGAAAGACGGTATTTATTCCGGCCTCTGGCGTGTACAGTCAGGCTTAAGATAACTTTCCCCCCTTCTTTGTGTTTTAATTACGAATTACGAATTA
This sequence comes from Nostoc sp. LEGE 12447, assembly GCF_015206985.1. Classification (NCBI taxonomy): domain Bacteria; kingdom Bacillati; phylum Cyanobacteriota; class Cyanophyceae; order Nostocales; family Nostocaceae; genus Nostoc; species Nostoc sp. LEGE 12447. The sequence goes on along the minus strand of NZ_JADEXT010000001.1, from coordinate 439,259 downwards.
CGAATTATTTATGTTTTTTGGCAATAATCAACCAGAATCAGGTGATAACAAGTGGCGTGTCCAGTTGGATAGGTTTGTTAAAGCAAATCAGCAAGAATTGGCGGCGCTGTTTTGGGGATTGTGGTTAGCAAATGGTGATAGTCAAGGTACTGTTGGTATTGATTTGCAACCAACGCCGCATTTTGTTTATTGTCCGAAAGAACAGATAGAGAATTTAAATATTAAGGTTGAGAATCGGCTGCAAGAAATTTTGGGAATTGTCGAGAATCATAAGCCGGAAATAGAAGTTGTGATGATTGGCATTGGTAAAGGTGAAATTAAGTTAATTCAGTTTGCACCGGAACCAGCACCACCGATTTGTTTTGAGCAATCTGGGAAGGATGTGGATGGGTTATTAGATGTGTTGGAAGAGAGGATGAGGGAGGAGTTGAAATGAGCAATCTGAGCTAGCTGAAAATAAATATCAATAATTAAAGAGTACAGTAGTAAGATTTAAAATGACAATCAGATAGTCTTTTTTCATGCGGCTTAACCTATTATTTTGAATAATAAATTCTGGAAATAATTAACTCCAAAAATAAATTATCATGTATCTCGACATAAATTAATATCTATCTTGATTCAAAAAAAGCAGATGGCGAAATGTGAAAAAACTCCGCAAGTTTACCAATGTGATTAACTGTTAGCTTGCGCTGTCCACTCAAGACTTCAGATACAATAGACTCGGTTTTAAAAATAGGAATTAAATCTTTTTGTCGCAAACAAAATTCGGCTGTCAACGCTTGAAGTAATTCCACGCCATGAATATCAGGTATAGAATGATGTTTTTGTTCATACTCATAAACCAGAGTACCTAAAACATTGAGATAGTCTTGTTCATCTGGTGTTAATTCGCCTTTATCAATCAAGGAATCAATGACTTCTTGCATAGCCAGAAATTCTTTCTCGGAAGTTATGGGACGAGGAGGAAAAGATTTGAGTAATTTAAAATATGTTTTAGTAACACGTGTTTCAGGAGTCATTTTGCCAGATATCTGATAGTTTCAATCCCTAATAGGGATTTTGAATTATTATAACTTTCACGTGAGAGAAAATATTCTAATTGGGGAAACCTAACAACAAGCGTGACGTGTGCTAGATAACCGGCTTTATTTTATTACCTTTCTGGGCTAAAACCAGAGGTTAGTCAAACTCCTGTGAGGTTTTATGAAAGAGATAAAAAATAAAATTACGAATAAATTAGAACGACTATTAGAACAATGGCTAGTACCTCGTCTGGTACGGTGGGGAGAATATCTAGAAACCAAAATCAGGCGCTACAAGCATCAAGAACTGAAAAGTCAATTAAAATTTTGTGGCTCAGGTTTACGATTTAAGCGAGATATTAAAATTGACCATCCACAAAATGTCTCTTTGGGAAATAAAGTCTATATCGGCCCAGATGTCTTATTAGATGGTCGTGGGGGAATCACAATTGGCGACAACACCACGCTTGGATTTAATGTTATTATCCTCTCTGCAAATCACGACTATCAAAGTAATGATTTGCCTTATGAACATAATGTCTACATCCATAAACCTGTTGTCATCGGCCGCAATGTTTGGATTGGCGGAAATGTCTTAATTATTCCGGGAATTACTATTGGAGATGGTGCAATTGTGGCGGCTGGTACGGTTGTAACTGCTAATGTGGAACCTTTAGCAATTGTTGGGAATCAACCGATGAGAATAATTAAATACCGCGATAAAGAACATTATGAACAACTCGCTAACAAGCAAGAAAATCAGGATATCTCGTAATTATTACAAAATAGTAGGGTGGGGATTAAAATGCCCACCCTACTTGCCTAAACTAAGGCTGGCGTATTTGCACGCTTGACTTGAGGTGTAGCAACCATACGCATTCCGGCCGGTGTAGCGACAGTTAATCCACGGCGTACAGGACGCACAGGACGTTTATTAACTAGCGATACTTGAAAGTCAGATAGAACAGTTGCTAAGACAATTTTCATTTCATACTGGGCAAATGCCATCCCAATACAGCGACGATTACCGCCACCAAAGGGTAAATATTCATAAGGTGAATATTGTCTTTCTAAAAAGCGTTCTGGTTTAAACTGCTTGGATCGTGGATAAACTTCTTCTCGATGATGCGCTAAATAAATACTGGGGATTATCACCGTTCCCTCTCGCAGTTCGTAGCCCATAATTTTAATTGGGGTTTTCACAATCCGGGGGAAAGCAGTCATGACAATTGGGTAAATTCGTAGTGTTTCTTGGCAAACTGCTGTCAAATAGGGCAATCTACCTACACTACTCAAATCGTGGTTAACTCCAATGGTGTTGAGTTCCTCTAGCAACTTCTCACGCACCTCTGGTAAACGATCAATCCAGTAAAAAGCCCACGTCAATGACGAAGCAGTAGTTTCATGTCCCGCTACTAGCAGTGTCATTAACTCGTCATGTAATTCTTCATCTGACATCCCTTGACCATCGTCGTAACGAGCCGCCATCATCAAACTTAGGATATCTTGGCGATTTTGATCGGTTTGGGCCCGACGTTCTCGAAGTAAAGCATAAATCAGTCGATCAATTTTTTGCCGTTGTTGCAGAACCCAACCCCACGGACTCCACGCACCGAAATCTTTTTGCATGAACTGGAAAAAGAAGGCGCTGGACATTATGGGCGAACTTATAAAGTCTAGTAAGTCACTTAGCGATCGCCTTAGTTCTTCAAAAAGCTCTCCCTCATTCAAACCAAAGACAACCCGTAAGATAACACGCAAGGTAATTTCCTGCATCGACTCACGGATCTTAAAAGGCTTGCCAATTTGCCATTCATGGCTCACCTGTTGGGTTATTTTCCGAATTTCCTCACCATAAGCCCGCATCCTTTCGCCATGAAAGGGGGGAGCTAAGAGTTGCCGTTGACGCTGGTGGCGATCGCCATCTGATAACATAAAGGAGCGATCGCCAAGTAAAAATCTTAGTCCTGTATTTCCCCTCCCAACCTCAAAATGCCTCGAATCAGCAGTAAAAATCTGCTCAAGTGCTTGGGGTTGACTAAAATACACAAGATGGTTATCAGAGCTAGTACTCCTGATGGTGAAAGTGTCGCCATAGGTTTTGGCAAAATCATCAACATATTTCACTGGCTGACTAATAAACTTGATCATCCTCAACCAGCGCGGCATTTGAGGCCCATCAGGTAGATTGTAAGTTGCTGTCATAGGAGTTTGTAGATTTGATGGCTTCTGAATTTTATTGTTACGACTTTTCATGTTACTTAGGGTTACAGAAAGCGGTATATTCATGATTGGGGACTAGAGACTGGAGACTGAGAACTGAAAAGAGAATAATAAAAACTCTTGTACAGACGCGATTCATCGCGTCTCTATTCCTAACTCAGCACTCAGCACTCCTAACTCAGCACGGGCTAAACGCCCCGCTAGCGCTAACAAGAGGCAGCATCGGAAGCAAGCAGTGCCAAAAATCATCGCTATTCTCAACGGTAAAGGAGGAGTCGGCAAAACGACTACCGCAGTCAATCTGGCTGCAAACTTTGCGAAGAAAAAAAAGGTGTTGCTGATTGATGCAGATATTCAAGGTTCTGCCAGCTGGTGGTTTGGGCGCAGTCAGCAGGGAATGGGATTTGATTTATCTCAAGAAACAGATCCCAAGCTTTTAAGTGATTTAGGAAAGATAACAGGTTACGATTTAGTAGTGGTGGATACGCCTCCCGCGCTGCGCTCTGAAGCATTAGTGGCGGTAGTTGCGATCGCAGATTATCTAGTTTTGCCTACACCCCCATCCGCAATGGATTTAGCTATCCTCGTGGAAACAGTCAAGGAAGCCGTCATCCCCGTGGGAACCCCCCATCGGGTACTGCTTACTAAAGTCGATACGCGCAGCATTGGGGAAGCGCTAGAAGCAAAAAACACTCTCACTAGATTAGGTATTCCTGCTTTTAATACCTTTATCCGTGCTTATAAGGCTCATGAACGAGCGGCGCTTGAGGGTGTAGCGATCGCTCAATGGCGAGGAAGTAATGCACGAGAGGCGGAGTTAGACTACCGTCGTGCAGCTGATGAATTACAGCGTGATTGGAGAAAATAATAATGGCTAGGAAACAAAGTCTCTCTGACTTACTACAAGAAGAGGCACAAAAATTTACACCCCCAGAAGGTGAATCTGCGATCGAAGTTACAGCACAAGCAATTACCGAAGAACAGGCTTCATCTGATGAAGAATCCTCAGCACAAACATCTGAGCCAAATTCTACTAAGCGTACAAGCCCAACTAAAGCTGATTTAGAAGCAACTGTCAAAGAATTAACAAGTAATCTAGAAAAAAGCCATAAAAAGGAAGCATCTCTAGGGCAAGAAATTGCTGATTTGCAATCAAAATTATCTAAACAACAAACATTAGCATCGGAACACAAATTATTAGCGCAACAGGTAACAAAAGAACTTGAAGAGACCAAAAAAACAGCACTGCAACTTGCAGAAGCAAATTCCAAGCTTATAGAAGAAATTAATGCCTTAAAACAAACAGCAGAAGATAATTCTAAAAAACTTGTTGTCAAAGAAAGTACTGCTATCAAACCAGTCAAAGACCATTACAATCCACTTAACTACAAAAAATCACATCGTTCATCGGAAACGTTAGCTCAAAATCAACCACAAAATCAACCAAATGAGTATCCTGATAGTTCTAATGAGATGTGGTTACTTGACTAGAGTTGATATCAGTTCTTTGTGAAACTGTACAAAATCAGGTTTTGTAAAACAAGGGGCTTAAGCTCCTTGTTCTATAGCAACCCCACAGGTAATCGATATTATACTTAGTAAATAACAAACTGCTTTAAACTCGAAAGGTTAAAATATGCTGCGCGGTGATTTGTGCTTGTTCCAAGTGTGGGAGATGACCACAATCTTGAATCCAGATGAGATTGCTGTGTGGAATTGCACTTTTAAACTTTGTGGCATCCTTAGTACCCAAAATCTTATCGGAATCGCCCCACAAAATTAGTGTTGGTTGCACAATTTTTGATAAGATATCAAATCTAAAAGCACTGTAACCACCACTTTTAGTAAAAGCAATCAAAGCTTGATTCCAACTGGGCATTTGTAGATGTAATGCACCACAACATAAAGCATCGACAGAAGCAAGAGTTTGATTTTTATATCCAATGCGAGAAACGCGATCGCGCACCTTTAGATTACTCAAAAATTGAGTTGCGAAATAGTCCAATGGGGGAAACATGAATTTACTTAACGGTGAACCACCAGCTAACCCTGCACTATCAATTAACACCAGCTTTTTTACAACTTCCGGGTAAGTCAGCGTAAAATCAATCGCCGTCGCACCCCCCATCGAAGCGCCTACTAAAATTACAGGTTGGTTAATTAAGCTTTTCCAGAAATAATAAAGATGGGTTTTAATCGCAGTTGGGCTATAAGCAATTTCTGAGAGTCTATCTGTAAACCCAAAACCCAACAAATCCACAGCCCACGTTTCATTATCTCTAGAGAGTAGTGGCAAAAGCCGCCGAAATTCTAATACAGAACTGTCAAAGCCGTGAATTAATAAAATAGGAGTTCCACCACTCCCTTGCTTGACATAAGTTGTGGTAACTGGTTGATTAATTAAAGGAGTAGCGATCGCAGCAGTTTGAATCCTCTGAGCTAGTGCGATCGAGGCAGATTCTGTCAGTTGCCCAACTGCTTTAGGGAGAAAATTCGGAAACATAAATTTCAGTTTATCGTACTAGCTTGCTTTGGCGCATCGCTGATTTTGTTAAACAACAAAATTACCCAAACTAATCTGCTCAAGTATTATTTGTAATACATAAAACATAGTTTAGTGGCTAATCAAAATATTCTAACTCTTGTAAAGACGCGATTAATCGCGTCTCTCCTAATTCCCACCACCAAAGAAAATTTTGCAAAATGTCAAAATTGGGACTAAAGCCACGTACAATTGATATCGCCTATCCCTTATTCCAGGAGCTAATGCCATGCCAATGGCGGTTGGCGTAATTGAAACTTTAGGTTTTCCTAGTGTTTTAGCCGCAGCAGATGCAATGGTCAAAGCTGCCGCAGTCACGATTGTGTATTATGGTCAAGCTGAAAGCGCTCGTTTGTTAGTCGCCGTCCGGGGACACGTTTCTGAAGTCAATAGAGCTGTTGAAGCCGGAATCGTAGCTGGAGAGCAAGTCAAGGTTGGTACAGTAATTACCTACTACGTTGTTCCTAATCCCCCGGAAAATGTGGAAACCATATTGCCAATCCATTTCACTGAAGAATCAGAACCTTTCCGTATGTTCTAAGCAATTTTGCTATCAAAATCTGTAGCGAAGCTTCGTACAATTAACTCGTAGTCCCCATATCGTTTATTCATACAGGAGATTAATAATGTCATTACAGGCAGTTGGAGCACTTGAAACGAAAGGTTTTCCTGCGGTGCTAGCAGCAGCAGATGCAATGGTAAAAGCTGGTCGAGTTACCCTTGTTGGTTATATCAGAGTAGGTAGCGCTCGCTTTACAGTTAATATTCGGGGCGATGTTTCTGAAGTAAAAGCTGCTATGGCTGCTGGTGTTGAAGCCGCAGAAAATGTTTTTGGCGGTACACTCGAATCCTGGGTAATTATTGCTCGTCCCCATGAAAACGTTGAAGCTGTTCTGCCAATTGGGTACACAGAACAAGTCCAAGGGTATCGAGAATCTGTAGAAAATCCGATTGTTAGATCGAACAATCGATAGATTCAACCCTCTGCGGGGAAATTCAAAACGAAGAATCCCCACAAATGAATTTATTGAGATATCTATTGTAAGGCTTCTGAACATTAAAGCTTTTGAGGGTTGCATTCTTTCTGTTTTTAAATTTTGCATAAGTTGAATTTTTAAGCAGAGGGAAAGCAAAAATCAGAGTCAATAGTCAAAATCAATATTGACTGTTGACTATTCATTTTTACTAATTTAAACGTTTTATATAACACCTTACTAAATATCCTTTTAAACACTAATTTACGTATATACATTTAGATAAAATAAAAATATATTAAGAAATTTAACTTAATACTATTCAGTTAAAGCTCGCTCCTCCTGCCTAATTCCCCTTAGAAAGGACGGAATTAAGCTCATTTTAAGAGGGTCGGAGGGCTCTTATAGAGCAAAATCTTATGAACACCAAGCGTATTAAGATTTAACTAAGTATTTTCCTACGTAAGGGATTGTAAAGGGTTGAAACTTATACGGGTGAAATAACGTCTGACATTGAGTTAAATTAGATTCGTTCCTGGTATCTGTTACAAAATATCAGATTTCCCCGACCCATCTCGTGCAAAGGTGTATCCTCACCACTGCTAGGCAGATTTCTGTTCTTAGTTAAAAAACATAACTTTACAAAAAGCTTAAATTTACATATTTGCTCTAAATGCTTCATTTACAAGGGTTTTGGGTATTTTGGAATTGAAAGGAAAACATCAATGTGGAAATTTCTGCATAATTTTAGTGAATTAAGACGTAATAAGAGTAGAAACACTGAGCTATTTTCATGAAACTCATGAAATCTGGGGCAGCTGCCAGTTAACAATTAGGTGGGATAAATGGGGGTTGTGATGCAAACTTCAAAATTGAGTTTCGAGGAATGCAATCTCAGTATGACAACAGATATGGAAAAACTGGCTTTAGATTGGCAAAAGCGCTTGGCTACTGAATGTCCAGAGCAAAATGAAGCTGCTAGGCAAAGTATTATTCTCTGGCTATTTGGATCTGACTCAAAACGGTTTGATCTGTTAAACCCGAAGGAACTTGAGATCGCCAAACAAGCGATGGAATATCGCTGGAAGATTTTACGTCAACGTTATTTGGGGTTTGGGCGAGAACGTGCTTATCGCAACTTGATAACGCGACTAGGGAGTTTAGTGACATTACGGAATAAAATTCAGACTTGGGTTTCCCTCAGCCGCGATCGCCAGCGCAGTGTGATGGATGTATTGCAAGAAGTACTCCAAGAATTACTGCAAACAGATGCCTATATGCAACAACAAATGGCCGATCTTGCCAAATATACAAGCGATAGGCGATTGGCAGATGCTCTGCTATTTGCCAGTGTAGAAGAATATTGTCTGCGACCAGTACGCAATCAACCCTTATTAGCTTATCGGTTTGTAAATTACTTGCGTCGCACTCAGCGCGGTGGCTTAACCCAAGTGCCGGGTCGTGACATGATTAGACTGGTGTCAGAAGAAGTCCTCACCGACGACAGTGACAATCGAGTTAACTTAGTAGATAGTCAGGCGATCGCAGAATATCAAGAAACACAACAACTAGAAGAACAACAAGTCCTACGTCAGTCCGTCCAAAAAGAATTTGAAAATTATTTACAAGAAAATCTGGGAAAAGACGCAGTAGAATGGCTACGACTGTATCTGCAAGGTAAGTCCCAAGAAGAGATCGCCCAAAAACTGGATAAGCAGACTAAAGAAGTCTACCGGCTGCGAGAAAAAATTAGTTACCATGCTGTGCGTGTTTTTGCCCTCAAAAATAAACCAGAGCTAGTAGACAGCTGGCTCTCAATTTCCTTACAAGAACATAATTTAGGGTTAACGCAAAACCAATGGCAACAACTTGATGAAAAATTGACTCCTCTAGGGCGGCAGATATTAGATTTGCGGAAAGCAGGTAACTCAATAGAAGCAATAGCTCAACAGTTAAAACTCAAAACCCATCAAGTATTAGGCGAATGGACAAAAATTTATCTTGCAGCCCAAGCTTTAAGAACCCAAGAGTAGCCAATTCAGGCGGCGGGAGACAAGGCAAATGGGGAGTGGCGAAGTGGAGGAGTAGGGGATTAGGGTAAGAAGAAGTATTAATTATTTGCCCAATGCCCAATCCTCAGTATTATCCCCAATCTATCATCTAAAATTCATCTTCTACTTACGTCTACTTAAGTATATATAATTGAAATTTTAACAATCAAACAAAGTATCTTTATTAACTACTTACTCAATTAGAGGCAAAATATAAATAAACACCACGCAATCAAACCTATGTTGTCTTCCGAGGGCGAACTAAATGATACCGCAGCAAATGCACAGCAAATCCTAACTGCCACTCAAACTAGATGGGAGGAAGGAGGGGAACGCGAGCAAATGTTCCAACTAATTGATAATCTTTTATCCTTTGAAGCTTGCCTCTACCATCAGATTTTGCCCTTGGGATTAGAAGACAAAAACCTCTTGCTAGGTATGGTTTATCCACAAGACAGTGAGGCACTAGATTATGTTGGTCGCATTTTGTCTTATATCAATTGCACGATGGTGATTGAGGCGATCGCAAGCGACTCTCACCGCAGAATATTATCAGCCTACCTCAACCACAAGAATACATCTCAGCTAGACGCAAAACTTGTGCATGAGTCAACAGAGGACTTTCCCCAACACAATGCTGACAAACCTATTCCCTCTCTAAATGCCGACTCAGAATCAAATCAGCACCCCCTATTGATGGCGTTTCAGACACAAAAGCGTCAACATTCTGGACAGCGTGTAGACTTGCCTCCTATCCCAGAGCTAGATCAATCATCTCAAACTCTAAGGAGTCAAGAAGGCGAGACATCCGTTACAGTAGCAAACAATCTACCTATTTTGCCTACACAAGTTCCTGAATTACTTACTTCCATTGAGTTGCTGCCAACACTACCACCCAAAAAATTACTAGAGGAATTACTAGGGCGAATTCTGGGTGGGGGAATAGGTCGGCTGTATTTAGAAAGACAAGCTTACGAAGGCAGGATACTGTGGAGTGATAATGGAATATTGCAGTCTGTGTTAGACCAGCTGCCGCTCTATGTTTTCCAAGGAGTACTGAACGAATTAAAGCGGTTTGCCTCCCTGCCTCTTACCACGCTTGCAGAACCAAAACAGGTAGAGAAGGAATATGTATATCAAAAAAACCGCTTGTTATTACGCTTGCGAGTTATGCCGGGAACCTATGGTGAAGAGGCAACACTCCAAGTCTTGCGGGGAGCAGCATTAAAATTCTATCAGCAACAACAATTGATGCGTCTGGGACGTGATGCTTTAGGAATTTCTCAGCAACTAAGTTTCAAATTACATGAACTACAAGAACGGCTTTTGTTGAATCCTATCCTTGACTCTCAGCAATCAGAGGCTTTAGCTACACTGAATCAATTAGTGAAAAATTTAGACCAACAGATCAAAATACTGGCAATACATAGCAATCCACCAACAGACAGCAAATTATAGGTCTGTCAGTGAAAGCGCTGATTTCGATCGCGTACATAATTGTTATGTTGTAATGAGACTTTAGACCGATCAACCTTATAAGGTTCATCTCAAATAAATACAAATTTTGCGATCGTACTCTGAGTAAGATTACGATTTAAACAAACTTATAGTATCAAAGTTAGTTTCCCGCTCTTGAATCCATTTGTTGCAAATATTTCATGCTAACTGAGGTTTTTAGTGAACTTTTCCCCTTGATGAGTACAGCCAACCCACAAACCTTAGAATGGCTGCTCAACGTTGCAATTGAACATGAATATCCATCGGGGCGAGCCGTTGTGATGGAAGATGCCTGGGGTAATGCCGTTTACTTCGTGGTTTCTGGTTGGGTCAAAGTCCGGCGTACTGTCGGGGACGATTCAGTAGCTTTGGCAATTTTTGGTCGTGGTGATTTTTTTGGAGAAATGGCAATTTTAGATGAATCTCCACGCTCAACCGATGTCATTGCCCTTTCACCCGTGAAGTTGCTTAGTATCTCCAGAGAGCGTTTTATTCAAATATTGTTTAAAGACCCACAGTTACATCACCGGATGCTGCAACTGATGGTGCGGCGATTGCGGCAAATTAACCAGCGATTACAAATGCGGTCTTCACCACCAGCAGTCAAACTCGCTCATACCCTAGTAACTTTAGGTGAAAGTTATGGTCAGGAATCAGACTTAGGAAGAGAAGTTTTTAACATTCCTTTTAAAGATTTAGCAGAGGTAACAGAAATCGGTGTTGAAGAAACCACCAAAATCATGGAAAAGCTGCATGAAAAAGGGTGGATCAAAATTGATAGCGCCAATAACATTACTTATCTTGTGAATTTCAAGCAGTTGATAAACTTGGCTGGCAAAGTGTGATTACTTTATCCGAGATAATCCATCATAGGTAGGGGTTGCTGAAAAAGAAAGAAAAGGTTGTACTGTCTTGGGAAATAAACGGTGTAATATACTTAGTCACAATATTGACTGCATCTTATACTGTCGCGCATTCATCACCTAAATAATTGACGTAATTATCTCTTTCATCATCTGTAACTTTTTGATTACCTAGAATAACTTGAGATTTATCCCATGTTTTGGCGTAATTGCTCCAGAACTCTTTATTAATTTCAACGTTGGATGGCTGCATTGGTAAATCCCGTTAGTCGTAGCGGTAATATCTAAATTGAACAAGATTAGTACTATATGAGCTTTTCAGAATTTTTTCTCAGAATTTCTTGAAACCACTCTTCAGTGCGATCGCCCATAGCTTCTAAAGAATATAGAGTTTCTGCTTGCTGGCGACAACTTTGTCGGTCAATTTCATCCAAATGCTTAATAGCTTCTACTAAACCTTGAACACTATCAGGTTCCACCAAAAAACCAGTTTTTCCTTCCTGGACAATTTCTGTTAAACCACCGCGACGATAAGCAATTAAAGGTACTCCACAAGCAAGCGCTTCTATTGCTACATTTCCAAATGCTTCTATCCAACGAGGAGTTACTAAAAGTGCTTGACATTTACCTAGCTCCTTTTGTAGCTCAAGCGTTGGTAAAAATCCTACATATTCTATAGGAGCATTAGGGTATTCTTGACAAATTTTTTCCCAATAAGATACATCCTGTTTTAATCCGAATATTTTCAATTTAATGCCAGTGATTTCTGCTGCTGCTACTGCATCTTCTAGCCCTTTCTCAGGAGCTATCCTACCTACCCACGCCAAGCTCTGAGTTGGTTTCTGGCAAAATTGATAAATAGATAAATCCATGCCATTTAACAGACAAATACACCGTTCTGCAAATGTGAAAGTAGCTGCCTGTGTTTGGCTGTGAACACCAATACTATCAGGAAAATTGATTGCTACTTGTTCAATAATCTCATCCATTACATCTGTCAAAGAACCCATACTGATCAGATGTGCGATCGGACAATTAAAAAATGGTGTTAAATAGAGTGGCAACCAATCATAAGCAAAATTAATAATCAAATCATAATCAGTTTGGACTTGATGAGCATAATCCCACATATTCGCTAAAACAGAATTTTTATGCAGCAAAATTGGATCGCTACGACTCTGATTTTGCGCTGGTATCTGTATTAGTTCACCGGGAATTTGTCTAATCGGTAATGAATTGCTGATAGATCCTTGCGGTGCAACAATTTCTAATTTATGTCCTCGCCGCAGCATCTCTGTAGCAATATTAGATAAAGTTAACTCTACTCCACCTCCCAATCCTGAACCTAGCGGGCCCATTGGAGTAGACATAAATAATAATTTATGGTACATTTCCGTCGTTAATCTATTTTTATCAACATCATTTTTTCAGCTAAATAACTTGTTTAGCGGGTTTCGCTATGGCTCCACCCAAAAAACATGTAATTAAATTCAACTTTGCTTGCGGTAGCAGCGAGTTGTAATTAAGTAAGGGTGAAAAACCTCTAAAAATTGACTCTGAAGTGTATTGAAAAATGTTTCTACTACTTTAGGCTCATCTAAATGGAAAGGAAATTCTTGATTAAAACCTTTAAAAAAATACCAATTCGCTATCATTTTACCTTCAGCATTTAAAGATTGATAAAATTCTAATAACTGCTGGCTAGGGTCTGGCAAATGTTCTAAAACATCAAAACACAAAATAGTATCAAATTTTTCTTTCGCGGGCATTTCAAGAGTACAAATTATTTTTTTATCCAGTCCCATTTTCTCTGCTCGATACTGAACAAAATCACGATTAATCGGATTTATATCATAATAAATAACTTGCTCCACTTGTGGACAAAGAGCAGCACCAAGGGCATGAGTTCCTATCCCTCCACCAAAATCTAACACTCTTCCTTGGGCACAATCTGCAATCAACTGCAACATATCTCCAATATAAGCATAACTTGATAGATGCCAAGCCCCCAATTCAAACAAGTAAAGTTCTCCTACTTTCTCACGATAGAAAGCAGTTGCTTCTTCCCAATTAAAATCTTTGCGTCCTAAATTTTTTATTTCCTCTTGTGCTGCTGTTAACTTTGTCTCGATGGTTTCTGGAGCTAAATTTAAAAAACCTTGTAAATGATGTTTGAAGTCAAATGAATTTTCTAAAAAGCTACTTAACAAAGAAGGCGCAGTAGAGTTTACCATAAAATTTATATCACAATGAAATCAACGTATTCTATTATAGAATAGATATATACCGCTTTGACTTATTAACACTTGTAAACATCGATAAAAAATGTAGTATATTTGAGCAATAGTTTCTAAAAAATAGGGATTTTCATGAAGATTGCCTTAGTTGCTGGAGGCTATATTCCTGCACCTCCCTTATCAAGTTCTATTTTGACTCTTATCCAAGAGTATAAATATTTTTTAGATAAGCTTGGACATCAAGTAGATATTTTTAATAATAAAGATGTTAATGGAGTTATAGATAAAATCAATAATGGAAATTATGATTTTGTACATTTACACGCCTATGAATTTGCTAGTCAATTCAATAAAAGCCTAGAGCAAAAATATTGTTTTAGTTGTCATAATGGCTATTTTTTTAAACAAGATAAATGGGAAGAAGATTTTAAGGAAGGATTTCAACATTACCTAAATGCACCTGGGATAATTGCCCTTTCTAATCCAACAAAAAATATTTTTATTAAAGCAGGCTATTCTGGATACATATCAGTGCAAATAAACGGTATTGATACTCAAAAATTGAATTTCAAAAAAGAAGGAAATAATAAAGCTATTTGTTTGGGTTGGATTCAACCGAGAAAGCAACAGAGATTGCTAGCAGAAACGATTGATGGCAAGTTAAGATTAGATTTTGTTGGGCCTTTAGATGACCCTAATTTTAAAGAAGGAACCACGACAAAACATTTAGGTATCTGGGGTTTAAAACAAGTTTATAATAATCTCACAGCTTATAATTGTTTAGTTTTAATTAGTAATGGAGAAATTGCACCGCTTGTAGTACTAGAAGCAATGGCGGCAGGTTTATGTGTCGTTGTTTCAGAATCTGCTAGTGCTAATTTACACTCCAAAGAGTTTATTAAAGTTTTGCCAGATGATATATTAACTAATGCTACCGCTGAAAATAAAAAAATGGTTTGTGACACAATTATTGATTTAATTGAAAAAAATAAATCTTTTCGCCAAGAAATTGTAGAACATGTCAGAGAAAATTTTGATTTTAGTTACATCATCAAAAACTATATTCAGATAATTGACGATTTTAGCAAGTTTTATTATTAGTAAGCCATCAATCAGTAACTGTGTATATCTAATACTGCATCACAGTAATAGGCATGGGGTTAGCAGCGAATTTTGTAGCAAAAATTAGGATATTTAAGGAAAAATGAATCATGAATAAAGAAACGATAGAGTTTATTGACAGAACATTGTTAGCAGATGGAGATTATGTTTCAGTTGGGCTTGAAATTATCAAACCAGATAAATGTTTTCCCAATATGATTGTAGAAGATATAAATACTTCTGATTTGCATTCTCTAAAACGTGAAATTCCTCATAATCTGTATGTAGATAAAAGAGAAACAGATGTAGGATTTCTCAGTCGGGATGAAGCACATATTCTTTATAATACTGCTCATAAGTTTAGGGATAAAAAAGCTTTAGCTATTGGCTGTTGGTATGGTTGGTCTGTCTGTCATCTGGCATTAGCAGGAGTAAAATTAGATGTAATTGATGCTCTATTAGTCAGAAAAGATATTCATGAAAGTGTAACTAACTCTTTGCGATGTGCAGGTGTCCTGGACTCAGTTAATCTAGTAAGTAGTAATATTCCACAAATAATAGAGGAGTTAGCCGAACAATTACAACGCAAGTGGTCGTTGATTTTTATTGACGGAACTAATGAAGCTATAAATCCACTCAATTATGCAATTATCTGCGAACAATTAGCAGAGACAGAAGCTTTTATTCTATTTAATAACTTAAATTCTCTCGATGTTACCCAAGGCTTAGATTACTTAAAGCAAAAAGGGTGGAACACAATGATTTATCAAACAAGACAGATTATGGGAGTTGCTTGGCGTGGCAATATTGAGCCAGTCCAACATCAGCCAGATCCAAATGTTAATTGGAGTGTACCAGAGCATTTGCAAAACTATCATGTAAGTGAATTATCATCAGATTCAGTAAATGAATTTATGGAAATTATTACTGCTATCCGACCTTATACCTTATTGGGCGAAATACGCTTATTTTCACTTTACTCTCTAGCAAAAAAAATTTGTATAGAAGATATTCCCGGAAATTTTGTTGAATGTGGAAGTTATAAAGGGGGAGCAGCAGCACTTTTAGCATCCGTAATTAAGCGATACAGCTTGCGCCCACGTCTACTTTATGCATGTGATACTTTTGAAGGAATGCCCGAACCGACGGAAATAGATATATATAATGGAATACCTGCAAATGAAACTGGGTTTGGAGTTGGCACTTTAAAAGCTCCAATTGGAGAAAATATACAAGCGATTTGTCAATTGTTAAAAGTCCAAGATATTGTTGTACCTGTTAAAGGTTTGTTTGCTAATACATTGCCTCAATATAAATCAGAGATAGGCAATATTGCTTTTATGCACGCTGATGGAGACTGGTATGAATCAACAATGGATATCTTCAATACGCTCTATGATAGCGTTGTTATTAATGGGATGATTCAGGTGGATGACTACGGACATTGGGATGGTTGTCAAAAAGCCTTACATGACTTTGAGCATTTGAAAGGGGAGAAATTTAACTTGCATCGAATTGACTACACTGCGGTGTGGTTTAAGAAGGGTTAAATAATATTTAACAGCCCAATACTTTTAGAAGGATGTAACTTAATTTTTGAGTTATGTATTGGTCTGTTAAATATCTGCCTAAGTTTTATTCAATTTGGATAAATCCGGTATTTTTTTACCAGACTAAAGTACAATCTTCAGGGTCTAATATGCCAACTTCTTTATTGACTCTGATTGTGGGAATGATTTTAATTAACTCTTCTTTTGTATATGAATTAAAATCTTCTGGATTGATTTCATTGTATGTAATATAACCTTTAGTGGCAGAAAGAAACACCTTTTCTAAATAAATATCTTGTATTTCTCGCCTCAGTTCCGTGAAGGCATAATTGCTAATTACAAGATCATAATTCTCTTTAGGTAATTCATTCATTGTCTTATAGACTAGTGTCGTGTTTAATGGGTAATGATCTAAATATCTTTGAGCTAGCATTAGCACTGGTTTTAGATCAACCAACGTATAGGTTTTTACCTTAAAATAACTACTGACAATTCTACATAGCCCTCCATAACCAACTCCGATTTCACATATATTTAAGTTGTCTAGAGTGCCAAATTCAGATTCTAAATCTGACAAAATTTTTATGTATCGTAGGGTAGGTGGTGCGATTGTACCAATGCCCTCGTAATCAAAAACTATAGGATTGCCAATCCGATCATTTTTAAGAAATTCATTAATCTTGCTCAATACCTTAGAAGAAGAATTTTTGGTTGCTTCCAGATACTCTAAGCCTTGACCGAAGTCGTCGTGTTCTAATGCGATCTTGTATATTTCATTGCGACGAAAATCTTTAAATATGGAAGAATCCAAGCTAGCTTTTAAACAGAATTCAGGATAGTCAATATTGTCAGTCAGGCTGGTTTGTAAAACCTTATCTTGGGAGTTCATGCTTACTACTGTCCTTATTTAGGCATAACTATTTATTCAACTTAGTTGCCCAGCTAGTCTATAAATGAAGAGTTATAAGTCACTTATAAATAAAAGCTGAATACAGAAGAGTCTATGAATAGTTCTTCTGCAAGCTACCAAGCAGATACTGTGATAGAGGTCGATGCTTAATAGTTCTCTTATCTCAGAGTTTAGTTACAAAACTGACCTCAACTCTTACGTGTAAAATTACCATACATCAGCTAGAGATTCAATATTTTGGATAAAACAACCCAAATACTCTCTATGACAGCGTTCTCGCTAATGGTATAATTATAATGCTGATGAGTAACTACGGTTATTGGAAAAATTATTATACCAATTATTTCGAACCTGCACAAAATCAAGGTTGGTCACACTTGGGTCTTAGTCGCAAAGTTTGACCAACCTCACAGGTAATCGGGATCAGAAAGCTTTACATGAGTTTGAACATTTGAGAGGTAAGCAATTTAACCTTCATCAAATTGCCTACACTATGGTGTATTTTAAGAAGAGTAAATTCATAGATACTCAACACATATAAAAATAGATTAAATATATAAACATAAATACTTCCATACGGAGTTTTTAGTCTCATTATTAATTTATCTATGAAGTTTTCAATTATCCTTTATTATTCATAATTATGTATTTTACTTTTCATCCTTCAGATAATGCAATTGATTAACGACTTGGCATGAAATTTACTCTTTTTAAATCCCAAATTCAAAAAACTTTCCGCCAGACGACCCATTCTGCTTGGCGGCTTTCGCTGGTAGGAATTATTCTGAGTATATTTTTAATGTTCTTATATGGTTGTCAGGGGACATTCCAGAATAATGATAGAGTAATTAATTTGAGTTTATGGCAATCCATAAATCCTCCTGCTAATCGGGATGTGTTTAACAAACTAGTAAATAAATTTAATCAAACTCATACTGATATCCAAGTAGAATCTATCTTCATAGGTCAACCCCAATTGCCAAAAATATTAACAGCAGTTGTGGGCAATACACCTCCAGATATTCTGTCATTCGATCCTCAATTGACAGGTCAGTTTATGGAACTAGGGGCAATTCAACCTTTAGAAGAATGGCTGGATAAATTGCCATTGAAGTCGGAAATTAGCCCCAACCTATTGGAGGAATTAAAATTAGACGGTCATCTTTGGTCAATTCCACTTTACACGAGCAATCTAGGGATTTTTTACCGACCTAAACTTTTTCAAGCTGCCGGAATTACGCAAATTCCTAAAACTTGGGAAGAGTTAAGGGAAGCCGCCAAAAAACTGACCATAGACAGGAATGGTGATAATAAACCTGAACAGTACGGAATGTTGCTGCCTTTAGGAAAGGGAGAATGGACTGTCTTTAGTTGGTTTCCTTTTTTATTGGGTGCTGGCGGCGAGGTAGTGACAAATAACCGTCCGAATTTAATGAATCAGGCAGCTATTAGTGCTTTGCAATTCTGGCAAAACCTCATGAAAGATGGATCAGTAATGCTTTCGCCTCCTGAACGTGGTTATGAAGAGGATGCTTTTATCGCGGGCCGGGTTGCGATGCAAATCACAGGACCCTGGACTTATATCATGAAGTCTAATGTTGATTATCAAGTGTTCCCTATACCTGCAAGTGTTGAGCCTGCTACGGTGACAGCGACGGGAATATTGTATCTAATGAAGACCACGCCAGAAAGAGAGAAAGCAGCACTCAAATTTTTGGAGTATGTTTTGAGTGAAGAGTTTCAAGAAGAATGGAGTGTCGGAACGGGTTTTTTACCAGTTAATATCAAAGCTGGTCAAAGTGAAGCTTTTAAGGAATTTATTAGCAAAAAACCTGTTTTAAAAGTATTTATGGATCAGATATCTGTATCACTTCCTCGACCAATTATTGCTGGATATAGTCGTCTTTCTGACAGTCTGGGTCGAGCGATCGAGGCGACATTACTAGGTGAGTCTGCCGAAAAAGCACTCAAGGCGGCACAAGAACGTTTAGAACTTATTTGGGATGGCAAATGAAAATCCTGAAGAAACTCTAGTTTAGCGATGTGGATTTCTTTTTAATGTACACAAACCAATTGCTGGTATAGCTCCCAGTATGACTGCTGTAAGCCCTTGTCCACTCCAATACAATATGAAATTACGGCTTGCTTCTGGAATCAGATTTTGCACCAGAAAAAGCATCCAAACCAAAATAGTAATTAGTAAGAAAGAAATTGAGGGTAGAAAATTCCACCACCAAATACCTGCTGTATATCGTCTCAGTACCAGCCATTGGCAAAGCCCTAGCCAAACACCCGAAATTATATATGCGATCGCAGATAAAAATCCGAAAATAAAAGTTTCTTCAGGTGATGATGAGGCTATGGATGAAATGTAGTTAATCCAGGCTGTAGAAACACCGTTGGCAATCAGCCAACCGACGCTAGTCGCAAATAGCCATTGTAAACCCGGTAAATATCGGTAAACAATCAGGGCTTGGTCAGCAGCAAAAATTACGGCAAATACAACATTACTGAGACTTCTGACCAAAATACTCCATGTTTGTGTCTGGAGAGCAATACCCGGTAAGTTTTGGAGAATAATTTTCTCTAAGGCGATACTGGCAACGCCACCCACAACCCATCCAATCAGGGTCATTAAGGTAAACTGAATAAAGAACCTCTGTCGCTGCGATCGCAGAATCAAAAAGTTTCCTGAATTAAGCTCGTTTTTAGCAGACCCAACACGATCAGGACTATTAGAGTCAGTTTCCATAAGAAATTAGGGTAGCGAGGGAATAGGGAGATTAACAAGATAGGGGGAGAATGGGTAATGCCCACTCCTCAGTTAAATATTGATTCTTGTTTTATCCTATTTCTCACTCGTCAGTCCCTATTTTCTATTATTTACCACTCTCTAAAAGGGAGTCTATTATGTCAATAATAGCGGTAAATTGTCAATAAACTCGGAACTAATCTCATTAACTTAAGCTTATTGCTAAAGGGTTAAGAGTCGCCCGTCATAGATATATACCTAACACAACGACAGTTGCTAGCTTTTGGAAATGTTAAGAGCATAGCTTGCTTCCCCCTAGGGGTACAAGTGCGTATCACCCAACGCAGTGGCTTCCCTACAGAAATTTTATTTTTACTTTATAAATAATCTTTTAACCTTAGTTGCGATTATCAGGATACCTGTTGAAAGTCCTTGAATGATGTGTATCGAGGTTGTGCTTCGATATACATTTTTTACTTTTTACAGCTTGGCGACGACATCACAGCATTCTTTATGCAGTACGAATCGTTTTTAGACTTCCAAAAGATAAGAGGCTACTCTAGTAATCCTAAATCATTCATGAGAAAGAAAATCCCTGAAGAACGTATTTTTAATCTCATTATTTTTTAATATTTAAGTTTATATTTATATATAAAACTTTGAAAACATTTTTTATTTCTACTTAGTTAGATAATTGAAATATATTTAGTGATAGAAGCTCTATTAACGAGTGTTCAATAGGTTGTGCAGGGCGGCTGCATTATGTCAATAAGAGCAGTATATTGCAAATAAAACCTCATTAGCCGATGCTTGTTGCTAAAGCTTTAGGTGAATTCCATCGTAGACATCGCTTTGAGACTTGGAAACTAAACCAAACGAGAAATGCTGATTTTTTCGTTGTTTCTTAACTTAGTTGCGATCGAGAGCAATCAATTTAGATGCGTTTGCCCTACCATTACCCTTTTGCTGCCAACCTGTTGAAAAAGCGTAATCCTAGAATGATAAGCTAAACAGTGGCATAAAAATTGTGACTTAGGATGAAGTGATAAATGGGTCTTCCTTCAACAACTCCTCATCTCTTACGGGCTGCTCGCGGTGAAGTAGTAGATCGTCCCCCTGTATGGATGATGCGACAAGCGGGACGATATATGAAAGCATATCGAGACTTAAGAGAGAAGTATCCTTCGTTTCGCGATCGCTCGGAAATTCCAGATGTAGCAATTGAAGTTTCCTTGCAACCGTGGAAAGCCTTCCAACCAGATGGAGTAATTTTATTTTCTGATATTGTCACCCCATTACCTGGTTTGGGCATTGACATGGATATTGCGGAAGGTAAAGGGCCAATCATTCACTCCCCCCTCCGCACTCAAGAACAAATTGATCGTCTGCATCCCTTAGAACCAGAAGCAGCTCTACCATTTATCAAGACAATTTTACAAGCTTTGCGTTCTGAAGTAGGCGATAAATCAACAGTGTTAGGCTTTGTGGGTGCGCCGTGGACATTAGCAGCTTATGCAGTTGAGGGAAAAGGTTCTAAAACCTACTCCATCATCAAAAACATGGCATTCTCAGATCCGACGATACTGCATCAACTGCTAACTAAATTAGCAGATGCGATCGCCATCTATGCCCGCTACCAAATTGACTCTGGCGCTCAAGTTGTGCAAATGTTCGATTCTTGGGCGGGTCAATTGAGTCCTCAAGATTATGACACCTTTGCTCTCCCCTATCAGCAACGAGTTTTCCAGCAAGTCAAACAAACCCATCCCGATACACCATTGATTTTGCTAGTTAGCGGTAGTGCGGGTGTGTTGGAAAGAATGGCACAATCTGGCGCTGATATTGTCAGTGTAGACTGGGCAGTGGATATGGCAGATGCACGGGCAAGATTGGGTAAGCAAGTCAAAGTTCAAGGAAATCTTGACCCAGGCGTGCTATTCGGTTCTAAACAGTTTATCCGCGATCGCATTCTCGATACCGTTCGCAAAGCTGGTAATTGGGGTCATATTCTCAATCTGGGTCATGGTGTCCTTCCAGAAACTCCCGAAGAAAATGTCGCTTTCTTCTTTGAAACCGCAAAGGAATTGAATCTTGCAGGAGTTAAGAGTTAGGAGTCATACAATTTTAGATTTTAGATTTTAGATTTTAGATTTTTCTTTCAATCCAAAATCCAAAATTCAAAATCTAAAATTTCCAGAGTTATAAGTTATTAGTTGCAATTGGAACTTTTAACTTTATTCTTAACTCTTTAGTTTTAACTCCTAACGTTTGATAAATTTTTATGAGCCAGAAACGCATCTTAGTGACTGGTGCAAGTGGTTGTATAGGTCATTATTTAACAGAAGCCTTAATTAAAGAAACAGATCACGAACTGTATCTGCTAGTTAGGAACCCAAGCAAACTACAAGTTGATACTAAAGCCCGTTCAGGTATCAACGTTTTAGAAGGTGATATGCAAAATATTCGCCAGTTTGCCGATTTACTATCCACAATTGATACGGCGGTACTCACCGCCACAGCTTGGGGTGGTGATAAAACATTTGATATTAATGTCGTCAAGACTATAGAGTTGCTCGAACTGCTAGATCCAGAACGTTGCCAGCAGGTGATTTATTTTTCGACAGCTAGCGTTTTGGATCACTACAATCAACCATTAAAAGAAGCCGGGGAAATTGGGACAGATTATATCCGTTCTAAATATGAGTGCTTAGAGAAAAAAGAAAAATTAGCGATCGCACCTAAAATTACCACAGTATTTCCTACTGTAGTGTTAGGTGGTGATGCGAATAAACCTTATTCTGCTGTCACATCTGGTATTCCAGAAGTGACGAAATATATTAATTTAATTCGCTGTTTGGAAGCAGATGGCAGTTTTCACTTTATCCACGGACGAGATATTGCCACTGTAGTACGATATTTAATTGATCATCCTGCCGAGAACGATCAACCACGTCGGCTTGTTTTGGGTCAAGCACCGTTAACTGCTAATCAAGCAGTAGAAGAAGTTTGTGCTTATCTGGGCAAAAAGATTTACTTTCGCATTCCTATATCTATAGCATTGGCTAATTTGATTATTGTTCTATTCCGCATTCAGATGGCTGCTTGGGATAGATTTTGTATGAATTATCGTCATTTCACTTATGAAAAATTCATAAATCCCAATAGTTTTGGCTTGCCAAATTATTGTGCAACCATGAGTGATGTTTTAAAAATTAGTGGCGTGGAACGTGCTGATTGAGAAAATATCTATTATTTGCTAATGATAACGGTCATTTCTTGCAAAGATAAGCCGACACAAGCTGCCAGTTCTTCCAATGTCAATCGTTCACGTGTGTTTGCTTCTAATGTAGACGTTGCAGCTGCAATGTAATCAGGATTAGCAAGATGATTGACATTCTTAGGAAAAGTTGCTTGGGAATAAAGGCTGGCAATACCTGAGCCTCCAGTAAATTTTTGTATTTGATAAGTGGCAATTAAAGCTGCTTGACGCGCTTGGAGATAAGCAACATAGTATTGTATGATAGCTAACCTTTTCTGCTGTCTAGCTTCCTGCCAACGAGCTCGTAAAATAGGAAGTTGTTGAAAAGTACTGATAAATTTAATCGGGTCAACTGTGACGGTTAAGGAAAAGCTATTTGAGCGTTCAGATGGGGAATTGGGTGATGTTGAAACTGTAGTTAGACCCGGAGATAATTCGATAGCTACGACATCCCTAAAAGCATTTAATCCCATTGCAGCTTTTGTTTCTAACACTTGGGCTGAGTTGCGTTCAGCAATAGCTACTAATTGCTCAATGATTTTGAGATCCTGCTGTGTAATCTCAGTTTGAAGTAGGTTAGGTTGATTACCGTAACTGGACTTATCTTCGGATGCAACCACAGGAAATATAGTACTGATAAATGTAACGGCAAGGAGAATCTTGAAACTTTGTGCAAAAGCTTTTGGGAGCCATCGTGCGATCATCTGATTGATTTATTCTGAAGCACTACACTTATTTTCTAATTTGCTTCTATTTTTACGATACAGCTAAATGAGAATATTTATTATAAGTGTGGAGTCTTTTTCAAGAAATATAATTAGTAGATGGTGATAATATCAGTCTGTAAAGCCTTTAAATCAAAGGTTTGGATATCTATTCAGGATTTTAGACGATTAAATTCTTTACAAATTTTAGTGATAATATTTAACACACAGGCGATCGCCTATGACAGTTGCCTAAGTCCCAATAGGGTTCGGATAAGGTTTTTTGATGACACGCCCCAGATCGCAAAGACGGGATAAATCGCCGTCTTTACAATAATCAGTCCTTTGTAGAGACAGCGATTTATCCCGTCTTAACTGAACCGTATTGGCCTAAGTCCTACTGATATGAATTTAGTTTGTAGCCTGGTGGTAGTTAGAGAAACCAGAAATCTCCTGATTCCTGTTTCAACATGCTTTTCTTTTTGCCGATTAGCTGCAAGAATTCCAGTCGCTAGCCGCCGATTAAAGGGAAAAATATCGGTGGTAAGATAAAACAACTTTAATAAAAAGTCAATAGCTCTTTATTTTCGTTAGAGTGGGATAACAATCAAAGTGTGAGGATTGATACTACATGCGAATCTTGTTAGTGTATCCAATATTTCCTAAAACTTTTTGGTCTTATGAAAAAATCTTAGAGTTAGTTGATCGCAAAGTTTTATTACCACCTCTGGGTTTAGTCACAGTAGCGGCGATTCTGCCCCAAGAATGGGAATTCAAGCTGGTAGATCGCAACATCCGTGCAGCAACAGAAGAAGAGTGGGCATGGGCAGATGTAGTAATTCTCTCTGCGATGATTGTCCAGAAACAAGATTTACTTGAACAAATCCAGGAAGCCAAAAAACGTGGCAAGTTAGTCGCAGTCGGCGGCCCCTACCCCACCTCTGTACCTCACGAAGTTGAAAATGTTGGCGCAGATTTTCTGATTCTGGATGAAGGAGAAATCACTCTGCCCATGTTTATTGAGGCAATTCAACGGGGTGAAACTTCTGGAACTTTCCGCGCCACAGAAAAACCTGATGTCACAAGCACACCAATACCCCGCTTTGATTTATTAGAATTGGATGCTTATGACATGATGTCGGTGCAGTTTTCGCGCGGGTGTCCCTTCCAGTGCGAATTTTGCGACATTATTGTTCTCTACGGGCGCAAACCACGCACCAAAACCCCAGCACAATTGTTAGCAGAGTTAGATTGCCTCTACGAATTGGGTTGGCGGCGGGGTGTGTTCATGGTGGATGACAACTTTATTGGCAACAAGCGAAATGTGAAATTGTTGCTGAAAGAGTTAAAAGTCTGGATGGCAGAACACAAGTATCCCTTCCGATTTGACACTGAAGCTTCAATTGACTTAGCCCAAGACGCAGAAATGTTGGAGTTGATGGTTGAGTCTGGTTTCTCGGCGGTGTTTTTGGGAATTGAAACGCCGGATGAGGATAGTTTGCAAATGACCAAGAAGTTTCAAAACACTCGCAGTTCTTTAACTGAGGCGGTGGAAACCATCATCAAAGCAGGATTGCGCCCAATGGCTGGGTTTATTATCGGCTTTGATGGCGAAAAAGCAGGCGCAGGCGATCGCATTGTCCGCTTTGCTGAACAAGCAGCTATTCCCTCTACTACCTTTGCAATGTTGCAAGCGTTACCTAACACCGCGCTTTGGCATCGCCTGAAAAAAGAAGGACGACTACGGGAAAATCAAGATGGAAACATCAACCAAACAACATTGATGAACTTCTTGCCCACCCGTCCGTTAGAAGAACTTGCTAGAGAATATGTTGAAGCCTTTTGTACTTTATACGACCCAGTAAATTACTTGGATCGTACCTATCGCTGTTTCTTAATGATGGGTTTACCGAGTTGGAAAGCGCCAGCAAAGATGCCAGAGTGGATAGTTGTAAAAGCCTTGCTGATTGTAATTTGGCGACAAGGAATCAAACGGGAAACCCGTTGGAAATTCTGGCACCATTTGTTTAGCATTCTCAAGCGTAACCCTGGAGTGATTGAGCATTACATTTCTGCTTGCGCCCACAACGAGCATTTTCTAGAGTATCGTCAAATTGTGCGCGATCAAATTGAAAGTCAGCTAGCTGAATATTTAGCACAAGGTGCAGAACAGCCTTATGTGCTAGTCAAGGAAAAAGCCGAGGAAAAAGCTGAAGCGGTAGTTAGTTAAAGGTGGTAACGCATAAGCCAATCGCAAGTGATTGATCGCATTTTCACCCGTACATTTGTACGGGTGTATTTATGTGTATAGCTAGTGGCATTTATGAATGAAAATAGTTTTTGCAGAGGCCAGTTTTCCTCCTGCCTCTCAATACTTCTCGATTAAGCATTTTTAATTCGGAATCGGATTTTGGGTAAAGGGAAAAGGGTAAGGGTTAAAGGTTTTTTCTTTCCCCTTCCCTTTTCCCCTTAACCGAGAAGTATGTGCCCTGCCTCTTGTCTCCTTCATTTTTATCTACCGCGATCGCGTTCTAGATCATCAATCACTTTTTGCAAATACCACTCGTCTGACATTCCAGGATGGTAATCCTGTTTCTGCTGAATCAATCGTTCGGCAATTTCCCAATATCCCCCAACCATTCGCAAAAGTCGCTGATGTAGCAAGTTATATTTTTGCTTTTTTGACTGTGGACTAAATTTCTGGATTTTTTCTAGGCGACTTAAAACTTGTTGATAATTTCCCCAGTCTTCTTGTTCACAAAAAATACTCGCCGCCCGTTGATAATCTTCCACGGCATTTTGCATTTCTTCTAAACAAGTATAGGCAATGCCACGATTGTAGTAAGCTTGAGCATCATCAGGATTGATTTGCAATGCTTGGGTGTAATCTTGAATTGCACCGAGATAGTTGCCCGTTGTCCGATAGGCATTACCTCTGGCAATATAGACTAAAGGATCTTGTGGTTGGATTTGGAGTGCTTGGTTAAGATCCGCGATCGCACCTTGATGATCTCCCAATATAGAACGGGCTTTACCTCGGTTGCGATAGACAATGGCATCTTGAAAATTTAGTCGCAATGCTTGATTAAAATCTGCGATCGCTTCACGATAATTTCCCATTTTACAACGCACAACCCCACGACAGCAGTAAGCTTGGGCATCTTGTGAATCGGCTTTCAATACCCAGTTTAAATCTGCCAATGCCTCTTGGGTATCTCCCTTTTCAGCCTTTTCTAATAATTGCGTGAAATAATCATTGGTGGATAAAACTGGTGCATTGGTGGAACGTGATTGCTGTACTACAGGTAATTCTTGGGGTTGTAGCTGTTTAATTCGTTCCAGACACAGGCGACAATTCTCTTTATCCTGTTGTTCTAGATATAATTGTGCTGCTTTTTTAAAGTTAGCGATCGCATCTTGAATATAACCCTGTTTGCGCCGCACCATTCCCCGCAGATTATAAGCCGCAGCATAATTAAGATTGAGACGAATCGCGCGTTCAACATCTTCTAGCGCCCCCGGTAAGTTTTTCAGCGCCACCCTAGCCAATCCACGGCAATAATACGCCTCTACACTCTCAGGATTAAATTTCAGAGCTTCGGTATAATCTGAAACAGCTTTAAGGATTGCTCCTGAGTCATAATATGCCAAACCTCGTTGTAAGTAAGCTTCGGTAAAGTAAGGTGTTAGTTGTAAAGCATGGTTAAATTCCTCAATTGCTCCGGCGTAGTCTTTTCGTCTAGCCTTTTCTAATCCTCTATTGTAAAATTCGTCATTCATAGCATTTGTTTGGTTGATTCAGTTAGTTGAATTTCAGCAAGCTTGCTTCGTGGCCTAACCTATCCACTTACTCTTAATATTTTAAGTATTCAGCATGGCTTTGCTTGATTTCGGATTTGCAATGAATTAAAACGAACACATCCCGGAAATTTTCTCAGGGGGATTTACCCAATTAAAGATTGTACACCTCCAGATTGGAGATATATTAACTGATATGGCAACTATAGCAATCCTAAATCATTCGTGAAAAGTTAGATCCCCGACTTCTTTAAGAAGTCGGGGATCTGGACAGTGAGAATTTTCACAAATCAGATAGGGTTGCTATAGATAAACCACTATCAGCCTAATTATTTCCAATTCCAAATAAAAAAACTGGGGAAATGACTACATTCAATTCCCCACATATCGTAGATTGTCAAATATTTACAGTTAACTAAAATTATTCTGAAAGTAAGCTAGGAGAAGTTAGTACAAAAATATCCCAACTTCCTTGACCATTAGTTTCTGGTTTTATCGGATTTGCAAAGTGGAAAAATTCATGGTCGTTGACCAATAATAGTTCCCCCGGATTTAGAACTTTGCTAAACACAGGTTTTTCTTTTTTGGCAGTATATAAATGTGTTTCTCCACCTTGGATATTATCTCTATCTACTGAAAATACGCCAATAAAATCAGTACCATCTTGATGGATACCTTCAGGTGCTGGATTACTAAAATTGTCTGGTGAACAACTAATTCTTATTTGATGAACTCCGATTTCAGCTTCAGGATGAAGTTTACAAGAATCACTAAATGCTAAAACAAGATTTCTAAAAATATCAAGTTTTATGAGTGCATCATCTAATTCTGCAAACTCTCTTTTTATGTCACCTACTAATGGATTATATTCTTTACTTTGAAAAAAGTAGCCATGAGGTAATTTGATTAACTCGTTTCCAGAAACAGTGAACCGAGATAATCTTCTGGAACGATAATTGCCTTTGATATAAGGGTCAACAGGCATATTACTAAAAAATGGCTTGAAACCCTCTAGATTGATGGAATTTACTTTTCTTAAAGTAAATAGAAAAGCATATTCTAATTCCGTCGCTGTCCACACTTTTTGCATAGGATTTACCTCCTTGCACGTTGGAAGTCTCCCAGATTTTTTATGGAAGGCTTATAACACTGAGTATATGCTACTTTTTATTACTATGTTGTCAATTTAACTACAAAAATTGACAATTCATGATATGTGAAGTTGCTTGATTTTTGTGACAGTGGGGAGTCGCTGCTGAAGAGATTTGCTGTTGAGAGTTAGGTGGTTAAGGAATCGACGTATATTTACTAGCAGCAACAAGGTTTTATAATGATGGATTGGCTTTATCGTTACCCACCTTTGTATCCGGGTATTTTACTCAAGCGTTACAAGCGGTTTTTTGCTGAAGTTCAACTTACTTCTGGCGAAATAGTGACAGCACATTGTCCCAACACAGGGCCAATGACTGGAGTATCAACTGTGCAAAGTGCTGTACAGCTTTCCAAAAGTGATAATCTTAACCGCAAATTGGCTTACACTTTAGAGCTAATTCAGGTACATGATAATGAGCCGACTTGGGTAGGCATAAATACTTTTTTGCCCAATCGGGTGGTAAAGCTAGCTTTGGCGAAACACCTTTTTCCAGAATTGGGCGACTATAGCCAAATCAAGGGTGAGGTGGTTTATGGGCTAGATAAAAAAAGTCGAGTGGATTTTTTCTTGACGGGGAGTGATGAGGAACGCCCGATTTATTTAGAGGTGAAAAATACAACTTTGTCTGAGGGAAGATTAGCTTTATTTCCTGACACGGAAACTACAAGAGGACAAAAACACTTGCGAGAACTAATAGCGCTACTACCTCTAACTCGTGCGGTGATGCTTTACTTTATCAATCGCGGTGATTGTATCGAGTTCTCCCCTGGCGATCGCACAGATCCTGTCTATGGTAAATTATTACGGGATGCGATCGCTCTTGGTTTAGAAGTCCTACCTTGCCGTTTTGACATTTCCCCCGAAGGTATCCGTTATTTAGGTTTGGCAAAACTAAAAATTTGATTACACCTAATTAAGAGAGGCTAGCAATTGCAACGTCTCCACAGACATAAAACAATAAATCCATCTAGACAATATCTAGATGGATTTGTTGGTAGTTGGTGTTTACTAAAAAACATTCAACCAGATTTTAATCAAGAAACGACTATGGGTAGTCGCCGCCCCAGAAATAGCATTCGCTATTCTGAAGTTTGTTTATGCAGGAATCAAAACTGTGTCAATTACGTGGATGACACCGTTGTCAGCAGCAACATCTGCTGCTGCAACTGTTGCATCATTGATTTTAACGCCATTAGAAGCGTCAATTTTTACATCTGAACCTTCAACTGTTTTAGCTGTCTTCAGTTTAGCTACATCAGCAGCCAGTACCTTTCCTGAGACTACATGATAGGTCAAGATTTTCTTGAGCTTTGGAATATCTTTCAGTAATGCGTCTACTGTACCTGCTGGAAGCTTGTTAAATGCTTCATCTGTGGGTGCGAAGACGGTGAATGGGCCATCACCTTTCAGTGTATCTACCAGACCAGCCGCTTGGATTGCTGCAACTAGTGTCTTGAAAGAACCATTGTTAGTGGCAGTGTCAATTATGTTGGCCATGTGTTTTACCTAGTTCTGTGTAACCTGTTACAAATCTAAACTATTTTTCCATAAAAGCTATCTATCGTTAGATGTATGCCAAATTAATTTTTTTATTGATAGCATAAAAGTTTATATATATTTTTATACACACAGAGAATTATATGTAGTTAATCTAAATAGATGAGTTACAAGCACTCCTGGATTCGTGGTTTACCGCCGCAGATATCGCTCCTTTTTTACACATCGGTAAGCAATACTTGTCGGTTAAGGGGAAAAGGGGGAAGGGGAAAGAAAAAACCTTTAACCTTTACCCCAAACCCAATTCTGAGTTAAAAATCCTTAACCGAGCAGTATTGCATCGGTAAGTGCGATCGCTTTTCACTAGTGTTAGTACAGCACTAGTACACCAGCTTAATTACCAACTAAATTAGGCAATAACTTGTTTAAAACTACTTTGTTGGTAAAAAATACTAAAATAGATTTTTACAAAAAACCTGTACTGGATAAGTAATTCAGGGTGTTTTTAAAGTTTAATTTCCCTTACTAAGCTTTTTGTCAGGATTTTATAACCAAAAATATTGGTAATATTCGTGTTTAACTGATATTATTTCATCACTAAATACATTTCACTTTTTGTTTGTGTAATTCTACTTGGAAATAATAACGGCTCATCATAACTAATGCTTTTAGCAATTGCGAGTCCGTTTGTTTATTTCCAGAATTTTTAGTGCGTAGCAATTACGTCAAAACTCTCTCTAAATGAGATTTATCCATATCCTCTGCATTCAGTGCAGTTGATTTCTGTTGTCTGTATGTAATGTATTTATGTCAAAAATGACACATTCAGCTAATATTTCCCCAAACTATAACTTTCATGAACAGAAGAAGACTTATTGCTTGGATAGCTACAGCAGTTACCAGCATGATGTTGGTAATAGGCTTTCAATTTGTCCATTTATCGCCAGCAAGCTCCACAACCACACTTAACGTGTATGCGGCTGTCAGCTTAACAAACGCACTGAATGCAATTAAAACCCAATTCCAAAATGCTAACCCGACTATCAACATTGTTTATACATTTGGAGCTTCTGGTACCTTGCTGAGTCAAATACAAGCAGGAGCCCCAGCAGATATTTTCATTTCAGCTGCTACCGACCAAATAGATGTCTTGCAGAATGCAAGCCCAAGTAAGTTGGTAGCAGGTAGCCGTAAAAACGTTGTCAGAAATCGTCTAGTCTTGATTGCCCCTACGACACCTCCTGTTAGTGCTGGTAGCGCTGCTCTCACCAGCTTCAATGGTTTGACCAATGCCAATATTACTGGTATTGCCATAGGTGACTATACAGGTACTCCTCCACTTGTGCCAGCAGGAAATTATACCAAACAAGTTCTCACTAGCCGGGGTATTTTCACTACTCTCAACCCTAAGTTATACCTTGCTAGCAATGTGCGTAACGTTTTAACTGCTGTTGAAAATAAAACTCTTGTAGTTGGAGGTGTAAATAAAACTATCGATGCAGGTGCAGTTTACAAAACTGATGCTGCTCTTTCTAACAAAGTAAGAGTTGTAGAAACTGCTCTAACAACAGAGAGCAATCCGATTGTCTATCCATTGGGTATACTCACCAGAACTACAGTTTTAACGACCGCACAGAGTTTTTCTAACTACTTAACTGGTACTACTGCTCAGAATATTTTCAAAAATAATTATGGGTTTCTTGCGCCTTAATTACCACAAAGTAAATCAATTAAGTAGTCGTTGTCGTGAATTTTGAACTATTTGGAGTAATATCTCGTGAAGTTCACTAAAAAACTCTCAATTATTGTTTGTAGTTTGACCACTGCCTTTCTTCATACTGCTGTGCTTACCAATACTTATAAATCGACAGCACAAGCGGAAGGACAAGAACTGATTAACAACGGGGGATTTGAAATAGATCCTCTCGCAGATATTAATGATCCCAACATTTTAAACTCTAATGTTACAGGATGGGTTAAATCTGGCGATCCAACAGCTGCATCTGGTGTTACGATTAGCAACTTTCCTCATACTGGTAATCAAGGTTTATCGCTTGGTGCATTTTCAAGTATTGCTTACATATCACAGACTATCCCTACAGTTCCTGGTCAACACTATCAACTTACTTACTATTTAGCATCCATAGAGGAAGCACCCAATCTTGATAATAAACTTCACGTATTTGTAAATGGTGAGAAGGTTTCTTCCAAAAAGAATATTGCCTACCAAGCCTACACAGAATACAAGTTAGATTTTGAAGCGGAAGGAACATCTACAGAGATAAAGTTTGGTTCTCTAGCCAAGTATGCATTTTTATATTTGGATGATGTGAGTGTCAAAGCAGCACCTGAAGATGAAGGACAACAATGAACTATAGGTCAAAATGTAAGCTGCTTCATCACCTTAGAGGATATTTGTAAAGTATTAGGTTGTATCAAGATCCCCCCCATTAAGCCTTATAAGGGGGATCTGAAGATATTTGATGCATTACGTTGTTGTGATTTTGAATTATTTGGAGTCAAGTTTGATGAATTTAACCAAAAAACTCTCAATTATTGTTTTTAGTGTTACTACTACCTTAGCTAGCACAGCTGTGATTACCAATATTTATAATACAGCAGCACAAGCAGTAGAACTTGTTAGGAACGGAAGCTTTGAACTTGATCCTCTCGTAGATCCTAACAACCCCAATGTTCCAAATCCTAATATTACAGACTGGATCAAATCTGGCGATCCGATCGATACATCAGGGATTAGAATTAACAATTTTCCTCAGTATGAGAGTGGTAATCAAGGTTTATCGATTGGTTCGTTTGTAAATCCTGCTTATATATCCCAGAATTTAGCTACAACTATCGGTAGTAACTATAATCTCAGTTTCTTTTTAGGAACAGACGAAGATAGCAGTCAAGTTGATAACATATTTCAGGCATTTGTCGATGGAAATAAAGTCTTTGATAAAATAAATACTATAAATGTTGCTGGAAGTCCTTTCACACAATATGACTTGAATTTTTTGGCAACAAAATCATCTACAGAGTTAAAGTTGGGTGGTAGAGCTAGCTATGGTTTTTTATACTTAGATAATGTGAGTGTAAAATCTCTGTCTGTGCCTGAGCCATCAAGTCTTGGAGGAATAGCAATTGCTGGCTTGTTGGGAATATGGCTGAAGAAAAAAAGACAATTAGCTTGAAAGAATAGCCCTTTTTTGTCACTCTCGGAAAACAAAAGAGCGATCGCTATACAATCTTAATCCGGTGTTGCCGGATCGGATATGAATAAGCTGATGTAGCCGCTTTTAACCAAAATAACTGGGTTGGTTTCCGGGTTTCCATTTAATATTGCAACCAACACTCGGCTTTTGGTCGCTTGTAACAGGTTTGCCTGCCAGCACTGCTTCAATGGCTGCGCGTAAATCTGCACCTGTTACAGGTTTACCATTACTGGGACGGCTATCATCTAATTGTCCCCGATAAACAAGTTTGCGTTGCTCATCAAATACAAAAAAATCAGGTGTGCAAGCTGCTGTGTAAGCTTTTGCCGTCTCCTGACTCTCGTCGTAGCATAAGGTAAAATTAAACCCTTGTTCGGTGGCAAATGCTTGTAACGACTCTGGTGCATCATCGGGATAATTCTTGGCATCGTTAGCACTGATGGCAACGATCGCTAAATCACTTGTAAAATAATCTTTTCCTAACTGCACTAATTCTTGTTGGATGTGTTTTACAAATGGGCAATGCCGACAAATAAACATCACCAACAGCGCTTTTTTATCTGCAAAGGTAGAAAGCGAAGTTGCCTTTCCAGATACCACTTCAGGTAGATTAAAATCTGGTGCTTTTGTGCCTAATGGCAACATTGTTGAAGCAGTTAAAGCCATAGTTCACCTAATATTTTTACGCTAATAAGGGCTTTTGCTATCAGTATATTCACTCTAGCACTAAGCTTTCCATAAAAGAAGAGACGGTAAATCTACCGTCTCTTAATATTTATTGAGAATTACGTTATAAAAAATTAGTTTTTACAGATTTGCCAAAACACCAACAATACCGTGTCCTGTGAATACTTCTAATGCTATCAGGGAAACAAAACCAATCATTGCTAAACGACCGTTGAGCATTTCTGCATAGGGAGTGAAACCAGTGCGATCGCCTTGCTCGTCTATATAAACTTTTGGCTCGATTGCAAAGTTGTTCAGTTTGCCTTGGTCGTCAATTATAGCAGTGCTTGTACGCATGGATTTTTCCCTGTTTTCTCTTTATGTAAACAACTGTAACAAAATTATTAATATTTGTAAAGTATATTAATCTGATTGATCAAGTAAAAACCCAAGCCAAAGAAGAGATATGATGATGGATTGAGTTCAAAGCCATGTCTAAGCAACAGGCTCCGCTCCTTATTTGTAAGCACCTTCAGTCATAAATCCATTCCCCAACAGCTAATGCATCGATTTCGAGTAGAGGTTATTGCCAAAACGCCAAACCCGCAGCAAGTGATTTATGCAGCGATGCACCAGGACTATACCGATGGGTTCGTGTTTGATGAGCGCGACTCTTGGCCCTCGGAGTCACAAAGCGGCGAAGTTATTGTTAAGCGACTTTTAGCGGGTGAGAGGGGACACTATGGGCCTCTAGAGCATCCCCAAATTGTTTTCAACTGTGGCTACTTTCCCCACAGTGTCATGCAGCAGGCTCGTACACATCGTGTAGGAGTATCATTTGATGTTCAGTCTTTTAGGTACACAGGCAACCAATTTATTGATGTACTAGAAGGTAAGAAAGATATAGAAGATGTTTTTTACCTACGCCCTGTTGGTTATTACACTGATAGACAAGGCAAAAAATACCATTATTCACCAGAGCAACGAGCAGCAGATTTGGAGTGGTGTTTGGAAGCAGCTAAACGATATCAAGCTGATTTTGAGGCTGGAATGTCTGAAGAACACGCAAGGGGTAAAGTACCTTTTGATTATCGCCAGCATTTTGTAGTTAGTTTCAATTTAAGGTCTTTCTTGCATTTTTGTGACCTGAGAAATAAGAAAGATGCTCAACTTGAAATTCAGAAGTTGTGTGAAATGATGTGGCCTCACTTTGAAGATTGGGCACCTGCGATCGCACAATGGTATGAAAAACAGCGTCTGGGTAAGGCCAGACTTGCACCATAATCATTAGAATAAAAAATTAATAAAATGCTTTCATGCGTCGAGACTCAATATTTTACAAACTGTTTCAACAGTCTCCCACATTACTCTTTGAACTGTTGACAAATCCTCCAAATAATGTAGATAGTTATCGTTTTGATTCAGTCGCAGTCAAAGAACCAAAATTTGAAATTGATGGAGTATTTCTACCGCCTGAAAGTGATGGCGTTGGAGTTGTATATTTTTGCGAGGTTCAGTTCCAGAAAGATGAACAACTTTATGAAAGAGTATGGGCTGAATCTTCGTTATATTTCTATCGCAACCGTGTCAGATTTAGCGACTGGCAAGCAGTGATAATTTACCCGTCGCGCAGTATCGAACAAAGCGATATTCATCCTCATCGTTCATTACTGAACGGTGAACAAATACATCGGGTATACTTAGATGAGTTAGGTGATATTCGTCAATTACCTATATGGGTAGCGTTGATGGTATTAACTACAGTGGATGAAGAACAAGCGCCAGAAGAAGCAAGGTATTTGTTAACAAGAACCAATCAAGAAGCGCTATTACCATCGAGTCGCGCCATAATTGAATTAATTACGACGATCATGGTGTACAGATTTGAACAATTAACCCAAGCGGAGGTAGAGTCTATGCTAGGAATCACGCTTAAGGAAACGCGAGTTTACCGAGAAATTAAGGAAGAAGGACGTGAGGAAGGACGTGAAGAAGGACGTGAGGAAGCAACAGCTAATCTCATTCTCCGACAATTAACTAAGCGATTTGGGGAACTTTCTGAGGAAATACGCTCCTCCATTTCTGGTTTACCTTTGCCTGTTCTGGAAGATTTGAGTGAAGCACTGTTAGATTTTACTAGTTTGGCCGATTTACAGGTTTGGCTAGAAGCGCGATGAAAAAATGGCCCTAAGCCAAGCCCAACGGTAAACGCAATTACCCTCTAGATACATCTGCAATCAAATTATTACTAGCACTGCAATTGGTGAATAGATTTAAGTTCTATATTTTGTGTAAGGTTTTTTTAGATATCATTCAGTCTAAATACGAGCCAAAGTCACAATTTCTTGCTGATCCTGATATTTTCCCTGGCGTGCTTCGTAACTAATAGCGCAGGGTTCACCTTCTAAAAATAGTAATTGCACCACGCCTTCATTAGCGTAAATGCGACAGTCAGCACTAGAAGAATTAGAAAATTCTAAAGTTAAATGACCTCGCCATGCAGCTTCAGCAGGCGTTAAATTTGCAATTATGCCACATCTTGCATAAGTTGATTTACCTATGCAAATTACTGTAATATTCTCAGGAACCTCCAGCTTTTCTAGAGCAACCCCAAGTCCATAGGAATGAGCAGGTAAAATAAAGTAACTGCCACTAGTATCAGTATGCAATGCTGTTGGCTCTAAATTATCGGGATTAAAGTTTTTGGGATCAACTACAGTTCCGGGAATGTGTCGAAAAATGCGGAACTCTGCCGGGGAAAGGCGTATATCGTAACCATAAGAAGACAAACCGTAGCTAATTACAGGCTGAACCGCTACAGACTCATCTTTTTGCACTTTTCGGATTAGGCTTGGCTCAAAGGGCGAAATCAAGCCCTGTTGAGCCATTTCAGTAATCCAGATATCGTTCTTAATCACAAGTTCGTTGCTAACGTTAATTCAAACAGACTCGATATATTAGCACGAACTGAGTACTTTGTTTAGGGTCGATAACTTCGACGGATTTCTGTAATTTGATCTGCTACATCCAAGAGAGATTTGGGCATTTCTGGCCCTGTGAGAATAATATCCACGTGGGGAGGGCGTTTTGCCAGAAACGCTAAAACTTCGGTTTCAGGAATTAAACCAAAGTTAATCGCCAAACTTAACTCATCTAAGACCACGAGAGAATACTTGCTCTCACATACTACTTGTTGTGTATATTGCCACAGCTTTTGTAAGGCTTGATTTTCCGTATCGTCTAAATGTGGTGTATCGATACAACGAGGCAAATCGCAGCGAATCCAATCTAAATTTTGCCCTAATTGTATGGGTCGATCGTGTCCTTGACGAATGCCTCCTTTGAGGAACTGCACGATTAATACTGACGTTCCTTGTCCAGCTATTCTAAGTGATTGAGCTATAACGCTCGTGAAAAAATTACGATGTGAGCTAGTGAAAACTTGCACTAGTCCTTCAACTGGATATGGCAAGGTAAGGGTTGAATTGATGCTTTGAGTTTCTAGCTGGGCAACCATAGGGTTAAGTTCAAAAAGATACAATAATTAAGTTTCTTTGCTGTCAGTAATTAGTACAAATCTGCCTGTATAATCAATCTGTTTTCACAGGTGTGGTGGATTTGACAAATTGCATTATTAGTCAAACACTACGTTTGTGTGTAAGTCAAGAGTTGTTTTTATTTAAATTTACGTCTTTTCACTGTAAATATTTGTAGAAATTAGAACATAAAAGTTACAGTTACAATTATTTAAAAAGGCTGAGAATAACGTCTGAAAATCCCTAGATGTTAGATTTTTCGGTTGTTTGGGCAAAACAGACTTAGCAAGTAGTAAATTTGACAGCATGAGGAGTGAATTGTTGTGAGATTGGTGATTCTGGGAGGTTCAGGATCGGGGAAAAGCACTCAAGCACAAAGGCTTGGCAGATACTTTGATATTCCTCTGATTTCTACAGGTGAGATTTTACGGGAAGCAATATCTGGCAATCAGCCCCTGCCGGAATTGCGATGGTCAGAAGCCGATCCCCGGACTTCTCTTTCGGTTTACGCTAGTCTAAATGAACTAGGTTATCATGCACTGCCCTACATACAAAAAGGGGAGTTAGTTCCAGACGAAATGATCGTTGATTTGATCAGACTTCGCCTCAGACAACCAGATATAAACTGCGATTGGGTCTTAGAGGGTTATCCTCGTACTGCCTTCCAAGCTGAGGAATTAGATTTTTTATTGGACGATTTAGGGCAAAAGCTAGATTGGGCAATTTATCTCCAAGTTCCAGAAGCAGTAATGGTTAGTCGATCCTTGGGGCGATCGCTACCAGATGACCAACCCGAAATCGTGCAGCGCCGTGTAGAATTATTCTACGATCGCACCATTCCAATCCTAGAATATTACGACCGTCGCCGCTGCCTATTGACCATCAACGGCGACCAATCACCAGAGATGGTGCAGCAAAATATTTTGACTCTACTTTCAGTTCCTTGATGAGTACTTCGTGCTGAGTACTGAGCCCTGAGTGCTGAGTCCTGAGTGGGGAATCTCACTTCTTTACTCAGCACGGGCTAAACCTTAGCTATCCGCTAACGGAACTGTTTTGCCCAATGCCCAAAAAGATGATTTACAACACTAAGGTAATCTTAAGGCAGTATTGTAAAACTTGAGGCAATTCTAATGGCTTGGCAGCGTCCTGATGGTCGGATTCCCTACGAACTACGTCCGATTAGCTTTCACCCCAGTTTCACCCGCTTTGCCCCCGGTTCTGTTCTTGCAAGATGCGGTGATACGCAAGTACTTTGTACCGTTAGCGTTAATAAGGGAGTCCCGAAGTTTCTCGAAGGAAGTGGTAAAGGCTGGTTAACTGCTGAGTACCGAATGTTACCATCTGCCACTCAAAAACGCCAAGAAAGGGAATTATTGAAATTATCTGGACGGACGCAAGAAATTCAACGTTTAATTGGGCGCAGCTTACGTGCAGCAGTGGATTTTGAGGCACTGGGAGAACGCACGCTAACTGTGGATGCTGATGTCTTGCAAGCAGATGCTGGAACTAGAACAACAGCGATTACAGGCTCCTTTGTGGCGTTGGCTCATGCGATTTCTAAATTGTTGCAGGAAGGCGTGTTAGAGCGATCGCCTCTGTGTGGACAGGTAGCAGCAGTTTCCGTAGGATTACTGGAGGGAGAGCCATTTTTGGATCTTAATTACATCGAAGATGTGGCTGCAACAGTAGACTTTAACGTGGTGATGAATCAACACCTGGGAATCATTGAAGTCCAAGGAACAGCCGAAGAAGGCAGCTTTAGCCGCACTCAGTTGGATCATCTGCTAGATGTTGCCCAAAAAGGAATTCAGGAATTGTTAATTGCCCAGCGTGAAGCGATCGCTGATTGGGAAGCATTGTTTGTGATTAATTAGTTTTATTAATTTTTAATAAGAATTAATAAATGTATCCTCTGTGGTGTAAATCAACAAAGTATCAAGTAACTGGGTGTAAATAAAAATAATTATGAGAGTAGTTAGTAGTTAGTACGACTGACTACTGACAACTTACCATTGAAGGTGATAAGGTGGTCAACGTTTTTCAAGCCTACTTAATCCATGATGTTAAATGTTTCAAAAGTTAAAAAGGAGGATTGTAATAAGTTCGGTATGGTATTGCTGGAAGCCAGCAATATGATGATGAAGCCATGAGCAAAACCGTTGAAGTTCTACCGGATCAGCCGGCGCTGGTTGCACGAGCGCTAGAATTAATTCTGTCTAAGTTAGAAACTGCTATTGAGAAGCGAGGGCGGTTTACCATCGCCTTATCTGGCGGCAGTACACCTAAACCGTTATACGAAGCGATCGCTACTCAAAAACTGCCTTGGGATAAAATTCATGTATTCTGGGGAGATGAACGTTACGTACCACCAGATCACCCCGATAGCAATGAACTGATGACGCGTCGTGCATGGCTAGATCGTGTTGATATCCCAGCAGCTAACATTCACCCCGTACCAACTTTAGAAGCCAATCCAGAACTCGCGGCTGCAAAGTATGAACAACATCTCAAAGAATTTTTCAATTCTTCTGGGGTAGAGTTTCCCGCCTTGGATGTAGTATTACTAGGAATGGGTGATGATGCACATACTGCATCTTTGTTTCCCCACACAGAGGCTCTCAAAGTACGCGATCGCCTGGTGACTGTAGGTAACAAAGACGGAAACCCCAGAATAAGTTTCACATACCCCTTCATCAACTCTGCTCTCAATGTGATTTTTCTGGTTGCTGGTGCTAATAAACGCCCAGCTTTGGCACAAGTCTTTGCACCTGTCGCCGATGACTTCGCTTACCCATCCCGCTTAATTCGGCCCCAAGGTGAACTTTGGTGGCTGCTGGATGCGGCAGCAGGTTCGGAACTTCAACATTAAACTTGGGGATTGGGGAATGGGGAATGGGGAATGGGGAATAGGAAATGGGGACAAGGGGAAAGACTTGTTGTAAGTTCTAAACTTTTGTCACCTTGTCCTTTTGTCCTCTTGTCCCTCTGCCCCCTTCCCCCTTCCCTGTGTCCACTCCTCCCTTCCCCGTATCAAATCGGCAGTAATTGCTAGAATCTAAAGCTAGGGCCGCCCTCTGCTTGCCAGTCCTACCTATATTTATGATGATCTTGAACAAAGGCTAAATATCGATGATCGTCTGCCCTAATTGCAATCATCCCAACCCTGATGGTGCTGTCCAATGCGAAGCTTGCTATACACCGTTGCCCGCGACTACTAACTGTCCTAGTTGTGGGGCAAGTGTGCAGGCAGATGCTGCATTCTGTGGACAGTGTGGCTGTAACCTTCACTCCGCAGGAGTTCCACATGTTCATAGTTCGGTAGCTACAACAGTTACTCCCGATGTTCCTGTGGAAGTACCACCGTTAGTTCCACCCGATCCTCTGTTAGAACTTTTACAACCAGATGCTTTGGGAATGAGCGGTTCTACTAACTCTCATCCTCCCAGTTCATCTTTACCAGCAACAGAGGTAGCAGCTCCCCCAGTAGCTCCCCCAGAGGCAGCTGTTATAGAAAACAGCCCCCCAGAAGCAGAGCCAAGCGTCGCAGTACCCATAGTTTCTGGACAAAGTATTCCTACTCCACCACCGTTGGAACCATCGCCACCCTCTGAAGCGGAACTACCTCCTCCAGCTGCACCAGCACCAACTGCAACCGTTGCCAGAACGCAATTGCAGCAGGTTATAGCGCGGTTAATCCACGTTCAAACCGATCGACTAATTGAATTGCCGCAAAATCTCTCTGTGATTCATATCGGCAAGCCCAATGACCGGATTCCTCCAGATATAGACGTTTCAGGATTTCCAAATTCAGAAGTTGTCTCGCGGATTCATGCAGATATTCGTGTTGAGGGAGACGCTCACTATGTAGAAGATGTGGGAAGTTCTAATGGCACTTACATTAATAACTTGCCCCTTTTACCAGGGAATCGTCATCGATTGCGACCAGGCGATCGCATCAGTTTGGGTAAAGGAGATTTAATGACATTTCTGTTTCAACTTGCTTAACTGATTTTCCATCAACTGTGACATCAGTCTAAGCATTTTCGGCCATCCTCCGGCCTGCTTTTTGGAGGAGAAACAAATGCACCGCATTAGACGAGCGACGGATAACTATGTTGTTTTTAGTAGCGCCATAGTTTATAGCCGTCGCTTCGATGTGCGAATTGTTGCATTGTCCAGCAACTCCACTACCTCAATAATTACACTAGGATAGATAAAATACACTGCCAATTTTAAATTTTGAATTTTCCAGAAAATCTAAAATCCAAAATAGAGTGACCTATGAGGGAACCAAGTAAAAATTCTGAACCCTTGCTCACCCAAGAAGCCCCGTCAGTTGTTGAGCGTATGGGGCTAACCTGGCTAATTGCAGCAGCGATCGCAACTGCTTTACTGTGGCAAGTACCAGGAGGTGATTATATCTTATACCCATTTACAATTCTGGCAACCTGGTTCCATGAAATGGGTCACGGCTTAATGGCACTCCTATTAGGGGGACAGTTTCAAAAATTACAGATTTTTAGCAATGGTTCCGGTGTTGCAACTTATGGCATCCGGTCGTCATTGGGGCCAATTGGCCCGGCAATGGTCGCCGCCGCCGGCCCAATGGGGCCGCCTCTTGCGGGTGCAGCTTTGATTCTGGCTTCCCGTAGTTTTAAAGCAGCTTCCCTAAGTTTAAAAATATTAGGGAGTTTTTTGCTACTTTCCACATTAATTTGGATACGTTCCTGGTTTGGATTGGTGGCAATTCCCTTATTGGGTTTAATAATCTTGGGTATCGCCCTGAAAGCACCTCGCTGGGCACAGGGGTTTGCCATTCAATTTCTGGGTGTACAAGCTTGTGTAAGTACGTACCATCAACTTGATTATTTATTTAGTAGTTCTGCTGGCCCCCTTGGACTCTCTGATACAGCGCAAATGCAGCGATATTTGTTTTTACCTTACTGGTTTTGGGGCGGGTTGATGGCGATCGCATCTCTGGTGATTTTAGTCCAAAGTCTCCGCGTTGCCTATCGTTCGGAGTAATGAGTAAGAAGCACCATCAAAAGGCAATTAAATCTTTAACTCAAAGAATTACTGAACATCAAGAAAAGATTAGACTGGAATCAGAGAAGAGTTTTCCTGACGAAGGTTTAATTAAGCATTGGGAAAAAGAGATTCGTGCTTTTGACAAGGCAATGCAACAAGCGCGTAAAAGATTGGGACAATAAATATGCAGATTAGCGATCGCCCTCTTGCAGTCACGAATTCAACCCTTAGT
The DNA here is from genome assembly GCF_015206985.1 of Nostoc sp. LEGE 12447. Lineage (NCBI taxonomy): Bacteria > Bacillati > Cyanobacteriota > Cyanophyceae > Nostocales > Nostocaceae > Nostoc > Nostoc sp. LEGE 12447. The sequence goes on along the minus strand of NZ_JADEXT010000001.1, from coordinate 396,443 downwards.
AACTTGATTGCTGAATTAGGTACAGAGTGCCTGAAAGTACAAGCATTAGTTAACCAGTTACAGTTAACTAGTTTAACTGCTAACCAACAAGCTGAAATTCTCGCAGAACTCTTAGCTGCTGCGGTTCATCTACATAGTCATTGTGACGAAGATTTTCAAACGCTAATTGCTGAAGAAATGGAGAATTTACCAGATCATGAGGATCTCAAAGATGATTAAGGACTGTAAGTGAGACTGAAGTGCAAGCCATCGTCCTGAAGACTACCGCTTGGCTTTTCTATATCTACAAAGGGAATGCCATAATCAATTCGGATGTTAAAATTCCGCATTGGCTGCCATAGCAATCCTAAACCTGCACTAGCCAAAAATAGATTGTTAACATTACCCGTTTTATTCCAGACTTGGCCTAAATCAACAAAAGGGGCAAGTTGCAAAATAGGGACTCTTTCACCATTACGTAATATAGGAATTCGACCTTCTACTGATAGCCGATATCCATTGTCTCCAGAACGAGCATTTTGACGGTAGCCTCGAAGCGATTGACCACCACCAATAAAAAATTCATAGAATGGCGGTACATCATCTGGTGTCAGTTGTACATCTGCTTGGACTATCAATAAATTGTCATTACCCAATTGTTGAACCCGTTGCACCTGACCTAACCAACTGAAAAAGCTTCCATTCTGATTTGGTTCAGAACTAACTGTAGCATCGAAGATATCTAAGCCAAAGCTAAATTGAGATTGTATCGCCCAAGCTCCTTGAGTGTCACGACGAGTATAATCTTGACCAAACTTCAGAACACGGGTGCGGCTAGGTTCAGTATTCACGCCAATGCCATCAAAGGTAAAAGATCCATTGCTCCCCTGAAAGGCAAAGGCTGTAGACAAAGCAAACTCTTCTTTTAGCGATCGCACTAACGGCTGACGATAACTGATTTCATAGAAATCCAAGCTACCTTTTATATCAGAAAATGGCTGTATGGGAGCAGGATTGACCAACTTGTTGTTGTTTGGTGCTGCACGAAATTGTACAGTCCCATTCATTGGATTGAGCGGTACGCGATAGGTGAAATCATATACGTTAGATGCAGCCCGATCAAAATCGTCAAAGTTCAGTCCAAAGTTGTAAGAGGCAGTAATTTCATCGCCAATTCCGGTTAAGTTGCGGTAACGCAGAAAAACCCCAGCCCTTTCTGGAGCAATGCTAGGTGGCGAGTAATTATCTACACTAAAAACACTTTCAAAGGACTTTGCCTCATCTACTCGGATGGTGAGAATACTCTCACCTAAGTTAGAACCAGCGCTTAAGCTAGCATCTATATTGTCAAATAGAGGATCGATGCGGAGTAGTCTTAGTTGTTCTTCTAACTTATTTGAATTCAGGGGTTTTCCGATTCCTAAACGCACGCGGCTACTTACATAGTCACGATTCAATCGCCTGGTTCCCTCAATCCGAATTTTCTCTAAACGACCTTCAATAACTCGGATTTGAACTACTCCATCAGTAATCACCTGATTGACTAAGACTGCTCTTGAGGTAATGTAGCCTTTGTTCAAATACAGTTGAGTAATTGCATCGGCTGCCTTCTGTAGTTCTTCTAGATTGACAGAGCGTCCTTCTAAAGGTTGCACAATCGATTTGATTTCTTGTGGAGTAAAGATAGTGCTACCAACAACGTTGACTTTACGAACCAAAATAAGCACATTTGGTTGAGACGGTTGTGTTTCTAGAGTTGGAGGAGTCAGAATTGGCTCTTTTTGTTCTGGTAGTGGCGTTGGTTCTGGTAGGGGTTGCGGAAAGCGATCACGGTTGGGATCAGGTCTTGGATTGACTGTTGGTGCAGGCTGGTTTTGAGCTATCTCTACCGTATCTGCGGTTGGCGTAATACTTGGTATGGCAGTTGAACTGCTGGAAGCTGCGTAACTTGGCAACAACCAAGCAAGTGCCATTGCACTTGGAAATGTCAACTTCCACCAAGACAACACATTTACCACACTCCAACACACAGAGTCTTTGTTCATATCAATGTTTTTCCTAAAAAATTAAGTTATACGTTGTATTTTTGTAGCAACAACTATATAAGTGCTAACACTTAATAGATACGTTTTAAAATTTACTTATACCAGATAGAGTTTACTCTCATTTGCTTTTATTTACATTTTGTAATCAATGAAGTATAGTAAATACACTATCATATTTAATAACTTTTAATTAACTAAACTCAGTGGTTCCCGAAATTCATTGCAATTATGATTAGGTTACAGATTTTCACAAAATATTGAAATATCGGCTGAATTACCTGTTATGTCCATTGATAACCAGATATTTGCTATCAAACAACAGTGTTCTAAAAACTACATTAGTATTTGGCAGGTGTTGAGCTAAGGCGACTGTATTTTTTCAAGCATACTAGTAAGACAAATGTTTACTTATATAAGACTAAACTTAGTGATACATAAAATTTTGTTTCTAGGTTTAAATATATATCTTATGACAGATGAAATTACAGAAAAATTAACTTTTTTTCTTAAAGATTGTGTAAGAGTCAGTATAATAACTTAAGTATCCCTTAGCAATAAAGTGAACACTGAGTATATTCTGTCTATAGAGCTTTAGTGCAAACACAGACTCTTACAGATTTACTAAAGTTATTTGAAAAAACCAAATTATAGATTAAGGAAGTTTGCAGTGAGCAGAATTGGTATATGGTTAACAACACTCCCTCTGCTGGGAGTTATTGGAGTCGGACAAGTACAGGCACAATCAATTACTCCAGCAGCAGACGGCACAAATACTGTTGTGACTCCTGATGGTAAGCAATTCAATATCACTGGCGGACAGACTTCTCAAGATGGAGCAAATCTGTTCCATAGTTTGACCAAATTTGGTCTGAGCCAAGATCAGATTGCCAACTTTATTTCTAAACCGGAAATCCTTAACATCCTGACTCGGATAAATGGTGGCGATCCTTCTGTAATTAATGGTCTAATTCAGGTTACAGGTGGAAAATCGAACTTATTCTTAATGAATCCCGCAGGGATTATTTTTGGGCCGAACGCCAGCCTGAATTTGCCTGCTGCTCTGACGGTAACAACAGCTAACGGCATTGGATTTGGTTCTAATTGGTTTAGTGCGACTGGTAACAACAACTATGCCCAACTAGTAGGCAATCCTAGTGCTTTTGCCTTCACTACGGAAAATCCAGGGGCAATTATTAATTCTGGCGACTTAAGTGTTGGGGAAGGACAAAACTTAACATTGTTGGGTGGGACAGTGGCGAGTACCGGCAAACTCTCAGCACCGGGAGGTCAGATTACTATCGCGGCGGTTCCAGGTAAGAGTGTCGTGCGAATTACTCAAGCGGGAAATCTGCTTTCTTTAGACGTACAACCAATAGCAGCAAATGACAGTCAGCCAAACAACTGGACGTTGCCAGTTTTATCATTACCGCAACTATTGACTGGTGGCGGTGGTGGCAATGCGACAGGAATTACAGTATACGAGGATGGACGTGTTGTACTGACTGGTTCTGATATGTACATCGAAGCAAGCACAGGCACTGTTATTGCTTCTGGTACTCTTGAGGCATCGACTGGTGACTTTTCTGGGCAAGATGTTGCAATTTCTGCGAATGCCCTTGAAGGTATAACTGGTAATGTTACCTTACAAGCAACAAAAAATATTTCAGTCTTCAACGATGTTATCTCTCAAGCAGGTGATGCAGGACAAGCAGGTGATGCAGGACAAGTAATCCGGTTTTCGGCAGGAAAAAGCTTTGAGGCATCCTATACCATTCGTACTCAAGGGCGATCAATTGAAATCTCATCACCTAACATTAACCTTTATGATTATAATGCCATTATCTCAAATGGCGGAAATATTGCACTGAACAGTCAAGAAAGCTTAAACTTAACCAATAGTAAACTCAACTCCGGTGGCGGAAACATTGCACTGGACAGTCAGGGAGATTTAACTTTAGGAAGTAGTGAATTAAACTCTGGTGGCGGAAATATTACACTGGATAGTCAGGAAAACTTGAATTTAACTAGTAGTAAGCTCAAATCTTTTGCAGATATTAGGCTACTGGCACAAAACAAAGTGCAACTAAGTGATAGTTCTGACGATGGTGGACAATTTACCGCAATAGCGGTTGGCAATCTTTCTATTCAAGGCAATACAGGAATTAATATTCAGCTCTCTAAGAACCCTCTATCCATTTTGAAAAGTGATGGCAATATTACTTTGGTGAGTGATGGAGTGATTACAGGTAATGCTCTTTTTAAAAGTGGCGGTACTTTCTTTAATCAAAACCTGGCTGGGGGAGTTGGAAACTTCAAATCTGACCCAAACCTAAATTTAACTGACGCTCCTTATCAAACCCTGATTAGTTCAATAGGCAATGTCAATTTTGGCAATTATGAAGGTTTAGCGCTGAAGGTAGAATCCCAAGGGAGCATTACTGGCGGTAATGTGAAAATCACTGGACAAAATCCCACACTTACTGGGTCTGATCCTGACGTTGCAATTTTAACGAGCGGTCCAGCATTAATTTTGCGAGCAGGAGTTTCTACACTAGCAAATTCTCCACAGCTACCATCAGGAGAAGTAGGAGAGACAACTTTCACATCAATAGTCAACTCCTCAAAACTGGCAAATATTACATTAGGAAACATTAATAATCCTGTGGACGGAGAAGGTAATCCTGGTGCTGTAATCTTATCTGCTCCAGGGAGTATTACAGTACAAAATATATTTAGCAGTTCTGATGTTAATTTAACTTCTGGTAGCGGCAATATTAAAACAAATGCTATTGATGCCGATGGAAAAGTAGTTTTATCTGCTGTAGCAGGCAATATAGAAGTTGATACCATTAGTTCAGGATCTTTTGATAGCCAAGTTTTTGTACCTGGTGATATTTCGATCACATCTGGTGGGCTTTTCAGAGCAATTGGTCAAAGGGGAATCTATGGTAGAATCCTTGGATCAAATTTGGATGAGATTGAATCTAATAATGTGGTTTACGGTAGTATATTTGTTGCTAATCCAAATAACAATACGAGTATACTCACTATTAAGACTAAAAATGAAACTTACTCTGTAGGTACAAATGAGGACAAAGGAAGCCGACTCAATATTCAGGTTGGAAGTGAAACTTTTTTAGTAGGAACTGGGGAAGAAAATGGTTCTTTGAGAGAAAGCGTTAGCGGTACTACTGGAGTTATCAACACACAAATTTATTCCGATACTACTTCAGTGCTAGCTGTTACATCTAGGACATTTGGCAATATAACTACTCCGATAACTACAACTACTCCGGTAACTACAACTACTCCGGTAACTACAACTACTCCGGTAACTACAACTACTCCGGTAACTACAACTACTCCGGTAACTACAACTACTCCGGTAACTACAGTCATCAACGACACTGGCACTAGTAAAAACCAAGCGCAATCGGAAACGCCAACTTTTGGAATTTTGTCTCTAGACAAATCGCTGCTTGCTCGTCTCAAATACAGTGGTCATGCTACGAAGTTAACACTTAATAGTGACGGTAAAGGAGAATTAACAGGCTCAAATTTAAATACTGGAGAAAAAGAAGACGAAAGCAGTTTGAATGAAGTCTTCAATCCTGATAGTAATTTACTGCTTAGTAACTATGTTTTTAATCATAAATAGCATGGTAAAAATAAACTATCAGTTGACCCTTAAACTCATTCCTATCTTCGCTAGCGTCTTAATGCCTGTTTTAGCAACAGTACCATTTGTGACTTCGCAAGCGATCGCACAATCCCAAGTAAGTGGTAAAGCTAAAGCGGATGAATTTTTACAACAAGGACTTAAACACTATCAAGCTAGTCAATTTGTACCCGCAATCCAATCTTGGCAACAAGCACTGATAGTTTATCGAGAGTTTAAAGACCGTCGAGGAGAGGGACAGACGTTAGGCAATCTGGGGCTTGCTTATAGAAATATAGGCGAATATAGCAAAGCTATTACTTACCAACAGCAGGCTTTGACCATTTTTCAAGAACTTAAAGACCGCCAAGCTGAAGGGCAGCTTTTAAGCAACTTAGGTAATGCTTATTTAGCAATAGGTCAGTATGACAAAGCGATTAAGTCTCAGCAGCAGAGCTTAACGATCGCACGAGAAACCAAAGATCGAGTAGGAGAAGGTGCGGCTTTAAGCAGTTTAGGAATGGTCTATGCTGAATTAGGCAAATATCCCCAGGCTGTTGAGTCATATCTGCAAAGTTTAGCGATCGCACGAGAAACCAAAGACCGAGAAGGTGAAGCAAGTACGCTCAACAATCTTGGAACTGCTTACCAAGCTGAAAATAACAATAGTAAAGCAGTTGAATCTTACCAGCAAAGTTTAACCCTGGCACGGGAAATCAAAAATCGCAGCATCGAGCAAGTAGCTTTGAGCAGCCTGGGACTGGCATACGAAAGCTTAGGCGACTATCCTAAAGCAATTGAACACCAACAGCAGAGCTTAAAGATTGCCCAAGAAATAGGCGATCGCCGAGCAGAGGCGTTAACTCTCAATAACTTTGGACACGCTTTATTTGTATCTGGTAATTTGGTTGAGGCCGAAAATAAACTCCGCCTTGCAGTCAAGCTTTTAGACTCACTCAGACAAGGATTAGACGATCAAGGCAAAGTATCAATTTTTGATACACAGCTTGCAACATACAACTTACTACAACAAATCTTAGTAGCGCAGAACAAACCAGAAGCTTCATTAGAGGCTTCTGAGCAAGGACGCGCCCGGGCTTTTGTCGAGTTAATGGAGACAAAGCTTAAATCTAATTCAGCCTCCCAAACTGCGATCGCGCCACTAACAATTGCTCAAATCAAACAAATTGCCAAACAGCAAAAAGCCACACTAGTTGAATATTCCATTGTTCCCGATGATTTTTTGCACCAAGGTAAGCTAAAAGCCCCAGAATTAGAACTTTTAATCTGGGTGGTTAAACCTACGGGTGAGGTAGCCTTACGGCGAGTTAATCTCAAGTCACTACGGCAGCAAAAAACTTCACTCCAACAAATAGCAACTAACACTCGTAATGCCATTGATCCAGCAACAAGTAGTTCTGCAAATTCAGCAGCAGTTTCTAAAGGCTTAAAGCAATTACATCAACTCCTGATCCAACCCATTGCTGACGAGCTACCCAAAGACCCTAATGCTCGCGTTATCTTCATTCCTCAAGATTTTCTTTTGTTAGTTCCTTTCACAGCCTTACAAGATACCAATGGTAAGTACTTAATTGAACAACACACGATCGTTTCTGCTCCTGCCATCCAAGTATTGAATTTGGCTAATCAGCAAAGACAACGCAGCCAAGGATTAGCAAAAGATATCTTAGTCGTAGGTAATCCCACAATGCCCAAAATTCAAGTGGGAGATCCGCCTCATAATTTGTCACAGCTACCTGGTGCAGAAGAAGAAGCCAACAAAATTGCTAGTCTTTTGCAAACTAAAGCGATTACTGGCGATCGCGCCACTAAGCTAGATATCATCAAGCAGATGCCCAAGGCTAAGATCATTCATTTAGCGACTCATGGTCTACTCGATGAAGTGAAACAATTGGGTGTTCCTGGTGCGATCGCGCTAGCTCCATCTGGTAATGATAATGGCTTTCTTACCCCTGGCGAAATCTTAAATTTAAAACTCAATGCTGAACTGGTAGTATTAAGTGCTTGTCAAACAGGCAGAGGTGAAATCACAGGAGATGGGGTAATTGGGTTATCCCGGTCTTTGATTTCTGCCGGGGCTGCTAGTGCGATCGTCTCTTTGTGGGAAGTACCAGATGATACGACAGCAACACTAATGTTAGAGTTTTATAGTAATTTTCAAACTCATGCTGATAAAGCACAAGCACTACGGCAAGCAATGCTCAAAACAATGCAACAATCTCCAGATCCTACAGATTGGGCTGGCTTTACTTTGATTGGTGAAGCTAATTAATAATTTATAAGAGTTTTTCATCGAACAAATACATCCCATAAAATAAAATGAACAGTTAAAACTTTCCTTTTTCCTATCTCTTGAAGCCACAGAGTATTGTACCTAAGTGATAACCGCTATAGATGATGTTAAGAGTATTTTTTTATATAAGTTAAACGTATGTTAGATCAGCTACTAGCCGGGCATTACCAAGTACTAAAAATCCTGGGAGCAGGGGGATTTGGACAAACTTATGTAGCTCAAGATATTCACAGACCAGGTAATCCTACTTGTGTTGTTAAGCATCTGAAGCCAGCTAATACCGAGCCTGCCTTTTTAGAAGCAGCTAGACATCTATTTGCAAAAGAAGCAGAAGCGTTAGAACAACTTGGTCATCACTCCCATATTCCACGACTTCTAGCTTACTTTGAGGAAAACGAGGAATTCTATTTAGTTCAAGAACTAATTGATGGAAACTTGCTCAGTACAGAGTTATTACCTGGTTATCATTGGAGTGAAAGCCAAGTAGTACAACTACTGCGAGAAATCTTAGACATTCTAGACTTTGTTCACAGCAATGGTGTTATCCATCGGGATGTTAAACCTAATAACATCATTCGCCGCCAACAGGATAATAAACTAGTCCTAGTTGATTTTGGTGTAGTTAAGCAAATAAATATGCAACTGACTACAGCACAAAGCCAGATGAGTACCTCTGTTGTTGTAGGAACTTTAGGCTATATGCCACCTGAGCAACTCAGAGGTAAACCTCGTTTCAGCAGTGATATTTACGCTTTAGGGATTATAGCTATCCAAGCGCTAACAGGACTAAACCATCAACTATTGAGAGAGGATGCTAGCGGTGAAATTGACTGGTACAGCTACGCTCAGGTTAGCCCTGAGTTGGCTGCTATTGTCAGTAAGATGGTACGCTACCACTTTCAAGAGCGTTATGAGTCTGCTAAAGAAGTACTGGCTGCACTCGAATCATTAATGGTTAAATTTGGATATGCAACAACACAGCCAGGCTTTTACCCTCAATATCCTCATACAGAGCCAGGCAGTTGCCCCCCTACTATACCATTATCTCAGTTTCGGGAAGACCCATTAAACACAACAGAAAGTAATCCCCGACTATCAACAGCGCCAACTTTAAATCTACCTGTTTCTCCCAACAGTCCTCAATCGGCAGGTTTTGCTAAAGCGATCGCTGTGATTAAGTCTCCAATAGGAGTTATATTAAGTCTTGCTACTTTTGTCAGTATACTTGGTGTTTTCGCTTTTGATTGGCATAAAAATCAAAATTTATTAGCAAGCGTGCAAGATATTAAAACTTTAAAGCAAGCAAAAAAATATGAAGAATGTATACAAAAAGCAAGTAATATTGGTTTTCCTGATAAAAATTCATCACGGAATTTACAAGTTAAAAATGAGCTTATAAATACCTTAAATGAATGCCGAATCTCTCAAGCTAAAACCCTAGCAGCCCAGTCTAATTTTCCTGAAGCAATTAAGCAGGCTGATAAAATTCCGGGCAATCAACCTTTTTCTGAAGAGGCTCAAAATCTAATTAATGAATGGTCTCAGAAGCTGCTCACCCTAGCAACACAAAAATACGAGCAGTCAGGAGATGTAGATAATGCAATTCTTATAGCTAAAGATATTCCATCCAAAAGCTCTAATTTTAAAGAAGCTCAAGAGTTTATTGCTAAGTGGAAACAGGAATTTAATTCTAGTAAAGAGAATTTAAATTTAGCGCAAATTGCATTAACTCAAAATAAATTTAATGATGCGATAACTTCAGCAAGTAAAATTGCTGGTACTCAATATTGGCGACAGCAGAAAGAGGCAATTATTCAAGAAGCCAAATCTAAGCTTGAACCCGACAACATCAAACCATCTTATTCTGCTAATACTACGGTTGTCAGAAACCAACCAATAACACCTAGAGTTGCACCCACAATCCGCAAACGAAACAACTCAAATTTAAATGCCTCATCCAATAATTCTCAACCAGTAATTAGAACAAGAAAGTTAAAATCTCAACATTCACCTACTCAAAAATCCCCAACTATTGATAATTGTCAAGCTTCTAGCTCTATTTTTGGGCAGGGTTCCAACTGTCAGTAGCAATTAAATCTAACAAGCATAAATAAAAACTGTTTCTTTATCTAAATTCTTTTTCGATGTTATGAAATCTAATTTTTTTATTCCAATTGTGATTACATTTGCTACCACAATCGTTGTACCTATTGTGAGTCTAGCTAGACCTACAGTCAAAGTGCAATACATCTGTGAGATGAAGCAAGACATCCCTATTACTTATGCACGTACTCCAACAGAAACTGTTGAGTTTATTGGCTGGCAATCTCAAGCTTTTAGTAATTCCGGTTATACACCTGAACGGCGTTGCCAAGAAGTAACAGCAAGGTTCCAAAAACATTCAGATGCAGGTAATCTCCGGTTCATTACAACTGGCAGAATGAATAATCAAAACGTGATGTGCGTTGCCAAAAGTAAAGGCAGTAATTGTATATCAGATGGCTTGCTACTCACCTTTGAGCCTAAAGACAATCCCCAAAAAGTTCTTGTAGAACTATTTAATGTTTCAACTAGAGTCCGAAAGATCAGGCTTACCAGAGGTAGTCCAGTTTACATTGATGTAGATGAATATTTGAGCAACTCCTCAAAAAATAGACAGAGCCAACCAACTCAGTCAGAAAAACCTGCATCTCCAGTTAACTGTAATGGGTCGTTTTTTTGCTCTAACTGATTCTGGATATGACAGATATTTAATTAATAATTGAATAGACTTTTTTATAAACTGAAAGCAAGCCATTTGGAGATTAAAATCAGGCATGAATTTACGTTCAATAATCCTATTTGCCTGTATGAATGGCTTGCTAGCCATCTTAACAAAAGCAGTTAATCCAAATCCAAGTATCTCAACTCAAATAACATCTTCCAGAAAACCCCAACAGGAGTTATCTATAGAGCAGTTACAGCAACAGTCTAAGTTAATTACAGTCAAAGTGCTTTCAAATGATTCTTGGGGTTCAGGATTTATTATCCAACAGCAAGGACAGGTCTATATAGTACTGACTAACGAACACGTCCTTTCTCCAGGAAAACAGTATCGTATTCAGACTGCCGATGGTCGTATTTATTCAAGTAGTTTACTACAATCAATTCGCTTTAATGATGATTTAGCACTGATCCAATTTCGTAGCGCTGGTATTGTTTATCCAGTGGCAATTGTAAAAGAGACATCAAGTTTAGAAGTAGGTAATAGAGTTTTTGCCGCAGGGTTGCCGTTTGACATTAACCCATCCAAGTCAGGTAAATTCGAGTTGACTACCGGAAAAATTTCTGATCTACTCAACCAACCTTTGGTTGGAGGTTATCAAATTGGCTATACCAACAACGTTAAGCGGGGTATGAGTGGTGGCCCATTGCTAAATATTCAGGGGGAAGTTGTAGGTGTCAACGGGATGTCTAAATATCCACTACTAGGGAATCCTTATGTTTTTAAGGATGGCTCCACTGTTTCTGAAGCAAGATGGCAGGAAATGAGCCACCTAAGTTGGGCGATACCAACTTCAAAATTTCTTCATCTGTACATACAAAAATAATAGGTGAGCTAATAGATAAACACAAAGGCTCATTAAGAGAAGCCCGGACACGGGGCTTCTCTTGATGAAGATTTTCAGATGCTAATTAATCAGGAAATGGAGAATTTGACAGATAATGAGGATTGACTGGTGACTTTAGTTCAAAGTCACTAGCCAATCATTACCTAAGCTGACGGTTGAGCGCGAATTTCATTGGCGCAAGGACGACCATTTTCAACATCAGCAATATTAGCAAAAGTTGTTTCTGCAATATTGTGGAGAGCCTCTGCTGTAAAAAAGGCTTGATGTCCGGTAATTAGTACATTGGGGAACATTGTCAGACGTTGGAAAATATCATCTTGAATAATTTCGCCAGATAAATCCTCAAAAAACAATTCCGATTCTTGTTCGTAGACATCCACACCGAGATAGCCGATCTTACCAGACTTCAATCCCTCAATCACTGCTTGGGTATCAATCAGCGCTCCCCGGCTAGTGTTAATTAGCATCACGCCTGGCTTAATCTGTTCTATAGCCTCAGCGTTAATTAAGTGATGCGTTTCGGGTGTCAGAGGGCAATGTAAGGAAATAATATCAGAGTTGGCAAATAGCTCAGGTAGTTCTACATACTTTCCACCTAGCGCCTCCAATTCTGGATTGCGATAAACGTCATAGGCGAGTAGGTTACAGCCAAATCCCTTCATAATCTGTCCTAAAATCAGACCGATTTTGCCTGTGCCGACAATCCCCACTGTACGCTTATGTAAGTTAAATCCCAACAGTCCATCTAGGGAAAAATTGCTTTCTCGGACACGGTTATAAGCCCGATGAATTTTGCGATTCAGGCTTAAAATCAATCCTACGGCATGTTCTGCTACTCCATAAGGTGAGTAAGCGGGAACACGCACAACAGTAATTCCTAAATCTGCTGCGGCTTGTAAGTCTACATTGTTAAACCCAGCACACCGAAGGACAACCAGCTTAGTACCCCGTGAGGCGAGAAGTTTTAAAGTTGGGGCATCAACCTGATCGTGTACAAATACGCAAACCGCCGGAAATCCGGCGGCGAGGATAGCAGTATCCCGATTTAAACGGGGTTCAAAAAATGCTAATTCGTGTTGTGTGGGAGAATTTACAGTTGACAAAAACTGTCGATCGTAGACTTTTGTACTGAAGACTGCTACTTTCATACAAAACCTCAAGCTTTATGCTGCACGGTATCCGACTACATAATACCTTGGCAGTTAGAAAAGCGATGTCTAAGACGGGCTATTCGCTATCGTATTTTTGAATATTGCCAGCTTTCAGAATTACAGTTAGCTAAAAACCCCCTTAAGGGGGTTGGGATATCTCTTCGTGTAAGTCTGAAACTAAAGTAAAAATTTAGAATTCAGATTGAAAAAGAATTCAGAAGTCAGAATTCAGGAGTCAGAATCAAGACGCTCGCAAACTCGCTAACGCTGCGCTATCCGCTTTTTCGTTCAGAATTCATTCTGAATTCTGACTCCTGAATTCTGTTCGATAAATAATTAAGGTAGATTACTGACTTTTGGCTGCTCGAAGTAGCCATACATCACTCGCGAAACTTGACGAATAAAATCTCTAGCTCTAAGGTCATTATTTGGTCTACGCACAAAAATTCCTGCTAAATAACGCTTACCTGATGGTGTTTCAATAATACCTGCATCACCCAATACAAATCGCAGAGTACCTGTTTTATGAGCAATATTTGCACCAGAACCTAAGCCAAATGGGAGCAATGCTCTATTATGACAACGAATCATAATACCTAAAACTTGGGATTGACTTCTATCAGAAATTAACTGATTATTTGTAACCAAAGCTGACAGTCTTACCAAGTCTTTAGCACTAGTTTTATTAGTTCCTTTAAAGTCTCCTAACATATTGTGAATCACAGTACTTTGCAATCCCCAACGGCGAAACTTTTGATTTAATTTAGATACACCACCTAAACGATCGATAATCATATTTGTAGCAGTGTTATCGCTGATAGTCATCATCTTGGTTGCAGTTTGCAAGAGACTCAGCTTAGTTCCCACTCGTTGATACTGCAAATCTCCAGAACCGCCAGTGACATGTTTCCGTCGCATCACCAAAGTTTCACCAAGTTTGATTCTCCCTGCATCTACTTCTTGAAACAATGCAATCAAAATCGGATACTTAATTGTGCTAGCAGCAGAAAATGCTTTACCACCATTAAAACTAAAATAATCACCTGTTTTTAAGTCCATAAAAAAGATTCCGGGAGTGAGGAATCTATAGCGAGCCATTAATGCTTTAATAGGAGTTTTTAGTTCTGATATCTCGCGTCCTAAAGGAACTACACCAGTAAATTTAGAACTATTTATTGGGTTGCCAGGATCGCCTAGAGGAACCGGAGGAATAAATTTAAGTTTTGGTAATTGTAAATCAGATTGATTTACACTCCAGTCATTTACGTTGCCAACTTGATTGCTGTTGGGATTCGCTTTTACTGGAGACGAAAATAAAAAAATACTTGTAAGGCTGAGTAATAACCAGCGTAGTTTCATGTAGTGCTGTAAGGATAGTGTTGGATTTATTTACAGAGATTTTCTCAAGAAGTTAATGAAATCCGGATTGATTGACATAGTAATCACTAAGGTATCCCATGTCAATAGATATGAAAAACAGATTTATTGGCAAATTGAAAATAAAATGTATGGTAAAAAAGCACAAGTTAGAATATGGAGAATATACTTTTATCACATCAATTGATTATATTTTTATACAAATAGTAAGAGATTATGATTGCAGTTTTTATTGTGCTAGCAATGATTTATACATACATAGTGATCGGGATAAAAAAGCAATTGCTTCTATATAATTCATAATCATTAATTCATGATATTAAGGTCGGATAATTAGTTATGGTTTTTACACTTAGTAACTAGGGTATTAAAGGTTATTTAGAAAGTGTAAAAATAAAATTACTTTAGTGGCGTGGCACAGCTAAAATAGTGCAGTCGAAAAAGAAATGGTATGACTATACTGGGTCGGTAAAATAGTCTATGTAGTTTCACTAATGCCAATCGACTCACGTATCTGCTAGAGATTTGAAAGGTTTACTGTTATATAAGAAATGCTTGCCAGAGTCTGGAGTGCATCAATTGTGGGCATCGATGCCGTCAAAGTAGGGGTAGAAGTCGATGTCTCAGGGGGATTACCGGGAATTGTTGTCTTGGGACTGCCAGATTCAGCGATTCAAGAATCGAGAGAAAGAGTCAAAGCAACGCTGAAAAATGCAGGTTTCGCCTTTCCTATGCGGAAAATTGTGATCAATTTAACTCCGGCAGATTTACGCAAAGAAGGCCCCTGTTTTGATTTGCCTATTAGCGTGGGAATTTTGGCGGCTTCTGAGCAAGTTAGCGCTGATTTGTTGGGGGACTATCTATTCTTAGGTGAAGTGTCTCTAGATGGCAGCTTGCGTCCGGTGGCTGGTGTTTTACCGATCGCAGCAGCAGCCCAAAAAATGGGGATTGCAGGTTTAGTTATCCCTGCTGATAATGCTCAAGAAGCCGCAGTGGTTCAAGGCTTGGCTGTTTACGGCTGCAAACATCTGTCTGATGTGGTAGCTCTTTTAAATAATCCAGGGCGTTACAAACCTGTGCAAATGGATAGTACAGTAAACACAGCAACAGTATCTTACCCTAGTGCAGATTTACATGATGTGAAAGGACAAGCTCATGCGCGTCGAGCTTTAGAAATTGCTGCTGCTGGTGGACATAATTTAATCTTTGTCGGGCCGCCTGGTAGTGGGAAAACCATGTTAGCACGGCGCTTACCAGGAATTTTACCGCCCCTGAGTTTTGCTGAATCTTTGGAAGTAACTCGCATTCATTCAGTGGCTGGTTTATTGAAAAATCGCGGTTCGTTGGTACGCGATCGCCCTTTTCGCAGTCCCCACCACTCAGCATCCGGGCCTTCTCTTGTTGGTGGCGGTAGCTTCCCTCGTCCTGGCGAAATCTCATTATCTCACAGAGGTGTACTTTTTCTGGATGAGTTGACAGAATTTAAGCGTGATGTATTAGAATTTCTCCGTCAGCCTTTAGAAGATGGCTACGTTACAATTTCTCGTACCAGACTATCAGTAACGTTTCCCGCACAGTTTACTTTGGTGGCGAGTACCAATCCCTGTCCTTGCGGTTACTATGGCGATACCATCCAACAATGTACTTGTTCTCCCCGCCAACGCGAGCAATATTGGGCAAAACTTTCTGGCCCGTTGATGGATCGAATTGATTTACAAGTTGCAGTAAATCGCTTGAAACCAGAAGAAATTACCCAACAACCTACGGGAGAAACATCAACATCAGTGCTACAACGAGTGCAACAAGCAAGCGATCGCGCCATTACCCGCTTCCAAGAAGAAGCAAATCTGCGTTGCAATGCTCAGATGCAAAGTCGTCATCTCCAGAAATGGTGCAAGCTAGATGATGCTAGCCGCAATTTATTAGAAGTAGCTATTAGAAAATTAGGTTTATCGGCAAGAGCTAGCGATCGCATTCTCAAAGTAGCACGAACTATTGCAGATTTAGCGGGAGACGATGAGCTAAAAACTAATCATGTGGCGGAAGCGATTCAATATCGCACAATCGACAGAATGCAATAAAACTATTAAATTCCTCCTCAAGAACGCTTTACAAACTCCCTTGGGAGGATGTCGCCACCCAGAGAATAAGTATCAAATATATCAGGAAGTAAGCGATATCCTCTTAGAAGGAGACTGATTGGATGAATTTGCAGGCGATTTGGAAGTTATTCCAAGAGACATTCAAAGAATGGAGTGAGGATAAAGCCTCACGGTTAGCGGCAGCTTTAGCTTATTACACGATTTTTTCGATTGCACCGTTATTAATTATTGTAATTGCGATCGCAGGGGCAGTATTTGGAGAAGAGGCGGCAAGAGGTCAAATTGTCGGACAAATTCAAGGTTTAGTCGGCCCAGATGGGGCAGAATTTATCCAAACAGCGATTCAAAATGCGAACAAACCACAGACAGGAGCGATCGCTTCTATTATTAGTGTTGTAGTTCTGCTGTTGGGTGCTACTGGTTTATTTACTGAGTTGCAAGATTCACTCAACACGATTTGGGAAGTCAAACCGAAACCCGGACGCGGCGTAACTAACATCATTCGCCTACGCATTTTATCCTTTGCAATGGTCATAGGTATTGGCTTTTTACTGTTAGTTTCTCTGGTAATTAGTACGGCTTTAGCAGCATTAGTAACATATTTTAGCAACTTGCTACCCGGTGTAGATTTCCTTTGGCAGATTCTCAATTTCCTTCTATCTTTTGCCATCACTACGTTTCTGTTTGGACTCATTTTTAAAGTCCTACCAGATGTCAAAATTGGTTGGAGTGATGTTTTAATTGGAGCTATGCTTACCTCCTTTTTGTTCTCGATTGGGAGATTTTTATTAGGACAGTATTTAGGTAATGGCAGTTTTGGTTCAGCTTATGGTGCTGCTGGTTCATTGGTAGTGATTTTAGCTTGGGTTAACTATGCCGCACAGATTCTTTTCTTCGGTGCTGAATTTACCCAAGTTTATGCTAGAAGGTATGGAAGCGGCATAACCCCAACAAAACATGCCATTCCTTTATCTGATAACACTGAATATAATGGCAAGGCTAAAACGAGTCAATCGTCGACTAATAAAAAGTCATCTTCTAACCTGATTAATCGTTTATTCAATTCTTTCAAGAAGCCCAAACGATTAAAACAAAAGAGGAAAAATCCGCGATTTTAATCCCTCAGCCGTGAGATTTTATGTTTGTAAATCTGATAAATATTCAAGAATTTAACCTCTAATAAAAATCAGTTTTATGAAATTAGATCCCAGATAAATAAAGTGATACTGGATTTTTTCCAGAAATCTATATGAAAAAGGAAGAAAATCAGTGGTAATGGAAAAATGGTTTTTTATCGATTGGCAGGCAATCTTTGTTCCTAGCATCAGCGTCTTTGAGTTGATTATCCGTGGCTCACTAGTCTACTTAGCGCTGTTCACGGTATTACGTTTCCTTCCTAGCCGACAGCTAGGAACACTAGGAATTACTGATTTACTCGTAGTTGTACTATTTGCTGAAGCTGCCCAAAATGCGATGGCAAGTAATTATACATCGATTACTGAAGGCGCTATCCTGGTAGGAACTGTAATTTTTTGGAGTTATTTATTGAACTGGTTAGGCTACAAAATACCTCAATTCCAACGTTTTATGAATCAGCCACCGCTACTACTGGTAAAAAATGGTCGGATGATTCAGCGTCATTTGCAACAAGAGTTAATTACAGACGATGAGTTGATGAGCAAGTTACGTCAGCAAGGTGTAGAGTTTTTAGCCGATGTAAAGTTTGCATATATGGAGGCTGACGGTAGGATTAGCATCATCACCTTTGACTCAAAAACTAATCCCGTCCCTGAGCCAAAAGCAGCATTAAAAATTGATCTACATTAATTAAACTGTAAAATATGACGGTTGTATTCTGTGCCGAACTGTGATTGAGCGTTATACTTTGCCCGAAATGGCTAATCTGTGGAGTGAAGCCTACAAACTAAAAACTTGGCTGCAAGTCGAGATTGCTGTTTGTGAGGCTCAAGCTGAACTAGGTTACATTCCATCTCAGGCGGTTGAGGAAATTAAGGCCAAGGCAGATTTTGACCCCAAGCGGGTGTTGGAAATTGAGGCTGTAGTCCGCCACGATGTCATCGCTTTCTTGACAAATGTCAACGAGTATGTTGGTGATGCCGGACGCTACATTCACCTGGGTTTAACCAGTTCGGATGTTTTGGATACAGCTTTAGCGCTGCAATTGGTTGCCAGCCTGGATCTATTATTGCAACGTCTAGAAAATTTGATTCAGGTCATTCGTGAAAAAGCACGGGAACATCGTCATACAGTGATGGCTGGCCGATCGCACGGTATTCACGCTGAACCGATTACTTTTGGTTTCAAACTAGCTGGTTGGTTAGCAGAGGTGTTGCGACACCAAGAACGCTTGAGGATTCTCCGTGAAACTATTGCTGTGGGTAAGATTTCTGGTGCGGTGGGAACTTATGCCAATGTTGAACCCCGTGTAGAAGCGATCGCTTGCCAGAAACTCGGACTCAAACCCGATACGGCCTCAACACAAGTTATTTCCCGCGATCGCCACGCCGACTACGTGCAGCAATTAGCTTTGGTAGCGGCATCCATCGAACGTTTTGCTGTAGAAATTCGCAATCTGCAAAAAACAGACGTTTTGGAAGTTGAAGAATTCTTCGCCAAAGGTCAAAAAGGCTCCTCAGCCATGCCACACAAACGTAACCCCATCCGTTCGGAACGGCTAACGGGAATGGCGCGACTGGTGAGAAGTCATGCTGGTGCAGCCTTGGAAAACATTGCTCTCTGGCATGAGAGGGATATTTCCCACAGTTCTGTAGAACGGGTGATTTTGCCAGATGCTTGTACTTTGACGCATTTTATGTTGTCCGAAATAACCGATTTGGTGAAAAACCTATTGGTCTATCCTGAAAACATGGAACGAAATCTCAACTGCTATGGTGGCGTTGTGTTCAGCCAAAAAGTGCTACTTGCCTTGATAGACAAGGGAAGCAGCCGCGAAGAAGCTTATGCGATCGTTCAAGAAAGCGCTCACGCCGCTTGGAACAAGCCAGGAGGCAATTTTCAGGACTTAATTAGCAAAGACCCTCGCGTTACTCAAAAGTTGTCCCCAGCAGAACTAGAAGTCTGTTTCGATCCTCAACAGCATCTCCAGCATTTAGAAGAAGTTTACCAACGATTAGGAATTTAGAATTAATTAGTTTGTAGTGAGCGTTTAAGCGCTTACTACAAACTTTTGATTCAAAAAATAAACAATAGCCGAAACCCTTATTTTTAGGTCTTCATTTACCTGAAATACGCTGTATGAAACATTAAACCCGCGTTAAAAAAGAATATAAAAATACCAAAAATATTTAGTATTGCATTGCTGAAGGCTGCATGTTTGATGCTGGAATTATTCCTATAACTGGGTAGTATACATAACAAATAAGTAAGTATTTGTTAGTCTTACGAGCGCCTTAATGATTGAAATCCTAGCCACACTTTCTGCCTCTGCCGCAGCAGGAATGAGAATAGGCATACCTTTGCTAATTATTGGACTATTGCAAGGTAGTAACTTATGGTCACAAGTTCCAATTTTATCTCACATTTCTCCACCACTATTGTTAGGCTGCCTCAGTTGTTGGTCTTTAGTTGAATTATTAGCCTCAAAAAAGCTATGGGGACAAAGATTATTACAACTGGTTCAATTATTCATGTCTCCCATCGTGGGGGCAATTATGGGTTTAGCAGTAGCTAATGCCACAGCAACACCACACTGGTTGATTGCCTGTATTGGAGGTTTATTAGCTTTAGTGCTTCAGCTAGTTCAAGTTGGTTGGTTCTATCGATTACGTGGCTTACCCTTGTGGGCAGTCTTTCTTCAAGATACCTTGTGCATTGCTCTAGTACTTTTTGCTTTTGATGCTCCCTGGCAAGGAGGATTAATTGCTTTAATACTGCTCTGGTTTGCAGTTCGTAGCGCGAAGCAGTGGTATGACTGGAGAAAAGGGCATGAGGCATAGGGAATAGGGAATGGGGAATGGGGGAACATAGAAGGTAGGGGATACACAGACAAAGACGTAACTGCGCTAAGTTATTCGGCTCTTGCCAATGCCCAATGCCCAATTCCCAATTCCCAATTCCTCAATACTTTTATTGCAAAAGCCCAATCATGTGCAAGAAGCCGTGACCGGTAATTAGCTCAATGATTAAGGCAATAAAGCCCAACATGGCAATTCGACCATTCCAGACTTCAGCACTAGTTGTTAGACCCCATTCCCAACGCTCTTGGGGGTACATTTTCACCATTTTTTTCATTTGGGCAGCTTGCGAAAGCTTAAAACTGGGGTTTTTCAGCGCATCAATTACTAAGTCTGCAAGTGCATTAATAAATACTGGATGAGTATTAGGAGCAGGAACGCGGCGGAAATTGTGAATTCCTGATTCTTCTGCGACTTCCCGATACTCAATATCAATTTCTTGCAGTGTCTCAATATGCTCTGAGACAAAACTGATTGGCACGACAACCAAATCTTTAACGCCTTGTGCGCCCAGTTCTTTGAGCGCATCTTCAGTATAGGGTTGGAGCCATTCTACTGGGCCGACGCGACTTTGGTAAGCTAAAGTATGGGCATTGGGACGATTGAGAGTCTGCATAATCAGAGCAGTACATTCCTCAATTTCTTGCTGGTAAGGGTCGCCAGCCTCTTCAACGTAGCTTTTCGGAACGCCGTGAGCGCTGAAGAATATATGAACCTCGTCTGGATTAGGAAACTGCTCAAGTTCTTGGGCTATCAGTTCCGCCATTGCTTGGAGATAGCCTGGTTGTTTGTACCAAGAAGGAATAACGGTGTATTCAATGGGCTGAAGTTTTGGGTCTTCTTGCCAAAGTTTATCTAAAAGTCGAAAGCTGGAACCACTAGTACTGATAGAAAACTGGGGATATAGTGGTAATATTACCAGGTGTTCTATATTGTCTTGGGTAATCTGTGCGATCGCTTCTTCTGTATAGGGATGCCAATAACGCATTCCGACGTAGATATTGGCTTCTTGCCCTAAATAACCCAACTGTTCTTTTAAAGCTTCCCCTTGCGCTTCCGTGATCCGCCGTAGTGGAGAACCACCACCGATTTGCTTATAATTTTCTTGAGATGTTCTGGTTCGCCGCGAGGCAATAAACCAGGCTAGGGGCTTTTGCAACCAGCGAAAAGGTAGGCGAATAATTTCTGGATCGGAAAATAGGTTATACAAAAACGGCCCGACATCTTCTAGCTTATCAGGGCCACCGAGATTGAGTAATAAGACGCCTACACGACCCATAGCAGTTACTTTCCCCCAATCTTTTCAGATTTTTTACTAATGTTAACAATATATCTTTATTAAATAATAAAGCTTAATAGCAAGGAAATATGCAATGGCAACAATTTTAAGGGATTGGAGTTACCGCTATCAGTGGCTTTATGATGGCATCTCTCGTTTAGCAGCCTTAAGTGTAGGTGGTGAAGCCCGTTTTCGGCAACTTGCTTTGCAAGCCTTAACAATTCACTCAGATACTCAGGTTTTAGATTTATGTTGCGGTAGTGGTCAAACGACGCAAGTTTTAGTAAAAATTTCACAAAATGTAACAGGATTGGATGCTTCACCTAAGTCTTTGCAACGGGCGCGGCTAAATGTCCCGGAAGCGTCTTATGTCGAAGCTTTTGCCGAGGAGATGCCATTTGTAGATAATCATTTTGATGTGGTGCATACCAGCGTTGCATTACATGAAATGCAGTCTCAACAATTACGAAAAATTATTAATGAAGTTTATCGAGTGCTGAAGCCAGGAGGGGTATTTACGCTGGTGGATTTTCACGCTCCAACAAATCCGATATTTTGGCCTGGGATATCACTGTTTTTGTTGTTGTTTGAGACGGAAACAGCTTGGCAATTGTTAAAAACTGATTTGGCTGGATTGTTAACTGAGACTGGGTTTGATGTTAGTAAGCCAATTTTATATGCAGGTGGTAGTTTACAAGTTATACAGGCAAAGAAGTGAGATATAACTAAGGCGAACGCTGTAGCTTTTTTTTAGAAGAAAGCTTCGCTCCCTAATAGGGATTTTGTTTTATTGCGAGAATACTGCTGCAATTTAATTTGTCTGTATTGCTCGTTTCAATCCCTAATAGTTTGGATTGCACAAGACCCTTGGGAATATGCGCCACAGACAAAAAATGTAATTGGCGACTTTTTATTCAAAGGTGGTAACTTGATCCGTGCTAATGCTCCCTCAATTGTTCTGAATTTAGATGCACTGAAATAATTGAGCTTATGGAAATAATGTAGTGCGTCAACGCAGTGTAACGCACTATACAAATAAATCAACCCTTAAACTTCAACATTCAAAGTCCGCACCAAAAAAGCCCATTTATCTGCGGCTTCCTCGATAATTTTAGCAGTGGGTTTACCTGCACCATGTCCTGCCTTAGTCTCAATTCTAATTAAGACTGGCGCATCACCTGCGTGAGCTTCTTGCAAAGCGGCGGCAAATTTGAAACTATGAGCAGGGACAACGCGATCGTCATGATCGGCTGTGGTAATTAAGGTTGCTGGGTAAGCTGTATCTGGTTTGATGTTGTGGAGTGGCGAATAAGCATACAGCGCTGGAAACTCTTCGGAATTATCTGCTGAACCATATTCGGAAGTCCAAGCCCAACCGATGGTAAATTTGTGGAACCGCAACATATCCATCACGCCGACGGCGGGTATTGCTGCACCAAACAAATCGGGGCGCTGCGTCATGCAAGCACCTACCAATAAGCCACCATTACTACCACCTGCGATCGCTAGCTTCTGTGTCTTAGTATATTTATTAGCAATCAACCACTCAGCTGCACCAATAAAGTCATCAAAGACATTCTGCTTTTTCTCCTTCATTCCTGCTTGATGCCATTCTTCGCCGTATTCTCCACCGCCGCGGATATTGGGCATAGCATAGACACCACCCATCTCCATCCACACCAAGAGATTCACAGAAAAGCCAGGTGTCATTGAGTTATTAAAACCACCATAAGCATATAGATAAGTGGGGTTATTTCCATCTAATTTAATGTCCTTTTTGTGCGTAATAAACATGGGTACTCTAGTACCATCTTTGCTCTGATAAAAAACCTGTTTTGTCTCATAATCATTAGGATTAAAATCTACCTCTGGCTGGCGAAAAACAGTACTTTTACCAGTTATCATATCGTAGCGATAGATGGTTCCTGGTGTGGTAAAGCTGGTGTAACTATAAAAAGTTTCGGTATCATGACGCTTTCCTCCAAAACCTCCGGCTGAACCTAGTCCAGGTAATTCTACATCACGAATAAATCCGCCTTTGAGGTCAAAGATTTTAATTTGGCTATGAGCATCTTTGAGGTAATCAGCAACAAATTGGTTATTGAGTATGCCTACACTTTCTAATGTTTCTGCTGATTGAGGAATAATTTCTCGCCAGTTTGCTGGTGCAGGGTTTTGAGTGTCAATTGCAATAACTCTTCCGCGTGGTGCATTTAAATCTGTGCGGAAATAAAAGATGCTATTATCATTGTCGATAAAGCTGTAATCTGCCTCAAATTGGTTAATTAATTCTACGACTTCAGAAATAGGGTTAGTTAAATCTTTGAAGAAAACCAAATTTTTGGAGTCAGTACCCAGCCAAATAGAAATTATTAGATAATGTCCATCTTCAGTCACACCACCACCAAAACCCCATTCTTTTTGGTCAGGGCGATGATAAATTAGTACATCTTCTGATTGAAGGTTGCCTAGTTGATGATAGTAGAGCTTTTGATAATAGTTAACATCTTCTAATTGAGTTTTTTCATTCGGCTCGTCGTAGCGGCTGTAGAAGAAACCTTGATTATTATGTGTCCACGATGCACCAGAAAATTTAATCCATTTCAGATGGTCTTGTAGGTCTTCACCAGTTTCAACATCGCGTACTTTCCACTCTTGCCAATCAGAACCAGAGATGGATAGACCATAAGCTAAAAGTTTCCCATCCTCGCTAATAGACAATCCTGAAAGAGCAACAGTGCCATCTTCTGAGAGTTGATTGGGATCAAGTAAAACTTTGGGTTCATCTTCGAGGTTTTTGAGAGTGTAGAGGACACTTTGGTTTTGCAGTCCATCATTTTTAAAATAAAAGTAGCGATCGCTGGAACCGTCTCCTAGAGATTCACCTTCTTTAAAAGGGATACCATATTTTTCATAATCCCAAAGTTTGGTGAGGCGCTGTTTAATTTTTTCCCTGGCAGGAATTTCACTCAAATAGCCAAAGGTAATTTGATTTTGTGCCTCAATCCAAGCCCTTGTTTCTTCAGAGTCAGGATCTTCTAACCAACGATAATAATCTGTGACTAAAGTACCGTGGTAGTTATCGACTTGATTGCTTTTCTGGCTGGATGGGTAGGTGATAGATTTTTTAGATGAAGACATAATCTTAGGTTGAAGTGCTTCTTTACATACTACAAAGATAGACCTAAGACGTGGGACATACATTGACCAAACCTGCGGAAAATTCTCATCGGAAAGGTTAACAATCAGGTTACTACTCAGCAGCAAGCAGCCCTGTTAGGATTTGAATCAGCAAGAAAAAACTATAATTTGCTTAAAGTGTGATTTATCTTACTCCTTAGACCAAAAATGCCAGAGGTATCGTTACTCTCACAAAGACAAAACTCTACGGAATGAATTATTAAGCAATACTCCCACGCTTTCTAGCTTCTTTATAGGAAGTTCCGACATTTTTTAAACCAGCTTTAATCATTTGTTGTTCTAGGAGGGCAAAGAAACGCGCTCTATCGCCACCTTTGACCACTGCTTGATTATGCGCTTCAGCGATCGCAACTGGATAGCCATATCCTTTTTGCACTTGTGCTAACATCAGCCCTAGTGCTTGATCTAACATGGTTGCATTCTCCGCTACCCATGCCGGAACTTCAATTCGGGCGATTTCGGTGCCAACGTGAACATAGCAAAAATAAATGGTTTGATCGCCGTAGAGTTCGAGAATCGGGGAATTACTCCGCCAAAGGGTACTGCGTTGTCCTGGTTTGAGTCTGGTTGCCCAAACAGAAGTATCTCGCAACTGTTCAAAGATTTTACAAGGTACTTTTTCTAGCTGATTTGGACAATGACTTTTACAGTCTGGCACTGGATGAGGACAAGCCAACAATCGTAAAAAGTTCATTGTTTCGATGCTGCGAGAGGCGCTAAGATAACCCATCAGGGGAATTTGAGCATCACGCATTTGCTGCCAAGCTTCCAGGATGGGGGGTAAAATGCGATCGCGTGCGTCCATCGGTAATTGTTCTAAAAACCAGTAAATTAACGAACCATCTACCATCGCTAATGCTGGTGCTTCCCCTTTAGCTGCACATGCAAGTTCTGCTAAAACCGTTGTTTCTGATGCAGTGCGGCGGAAACTCATCCATTCCTCGGTTCTAATTCCCCACTGCCGAGACATATATAAGTCTTCTGGGCGGTAAAATACTTCTGGCAAACTATCGAGTAGCGGATGGCGGTTTTGTCCGTAGTGTAAGACGACTCTGCCAATATTGAGTAAATAACAGTAAGCAATTTCGTGATGGTTGGGGGCAATTTGGGAACCATCGGTAGCAATTACAGTATGAATTTTTGGGGGAACTGAGATATCGATGCAGGTTTCTAGCGGCTCAATTGGGGTAGCATTAGCAAAGAGAATGCGATCGCGCCATTTTTCCTGGCGATCAATTAAATCTTGTTGAGACTCATAAGCATTTTTTAGATGTTGTTGTGCCAATTCTAAACGCTGGCGACTGGCAGCAGCTTCTAAGGTAAGATGCTGACTTAAGCCCTGCATTTGTCGCGCCAGTTTTGTTAAATCAAGCATAAAGGTAAGTGATAAATTATAAATTTGGAGTGATAAATTTGGAGTTTTAGTAATTCATTATTATTTATCTATATATTTTAAATATCTCGCTTCGTTGCCAATTTGCTAGAAAATTAAAATAATTCGTAATTGATAATTAGACTTTAATACTTGCTAATGTAATTCGTAATAAAAGTAAGTTGGGTATTTAGACCACTTACAAATTACGAATTACTTTAAAGTAGCAGGCAAAGCCCATTACGAATTAGTTAAAGCCAAGCAGGGAAATCTCTGGCAAACTGAGACAGTGATAACAAATGAATTTGTGAATCATTTTGAGCAGCTTCTCTTTCTGCTTGAGTATTATAGCCCCAGTCTGCAAGGAACAGTCTTACATCTTCAAGGTCTGTTTGCTGTTGGACTAACTGCAATGTCTTGAGTCTATCTTCTACAAACCAGAGACTAACTGGCTTGTTTTCTGCTTGTTGTTTTAATTCTCGCAAAATTTCATATTTGGGGCGCTTGACTTCTTTCCCAAAAATTGCTGCTGCCGATAAATTAACTCCTTCTTGTTCGAGCAACTGCTGTACAAAACGTCCTTCTTTAGTGGTTACAATGTATAGCTTAACTCCACTGTCAAGGGTTAATTTGATTTTTTCTATTACACCCGGATAAAATCTATGCAGACTTAGCCAACCGTCTAAATTCGTGGTAATCCATTCATCACGTTGGTTATCTAGTTTCGCAGCAATTTCTCTTGCTTGTAGCTTGTCATTTAACAAAAGTTGTGGGGCGATGCTTAACCATTCATGAAGAATTTTATCATCAGGAATTCCATCTACTAAGGCTTTGATTAAAATGGGCATTTCCCAACCCGTCTCAATTACGGGACGTAGGCGATAGAATCTCAAAGCTAAATCATCTGCTGGTGTGTCGTTACTTGGCGACCAAATTTCACAGTAGGTACGCCACGCTACCTCAAAATATTCAATTAGTCCGTCGCAAATCACTCCATCAAAGTCCAGGGCTAAAATCGTGGGACTACTTGCGGTCATTGTTTTGAGGATTAAAACTGCTGTTGTCAGCTTACCCGACAAATTTAAATTATGCAGTAATTTTTGTTAGTCTTTTAGAATTTCTAACTTGCTCAAAAAGTATGGTGGTATTGTCTAATCTAATTTGATATTGGTAGCTTAACGAGGATCTACGGCAGGTTTATGATCAACTAAACGAACTTGGTTTTGCTTGACTACTACAGTGATTAGTGGTAAAGAACGCTTTGCTGGGCCATGAACGACTCGACCCTGAGAATCATATTGAGATCCATGACAAGGACAAATAAAGTGATTCTTCTCAAGATCCCACTCAACTGTACATCCTAAATGGGTACAAGTTGGATTGATAGCGTACTCAGCAATCTTTGGCCCGTCTTGAATAATGAGATAATCAACGCTATTGTCTGGCAAGCCTTTTACGAGAATCGGAATTCCAGACTTTGCAGTTGTAAATAGTGCATTAGTCTCAATTTGCTTGCCGTCTTTGTCCAGTGCTACAGATCCGGGAAGATAATTTTCACAACGCGAATTCTTTGGATAAAGGGAGCAAAGGGTTTCTAGGCTGATCTCACGACTTTGGCTGACTTTGGGAAATAGATATGCGATCGCTATTGATGCAACTGTACCACCTAGCGTATAAGTTAAAAAATCCCGGCGCGTTTTTATCCTAGGTGGAATTTTGCCGTTAGTAGAATAATTATCTTTCATGACCTGATATACCAAGAAAGGTCTACTAATATACTACGGCGCGATCGCATGAGAATTATTCTTTGGTTTGAAGTTGTTTACTCGTAAAAATACCGTATTTAGGGCTAAATAATAATGCCAGCAAAAATAACCCCGATACGACTAAAACGATCGCAGGGCCAGAGGGCAAGTTATAAAAGTAGCTGAGGTACATCCCACTAATACTGGAAATTACACCAATTACTGCACCCAAAATCATGACTTGGTTGAGACGCTTAACTAATAAATAAGCGGTGGCTCCTGGTGTGATTAAAAGCGATAATACTAAAATCACACCTACAGCTTTCATGCTGGCGACAATTGTCAAAGCTATTAGTACCATCAATCCAAAGTTCAGCCTATTAACAGGCAAACCCGCAGCTTGAGCGCCTAAAGGATCAAATGTGTAAAATAAAAGCTCTTTATATAATAAAAGAACAACTATTAAAACAATAGTGGCAATGATCGCAGTGTCCCGCACTTCATCAATGGTAACGCCGAGAATGTTACCAAAAAGGAAGTGATTCAAGTCGATTTTATTATCTTTTTGAATAACAGTAATTAGGGTGATACCAAGGGCAAAGAATGCTGAAAAAACTATGCCCATTGCTGCATCTTCTTTGATTGGCGATCGCACCCTAATCCAGGCGATCGCCATTGTACTCAGAACACCCGCAATGAATGCACCAACATATATATTTGCTCCCACCATAAAAGCGATCGCTAGTCCGGGTAAAACTGAGTGACTGATGGCATCACCCAACAAGGCTAGGCGCTGTACCATTAGGTAGCTGCCTACAACTGCACACAACATCCCAACTAAAATGGCAATCACGAGCGATCGCTGCATAAAGCCATATTGCAACGGCTCAATTAATGCTTGTAACATATTTTGTCATTTGTCATTTGTCATTTGTCATTTGTCATTTGTCATTTGTCATTTACTAATGCCCTATATCCAATAACATTTTAGGCAGCGTCTGAAAAGTACATTACTTTACCGCTATAAGCACGATGCAGATTTTCTTCGATAAGTACTTGTTGCCGTGAACCTGTGGCGATTACTTCACGGTTTAGTAATATTAAGTCATCAAAGTGAGCGATTGATTCCCCTAAGTCGTGGTTGACTACTAGCACGATTTTGTTTTCGGCAGCCAGTTCATGGAAGACTTCAAAAATCACTGACTGGGTTTTTTGATCGATGCCTACTAGAGGTTCATCAAAGCAAAATATTTCTGCTTGCTGTGTTAAAGCACGGGCTAAAAATACCCGTTGTTGTTGTCCTCCTGATAATTGTCCAATGGGGCGATCGCAATATTCGCTCATTCCAACTCTTTCTATGGCGTTTTTTGCTACTTGGCGACTAACTGCTGAGAAGCTACGCAACCAGCCTGTTTTCTTTACCCGTCCCATCATGACTACATCCCAGACTGTGGCGGGATAAGTCCAATCAATTTGGCTACGTTGTGGTACATAGGCAACTCTCTCTAATTGTTGCATTAAAGGTTTGCCTTGGCATAGTACCGTACCACTACTGACAGGAACCAAGCCTAACATTGCTTTCATCAACGTACTTTTGCCAGCACCGTTGGGGCCAAAAATACCCGTCAATTTTCCTGGTTTGATGATACAGCTAACATCTCTTAAGGCTTCTTGTGTGCGGTAGTATACCCCCAAATGGGCAATACTAATTGCTGCTGTGGAACTCATATCGAATTTGATAGTTTTTGCAGGGACTTCCTCTGTTTTTGTCTGCGACAGACGAAATTTTGCCGGAAAAGAGACATTTTTCATAATCGGGTTTCAATATTTATTTCTTGAGCTTACTATAAAAATGAGAGAAATATGAAAAAATCTATAATTAGATGTAATATCCAAGATAAATGAAACTAATACCAGAGATAGACGGCACTAATCCTTACGGCGAGGGAATAATTAGCAGGATGAAGGGAAAAATTCTTTTCCGGCTTTGTTTGGGAATGCTTATACCTTTGGCTTTATTAAGTTGTACACAGAAAGACTCTAACCCCAACACTGCCAAGGGAGATAAACCGCGAGTTGTTGCAACTAGCACTGTCATTGCTGATTTAGCACAAGAGGTTGCAGGAGACGAAATTCAACTAAGTGGAATCCTCAAACCGGGTACTGATCCTCATGTCTACGAACCAGTACCAGCAGACAGCAGGGTTTTGGAAGAAGCTAACTTAATTTTGTATAACGGCTACAACCTGGAACCAGGACTGATTAAATTAATGAATGCTTCTGGTGGTAAAGCGCGGAAGATACCAGTGGGGGAAGCTGTCAAATCCTTGCAGTTGGATAAAGGCAAAGGCGAAATAGTGCCAGATCCGCACGTTTGGGGTAGTGCAGAAAATGCGATCGCAATGACGAATGCAATCCGAGATGCGTTGATTGAGTTATCACCTGAAGATAAAGACAAATTTACTCAAAAGGCATCGCAACTTACGAATGAATTAAAACAGTTACATAGCTGGATTAATCAACAAATTCAAACTATCCCCGCAGATAAGCGGAAACTGGTGACAACCCATGATGCCTTCCAATATTATGGACGCGCTTATGGGATTGCGATCGCAGGTACTTTAATTGGCATTAGTACCGAAGAACAACCAAGCGCTCAAACAGTCCAGAGATTAGTTGAGTCCATTAAAAAGATCGGCGTTCCCGCAATTTTTTCTGAGACTACAATTAACCCAGCTTTAATCAAAACTGTTGCTCAAGAAGCAGGAGTGAAATTAGCACCAAATCAACTCTACTCTGATTCAATTGGTGCAAAAGGAAGTAATGGAGATTCTTACATCAAAATGATGGAGGCGAATACCCGTAGCATTGTAGAAGCATTAGGGGGAAAATACACGCCATTTCAACTAAAGAAGTAAATTTATCTGAGTAAATATCTAACCTAAGACGTGTTCTTCTCAAAGTCTCTCCAGAGAAAGAACTTTTTGTATCTTTGATTTTTTAGAGTGTTATTAGCAAAGCTAGATTTTTTAATACCTGAAAAGCCATGACTGATAAAAATCAAGAAAATCAAATTCGTCAACCAGTAAGTGAAGATACACATTTACGCGAAGAACCTAATGTCAAGGAAAGAAACTTAACAGCGAATCCTGGAGATAGAATTGCTGATGAGTCTCAATCTGTAGAAGAAAAGGCTAAACAGGTAGCTGTGGATGATGTACCAGACATTACAGGCGACAAAATTACAGTCCCGACTTACTTCGTTGTGGATGAACCCGATGGCACAAAGAAAGCACTCCACCATGTTAAAGATGCTGAAGAGATTTCTGACATGATTCGGGAAGCACGAGTTGACGAAAATGGAAATCGAATTTGGTGGTAGTCATTCATTAAAGAGACGCGGGGACAAGGAGAGTTATTTCTTTGCGTCCCCGTATTTGTTTTCTTGAATCAAGTTAGTTTATATAATCACACATCTGGAACTTTTCCCAGGATGAACAATAATGGTAGATGCCACAAGTACCAAAGAATTGACATATTGGACTACACCAGAAATTAAAAATCAAATTTTAGAACTTGTTAAAGATCGCAATCTAGAGCCATTAAAAGCCAAAGTAGATTTTTATAAAAATGAATTAGCACCATACTTTGCAGAATTGAGCCGACGTAATCCCTTTGGGAAGGTTGCAGATCAAGTAGCGATCGTGACGGGAGTATGGGTACCAATATGGTCTACTATACCTTTTCAAGATATTTTACCTGGTAGGATACACGAGCAGTCTTACCAAATTTTTCATACTAATGGTTACTATGCAAATATTGCCCGTTATGCACCAGGGCATCAATCTAGTTTTTGGCAAAAAATCGCATCAAAACTACCAGCTTATGACTTAATGTTGTTGCAAAAATATTCAGTTATAGATGAAAAGTGGGATATTAAAAATGTTGGGATATTCCAAGCATTGAAAAATAGAGAAATCCCGTTGACAATTGATGATGCAGATGAGTGGTTTACGACAACAGTCAAATCTAAATTTCAGGAAGCAGTACCAAATATAGATTTACAGCAAGAACTTATAGTAAAAGATATGGACAGAAATACTGTCAAAAAATTTAAAAAAGTTTACCTAGCTACTTCTTTTTTAGAGCATCTATATATAGATAATGATTTTCGGTTAGTTAAGAGTCAACGAGAAGCAACACAACGACCAAGTTATACAATAGCTATTCGTAGACGTTAAACTAACAAAATTTTTTAATTAATTTTATGCAGCCACTACAACAACAAATTACTTCTACCGACAGTTATAACTACCTGCTATTCTTGCCCAGTGGACTGCACCAAGACGGAAGTCCCAACGAAAAACTAGAGCCACTTTTGCCAACAATCTTATGTTTACACGGTTCGGGTGAGCGAGGCTCTTACTTAAATCATGTGAAAAAGCACGGTGTTGCCAAGGTTGTAGAACAACAGCCAGATTTTCCCTTCATTGTCATTTCTCCCCAATGTCCGCGCGGTGAATATTGGAATATAGAACGATTAAACACCCTTTTGGATGAGGTTATTGCATCCTATCCTGTTGATCCAGATCGGGTTTACCTGACCGGTTTAAGCATGGGTGGTTACGGAACCTGGCATTTAGCAGCAGCGCAGCCAGAACGATTTGCTGCGATCGCGCCTATCTGTGGCGGTGGTAATCCAGCCCAAGCACATAAGCTGAAAAGCCTTCCTGTGTGGGCATTTCACGGAGCAAAAGATAATGTCGTTCCCTTAAGCGAGTCCGAAATCATGGTTTCTGCACTCAAAGCCCACGATGGGAATGTGAAATTTACAGTTTATCCAGAAGCCGATCACGACTCATGGACGCAGACATACAATAATCCAGAGTTGTATGAGTGGTTTTTGCAACATCGGAGACAGCCGACTGTAGATTAAAGATATTTTTTTCTGCATTTTAATACATCTCTAAATGACAGTTATTTTCAGGTAAATAGACCACGCGGTAGTGGCGCAAGAGCTTGCGCCACTACTGAAATTTACGCAAGAGCGATTGCCCTAACTTCAACATATTTTCATCAAAAATATTTTTTAGCGCCCAAAGATTAAAACTTCTAACAAGTCGTCACTTGCACCTTTGACATCAGAGTATATAACTTCAATAATGTTCTTACGTAAAAATCCGTAGTCATATAGGATTCTTATTTGATTTTTGCTAAATATACTGAGAACTAAAACCCAATCTGGTTAGCTCTCAGTCAGCCTTGCTTTGACAAATCAAATGAGATTGCTATATAAACCGGCATTAATAGGGTTGCATTATGCTTTTTTCGAATTCAAAAACTACCTTAAAAACTCGCCAAAATAATAAAATAGGCAGAGTTTTTTGGACTCCTACTAACGTTCTGATACTCACTGGATATTTAATAATTTTACCAATTTTTACATTGACAACTTTATCCTTATTATTGCCATTATTCACTGCTAGTTTATTAGCTTCCATCGGAACCTCGCACTACTCTACATCGATTCCTTGGATAGATGATGCCTCTGAATGTGAATATACTGGGAGAAGCTGGCGCGATCGCAAGTGTTGGGATAATCAACACGATCCCACGTTCTGAATGGATATTGCACAAAGAGGTGTGTAAATAATTAGAACAATTGCTTAATTTGACAAAATAGGCTACCAGTCTTGGAATTAGATCAAAATGGATATGTAGCCTGTTGTTTGTCCAATCTTGAATCAACCTAACTTTGTGCGAAATCTGCAAGAAACCCATTTAAATCGTGCCCGCGCTAGTCTCAGACAAGCACTGTCTTGGTATGGATATCTCCGCAAATCAGGACAGTTGTCATCTAACCCGGAATTGGCAGGTTTGTTAAAACCGGAATTGGAAGCTTTGAACTCTACACTCAACAAGCTGGACTCTAACGTGATTAGAATTGCCGCTTTTGGTTTGGTGAGTCGTGGTAAGTCAGCAGTTTTAAATGCTTTACTGGGAGACAAAATTTTGCAAACTGGGCCCCTAAACGGTGTCACTCAATGGCCCCGTTCGGTGCGTTGGCAGCCAGGAGGTAAGGTATTAGTAGAGTTAATTGATACCCCAGGATTAGATGAAATTGAGGGTGAGTCACGGGCGGATATGGCACGAGAAGTTGTGCATCAGGCGGATTTGATTTTGTTTGTTGTGTCTGGTGATATCACGCGCACTGAGTATCAGGCACTGCTAGAATTGCGGCGATCGCAAAAACCCCTGATCTTAGTATTTAACAAAATCGACCTTTACCCAGATACAGACCGGGGAGCGATTTACCAAAATTTGCAACAATTGGGTGCTGGACATTCTGAAGCAAAGCCTCTATTGCCTGATGAAATTGTCATGGTGGCGGCGGAACCAGCAGCAATGGAAGTGCGAGTTGAGTGGCCTGATGGGCGTGTCAGTTATGAATGGGAGACACCACCACCGCAAGTAGATGAACTCAAAGAGACAATTCTGAACATTCTGAACCGGGAAGGGCGATCGCTTCTGGCTTTAAATGCCCTCATCCAAGCACGGGATGCAGAAGCTGCGATCGCTCAAAAAACCATCGATTTACGCGAACAAGAAGCTGAAAATATCATTTGGCAATTTACCAAATACAAAGCTTTGGCAGTAATGCTCAATCCCATCGCTTTCTTAGATATCCTTGGCGGAACTGTTGCCGATTTAGCTTTAATTCGCGCTCTAGCTAGATTATATGGTTTGCCGATGACTAGCTATGAAGCCGGAAAAATTTTAAAAACGATTTTATTTAGTTCTGGTGGCTTGCTACTGGGGGAACTAGGTAGTAGTTTTCTTCTGGGTTTAAGTAAAACTACTGCTGCAATAACCAGTGCTGACAATCCCAGCAATATTACTGCTTTAGCTGGCAGTGCGATCGCTCAAGCTGGTATCGCTGGTTATGGTGCATACTCCGTTGGCAAAGCCGCTCAGGTGTATCTCGAAAAAGGCTGCACTTGGGGACAGTTGGGTGCTAGCAGCGTAATTCAAGAAATTCTCTCTCAAGTCGATCAAAATACAATTCTGTATCGTTTGCGACAAGAGTTAGGCATAAAATATTGAGAATAATTAAATTTTGTTAAGCATTTGTTACTGTTTACAAGTGTTTATGAACTTCTATCAAGCTCTTCTGACAATTGACTGAGATTTCGAATTTGGGATGCAAGATTGAGGGAACAGGTTATAGGGAAAAGGTTATAGAAAAAACTATCCTCTATCCCCTAATATCTATCTGCGTAAATTAAAGGTGAAAGGATCATGACAACTACCCTAAACTCATTTGAAACTGCTGGTGCAGCAAATCTTGAAGAAGCTATTACTGAAGCCATTACTGAAGCTCGCACAACTTGTGAGCTAAATGGCAGCGATTCTGCTAATTGTGCCGTAGCCTGGGACATTGTGGAAGAATTGCAAGCTGAGAAATCCGATCAACAGCAAGCAAAAGCAAAGAAAAACTCTTTAGAAAACTATTGCGATCGCCATCCAGCTTCCGTAGAATGTCTAATCTACGACGTTTAACTTTTCCGTAAATCAGTTGTTGCTGATTGCGTTATTTGCTTAATTGCCTCTAAATCAGGTAATGGTATTTCACTTCTCATTCCCAACCACAAAAGATATTCGATATTCCCAGCCGGGCCAGTGATCGGCGACCAAGTTAAGCCTTTGTATTTCCATCCCAATTCGTGGGCTGCTTGCAACACCTGGAAAATAGCATCAGCTTGGTCGTTTGGATCTCGCACAACACCTTTTTTACCCACACGGGATCTGCCAACTTCAAACTGTGGCTTGACTAACAACACAGCTTCTCGGTTAGCTTGAGTTAGTTGCCACAAAGCAGGCAGAATTTTAGTTAAAGAAATAAACGATACATCAACCACCGCCAAATCAGGAATCGGATCGTTTTCGCTATATAACTCCTCTGGTCGTAGTTGCCTTAAATTGGTACGTTCCCGCAAAATCACCCGCGAATCATTTCGCAACCGCCAGTCAACTTGTCCGTAACCGACATCAATGCCGTAAACTTGTTTTGCTCCAGCTTGCAAGAGACAATCAGTAAAACCACCTGTAGAAATCCCACCATCTAAACAAATACGCTCTGCTACAGGGATGGCAAATACTGACAAAGCCTTGGAGAGTTTTTCACCACCTCTAGAAACAAAAGGCGATCGCTCTTTAATATTTATTTGAGCCGAAATATCAACTTCCGTACCAGGTTTATCAACTAACTGCTGATTAACAGTCACTTCCCCCGCCTGAATTAACCTTTGTGCCAAGGCGCGA
This sequence comes from Nostoc sp. LEGE 12447, assembly GCF_015206985.1. Classification (NCBI taxonomy): domain Bacteria; kingdom Bacillati; phylum Cyanobacteriota; class Cyanophyceae; order Nostocales; family Nostocaceae; genus Nostoc; species Nostoc sp. LEGE 12447. Next base: position 360,292 of record NZ_JADEXT010000001.1, on the reverse strand, counting down.
GAAGAACATAAATTTAGCTCTACTAATAGTGTGTCGAGTCGCTGTTTAGCCAATTAACTAGACTCTCCTGGTGAGATTAAAACCAAAGCACTTGAAAATACAGCTAGAAACATCTTACTGCAAGGATTGGGTACGGTAGTCAATACCAAAACCTTTACGAAGCTTGAGGATTTGACACTTTCAGCCTTAGACAGACTGAGTTTCCCGCATCCCGTATATTACTATGAAAAACAAAACCCATCTAGAAAGTATCTAAATGGGAAAATTTTTGATGAATTTTTGAATTCGCCAACAGGACGCATTTTTAGCTAAATACATATTTTCAGTGGTAGCCCATCCTGAAAAACTAGTAATTCTCCCGGTTGAATTTTTGTCCAAACTTCGTTGTCAGTCAGGGGAGTAGTAGCAATGACAGCAACGCGATCGCGTTCGGTAGTCACTTCCCGAAAATCTACGGTCATGTCTTGGTCGATCAAATGGGCAGCTGCAAAGGGCGCTTGACGGACAATGTAGCTGAGGTTAGTTGAACAATGAGCAAAAAAGTGTTCTCCATCAGATAATAAGTAATTGAATATACCTATTTCTGCAATTGCATCACTAATTTGTTTGAGTACAGGGTACAGTTTCTTGATGTCAGGTTTACCATCAGGAAAGCGCGATCGCAATGTTTCTAGCATCATACAGAATGCTTTTTCACTATCTGTATCACCTACGGCTTGATAAAAGCCCAAATTTTCTGGATCAAAATTTGGCAAATTACCGTTGTGAGCAAATACCCAATACTGACCCCACAATTCTCTGCGGAAAGGATGGCAGTTGTGTAGGGCAACTTCACCCTGGGTAGCTTTGCGGATATGGGCTATGACATGGGTTGAATGGATAGGATAACTCCGCACCAACTCCGCTACTGGAGAAGCAACAGAAGGTTGGGCATCTAAAAACATCCGACATCCCTTTCCTTCAAAGAAAGCAATGCCCCAACCATCGCTATGATGATCTGTTCTTCCTCCCCGTGCAGAAAACCCTTCAAAAGAAAAGCAAATATCCGTTGGAACATTGCAATTCATTCCGAGCAATTGGCACATGAATGTTGCACTCTAAATTTTCGACTAAGGTCTCAGGATCAAGATACTTCAGAATGCTGCATTGATTCTGGAGCGATCGCTTCAATGTTGGAATTTAATTGGCATTGGGGAATGGGGAATTGGATATGCTTATTTTCTATGTCCTCTGCTGTATTGTTAATATTTCTTAACAAATTACGAATTACGAATTATCTAAAGCATTTGCTTTAAATATTGCTCATAGCCTAATTGTTCTAGCTTTTCTTGCTTTGCAATTACTGATTCACATAGGGTTTGGCGATATTGTTGCACTTTTTCTAGCAATTCTGGTTGTTGAGTTGCCAGTATTTGTACTGCTAAAAGTCCGGCATTTTTGGCATTACCGATCGCCACTGTTGCTACAGGAATACCCGCAGGCATTTGTAAAATAGAATACAAAGAATCTACACCTTGTAAGTTCCTGGTGACTACAGGAACACCAATAACAGGAAGTGGTGTTAAAGACGCTACCATTCCAGGCAGATGTGCAGCACCACCGGCACCGGCAATAATCACCTTAATACCGCGTTGGTGTGCAAGTTGAGCGTATTGCACCATCCGTTCTGGGGTACGGTGAGCAGAAACGATCGCCACTTCGCTCTCAACGCCAAATTCGTCACAAACAGCGATCGCGTCTTTCATGGTGGGCAAATCAGAATCGCTGCCCATGATAATACCAACTAGGGGAGTCATAATAATTAAAAATTCAAAATTTAAAATTCAAAATTATTGGAGCTAGCTTATGGAAGCTAGGTTATGCCGATTTATCATCTCATTGATTGATGTTGGTTGCATCTAAAATCAGATTTATCTTTCTTCTAGTTCAGTGTGATGACCCAAGCGACACAAAATCCTGTAGATATTATCAATGCTAGAGTGCCTGGTTACAAAGATTTGCAAATGCTCTTGGTTGATGAAGAGGGCATAATTGAGCAAATCTTGCCAATGGGTACAGTAGAAGCACGCAGCCGTGCATCTTTAATAAACGTTGCTGGCGACTGGATTTCATTGGGTGGCGTTGATTTACAAATTAACGGTGCTTTGGGATTGGCATTTCCTGATTTAACGGCTGAAAATGCTCATAAGCTCCAGAAAATCTCACAATTTTTATGGGATGTTGGGGTAGATGGATTTTTACCGACACTTGTGACAACTTCAGTAGAAAATATTCAGCGATCGCTTGCTATTATTGCTGAAGTTCTCCCCAGTCAACCAGCAGGTGCCAAGATTCTGGGAGTACATCTAGAAGGGCCATTTTTGAATTTTCAAAAGCGCGGCGCACACCCAGCAGAGTATCTCTTACCCCTGACAATGGATCAGGTAAAGTGGGTTTTGGGTGATTATGCCCATGTTGTGAAAGTCATCACTTTAGCACCGGAGTTAGATTTCACTGGCCAAGTAATTCCATATTTGCGTTCTCTGGCAATTACTGTCAGTTTAGGGCATTCTCAGGCCACATCTGCTCAAGCACAACGTGCCTTTGAACAAGGTGCAACGATGGTAACTCATGCTTTCAATGCCATGCCAGCATTACATCACCGAGAACCAGGATTATTAGGGGCAGCAATTATCGATCCTGATGTAATGTGTGGTTTTATTGCTGATGGTGAACACGTTTCGCCCATGATGCTGCAAATTTTGCTTCGCGCTAGCTATCAAGAACAAGGGCTGTTTCTCGTCAGCGATGCCCTTTCCCCTCTGGGACTACCTGATGGCGTGTATCCTTGGGACAGTCGGCAAATTGAAGTTAAAAACGGTACGGCACGATTGGCCGATGGCACTTTGTCGGGGACGACTTTACCCTTATTGGTGGGAGTGCAGAATTTGGTGAAGTGGGGAATTTGTGACGTAGAAAGTGCGATCGCTTTAGCTACTAATGCACCTAGAAAAGCGATTGGTTTACCAGGAATTGTTAAGAGTCAATCCGCTAACTTATTACGCTGGCATTGGGATGAGACTACAAAAGAATTAACTTGGCAACGTGCCATCACCGCAGAAATGCTCAAGAAGCCAGAAGATGGTAATTTATCTATTGCTCTCAACTCCATATAATTCCCAAATAGCGAAAAAGGGAAAGGTTTTATTATCCCTTTCCCTTTAATCTGAGTGGAGTCTAAGCTTTAATTACGAATTACGAATTAGTAATTATTACGCAGGGTTTGGTTGAGTTCGGCTTTGAAGTAGCTGGATAATTGCAGCTTTTTCTAAAATTCCAACTAGAACGCCGTTCTTACGAATTACAGGAAGCACAGATAGCTTTTGTTCTTCGAGTAACTGTATGACTTCTAGCAGAGGTTGATCTGATTGGACTGTGGTAGATTCGGTAATTGGTCGCATAACTTCTTTTACTTGAGTTTCTGACCACAATGCTGTTGGTACATTTCGTAAATTATCAACTGCGATCGCACCTACTAATTGTCCATCATCATCAGTCACCAAGAACCGATGCCAGTTTTGTCCACTGATGACTCGCTCATCGGCAAACTCTCTCAGGCTAAGATTACCAGATACAATCGGGCTGTCATGAGTTACAGCATCTTCAGCAGTCAAACCTGTGAGTTTTTCTTGCACTCTGGCAAATTGAGCCGCATTACCAGCATTTTGCAACAAGAAGAAGCCAATTAACAAGTTCCAGAAGTTACCGGCGTTGCCAAAGAATAGTAGAGGAACTATACCAGAAAGAATTGCTACCCAACCAAAGATTTGTCCAACTCGACTAGCAAAGGTTACGCCTTTATAAGGATTGCCTGTAACTTTCCAAACTATAGCTTTCAGTATATTTCCGCCATCTAATGGCAAGCCAGGAATCAGGTTAAATAGGGCTAATGCCAAGTTAACAGAAGCTAGAACACCAAGAATTGCTGTTAACGGGCCTGATGCAGTAGTAGTAACACCAATGGCTGTAACGATACCACACAGTAGCAAGCTTACCATTGGGCCAGCGATCGCCACCCAAAAAGCCTCACTTGGGGTTTTCGACTCTTTTTCTAAACTAGCTAAACCGCCAAATATAAACAGAGTGATAGATTTGACATCAATACCCTGACGAATCGCAACGAAACTGTGGCCTAATTCATGGGCGACGACAGAGGCAAATAACATCAGCGCTGTCATCAATCCCAGTAGCAAAGCTAATCCCGCAGATAATTGGGGAAATTGTGCCGCCAGTCCACTGCTATAGCTCCAAGTTACCAAACCCAGAACTAAAAACCATGACGGATGGATATAGAAGGGAATTCCGAAGAGATTACCAACGCGAATTGTGCCATTCATGTCGTTCACCTTTAATTTCAGCTTCGAGAGGTTTGTTTTCGTCCTTCTCGATATCTTAATTGTAACGAAAGGTTAAGAGATCTTAATCTTGATAATGGTAGTGGTGTCCGTCTGTAAAGGTGTGGTTATTGGTATTATTTGCGAATAATAGCTCACTATTTCTCTATAGCTACATCAGGTAGACGACTCCACTCATTCCAAGAGCCATCGTAATTGCGAACGTTCGGATAACCTAATAAATACTTCAACACAAACCAGATATATCCAGAACGCGCACCGATAGTACAGTAGGGAAACACTTCCTTATCAGCCGTAATGCCCTTACTGTCATAAAGATTTTTCAATTCCTTGAATGATTTAAAAGTGCCATCCTCATTGAAAGTTAAGAGATGCTCAAGATGCACTGCACCTGGAATATGTCCAGTGAGTTGACCTTCTTTTGGTGGTTGATCGAAAAACCACTCACCAGAATATTCTTGAAGTGTTCGGACATCTAACAACACGCGCTCGCTTCTACCAATCGAAGCCTGAACTTCATTGTGTAATACTCGCAGATGAGCATCGATACCTCTGGTATGGTAATCAGTAGAAGCAAACGTAGATAACTCAGTTGCTAGTGGACGAGCTTCTGACTTCCATTTCTGGTACCCACCATTGAGAACTTTTACATTTTCATGCCCAAAGACTTGCAAAAGCCAGAAAATCCAGGCTCCAGTTCCAGGATAACTGCCATAAGCAATCACTGTTGTGTTATTTGTGATACCTGAACGTGCCATCAGCCTCTCAAAAGCGATCGCATCCCAATTCATTTTAAAATCGGGCAATAGTAAGTCTGTAAAGATGTTCCAGAAGACAGCACCAGTGATGTGAGCATTTTTGTACGGTTCTGGACTCATATTCACTTCAATAATGCGGACGTTTGGATCGTTAAGATGATTTTCCAGCCATTGGGTATCAACAAGAACGGATGGATGAGCATATTGAGACATTGTTATTTCTCCTGTAATAGCGCTAAAAGAATTGAAAGTTACCTATTTAGTCTTGGTTATGGTTGGGAAATACAATCTGCGATGTCCGATGAACTAGGGTTGTGGAAATAGAAAATAAAGAAAAGCCGATGAGTGGGTGGAAAACGGCTAAAGGAAAAGAAGTTTTCAAGTGAATTGTGAGAAATTGCAGTCCTAGCAACACTGGGATACTTGCTGTCAGGTTCTGGACTCTGGGAGGAAACGGCATCAAAAACACCCATGTCAGCAAAATTACCGAGAGTCCGCTATATCCTCGCACCAGCCAAATATGTAGATTCCACCAATCAGAGTTGTAAAAGTAAGCCAGTCCGACACTGAAAACTTGGGTTGCTAAACAGAGATTAAAAAACACTACTGCGATAAAAAAACTGATTTGAATCCAGCGCCCGGATATCTGTGTATCATCAATGCCAGGATTTAGAGTCATGCTTAAGTAATCCAAAAAAGGCAAACAAGAGAAAAGACTTGGTGTAACTAAAGCTAAGATAGGTCTGGTTGCCATACTGCGCCTAGACCTCGAAAGTGTACAATTTGCCAATCATGATTGCTTTACAAGCTCTATTTCATGAAATTGCTCAAGCTAAAGATGAAGAGGCGTTGCGATCGCACATACGCGCAGAAATGAGTGAATATTTTTCAGCTACACGATGTGGGCTGTTTTTCTTTGCTCAAATTTCTCTACTTGACAGCAAGTTCCAAAAAGCACTGCAAATTGCATTATCACCTCAACACAATCCAGTTGCACGTTACTTGCTAGAACACCATGCCCCTGTTCATGAAGGTTTAGTTGTAGAGCCTAAGACATGGAGATTGATTTGTCCTCGTGCCGATCACTGGCACGTTATGGCAGGGCCAATTGTCAGCAATGGGCAGTTAGTAGGTGTGGTAGGTTTTACCCGTCAGCAAGGAATGCCTACATTCGATTCACAAAATCTCACAGATTTGAGTGCGCTTTGTCTGCACATTTCTACTTGGGTAGCAATAGCGCAATCCCAACATCCACTACTATCACAGACAGAGCGTTTAACACCTCGTGAAAAGCAAATTGCTAACTTGGTGGCTCAAGGACAAACCAATGCAGAAATTAGTACTGAACTTTGGATTACTGAAAACTCTGTCAAGCAAGCTTTAAAAAGGATGTTTCGCAAACTTGAGGTTTCATCTCGGACTCACATGGTTGCAAAGCTTTCCACAATTTCAAAATAGTCATCTTCAAGTATGTTAATTGGACGTTCAACTCAAACAGTTGAAAAATCAATATTTTCGTAAAGTTCTGCAATTTGAATTTGCAACTCAAAGGTACTCAAAGAAAGGGTGACAGTTGGATCGTCGTATTCTGAAAATAGCCACTGATGAGCGGCTGTTTTGACATGATGCTCAACGTGTATGCGATATTGATCGATCAGCAAATATTCTTGGAAGGTAGGAATTTTACGATAGGCAACAAATTTCTCGCCGCGATCGTAGTTTTGGGTGGACTTAGACAATACCTCAGCAATAAAGCAGGGGTTCACCACGGTATCTTTGCGTCCAGTTTGAAGTTCTAAGGGCTTGGGCAGAACCATCACATCAGGGTAAGTATAGAGATTTGCACCGGGAATCCAGAGTCGTTGATCCAGGATAAATACACGGTATGGCTTTCCCCGCAATGTGGCTTTCAGGATAGCCACAAGGTTGCTGGTAATATCATTATGGTCTGGGGTTCCACCTGTCATAGGGACAATTTCTCCATCACGGTATTCGTTGCGGATATCGGAGGCGATTTCAAGTTCCAGGTACTCTTCAACGGTGTAGTGTTTTGTCTCAGGTTGAGCAATCATGTCAGTTTTACCCCCAAGGCTTCAAGTTGCTGGTTTATCCAAATTGTGGCTGTCGCTTCATCAGTCTCTATCGCTCGTTCTACTCCTGTTTTAGCAATTTCCAGCAGTTGTTTATATATCCCTTTCTTCATCATTGATTGTCTGTTGCTCATATTCTGCAATGATGCTCTGAATATCCTTTGCTGCAATATCAACTTGTTCAGATTTGGTATAAACAGTCAGTAGAATGATTCCAGTTGCTGTTTTGACGTAATAAATCAGACGATAGCCGCCACTTTTACCTTTTTGAGCGTCGCTATTTCGGACTCTCAACTTGAAGATTGCATAACCAACACCAGGTATTTGATCTCCTGGCAACTCTCCCTGCTGAAGTTGTTCGATAACAGGTTGTATGTCATTCCGGATACTGCGATATTTTTTAGCAAGAGTGCGTATATTTCGTTTAAACGTTGGCGAAGCTTGAACTTGAATCAAAGGCTGATCAACCATCTTCAAGACCTTCCCAAAGTTGAGCCACCGGGATAGTTTGCCCAGTCATGGCTTCGTGCCAAGCTTGCCGGAAATCTGCTAAAATTTCTGCCTGAGATGCCTCATCTGGGGTTTCTTCATCTAGGATTAAAACAATGACTTCTACACGGCTGTTTTTATCTGTTGTGAGAGGATGATCTAAGGTTAGTTGTCCCTCCTCATTGATCGTTGCCATGACTTTAAGTGCTTTCATTGCTACTCCAGTATGTTAAGTGGTCGTGGTTAGATTAATGCCCAAGGCTTCAAGTTGCTGGTTTATCCAAATTGTGGCTGTCGCTTCATCGGTTTCTATCGCTCGTTCTACTCCTGTTTTAGCAATTTCTAGCAGTTGTTTGGATTTTAGTTCAGCTTGATGAAAATCCTCGACTTTTGATTTAATTAAAATTCCAAGTTCTTGCATTCTACTTTCAGCAAAAATTGGGATGCTCAACTTCCTCAAAGCTCCTAGGCTTAAAAATGGATTAATTTGTCCAGTGGATGCTTTTTCAATCAGTAGTTTTCCTAGCTGAGAATTGAGAAATCCTACTAAATAGTAAGGATTAAACCCAAATTTTAGGCGTAACAATGCTACATCTTGATTAATGTTGACTAATTGATTTAGGTTTTCAACAACTGCTGCATTTCCGACTCTCCCTTTGATCGTTATCAAAATATCTCCATTATTCAGATGTGTTCGTTTTAATTCGGTTTGATGATGAGATATTAAAATACGTTTTTGTGTTTCATAATTTATTTTGAAATCATGAATATGTTCGGCAGTTAAAAATTTTACATCTCCAATACTCAAATCATGTCTTAAAGGAGTATGACCATTGGTGATATCTATTAAAATATCTTCAAGATGAATAATTTTTATAGGATTCAGACTATTGAGTTTTTCTACAGCTTGATCGTACTTCGGGTTATAGTGTTCAGAATCAAGACGACCGGAGGACAGGAATGACTCAGCAAAACTCTTGACGGCAACGGTTTCTTCCGTGTGTTGCCAGTCTTTCAAGCCAAGCTCCGACAACAGCAAATCCTCAGCTTCAGAATAAATTTTCTTAGAGCTTTCAACTAAAGTACGGGATTGAGTAACTAAACCTCTAATCTTTCTCTGAAAATTAAAGTTTATAACAGGCAGTTTTATAGAGCCAACTTCCACAAGGTTCATATTGTATTGCCCTGTAGGTCGAGCAATTCTCCTAACCTGCTGGTTTCCGTAAAAACCACTTAAAAATGAAAACAAATAACAAGGATCAATAAATTTCCTATCTTTAATCCTTAATAAGCTCATTGCTTGAGTGATATTAGCTTTTGGAAAATCGTCAGACACAAAAGCTGCACGTCCAATAACATCAGTCGTAGCACCCACAATATTTATTAATATATCCTCTGCTTGAAGCTGCGTATTTTTCATGCGGGTGTTAATTGTCTCGTCAATAAAAAAATAATTTTCTATATTGTTATTTGTTAGAACATTATTTCTAATGTCATTAGTCTTTAGTAGTACCACTCCTTCTTTTAGATTTTCATCTCTATCTGGTGGAGTCGTACCGCTTCTGATTATACATATTTGACTGAGTTGCCAAGCCTCTTGCTCGGTGACTTCATCCCACAGTTCATAATCCAGGGTGTTCAGGTGCAACACATTTGTTTGCCCATCCCCCGCAATCAGGTTTAACGTCCGTGCTACCCGCACCGCTTTTTCATCAAAGTCGATCGCAAACACCTTGTCTTCCACATACTCTTTGCACCGGGGCGGCTTATCTTCCAGCGAAAACAAATGACTCGCTTGCAATCCCTCATCATTTAAAATTTGCCGCCACACATGAAAAATCGTATGCACCGGAAACCCCGATGATCCCGCAGCCGTATCAATCATGTACTCATCTTCTTGCGGGTTGAGCATTTTCACACACAGATCAATTACATAGCGCGGCGTAAAAAACTGTCCCTTTTCGCCCTTGCTGCTCTGGTTGATCAAATACTCAAAGGCTTCATCGATTACATCCAGGTTAGAGTTAAACAGCTTCACATTTTCCAACGACGACACACAAACTGACAGGTGAGACGGCGTGAGGCTAATTTTGGCATCCTCGCTAAACACCCCTTCCCACTTCTTCTTGGCTTTGTCGAAGAGATCCTGAATCTTAGTTTTCAGTGCGGCTTCTGTCTGTCCCGTATTGCGAAATTCCAGAGAACGGGTCGATCGCCTGTTGCCCTGCCCAGAATACCATTCATCATAGAGCTTGGTGAAAATCAGCTTAAACAGTTCCTCAAATACATCCACCCCAGCATTTGCTAGCACCTCATCTTCCATTTCTTCGATTAAGGTCTTGAGGGATTTATTCTCCTTGACCAACTTGTCATTGGCGATCAAGTCTTCCAGGGTGAACTTGATCTGGAGAATATCCGCCAGGGTTTGATTCGCATTGGGTAGCCCCGGAATATCTTCAAAATGATTAGGGTCTTTGCGCTGGTAGTAAGAAATTTGATCGCCATTCGTCCAGACTGCGATGGGCGCACCTGTGGCATTGCAGTAAGAGCGCAGCTGGTCTTTCCCATCCTTCAGCTTTGGTTTCTTTAGCTCCACGAGCATATAAACCGTGTTGGGACGGTCTTTGTCCATTACCACGATGTCTGCCCGTTTCACTTCTCGCCCAAAGTTCACCCCATACTCAACTTGAATGCGACCGAGGGGATAGTGCAAGCGATCGCTCAAAACCCGTAAATATAATTGCCGGATTGCCTCCTCTGGCGTTAGCTTAATCGCCTTTTGGCGCACCAAACAAACTGTATAAGGAACATCACCGTTTTTGGTCGCCTTGAGGTAATCGTCTGCTCTAACTGCTCAATTTCAGCGATCGCAAACTGCGACAGCTTATAATTTGAGTCCTTGAGGATATCGGCTAATTTCATCAGGGGCTATCAAGTTGACTCTAAGGGCTGCTTCGTCATAAGAGTTTAGCGCCATTGTAGTCACTGCTTGATAATTTTTTTTAATTCTTTAATGGCGATCGCTGTGTATTCCTGGTGAACACATCACCCTTTTTCTATTTTATCTGTGCGATCGCAGTTCCCCAGAGGATTAGCCTCGCCTTTTACTACTGCGAATTTGCCAATGGATTCTAATACGGCTAAACCCGGACAATTTGTGTGGAAGCCCCGCTTCCATACAAAAAGAATCTCAATCTAGGTACATAGCGCTAGATTGAGATTCGGGTGGCTACCGAGAGCAGTGCAAAAGTGTGATTGGTTGTAATAGGCTTAGACATCCACCTATGTTGTAGTAATCTTTATCCGCTGAGAATTTTTATCCAACATCGGGGCAATTATATCAGCAGGAACAGGACGGCTGAAGTAGAAACCCTGACCTTCATCACATCCACGCATTTTTAGATATTTAAGCTGTTCTTCGGTTTCCACACCCTCTGCTGTGATTTTCAACCGGAGGCTCTTTGCTAGGGCAATAATCGCATCGGTGACGGCGGCGCTATCAGGATTAGACATGACATCCTGCACAAATGATCGATCAATTTTGAGCATATTCACAGGAAAGCGTTTCAAATAATTCAGGGAGGAATAACCAGTACCGAAATCGTCTAGAGCCAAGCAGATACCCAGTTCTCGTAATTGTTTTAAGGTTTTAACTGAACGATCAATATCAGCCATCAAAAAGCTTTCCGTCACTTCTAGTTCTAAGGAAGATGCTTGGAGTCCAGTTTCTTCAAGAATTTGGTTAACGATCTCAACCAGATAGGGTTGTTCAAACTGTCGAGATGACAGATTCACAGATATCCGAATTGGGGTAAATCCAGCAAGCTGCCAAGCACGGGTTTGGGCGCAAGCAGTTCGCAAAGCCCATTCACCAATTGGTACGATCGCACCATTAGCTTCTGCAATGGGAATAAATTTTACAGGAGAAACCAAGCCTAATGTAGGATGCTGCCAGCGAAGCAACGCTTCCATCGCTATAACTTGTCCGCTATGTAAATCAATTAGAGGTTGATAATAAACCAGCATTTCACCACGCTCAAGCGCTCCATGTAATTCATTTTCTAAAGTCAGTCGCTCTTGCAACTGAGCATTAATTTCTGGCGAATAGAATTGGTATTGGCTACGCCCTTGCTGTTTAGCCTGGTAAAGCGCTATATGAGCCTGTTGCAAAAGTTGATCTACGCTATTAGGATCGGTTAGGTTATTAAGTGTGATACCGATACTGACGGTAATATGAATCAAGTTACCCTCAAAGGCAAAAGGCTTGCTCAGGTTACTCAACAGCACCTGAGATAGCTTAATTACGCTTTCCAAAGAATGAATATCCATTCGGGCAAGAGCAAATTCATCTCCTTTTAAATAGGCAAGAACATCTATTTGCGCCGTGCAGTCTAATAATCTCTTGGCAACTGCTCTTAACAATAAATTTGTTGTCTGATGATCCAATCCATGACTCATACCAGTGAAATCATCAATACTGAGCAAAAACACAGCTACAAGGCGCTGGTTGTTTTCAGGTTGGGATAAAATCTGATGGAGGCGATCGCGGAATAAATCACGATTGGGCAATCCAGTCAGGTCATCATAATTAGTGATTTGGTGAATTAACTCATCTAATTTGTGAAGAGTTTGTGAGGTATCTGCCATCAACGTACCCGCTTCATCAACAAATTCTGTGGGCAATTTAGGCAGTGTTTTGGTGTTCAGATAATTTTGTAATGCACCAGATGTCAAAATGACCGGTTTGAGGAGATGGTTTAGCGCATAGAGAGTGACAGCTGTACCCGCCAATGTAGCCAATAGAGCAATAATCATAACTCGTGCCGCCATCCCAAAGGAATAGGAATTTGAGATGACGAAACTCAAAAGTAAGGTTAGAAGTGGTACATGAGTACCTAAAAAAGCCACCAACATGATTTTAGCGGTGTAACTTTTTTTGAGCCATCCAAAATTAGCTAGGAACGAGTACAAGTACAAGTTTTGATTAAAATTCATAAATTCTGTTAGATCGTAGGTAAATTAGTTCCGAGCTATTCTTACAAAAGAGTATTTTTTATTCAAATAAAAAATAATTAGCTCTCTTGGAACCCAACCCTGATAAGGTTCTATATTATGCTTCCCAATATTCTTTTATAATTAATATCCATAACGATAAAGTTTCTGTGAAAATTATTGCACAAGCAATTTCATCATCCAAATCAAAATTGTATTGATTCTTACACTGATAGTAATTATTCTTGTGATTAATGTGATATCAACACAAATATAATCAAAGATATTTTTTATATAGTTCGATTTCAAAAATTTCGACTTATATGAAAATGTATTCAGAGAAAGTTAAATCCCCGACTTATCAAATAAGTCGGGGATTTAAAAACCGCTAAGTGTGCTATTATTCAACAAATCATTCCGGTCTATTACCAGAAAAGAGCATATTTGTAACTTGCTCTAACACCTTTAATGCTGTTAATGAACCTCGAATTAGCCGAGTAGCTGCAAGCGGTTGTCTAAGCATTGCCATCGCTAAAGGGAAAGGGTTTAAGGAGCCATCAGAGTTAATTGCTGATGTGAGATCGGGGATATCGTGCTGACAATCGTCACTGACTACTCGCAGCATTGCCACGGCTACCCCACCCACCTTGAAAAACTCTAGGGCAGTAAATCCTTCCATATCAACAACATCAGCCGCCAAAGTCTCACCCAAATGAAGTTTTTCGGCAGCAGACCAAATCATGCGATCGCTAGTTAATGACTTGACTAATGATACTTTTTCTGATCCAAGAGAGTGCAATTGTGCTGTAAAAGTGCGATCGCACTCTAGCCGCTTCCCCTGATAAACACAATCTTGATACAGCACAATATCACCAACTTTGTAGCGATCGCTCAAGCTGCCACAGATACCCATAATCAGCACCCTGGATTTGGGAGCTAAAAATTGTCCTTGGTGCAGATACTTAAGTAAGGGCTTCATCCCAACAGGTATGGCTGCTACATTTGGGATGGAACCAGTAACGCCGCTTAATCCGCGACAAACAGCTTTATATTCTGCTCCTTGAGGTACCAGAATAGTGTTGATGGGCAAAAAATTAGGCACTAGCCCTCTCACTCTCAATATTCTGAAGTTTGCGTTTGGGTATTAACTCAAGGGTGCGGAGAGCAATATTGGCTAATCTGGGTAGTAATTGTGGTTGGAGTAGTCGGGGGTCATACTTGCTCATGCGGCGCTGATTTTCTACCAGACAAATGCTGAGAAATTTTTCTAGTGTCAGGTTTTTGGTAAAGATGTCAGCACCTGTGACAGCGAAGCCAGTTTTACTAGGGTCATCATTGCCAAAGACGGCAATCAAATTACTAAGAGCCTTGCCGTATTGCCAGAGGGTTTTGGCGCTCCGTAATGGGATGAATCCCTGGCCACGATCAATTTGTGTATAGGTAAACCAGTTGACAAAAAAAACAATATGACGTGTTTCTTCATCTATGATGGGATCAAAGATAGTGAAAATAGATTCTGGAAAAACATTAGCTTCACGGGCGATCGCAAATAACCCGTAAGCAAAGAAAGTATCCAGACACTCTTCAAAGCCAAAACGCGTAAAGACTGGCTCGATATTTTGGGGAACTTGAATTGGTTGACGTTCTGGTATTTCGATGCCGTAACGATCAATTAATGTTTGAAGTAGACGGGCGTGGCGTAATTCTTCTTCACCTTGGAGAGCGATCGCACTTTGTAAAATAGGATCGCTCACCGTTGCTGCGTAGCCACTAACTATTGCTCCAGCTTGTCGTTCTGTATCTAGAGCTTTCTCCCAAAAGGGAATACTGCGTAAGAAACTCAAGGCTGTATCGTCCAAATCTGGCCAGGGGAGAGACTCAGGTTCGTATTCCCTGTAGCTTTCGGTAAAGCTCCGGCAGAATAATTCCTTATGCTCGACAGAACCAAGTTTCATCTTTGAAGTTTCCTTTTGTATTAAAGATTGGGTCATATCTGAGTGACAATAAGTAATATTGCCGTTAGTAGTAACCAAAACTCGCAAACCGAAGGTGATTGCTGTAGCATGACTAAATAATTGTGTCACCCACACGATAATTTTCCAAGATGGTAAAGCTTCATAACTCAAAATCTGCACGAGAAGTATTCAATATTTCCAAATTAGCGATTCAATTTTCGTGGCTGACGGTGAGTTTTTGGATTGCCGTAACGGTAGCTGGAATTCTGGCTTTCAGTTCTCTTAAGTACGCTTTGTTTCCAGATATTACCTTTCCAGTGGTGGTTGTGAATGCTACAGCCCCCCTGACAACTGCCTTGGATACAGAGGCGAAGCTCACCAAACCCCTCGAAGAACGCCTCCGTTCCCTAGAAGGACTGGAGAATATCCGCTCATCCACCTATCCCAGTCAAACAGCCGTTAGCCTTTCTTTTGCCGTTGGTACGAATTTAGAAACATCAACCAAAAAGGTGGAAACTGCCCTCAAGCAGCTGACTTTGCCTCAAGGAGCGACTTCTAAAATTATTCCCCTGAACCTGAACGAGTCAGCCGCCATTAGCTATGCGATTGAGAGTCCCACCCGGAATCTTACAGATTTGACAAAGTTGGCGAAAGACGAGATTGTAAGTGCGATCGCTAAACTACCAGGAGTCCTGAAAGTCTCACTGTTAGGCGGTGCGACTGCAACTCCTCCTTTAAATCCATCGAATGTGAGTGCAGCAGCCATCCCCCAAGCAGGCGCAACCTTAGTCAGATTTAACGGGCAAGATGCACTCGCATTTCAGGTAATCAAACGCGGTAACGCTAACACCTTAGAAGTGGTGAGTCGAGTTGAAAAAGAAGTCCAAAGGCTACGCTCTACCCTCAAAGATGTCAAACTCACTTTAGCTGCTACCCAAGCAAAATATATCCGCCAAGCCACCCAATCAACTATCGATGCTTTGCTCGAAGCAGTCTTGTTGTCCATCGTGGTAATTTTTCCTTTTTTATGGAATTGGCGAGCCACCCTAATTTCTGCCTTGGCGATTCCTACATCTTTGTTGGCGACGTTTATCGTCATGGCAATTTTCGGTTTCAACTTAGAAACAATTACGCTGTTAGCTTTAGCTTTGGTGATTGGGAGTATTGTTGATGATGCGATCGTGGATGTAGAAAACATCATGCGACACATTGAAGATGGGGAAACTCCTCGCCAAGCGGCACTTTTAGCAACCAATGAGATTGGATTAACAGTCACCGCCGCTACCTTGACAGCAGTAGCGGTTTTCCTGCCCATAGGTTTAATGGGTGGTGTAATTGGGCAGTTTTTCAAGCCCTTTGGTATCACTGTTTCAGCCGCGATGCTTGCTTCTATGCTAGTTGCTCGGACTTTATCTCCAGTTCTAGCGATTTACTGGCTAAAACCTAGACCCTCGCTCTCTCCGCGTCGAGAAGCAAGAATTTGGGTCGCATTTGCCCAATCTTACAGAAGCTTGCTGAGTTGGTCTTTGAATCACCGGAAGATAGTTGTCGGGTTAGCTGTACTCAGTTTTATTGCAGGTATAGTGCTGATTCCCCTAATTCCCAAAGGGTTTATTCCCAAACTCGATCGCGGCGAATTCAATATTGCTTATACTGCTCCTTTACCGAGTATCCCCGATTTTGCTAGAGGCGCACAAGGAAGCAATATCCCCAATCCCCAATCCCCAATCCCCAATCCCCAATCCCCAATCCCCAATCCCTTAAACGATTCTCTTCAAGTTGCTAAAAAACTAGAAGATGTAGTCAGAAAATCACCAGCAGTTGAAACGGTATTTACTACTGTTGGTTCTCGTGAGGGTGAGCCGAATAAAGGCACACTATATATAAAGTTAAAGGAAGACCGCACAATCACAACTGGAGAACTACAAGACCAATTCCGCTCCACTTTACCAGTCCTTTCTGGGGTAACTACCAGTGTGGAAGATATTCAGTTTGTTGATTCTGGCGGTCAAAAACCTCTCCAAATAGCTTTGCGCGGTGACGATCTTCAAGCCTTAAGTAAAGCAGTCAAGGCAATTAAAGAGAGAATTCAGAGATTACCGGGATTTGCCGATGTCACAGTTACAGGTGAAACAAATCCTCAAGGTGAGGTTTTTCAGATCGAGCGTCTGAATAATCAGCGAGTAGCTTATGTCAGTGCTAATCTTGGCAAGGGTCTATCTTTAGGTGATGCTACTGATAAAGTGGTAGCTGAAGCTAAGGCGGTGTTACCTTCTAATGTTTCGTTAAATTTAGGAGGAGACTCAGCTAGCCAAGGTGAGGTTTTTAGCAGTTTTGGCAGTACTTTGGCTTTATCTGCCTTGTGTATTGTTGTAGTACTAATTTTGCTGTTCAAAAGCTGGGTAGACCCTCTAGTGATTGGTGTATCTTTGCCTTTAGCACTGGTGGGGGCAATGTTGGCACTACTGATCACTAAGAGCGATTTTGGTATGATCTCACTGATTGGTTTTGTCTTTTTGCTGGGGCTGGCCAATAAAAATGCCATCTTGCTTGTGGATTATATCAACCAGTTACGCAATGCTGGCACAGAACGCACAGAGGCAATCCTCAACACTGGATTAGTGCGCCTCAGACCAATTATGATGACCACTGCCTCCACTATTTTAGGGATGCTACCGATCGCATTGGGTTTTGGTGCAGGTTCAGAATTGCGATCGCCTATGGCTGTAGCGATCGCTGGAGGACTGGTAACTTCAACTATCCTCAGCTTGATTGTCGTGCCGGTAGTCTACACTATTTTAGATGATTGGTTTCCCCGCTTTCAGACAAGAGAGAGAAGTTGATGCAAGTTTTTGTCACGGGGGGTACAGGTTTTATTGGTGCCCACTTGGTACGGTTGTTATTGAAAGAGGGTTACACAGTCAAAGCGCTGGTACGCTCAAGTAGCAATTTGGAGAATCTACGCGGTTTGGAGGTAGAAATTGTCAAAGGCGATTTGAACAATCCAAATCTCTGGCAACAAATGAGAGGTTGTCAATATCTATTTCATGTCGCAGCCCATTATTCTCTCTGGCAAACAGACCGAGATTTACTTCACCATAATAATGTTCTGGGTACGCGCAATGTCTTGGTAGCAGCTAATAAAGCTGGCATTGAGCGCACCGTTTATACCAGTTCGGTTGCGGCAATTGGGGTAGGATCATTTGGTCAAGTCGTCGATGAAACATATCAGAGTCCCCTAGAAAAGTTGGTGGGGAACTACAAAAAGTCTAAGTTTCTGGCTGAACAAGAAGCGATGCAAGCTGTTGCTACAGGTCAAGAGGTAGTTATAGTCAATCCCAGCAGCCCCATTGGATCGTTAGATATCAAACCTACCCCCACAGGTGATATAATCTTACGGTTTTTACGACGGCAAATGCCCTTTTACTTGGATACTGGTCTTAATTTTATCGATGTGCGAGATGTGGCGTGGGGGCATTTACTAGCCTTGCAACGGGGTAAGCCAGGCGATCGCTATATCTTAGGTCATCAAAATCTAAGTCTCAAAGAACTACTCGAACAACTTGCCGATATCACAGGTTTGATCGCACCTCAACGCACAGTACCCGCTTGGTTGCCCTTTACTGCTGCCTGGGTTGATGAAAAGATTCTCGCACCCTTGGGAAAATCGCCCTCAGTGCCATTGGATGGTGTTCGGATGGCAAAACAACCAATGTATTACAATGCTGCAAAGGCTGTACGAGAATTGGGTCTACCTCAATCTTCGCTGAAAGCAGCACTCAAAGATGCTGTGGATTGGTTTGTTGCTCAGGGCTATGTCAAATGAAAAATATAGCGATTTATGTGTGGATGCAATAGACAGTAGGGGCGCAAGGTCTTGCGGCCCTAAGAAGGTTTTATGTTTTCCTGTGGTGTTTTTATAAAAGAGGAGCGATCGCAACAATGGCAGTTAATATACAACAAGCTATGGATATCGGGAAGTATCTGGTTACTCAGCGTTTGAAAGGACGTAAACGCTTCCCCTTAGTATTGATGTTGGAACCTCTTTTTCGTTGTAATCTAGCCTGTACTGGTTGTGGTAAAATCCAACATCCCAAGGAAATATTAAAGCAAAATCTCACCCCAGAACAGTGCTTTACCGCAGTGGAAGAGTGCGGCGCACCGGTTGTATCAATTCCTGGAGGAGAACCTCTGCTACACCCCCAAATTGATGAAATTGTTCAAGGATTAATTGAGCGCAAGAAATATATTTACTTGTGTACCAATGGTTTGTTGTTAGAAAAGAGCCTAGATAAGTTTCAACCTTCACCTTACCTGACTTTTAGCGTGCATTTAGATGGAATGCGTGAGTTACACGATCATTGTGTAGACCGCCAAGGTGTTTTTGATATTGCTGTCAAAGCCATCCGCGCCGCTAAAGCTAAAGGTTTTCGTGTCACCACTAACACAACTATCTTTGAGGGTACTAAACCTCAAGATATGCAAGAGTTCTTCGACTTTCTGGAAACCCTAAATACTGACGGGATGATGATTTCTCCCGGCTACAGTTACGAGTGGGCACCAGATCAAGATCATTTTCTCCACCGCGAACAAACCCGCACCCTCTTCCGGCAAATTCTGGCTCCCTACAAAGCGGGTGAAAAAAACTGGAACTTCAATCACAATCCACTGTTCTTAGATTTTCTTACTGGTGAGAAGGACTACGAATGCACGCCTTGGGGTAGCCCTAGTTATAGTGTTCTCGGTTGGCAAAAACCTTGTTATCTGTTGAACGAAGGTTATTACTCTACCTTCAAGGAATTACTAGCACAAACTGATTGGAGTCAATACGGCCAGAAGAGTGGTAATCCCAAGTGTGCCGATTGTATGGTTCACTGCGGCTACGAACCCACCGCCGCAATGGATGCAATGCAACCGCAAAATATGGCGCGTGCCCTAGGCAGTGTGTTTGGCAGGAATTAATAATCAGGGGAAAAGGGGAAAAGTAACCCCATATTTAAAAACGTTGTTTTCACCCCTATCTTTTTAATCTCTCGCTTTGTTGCCAACTAGCCTTGGAATAAATTCCAAGGCTAATAGCTCAATTCCTTTTAATGACATAGATGTTGAGATAGGACTTACAAAAACAATACAAAACTCTGATTTCCTAGTAGGGGCAATTCATGAATTGTCCCTACTTCATTTACTATTGCAGAAGTCATACTAGAGTTTGTGTGTTAGGGCAAGATGTAGATCAGTGCAATACTTTAAGTGTTACAGAATGGTGATTAAACCTCGTCTACCTTGAGAACCGTAGTTTTGTAGGTTGGGTGCAGCGATAGCGTAACCCAACATAAAATTTGGTGGTAATGTTGGGTTACGTTTCACTCCACCCAACCTACATAAATATATCTTTTAAAAAACTCTAGGTTTCAACATGGATGAGGTTTAATAACAAATATTTAAAAACAGCCCAGCGCTGGATTTTATCAATCTTTTCAATCACTATCCACTTAATTTACCTGGCTTGACTTGGAACACCAGTAAAGGCGAAAAACTGTTGTTCTTTGGGTGCAGCTAAACTTTCACCAAGGTAACGATGAATACCTACTCCCATGTCTCCTGTTGCGGTGAGTTTGAAGTTCACTTCTTCAAATCCATATTCACGGAAAAATTTACGCACAGTCTCAGAGTGGGGAATACCGTTAGAGTGTCCACGAGTCCAAATTACAAAAGCACCTTGTTTGCTCAGAAAACTCAGGTTCGCTAGCAAGCGATTTAGTTCAGCTTCATCTGCAAGATTGCCAAATACACCACAGACAATCACAATGTCTGCTGGCACTGCTTCTACATAGTTAGAGGAGAGAGTTGCATCACCATTGATAAACTCAATTTGTTTTGTCAAACCCAAGGATTCTATTGTTTGTTGTCCACGTTCAACTAGGTGTGGATTTAGCTCTACGAGTCGAGCATAAACATCTTTTGCTCGTGGGTGATTTGATAGCGTTCCTAGCAAATCTCGTCCATCGCCCGCGCAAACACTAACTACACGGATTAACCCTGGTTGGGACAAATTTAAGCTATGGGAAATGTATTCCTGCACAATTTGCAAGCGTTGTTGCAATTTTGGTTCGTTCTTGTAGAGGTCGTGCCATTCAAACCAGTCTTTTACCATAGAGGTGATTTTCGTTGCCATTAATCACAAGTTTGCAAAATTACAGACATGACATACGTGTAACTCAAAGCTACGATAATTCTATCAAAAAACCGTAGTTTCTGTTGAACATAGAATATCATGAAAAACTCTCCACAATCAAGTCTTTTTTCTTTATCAAAGTTGAGAGCAAAGACGCGAAGAAATTGCACTTATTACCTTGTATCGATGCAATGCAGCCGTAAATATGCTGTATGCTCCTGGCAGAAGATGTCAAGTAGCAAATACTACAAAAGTTCAAGGTACGATACCTGCGGCGGGCTATACCTACGCATTCTTTAAGGAATTTCCCTGAAAGAAATTTCCAGTATTTTTAGAGTGCCGAAAAGTTAACCCTAGACGTAAAGTTATGTAAAGGAAATTAACAAACATAACAATAATTTGTAATAAATAATGACGCGGCAGCATTGTATAAAGAGAACTTGGAAGTAAAAAACAACATCTTAATCAGGTTTTCCAGTCGTTCATAGAAGTTTGAAGTTTTTTAACAAAAGTTTTAATCTGAAAGCCTGGAGATCGTAAACTTATTTCGTGGATGTCTGTTTTAGACCTTTCGTAACTCGTCAGGCAGTGCTGACATCAAAAAAAGCTGGACCATTCAGTTTTGAGTCCAATTATTCTTAACCAAGCAAAGTAGGAGATTTAACGCAATGGTTTTAGATGCATTTGCAAAAGTAGTTTCCCAAGCTGATACACGTGGGGAATACCTCTCCGATGCACAATTGGATGCATTGAGCGAACTAGTCAAAGATGGTAACAAGCGTGCAGATGCTGTTAACCGTATTACCAGCAATGCTTCCGCTCTAGTTGCTGCTGCGGCTCGTGATTTGTGGGCAGAACAACCCCAATTGATCACTCCCGGTGGTAATGCTTACACCAGCCGTCGCGCTGCTGCTTGCATCAGAGACTTGGACATCATTCTTCGCTACATCACATACGCAATCTTTGCTGGCGATTCCAGCGTATTAGATGATCGTGCCCTCAACGGCTTGCGTGAAACCTACTTGGCATTGGGAACCCCAGGAGCTTCAGTTGCTGTTGGTATTCAAAAGCTGAAAGCAGCTTCCCTAGCAATTGTCAACGATACAAACAACATCACCAGAGGCGATTGCAGCGCTTTATCAGCTGAAATCGCTAGCTATTTTGATCGTGCTGCTTCAGCAGTAGCTTAAGGCAAATATTGCTGCTATTGACTGAGATAATTGTCCATTAGGACAAAACAAAATTTCAACCAAAAGTTTGTAAAAGGGAAATACCAAAAATGACAAAAACACCTCTAACTGAAGCAATTGCATCGGCTGACTCTCAAGGTCGTTACCTCAGCAGCACCGAAATTCAAGTTGCTTTTGGTCGCTTCCGTCAAGCTCCAGCTAGCTTACAAGCAGCAAAAGCATTGAGCGCTAATGCTCAACGCTTGACCGAAGGTGCTGCTCAAGCAGTATATAACAAGTTCCCTTACACCACTCAACAACAAGGCCCCAACTTCGCGTCTGATGCACGCGGTAAAGGCAAGTGTGTTCGTGATGTTGGCTACTACTTGCGGATTATCACATACGCTTTAGTTGTTGGTGGTACAGGCCCCTTGGACGATTTCTTGATTTCCGGCTTGGCTGAAATCAACCGGACTTTCGACCTATCTCCTAGCTGGTACATTGAAGCTCTCAAGTACATCAAAGCTAACCACGGTCTAAGCGGCGACCCAGCTGTTGAAGCAAATTCCTACATCGACTATGTAATCAATACTCTAAGCTAGAGTGTTTCTTTAGCCCGGAGAGGAAATCAGCTCTTATGACAAGTGAGTTCTATGAGTTGCTTACCTCTCCGGGCAGTTTTATTTTCAAAAGACTGTTAAAAAACTAGAAAAAATTTTTCTAAAAAGTTTTCAGTTTTGCAGTTAAAACTGAGGAGGTTTAAAGATGGCAGCTTTGGGACAAGCAGCAAGACTAGGGATTGGTGCATTTGAAAACTCAGCACCTGTAGAACTACGCCCCGATAGAACTGAAGCAGATGTGGCAGTGGTTATCCGGGCAGCTTACCGTCAGGTTTTGGGTAATGCATACCTCCTTGAAGGAGAGCGTCTAGAAAGTGCAGAATCACTTTTGCAGCAAGGTTTAATCTCGGTTCGGGGATTTGTGCAAGCCATTGCCCAATCGGAACTTTATCGGGATAAGTTTTTTTACTCCAACTCGCAAACTAGGTTTATCGAGTTAAATTATAAGCATTTATTGGGGCGAGCCCCAGAAGATGAGTCAGAGATTTCGTACCATGTTGAGCTTTATAACTCACAAGGTTACGAAGCTGAAATTAATTCCTACATTGACTCATTAGAATATCAAGAAAGTTTTGGCGAAAATGTTGTGCCCTACTATCGAGGCTTTAAAAGTCAAGTAGGACAGAAGAACGTTGGATATAGCCGACTGTTCCAACTTTATCGTGGTTATGCTAATAGCGATCGCGCCCAAGGACAAAAACAAGGACGGCTAACCTGGGAAGTCGCTAAAAATTTAGCTTCACCCATTTATCCAGTCTCCGCTGGAGCCTTAACCGGTCTCTCTACAGGTGGTCGTGGGGAAACATATCGCATCAGAGTGCTACAAGCCGCTTCCCCCAACTCAACTGTAGTGCGTCGTGGTACTGCGGAATTGATCGTACCCTACGAGCAACTGTCTAGTAAATTGCAGCAGTTGAATCGTAAGGGCAGTAGAGTTATTAGCATTACTGCCGTATAAATAGGGAATCGGGAATTAAGTGAGGAGTTAGGAGTGAGGAGTTAGAGGTGAGGAGTGAGGAGTTAGAAGTTATGAGTTTTAAATTCCTAACTATACCCCTACCCTTAACTCTTAACTCTTGACTCCTAACTCCTAATTTTTCCAACTACTAATTACAAAAGGAAAATTACCAATGGCTATTACAACAGCAGCGTCCCGTCTAGGAACGGAACCTTTTAGCGACCAATCTCCTGTAGAACTGCGTCCCAATGCAACTAAAGAAGATATAGAAAGAGTAATCTCTGCCGTCTATCGTCAGGTGTTGGGCAACAACTATATATTGGCATCTGACCGCCTTACAAGTGCTGAATCTATCCTGCGCGATGGAAAAAATACAGTGCAAGAATTTGTGCGTCAAGTCGCCAAATCAGAACTGTACAAATCCAAGTTTTTCTACGACAATTTCCAAACTCGCGTTATCGAACTGAACTATAAACATTTGTTAGGCCGTGCCCCTTATGATGAGTCTGAGGTGGTCTATCACTTGGACTTGTACCAAAACAAGGGATATGAAGCCGACATCGATTCTTATATTGATTCGGCAGAGTATCAATCTAACTTTGGTGAAAATATAGTGCCTTACTATCGCGGCTTTCAAACCCAAACAGGACAGAAAACTGTGGGATTCAGCCGGATATTCCAACTTTATCGTGGCTATGCTAGTAGCGATACTTCCCAACTCAAAGGCAAGTCCTCGCGTCTTGCTGCCGAACTAGGTCGCAATAGTGCATCTATTGTTGTTCCTCCATCTGGTGCTTCTTCTGGTTTTTCATACGTTGCTTCTGAAAAAGGTGTTACCCCCAACAGTACTTTTGGTGGTGCGGGAACATTTGGTAAAGAAGGCAGACTTTACCGCATTGAAGTGGCAGGTGTTTTTGGTGCTGGATATCCTAGCACACGCCGTGTAAATCAAGCGGTGGTAATACCTTATGAAGAACTATCTAGTTACTTCCAGAGAGTGGTAAAACAAGGTGGTAAAATAGCTAGTGTGAAACCGCTTTAGTGTCATTTGTCAATAGTCATTAGTCATTGATTAATGACTGTTGAAAATTTGAAATTTAAAATTTGGAAGTGATATTATGGTTGGACAAGTTAGTGGTAGAACTAGTAGTCGTAACTTCCGGTATGAAGTAGTTGGTTTACGCCAAAGCGAAGAAACCCAAAAAAACAACTATCCCATTCGTTCTAGTGGCAGTGTGTTTATCACAGTGCCAGAGAACCGGATGAATCAAGAAATGCAGCGAATTACTCGTTTGGGTGGCAAAATAGTCAGTATTCAGCCATTAAACGCTGAAACGACAAATAGCGAACAAAGCGATCATCCTTCTTCCTAATGAATTCCAGTCCACAGAAATTTGAAGATTTATCCGCGACAGGTGATAATGCCGATGGTGGATCTTTAACAGTAGAACAAGCGATCGCAAATCTAGAAAGTGAAGATTTAGGCTTGCGCTTTTATGCTGCTTGGTGGTTGGGTAGGTTTCGCATAAGTGAACCAGCTGTGGTTACAGGACTGATCAAAGCTTTAGAGGATGAAGCCGACAGAACACCAGAAGGCGGATATCCTCTAAGACGGAACGCAGCTAGAGCTTTGGGAAAACTAGGCGATCGCCAAGCAGTCTCACCTTTAATTGTGTGTTTAGACTGCTCAGATTTTTATGTGCGGGAAGCAGCAGCACAATCTTTAGAAATGCTAGGCGATCCGGTTTGTATTCCTCCCCTGATCAAGCTATTAGCAACAGGTTTACATGGAGAACAGCTTGTCTCACAGCAGCCTGATTTATCTCAACCCTATGAGGCCATTTTAGAAGCCTTGGGAACCTTGAGGGCGAATGAATTCACCTCTTTGGTAAAGCCATTTTTAGAGCATCCAATCGAATTGGTACAATATGCCGCCGCACGAGCGATGTATCAATTAACCGAAGAACCAGCTTATGGAGAACGGTTGGTAAAGGCTTTGGCAGGTGAGAGATTGCAATTGCGTCGAGCAGTGTTAGCAGATTTAGGAGCTATTGGATATCTACCCGCAGCAGATGCGATCGCACAGACTCTTGCTGAAAATAGCCTGAAACTCATTTCTCTCAAAGGATTACTAGAACATCAAGTCAATCACACAACACCAACCACTTTGTCAGAAGATGCGATTAAAGTGATTAATTTGATGGACTCGCTATTGTAGTCATAAATTGTAGAGAGTAAGTTGTTATTAATACGTTACAAAAAATGTTTATCACAGATAAACCCCCAACCCAACTACAAAATCAGGGTTAGGGGGTTTATGTATGATGTCAACTACGGATAACTTAAGCTACAATTGGCTGACGGCTAATTACTCATGAAAAATTGTTATGAATAACAGCGATCTTGCCCAAATATTGATCCGTGCTGTACAAGAAGCAGATTCGTCAGAGCGCTTAGTAGACGCAGTTCAAGAGTTAGCAGCAGCCAGTATAGAGGAATCTGTTCCTACTCTAATTGCAGCTTTGGGCTACAACAATCCAGGAGCGGCGGTGGCAGCGGTAGATGGACTAATTGCGATCGGGGAAGCCGCAGTATCGCCACTATTGGAACTAATTGATGACTATAACTATGGTGCTAGAGCTTGGGCGCTTCGTGCCTTAGCGGGAATTGGCGATGTTCGGGCACTAGATACCTTGTTGGAGGCAGCAAAAACCGATTTTTCTTTAAGTGTAAGGCGGGCGGCTGCTAGAGGATTAGGCACTTTGCGCTGGCATCAAGTACCGCTGGAGAAAGTAGAATCTGTTCAGACTGAGGTATTAGAAGCGCTATTATTAATTTCTCAAGATCCAGAATGGGTAGTCCGTTATGCAGCAGTGACGAGTTTAGAAACATTAGCCATTGCAATCGCAGTTACTTTACCCGATCAAGCGTCGCAGATTACAAATCAACTTCAGCAAATACTCGATACCGATGCCGATCTCGGAGTTCGCACCCGTGTCAAGTTCGCACAAGAAAAAATTCAGCAGCAACAACATCAAGAAGTATTTGCACCGAAAAGAAAGTTACAAGATACTGAAGTTGAAGTGCCTCATCGTGGTGGTGGTAGGCGTTAAGCAATTCAAAATTTCTAGCAGTCGGAAAATTCGGCTTGGTGGTTATAAACCTCGTGTAGACGAGGTTTTACCCGCTTGTGCGGGCTAAAAATAAAGGGCTTAAACCTTTGCTAATTTTTTTTAGCTCAAATCGCTAGTCTTTTTTTATGTAGCCACGTTCGTCCTTGGTGTGCCGGAGGCATCATTCCATTGACTGCGATTAATCGGACAATAAAGACTGAATTTCTGCCTGGATATTGCCACGGGCAGAGGGTTCAGCGAACTCTAACATTAAAGGCGTAAAATAGATACGCGATCGCTGTAAAAATCGTTCTAAAACTTTCTGACGACCCATGATATAGTCCTTCTCTGGAAGCCAGTCATATTCTTGGCGAATAGCATGGGCATATTCTTCATATTCCACCGAGTGAGCCGCTAAAATCGCTAAATCTGCATCAATTAGAACTTGGCTATCACAGTCATTCACCGCAGCTTCGTGGTCTTTAGTATTCAAAATGAGACGCTTAACAGTAGTTATAGTACTTTCTGGAATATCTAAAGTATTCAGCAACTCAAAAGCATAGTCTGCGCTTCGTTCTTCATTATCTTTAGCTTCAGTGTCATACACTACATCGTGAAACCAGGCAGCTAGTTGAACAGCTGCTAAGTTATTGGTGTAGCCTTGTAAAATCTGAATTGTGCTAAGAACACGATCGATGTGTTTTAGTGTATGGTAGTAGCGACTAGGGGTAGAGTAAGCTGCAACCAACGAATTAAAGGCTTTTTCAGCCGCTACCTGGTCAACACCAAAAGATTGGAGTGTATGTTGCCAGTTAGAAAATAAAATATCCATAAAGTTTTCTGTAGGCATAGAGTGAGTATACCCATTCTTAGTATTGGAAAAAACAAGTACATCCTGTTCAAACGACAGAGGGAAGATGCAATAAGAGAAAAAGCTGGAAAATCCTTCCCTTATGCCCAGTTATCTGTGTTTCTCAAAATTCTGCTCGTTAAAAGCCACTACTTAGAATTCTCTTGCTGTCAGACTTAAATTGCAACTTGGCAAACCATTAGATATGGTGACAGCTAAATGAAAGCGTCAAAATAGAAGACACAGGCTTTGTACAAAAAGCCTTGCCTTGATTAACGGAGTTTATTATCAGTGGTATTACAAGTACAAACAAGCACCTACGAAGCTAAAACCCAAGAAATTGCTAAACAACTTCTAGCAGCAACGCAGGAAAATCGTTCGTTTTTTTCTTCACTGCGGGATCAAATGCGCTGGGATGATAAATTATTAGCTTGGGCAATGAGTAATCCTGGATTACGGGTGCAACTATTTCGGTTTATAGACACGCTACCTGCTTTGCACAGTAAATCTGAAATTGCCTCACATTTACAAGAATATTTAGGCGATGAATCTGTAGAATTACCGACAGCTTTGAAGGGAATGCTAAACTTTGCTAACCCTGATTCTATGCCAGGACAAGTTGCTGCTACAACCGTCGGTACAGCCGTTGAGACTCTTGCCCATAAATATATTTCTGGGGAAAATATTAAACAAGTCATCAAAACAGTTGAACGACTACGAAAAGAAAAAATGGCTTTCACCATTGATTTACTCGGTGAGGCGGTGATTACCGAAGCCGAAGCGCAGTCTTATCTAGAACGCTATCTAGAATTAATGCAACAATTGGTAGAAGCATCAAAGAATTGGGCAGCTATCCCGGCTATTGATGAGGCTGATGGTGAACCGATACCCAAAGTTCAGGTTTCTGTTAAATTAACAGCGTTTTATTCTCAATTTGACCCTTTAGATGCTAAAGGTAGTGAGGAGCGAGTTAGCGATCGCATTCGGATTCTCTTACGTCGTGCTAAAGAGTTGGGCGCAGCTGTGCATTTTGATATGGAACAGTATGCTTATAAAGACATAACTCTCAGCATCTTGAAAAAACTCTTGCTAGAAGAAGAATTTCGGCAACGCACAGATATTGGCATGACAATTCAAGCATATCTGCGTGATAGCGAGCAAGATGCCAAAAACGTAATTTCTTGGTTAAAAGAACGCGGTTATCCCCTGACAATCCGCTTGGTGAAAGGCGCATATTGGGATCAAGAAACTATCAAAGCAGCCCAGAAGCATTGGAAACAGCCAGTTTACAACGATAAGGCGGCAACTGATGCTAACTTTGAAACCATTACTCAGTTATTGCTAGAAAATCATCAATATGTGTATTCTGCCATTGGTAGCCATAATGTGCGATCGCACTCTCGCGCCATTGCCATCGCTGAAAGTTTAAATGTCCCCCGCCGTCGCTTTGAATTACAAGTCCTTTACGGTATGGGTGATAAAATTGCAAAAGCATTGGTTGACAGGGGTTATCGGGTAAGAGTTTACTGTCCCTACGGTGAATTGTTGCCGGGAATGGCGTATTTAATTCGCCGATTGTTAGAAAATACAGCTAATAGTTCATTTTTACGCCAAAATCTCGAAAATAGACCAATTGAAGAGTTATTAGCGCCGCCAATTGTCAAAGAAGAAAAATCTTTAACTCCTAACTCTCATTTCCTCGGTGCAGCTGATACCGATTATGCGGTGGAAGAGATCAGAACGAAAGCGGCGCAAGCTTTCCAAAGCGTTCGTCAACAATTGGGTAAAACTTATTTGCCGTTAATTAATGGGGAATATGTTAATACGCCGGAATTTGTTGATTCTCTCAACCCTTCTAATTTCAGTGAAGTAGTTGGTAAAGTAGGCTTAATCAGCGTTGAACAGGCTGAACAGGCGATGCAAGCAGCCAAAGCAGCGTTTCCTGGGTGGAGAAAAACACCTGCAAAACAACGCGCTGATATTTTGCGGAAAGCGGGTGATTTGATGGAACTCCGCCGCGCCGAACTTTCAGCTTGGATAGTTTTGGAAGTTGGAAAACCAGTTAAGGAAGCTGATGGAGAGGTTTCGGAAGCGATAGACTTTTGTCGGTACTATGCTGATGAGATAGAAAGGCTGGATAAAGGTGTTAATTATGACCTTGCCGGAGAAACTAATCGTTATATCTACCATCCTCGGGGAATTGTTGTAGTAATTTCTCCCTGGAATTTTCCGCTTGCGATCGCATGTGGAATGACTGTTGCAGCCTTGGTTTCAGGGAATTGTACTCTTCTTAAACCTGCGGAAACATCTTCTGTAATTGCAGCCAAACTCACAGAAATCTTGGTAGATGCTGGTTTTCCCAAAGGTGTGTTTCAATACGTGCCAGGCAAGGGTTCGCAAGTCGGCGCTTACTTGGTAAATCATCCAGATACTCATGTAATTGCTTTTACTGGTTCTCAAGAAGTGGGCTGTAGAATTTACGCAGAAGCCGCAATATTAAAACCTGGACAAAAGCACATGAAACGGGTGATTGCTGAAATGGGCGGCAAAAATGCCATCATTGTGGATGAAAGTGCTGATTTAGACCAAGCAGTTGTAGGGGTAGTGCAATCGGCATTTGGTTACAGTGGACAAAAATGTTCTGCGGCTTCTAGGGTGATTGTGCTGGAACCGATTTATGAAACCTTTGTGCAACGCTTGGTAGAAGCGACAAAATCTTTGAACATTGGGGAAGCAGAGTTACCTAGTACCCAAGTTGGGCCAGTGATTGATGCCAATGCCCGCGATCGCATCCGTGAGTATATTGAGAAGGGTAAGGCAGAAGCACAATTAGCCTTGGAATTACCAGCACCCGAACAAGGATATTTTATTGGCCCTGTGATTTTTAGTGAAGTATCGCCCAATGCAGTAATTTCCCAGCAAGAAATTTTTGGCCCTGTGCTGGCGGTAATTCGGGTAAAAGATTTCCAGGAAGCGTTAGCAGTCGCCAACGGGACAAACTACGCCTTAACTGGCGGACTTTATTCTCGAACGCCTTCGCACATTCAGCAGGCGCAGACAGAATTTGAAGTTGGGAATTTGTACATTAACCGCAATATTACCGGAGCGATCGTTGGGCGGCAACCCTTTGGTGGATTCAAACTTTCTGGAGTAGGTTCTAAAGCAGGCGGTCCTGATTACCTATTGCAATTCCTAGAACCACGTGCGGTAACAGAAAATATTCAGCGCCAAGGTTTTGCACCAATTGAAGGTGCAGATTAAACTACAAAAGTAGTTAGGGTATATATTCCAAGAGATTTGGGTTAAAGCTTAATCTTTCCTAACCATCCTAGAACTTACGCAAACAGAAAAATTTCCAGGTAGAGGCAATTCATGAATTGCCCCTACAATATGTAGTTTTGCGTAAGTCCTACATCCTTAAAAAGGTATCCCAGCACATCCCAAATTTAGGTTATTTTCCCTCTGGAAAGGTAAAATCAGGGTTTGAAGCTATGAGTGAGTACACGATTTATCTGTTTTAGTATGAACAAAAAATGGGCGGTCAAGCGAATCACTATAAACCTGGCATCAAATGAAGCCAAGAACCTCGAAAAATATTGTGAACAGACAGGCAGACCAGCGACGGATGTGATTAGAGAACTCATTCGAGCCTTGCCACAGACGAAATAAAAGTAGATTTGCGAACCATTTCACTTTGGTTGATTCTCAAGATATAAATATTAGAATTTGGGTAATTTTTGGAGAGGCAGGTAAAAACTGAGTAAAGGCGTGCTACGCTCGCCGTAAACGATCACAGCACGCCGAAAACAAGATGACGTGATTACTATATTTAGTTACAAAATGAGGGCTGAGAAACTGTTTATACGGTTCGGCGACTACTTTAGTCTGTCATCACTTCCATCAAAGAATAATTTCTAATCCTTGTTTTTTAGTATTTTCGCAACAAACAACAGCAAAGAAAGTAGCAAATATCCAGTTGGAAGTGTTTGATTTTATGATTACCGCTCTTGAATTACTCTTGTCAGAATAAACTGAAAACCTTTGTCCAAATCTACAACACCTTCTACTATAGTCATGATTTTTCTGGACTGGGACTTGACAGGTCAAGGTAAGGCTTCAATCAGTTCACGAATCACGTCTATTGCTGGTTTGCCTGTTTGTTCACAATACTTTTCAAGATTCTGAGCTTCATCTAATGTCAAGTTTAAGGTAATTCGCTTAAGCGCCTTTTTCTTGCTGGAGATTGCCAAATGGGGAAATTTAAGTGCAGCAGTTTTATTCATTGATTGATAAGCTAGATATATACAAACTTTCCTTATCAAGCTTGCCAATTTTGAAACGTCTTTACCAGTGAAAATCAAGATTTTGAGATTGAACTTAAGCGTTAAGCTCCAAACACATTACTGAAAGTAGAAGGTATTAAATTACTAGTGCCATACGGAATAAATCAACTATTGCGGTTGCTGCAAGAAGCTTTTGGCTGAAGACCTTGTATCAGCAACGATCCACAGTCCAGATTTTATGTTAATAAGTTGTGTTAAATTACCGAAACAATTAGATTCCTAAAGATGGCTGACATGAGTAAGGATTTTGGACATACAACTATTTGAAATTTCTGCAAGATGAAATTATTCCTTTGTGATAGCTATCACCTCATATCTATAGCAACCTAGTAGATAATCCTTTTAGTTAAAGGCGATTACCCAAACGTGAGTTAATACATGACTTTACAGAATTGGAGACGAAAGCGTGGCGTTGCACTTACTACCAAGGGTTTACAAAAGATTAAGGAAGCCAAGCATCAGTCAGAAGCAAAAGAAAATTTTGGAAACAGATATACTCTCGAAGAAATGAGTGCCCGCTCCGGGTTATATTCTGCTACCATCTCGAAAGTCTTGAATCGAGAAGGAGGGGTTGATAAACAAACTATTGAAAAGCTTTTTTCAGCTTTCAATTTAAAAATAGATAAAAGTGACTATTTAAGCTCAATTAATCGCCTAGATTGGGGAGAAGCTATCTTTAACCCAGTTTTTTATGGACGTACAGAAGAACTTACTACCCTAGAGCAATGGATTCTTAATGAACACTGCCGATTGATTGCACTATTAGGGATAGGAGGTATTGGGAAAACGACGCTCTCTGTAAAGCTTGCTCAACAGATTCAGGACAACTTCGAGTATGTGATCTGGCGATCGCTACGAGAAGCCCCACCTGTTAAATTTATTCTAAGTAACCTGATCCAATTTTTATCTGACGAGCAGGAAACAGAAGGTAACTTACCAGAAAGCTTTAGCGATCGGGTATCAAGACTCCTCTACTATTTGCAAAATCATCGCTGTTTGGTGATCCTTGATAATGCAGAGTCAATTCTCCGCAGTGGTAGCCGCGCCGGACTTTATCGAGAAGGATATGAAGAATACGGTGAGCTTTTAAGACGGATAGGAGAAGCAACTCACCAAAGCTGCTTAGTGCTGACTAGTCGTGAAAAACCGAAAGAAGTGGCATTACTGGAAGGAGAAGCATTATCTGTTCGCTCATTACTATTGAGTGGCTTGAAAGTAGCAGAAGGGCAAAAAATCTTAAAATTCAAAGGGCTATCTGCGGTAGAGGATGAATGGAAAGTAATGATTGAGCGCTATGCAGGCAATCCCTTAGCCCTAAAGATAGTTGCTACAACCATTCAAGATATTTTTGGTGGTAATGTCACTGAATTTTTGCAACAGGACACGGCTGTTTTTGGCGACATTCGTGATGTTTTAGAGCAGCAGTTTGAGCGCTTGTCAGATTTAGAAAAGGATATCATGTACTGGCTAGCGATTAATCGTGAGTCGGTTACACTCTCAGAATTGCGAAACGACATAATATCACCAGTTGCACAATCAAAATTACTAGAGGCAATAGAATCGCTGGGGAGGCGATCGCTAATCGAGAAAGCTACGCCTACGCTAATTGGAAAAACTGGATCACTTTTTACCCTCCAGCCTGTAGTTATAGAGTATGTGACTAGTAGCTTGATAGAAAGCGTCTGTAAAGAAATTATCGCTCACAATATTGATTTATTCAGGAGTAAAGCTCTAACAAAAGCGACAGCAAAAGAATATGTTAGGGATACTCAAATTCGCCTCATCATCAAACCAGTTATAGATGGGCTGCTTACTGCCTTTAGAAGTAAAAAAAACCTAGAAAATCACTTAGCTCAAATTTTAGCAACCCTACGACAGATATCCCCCCTAGAACAAAGTTATACAGCAGGAAATGTCTTTAACCTGCTTTGTCATTTAGAAACTGATCTCAGCAATTATGATTTTTCTTATCTAACTATTTGGCAAGCCGACTTACAGAATGTAAAGTTGCACAATGCAAATTTTGCTCACACACATCTAGCCAAGTCTGTTTTTATCGAAACCTTTGGTGGTATTTTTTCAGTAGCCTTTAGCCCTAATGGTAAACTTTTAGCTACTGGTGATACCAATGGAGAAATTCGCTTGTACGAAGTTGCTAATAGTCAGCAACTTCTGACTTGTAAGGGTCATACTGGTTGGGTTTGGTCAGTCTCCTTTAGTCCCGACGGTGAGATTCTTGCCAGTGGCAGTAATGACCAAACAATAAAACTGTGGGATACCAGTACTGGTCAGTGTTTAAAAACTTTTGAGAGTCATAGTGGTGGGGTTCGTTCGGTCACTTTTAGTCCTGACAGTCAGGTTCTTGCTAGTGGCAGTGATGACCAAACAGTGAAGCTATGGAATATCAGTACAGGCAAATGTTTGAAAACGTTACAGGAAAATGGTTGTAGTGTATGGTCTGTTGCCTTTAGTCCAAAAGGTGATGTGTTGGTAAGTGGAAATGATGACTATAAGGTAAGGCTGTGGGATATTAACAGCAATTCATGTATTCACACTTTAGAGGGTCACACTCAACGGGTCTACTCAGTCACTTTCAGCCCTGACGGTAATACACTAGCTAGCGCCAGCCATGACCAAACAGTTAAACTCTGGGGCACAAGTACTGGTAAATGTATTAAAACTTTGCAGGGACATACAGATTTGGTACATTCAGTTATTTTCAGTGTAGATGGTAGCGCTCTTGTTAGTTGCGGTGATGACCAGACAGTTAGGGTATGGGATTTCGTGAGTGGTCAATGCCTTAAAACTCTACAAGGACACAAAAGTAGGGTATGGTCGTTAGCAATATGTATAAATCAAAATATTTGTGCTAGTAGCAGTGACGATCAAACTATAAAATTATGGAATATCAGTACTGGTCGATGCATTAAGACTTTCCAGGGTTACAACAATGGGATATGGTCAGTTGCTGTGAGCCCAACTGATAATAATATTCTTGCCAGTGGTAGTAATGACCAAACAGTGACACTGTGGGATATTACGGTTGGTAAGTGTATCAACACTTTACGGGAACATGGTAGGAGAGTTACATCAGTTAGCTTTAGCCCTGATGCTCACTTGCTTGCTAGTGGTAGCGAAGACCAAACCGTAAGGTTATGGGATCTAAGTACTAGTAAATGCCTTAAAATATTGAAAGGACATAGTAATCGAGTTACATCAGTTACTTTTAGTGCCGACAGCTATTTTTTGGCAAGTGGTAGCGATGACCAAACAATAAGAATATGGGATATTAGCACGGGCCAATGTCTCAATACTTTACGAGAACATAGTGGTAGAACATGGTCAGTCACCTTCAGTCCTGACAGTCATGTATTAGCTAGTGGTAGTCACGATCAAACAGTGAAACTTTGGGATGTTCGTACTGGCAGATGCCTTCATACTTTACAAGGTCATACCGAATGGGTTTGGGCAGTTGGCTTCAGTTCAGATGGTGGTATTCTAGCTAGCGGTAGCGGAGACCAAACGATTAAACTTTGGGATGTCAGCACTGGTAAATGTCTTAGAACTTTGCAAGACCATACAAATACTGTATATTCAGTTGCTTTCAGTTCGGATGGTCGCATACTGGCGAGTGGCAGTGGCGATCAAACAGTGAAGCTTTGGGATGTTAACACAGGTAGCTGTTTAAGAACTTTATTAGGACATACTAGATGGGTTTGGTCAGTCACCTTTAGTTCTGACGATCAGACTGTAGTTAGTTGTAGTGAAGATGAGACAATTAAAATTTGGGATGTGCAAACAGGTGAATGTTTGAAAACTTTGAAAAGTAAAAATCCTTACGAGGGAATGAATATCACAAACATAAGCGGCTTAACTGAGTCTCAGAAGGATACTTTAAAAACTTTAGGAGCAGTTGAGTATTAAAGGAGGCTTAATATTAGAGTTATAATACAGAGTCAAGCCAGCTTGCGAACAAGTGCTAACTCAATTAGTTATTTTGCTTTTC
The DNA here is from genome assembly GCF_015206985.1 of Nostoc sp. LEGE 12447. NCBI lineage: Bacteria > Bacillati > Cyanobacteriota > Cyanophyceae > Nostocales > Nostocaceae > Nostoc > Nostoc sp. LEGE 12447. The sequence goes on along the minus strand of NZ_JADEXT010000001.1, from coordinate 324,380 downwards.
AATAGCGAAACTGCACCCAAAATGCTGTATGCTAGCATCCCTAATCCAAGAGATGGTTCGGGTACTGGTAATGGCTTCAGTGCTGAGAATGCTAATTCTCCAATTAGCTTATGAGCAGTAGTTGTAGGATGCACTTCGTCCCAAAACAAAAATTCTCCAGGGTTACAGGAAACTTGTTGTGTGGGAACATCTATAGACACTACCGATAAGTCTTTGCTAATGCAAGAGTTAGTAACGTTTGTAAAACCGAATTCCTCTGGAGCGGCAACGATCCTATCAAATAGGGAATTAACATTCAGTTCTATAATGTTAATATCTGGACTTAATTGTTGGCTCAAAACTTGAAGTTCTGTATTCAAGCTAGAGTTATGTTCGCTGCTGAATGTGCTGAATAAGTTGGAACGTTCACTGGTGAAATTTGCAAAAGGCGATTTTCCCAAATCCGGCAAGTTGACCACCATAATATCTCTAGCACCATCAGCAACAAGTGATGTCAACGCTGTTGATAAATTTGCCACTGTATTGCTAGGATTTGGCTCACCATCGAAAAAGTAACTTAGGTAGTCATTAGTTCCAGCCCAAATAATATATAGAGCATTAGGATCGGCAGTTTCTGCTGCTACGAAGTTATTTATCTGTTGTTGCAATCCTGGTAAGGTAGCTAAACCAATATTCTCAGTTCCTGTAGTCGCACCACCAAAAGCAAAGTTATTTTTCAGATTTAATGTTAATCCTAAATCGGAGGCAAGATAATCAACCCAATTTGGGCCATTAGAAAAATGCCCATTATAGTATGTTGGAGTTGGGGGAATAATTCCATTAGTGGCATTAAATACATTACCAATATCAGACAAACTGTCTCCAAAGACATAAATATTGTCATAATCTTTTGCTAATACTTTGAGTGGAGATATCAAAGATAAGAGCAAAAATCCTGTTGTTATAATTTGTCTTTGCACAGTTAATTCCTTAATCTAATTTCAACCTTGTAAAGATGTTCTGAGAAAAATCTTGCTCCTTTCTAGAGAGCTTTTTTGGCCAATTTCAAACTTTCAAGAGGGTGAGGGGCTAACGCCACATTACCCCAGCGCATTACACTTGCAGAAGCAACACCTGCTGCACCAGAACCATAAATGAGAACTAAGTCATTTTCGTGAATCTTACCCAAATGTGCAGCATGGTACAGATTTGCCACAGTCAGTACTGGGCCTATATTTGCATATAGAGGGTAGAGATTGATCGTGCGTTCTGGATCAATACCGAGTAGCCGCGTGCAGAAGCGTGTCATCCAAGCAGTAGGGGTATTGAAAAGAAAAAAGTCGATTTGCTCTAACGTTACACCAGCAGATGCGATCGCACCCTCACAACATACAGAAAGAAACTCCGCAGCCGTTTCGCGTAGAGCCTTCGCACCCTTACCAGTCTGCATACGGACTCGTGAATTTCCTTGTTCATCTTTTGTCAGTTCAGCAGATACGACCTCACACAGCGCACCTGTATGAACTGTCTTAGTACCAAGGATACCCTGATTTCCTTCCAATGAACTGACTACAAAGGCTCCAGCACCATCACCAAGAAACCAAGACACAGTATCTTGCTCGTCAAAAACGCGAGAATAGGAACATGAAATAACTACGAGTACATTGCGATACTCTCCAGATCGCACTAAAGCAGAGGCAGTTTGAAGTACAACTGGCGTACTCCCACAGGTTCCATCAAGATTCCATGCAGCACCTACAAGACCGAGTTTACGAGCGAGAAAGGCGGCGTTGCCAAATCCAATTTGTTCTGGCCAAACTGAGGCCACAATCATCAAATCAATATCATTAATAGAAAGTTTGGCTGCATTCAAGGCATCTGTTACCGCGCGATACTCCAAGGTTAAGGAAGACTCGTCATGAGCAAGCAGCCAACGCTCAATAGTACCGCGAAAGGGATCTGAGAGATAAGGCAACATTTCCATATCAAACTCGTTAGCTGGAGGGGTTCCAGCCAGCGAAAACATTCTTGCCAATCCTTTTTGTTCAGCCTGGGCTATTAGCTCAGGATACTTTTCTACGTAATAGTTATTGGTACGTCTAATAGTTGGAAAACTTAGTGCAATTGAGCGAATACCGACTGGGGAATGCACCATATAAAAAATTTTCTCTTATCTTAATAGTTGGTAGCACCCTGTGAAATTAGGCTTTGATTGCGATTATGAGCCGGTGCTATTTGGGTGGGATCTATGATTACATCAACCACAAATGGGCCAGTCGCTGCGATCCCTTTTTCTAACGCTGCTTGGATGTCGTACTCTGTTTCAACACGGATACCATCGGCTCCCATACCCTGAGCAGTTTTGACGAAATTTACTTGGGGAATCGTTGCATCCACGCCCTTGAAACCCACATACTTCATCCCCTGTTCGCACATATTGTAACGCCCGTCGTTGAGTACAATCCAGACGGCAGGAATTTGGTAGGCTACCGCAGTGTTTACCTCGCTGTTCATGAGCATAGCACCATCTCCAACAATGGCGACGGCTTTACCTCGACGTGCTAGCGCAGCGCCAACGATACCAGTACAAGTATGACCCATAGCCGAGAACCCTGTGCTGGCACGAAAACGTCCCGGTTTTGAAAATTGTAAGAAGTTAATTGCCCAAGCAAATGAGTTTCCACCCTCAGCCAACACCAATGCATCACTTCCTTCAACGATTACCTGTTGAATCCCATTCATTAATATATTCGGTAGAACTAGATTGCTAGTGCATGGATGAACTACATTATGTGCTGGTCTCGATAGTGACAGGGCAGTTGACAGACTAAGACTCTCTGGAAAGTATCTCAACAGAGCTTTCACAAAAAGTCTCACATCGGAGTGGATGGCTAACGTCTCAACAGATGGATATGCGCTTCCTGGAACTTTGGGGTCGATGTCAACATGCAAAAAGCCTTGCCTGGGAATCATCTCAGGGTTCCAGAAGGAGGTAAATTCGCCAAGACGTGTTCCTAATACCAGGATGTGCCTTGGACGTTGCTCCCTCATGTATCTGAAAACAGACTCATGCCCACCAAAGCCGGTAACGCCTACAAATTGAGAATGATCTTCAGGAAAAATACCCTTAGCTCGTGGTGAACACATTACGGCAGCCCCTGTTCTCTCAGCAAGCTGGCGAATCTCTTTTGCAGCAAACCTTGCCCCGAAGCCTACCCAGATTGCAAACGGCCCGTCAGACAGTAACTGAACACATTCAGCGATTGTTTCTTCACTTGCCGTTGCGACACCGTGAGACAGAGTTACTTGTGGCAAAGATGTTTTTACTGAACTTGTCTGGATGTTTGTAGGAATACTGATATGAGCTACAAATCCTCCTGGTTGTGCTAGACCGAGAGCAAGCCTTCGCGCAACCTCTGGAAGTTCATCGCTGGATTCGAGGGTTGTTGCATAATGGAATATTGTCCCCGAAGTAAAAATATCTGCACTAGGCATGGTGTAGGTGCTAGTTTCTTGACAAGCCCACCGACCACGCTGTGATGCTGAGGTTGAAGCTGATACGAAAATCACCTTAGCACCCTCCCAACGGGCAGCTAATAGCCCTGTCAAAGCATTGGTGATCCCTGGCCCGGTAGTAGTGAATACCACAACCGGGCGATCGCTAGCAAAGTGCGCCTCAATTGCTGCAAAAGCTGCTCCAGCTTCGTGGCGAAAGTGCAGCACCTGGAGGGAACTTTGATGTAATGCAGCCCACACTGGGGCGATCGCACCTCCCGAAACACCAAAGGCATACTCTACTCCCATATCTCCTAGCATTTTAACTACTGCCTCTGCTACCGAAGAAGGTCTAGATGGCTTGCTGTGAGATTGCTGTTCAGTGGAGTTTAATTGTTCAGTGGTATTCGCTTGTGTGTCCTGAAATTTAAGATGCATACAAACTATACTTATTAGGAAGAATTTCCCCTGTGAACTAACATTATCCCACACGCTAAACTCAGCAATATTACTTTTTTTAGATAACTACCATACAAATTTTTTAGTACTGCTTTTGTAAAGCAGTTACTTAGAAACCTTAAAACGACCCTCACACTTTGTCTTGCCAATCTTTTAGCAGTTGAAAATCTGAGACAAGGAATGTCTAGAGAATTCAACATTATTATGTGGATGTAGCAATGCCTGTGGCGGGCTGCGCCAACTTAGATGGATTAACCTGTTTTCCAATTTATGAGAACTGAACACTATAGAATCAAGCTCTGGAGTATAAAAAGGTGATTAACTTCAATCAGTATAAAGCTTTAACTTTCGATTGTTATGGAACCCTAATTGATTGGGAGAACGGCATCTTAGGAGCGCTCAAGCCACTTTTGCTGGCATACAACACTGATTTAGATGACGATCGAATTCTGGAACTTTTTGCTAAATTTGAAGCAGAACTGGAAAAGGGTGATTATATCAAATATCGGGAAGTTTTGAAGAGAGTAGTCGAGAAATTTGGTGAACAATTTGGCTTTGAGCCAACTGTCAAGGAACTAAATTCAATTGCTGATTCGATTCAGCATTGGCTACCTTTCCCCGATACAGTTGAGGCACTTAAAACCCTCAAGCAGAAGTTTCAACTGGTAATTATCTCCAATGTAGATGACGATCTATTTGCTTTTTCTGCAAAATACTTGGAGGTAGAATTTGACCAAATAATCACAGCAGAACAAGCAAAAAGTTACAAACCCTCCTTAAACAACTTCAGACTGGCTATTGAGAGAATTGATTTGCCGCTAGAGCAGATATTACATGTTGCTGCTAGTGTATATCACGATATCGTTACAGCCAAATCTTTAGGACTATCAACAGTCTGGGTAAACCGTCGAGCAGAAAAAAAAGGATCAAAAACCACAGAATCAGCATTAAGTCAACCTGACTTAGAAGTGCCTGATTTAAAGACTCTTGCTGCTTTGAGTTCATAGAAATGATACTGAGCAATAAGTGCTGAGTACTCAGCACTGTTTCGATGGGGATCTTTATCTGTAATGATTAGAACTCAAAGAGCTTTCACGCCAAGGAAGTCAAAAAACGAAACAGGGATTGCAACATAGATTGATTTTGCTTTACCCTGGAAAAATTACTACACCAGTTTGACGGCATGTTCGACCTCTTTTTGAGGGCGACACGCAAGGTACGAGTAAATCTTGTAGCAATGCTCTCTTTCTGGCTCTCCTTTCCTCAGCGCTTTGCCGATAAACTTGTTCAATAAAACACTTTGATAGCCTAAAACGATGAAAGCATCTGCTAATTTCGACTTTGAAGACGAGAAATTTAATGCACCGCCTTCTCAAGTCATCCCTTGGTGTCAGATGATTAATCCTCGGTATGGCACAGATGGTATGCAATCCCACGGTTTGGCGATTAAACTAGATAACGCCAATGCTGTAGGCTTTGTGCCAGATGATAATTGGCAGCAGGTAGAGCATGAATTTAGTTCTGGAGTCGAAACAGTTTTTATTAGCACTACTCCAAACTTGGTTTTAGTGCGTCGGGGGCCATTGTCTGTTAAGGATCGGGAAAGTGGTCTAAAATTGGGTACGCTTAAAGAGAATTATGATGCCTTTTTAGCAGATAAACTTAAATTTAAAACCTTTACTCGCTATCTAATTTTTATAGTGGGTGAAAATAAAAAATTTTTACACGAATCACCACTACAACTAACTCTTAATGGTGCTGCCGGAGCGAGTTTCAGCAAAACCTACTGCGAATATCAACAAGGTAAAGTAGTTAGTGGATTCGTGGCTGAACTAGAAAAAGCTTATGCTGTTTACCGCAAGCAACCTTTAACGCCAAAAGGCCCTTTGTTCCATGCTCACGGGATTTTTTGCCCGATAATTGAGTGTGAAGAAAGAGGTATTGAACCAAATACAGTTCTAGTCGCTTCAACTGTAGACTACAAACATCCCACGGTAGGGACTTTAACTCAATATTTAATAGCTTCGGATTCTCTGGAGTCTGCAATGATTTGCAAAACTTTTGAAGAATACAAAGATTTTGGGAAGGAACCTGTAAAATCAGAAACGCCTAAATTGGCAATGGCAGGAGTTTCTAACTCTTATGTTTATGCCGATGAAGATGATTTTGCTTATCCGCCGTATTAGATGGGAATGGGGAATGGGGAATGGGGAATGGGGAATGGGGAATTGGGAATTGGGTTATTAATTTTTCTCCCCTGCTCCCTCTGCTCCCTCTGCCTCCCCTGCCTCCCCTGCTCCCCTGCTCCCCTGCTCCCCTGCTCCCTGCCCCCTGCCCCTCTGCCTCTTCTGCCCAATACTTATTCTTTGAGCAGCAAATAATATAGTGAACCATTGCCGCCTGTGATGCCAGCGCGATCGCCTGCTAGTTTACCAGACCCCATGAAATAATCCACCCGTCCCGGGCCTTTGATGGCGCTTCCTGTATCCTGATCAAGCACAAAGCGGCTGACAGTACGCCTCTCTAGTTTGCCACGACTGGCGGGATAGGGAAATGAATTGTAAATCAGAGCTAGCGCTCCCGGTGGCATGAGAGACTTATCTGTAGCAATGGAACGTTCTGCTGTCACTGGCACATGAATACTACCAGTTGCTGGTCTACCACTTGTTTCTTGGAAGAAAATAAATCGTTCCCATCGGGGCAGATAATTGTTCAACTCCTGGGGTTTTTGCCGGAAATAACTAATTAGACGTGGCATTGTCAATCCATTTAGTGGAAGTTTGCCATCTTTCGCCAGCTCTTTACCGATACTAGTCCAGGGGTAATCAGTTCCACCTGCATAGCCAATTGATGTTGTTTTACCATTGGTTAATTTAATTTGGGCGGAACCTTGGATATGTACCATGTATGCGTCTAGGCGATCGCGGAACCAAAGCAGTTCTAAACCGCGCAATTTGCTCTTATTCCCTTGTAAACCATCCTTCCCTTCCAAATCAATTCGTTTAGGGTGGGGTTTCGGCCATTGGCTGAAATCAGCTGGTAGCCGATAAAGGGGATACTTATATATTGTAGTTCTGACACGGCTAGCAGTGTAAACAGGTTCGTAGTAAGCAGTGAATTTAACAGTACCCTTGCCATCGTTGCCTACAGACTGGTAAAAGACAAACTCACGGCGGACAGCAGATTGTAATTGGGCCGGTGACTTAGAACTGACAACCAGTTGGCGGAAACGTAACAAACTCCGGCGGACGCGATCGAGGGTAATTTCCTTGATTGGATAATTTTGATATGCTGCGATCGCTTCACCTTTTGTTAAGTAGATCAGACTGTTATCAATTGAAGCCAACAACGCATTGCGATCACCTCCGGTGGGCGAAGCGCCAACGCCTGTTTTACCTCTTTGACCCCAAATTTGATCATCCCAACCCAAGCACCTCTGCTGGAGCGTACAATCGCTTCCTATGGCGATCGGTTTTAGCGGCGGTGTTATCTCTGGAGTGATTGGTATTGGCACCGGAGAGAGATCGGGAGTAGTCGGTATTGGCAAGGGCAGTAAATTAGGAACCTGAGCAACAGCCGACCAAAGAGGGTTTACAAGGACAACTCCCAGACTGAAGGAAAGTAAAGCAAGGGTTTTTCTCATCATTTAGTTGAATCTTTCAACACTGGAACTAAAAATAGGTTCTACCCGGATTGCCACAACCCGAGAAGGTCTTACTACCATATATTCCCCTTGAATATTTTTGATCGGCACACTAATAAAGTCATTGGAAGCAGATTTTGGCACAAGTTCGCCGCTATACCACTTCTGAAACTCTTGAATAGTAGGAAAACGTACTTCTTCCCGGTGGCCGCTTTCCAGTAGGAGGTATACGGCATATTCATTTGGAGTTCTAGCCATAAGATTGAACCATTTAAAAAACATTCAACCCATTGTTAACCACGTAACCCCTGAATGAAAAGGGTAAGCATACGGGAGGTGGGGATGAGGGAAGAAGTAAGGGAGCAGGGGAGCAGGGGGCAGGGGAGCAGGGGAGCAGGGGAAGCATAACTATTGGTTATTAGGTAATTCCCCATTCCCTATTCCCAATTACCAATGACTCCTCACTTTAGACGACTAATCCTTTAATCAGTTCCTTCAAAAGTGTAAGTTTACATTAGCTCCTGCATAACTCTCCAATCAACTTCTGATAAGTCATTGGCATTGTTGAACAACAGTTAGTTATTCAGGAGGCGAAATTTATGAAACTTTACTATCGTGGTCTGAACTACGAATACAACCCAAGCAAAGTTGCCAGCAAAAAAACAGAACAGCCCTTTCAACCAGTTCCTCAACTCGGGCCAGCTTATAATTTAATGTACCGTGGCGTTAATTATTGTGTTGATCCAAATTCAAAATCGGCAGAAGTTCCTCTATCACCAGTAGCTTATAAATTGAGCTTTAGGGGAATTACCTACTTTGTAAATAAAACTGCACAGGGAGAAGTGACTGTAGTCTCTCAACCAGCAATAAATTCAAAAGTTGTGGCACTGCCGATTTCTAAACAATTAAAACTTCAATAATAATATAGTTACAAGCTCATCTGGAGTCTAGGGAGTCATGAACTTGTGTGTAGTACAATCCTCAAAAAACCTTTGAATTTCAGCATTATCTACCTCAAATTCATCTTGCCAAAACTGGTAGTTGTGCCAAGATGAATTTGAGGACTTAAGGCAAGTGAGACAATGTTAGGACAATTATTAGACGGACGTTACCAAGTCCTCCAAGTCTTAGGTGGAGGTGGATTCGGCCAAACCTATATAGCTCAAGATACCCATCGGCCAGGTTTCCCGAAATGCGTTGTCAAACACCTTAAGCCTGTCACTCGTAGCCCCGAATTTCTCGAAACTGCTAGACGGCTATTTACCAGTGAGGCAGAAACACTAGAAGAACTGGGCAACCATGACCAAATTCCTCGGCTTTTAGCCTATTTTGAAGATAACCAAGAGTTCTTTTTGGTGCAAGAGTTTATTGAAGGGCATACTCTAAAAGCAGAACTCTTACCGAATCAACTTTGGACAGAAGATCAAGTAATTCAACTTCTCCAACAGATGTTGGGTATTCTGCAATTTATTCACAGCCACAACGTTATCCATCGAGATATCAAACCAGACAATATAATCAGGCGGCAAAAAGACGGTAAGTTAGTGCTGATTGACTTTGGTGCAGTTAAACAAGTCCAAACTCAACTGCTTACAGTTTCAGGGCGCACGGGGGCTACTATTATCATTGGCACCCCAGGATATATGTCTACAGAACAGGGGCAAGGTAAGCCTCGTTCTAACAGCGATATTTATTCTTTGGGTATTATTGGTATCCAATCGCTGACGGGGTTACATCCTATCAACTTTGAGGAAGATCCAGATACTGGTGAAATTTCTTGGCAACATCAGGCTAATGTCAGTTCTGAGTTGGCATCTGTGCTATCTAAGATGGTGCTACATCACTTTAAACAGCGCTATCAATCTGCGGCTGAAGTTTTACAGGTGCTTAAGCATCTTGATAGTAAAGTAGCAGCGCAATCACTTCAATCACCATCTTTTAGACAATCATCTCAAGCTTCACTTTCTCAACAAAACTCAATTGGGTATCCGCCTGCTTCCATCCTGTCTGTGGGAAATTATAGCCGCTTAGAAAAGATTCTTTTGGAATTTGTCGGCCCCGTCGCTTCAAGATTACTACGACAAGTTGCGGCATCAGCACCCAACTATGAAGAATTAATTAATCAATTAGCCCTTCACCTTCGAGAAAATCAACAAATTGATTTTAAGAAGAAAACAATGTTTTTACTAGAGAAACCTACTCTACTACAGGAGTTTACTGTTAAATCTGAAATTCAGTCCAATAATTTACCAAGCCAAGAATATCAAGTAATCAGCGATAGCTTTGTGCATCAGTGTGAGCGGGAATTGGCTGATTTGATTGGCCCAATAGCTAAGTTTCTAGTCCAAAAAGCTGTTAAGTCATCTGGGCAAATTTCTCGTGTAGAATTTGTGCAACTTTTAGCATCACAAATTCCCGAACCTCAAAAAGCTTTGAAATTTCAGCAACGCTTACTTTTTTGATATTTTAAATATTGTCTTTATTTATCCGTTAATTACATTAGCGTAGCGGTAGCGAGTCCGCGTACTCTTACAGAGAAGCAAGCTACGCTTTTAGCGTCTCGTAGAGAGCGTCATTACTAATTATCAGCCTTGGTTATTCAACATCTCCATAGCTATTTTTAAGCTAGACTTCATCCGATTAAATGCTTCTGCTAACCCACCAATCTCATCATTAGAGCTTTCTTCAAAATCAGCGCTCATATCACCAACACTAACTTTTTGAGCTATTTTTTCAATTTTTCTGATGCGCTGAATAACATATTTTTTTATTAAGAAGTTAATTAAGAAAACTACGATCGCAAAGATAGTTATTAAAAGCCCCATGATTAATATCCAAGTCCGTTTGGCATTGGCAAAAATCTCTTGGGAAGGAACAGAGATTATTTGAGCAGAAACAATTTGATTAAGTTGCCAACCAAAACCATTTTCCGAGCCGTAGGTTGCTAACTGACTTTTAGGAGCCTGATCTGGTGTAGAATGACATCGCAGACATTTCTGTTGGGTAATCTTTAATGGTCGCGCTATGTAAAATACCTCGCCTTCTGACAATTTCCGAAAGCCTGTAATTTCTTGAGTTTTGGATTCATTGCGAAAACGTTCTACAAGTTGAGTTTCAAAATTATCAGCTTTATCCGCTAAATTTGTTGGATTAAGTGTTGCATCTTTATGAAAAAAGTTTTTATATTCAGGCTTTTTACGAAAATTCTCAAATACTTCTTTAGAAGAAAAAGTTGGTACAACTTCAGGCATGAACGTTGGGTTAGTATCTAGCCTAGGTTCTAATAAGGGATCTATCCGATTTTGTGTATAATCTCTAACTGCGTTCACCATTTGAATGAGAATCTGCGCTTGAGAAGTTACTTCATTTTGCGCTCTCCCCTGAAGTACACTGGATAAAGCAATCCCACTTCCTACAATACTGACTATGAAAACTAATATTAAAAGTAAGTTAAATTTAGCACCGATTTTTAAGTTTTTTAATGTAATGTTGTTTAACATAACCTAACCAATGAAGGTGGTATCTGAGTTTGTCTAATATTTATTTATACCTGTTAGAAAGCATCTCAACAATATTTAAATAAATATTAATTTTTTGCCGCAATATAACCTATTTAGGCAGCAGTCAAACTTATCTAAATTAGTTCTGAAAACCAAGTTACTTCCTTAACCAATAATTAGTGATGTTTTTGCGACTTCCCCGACGTTTATTTCTGTTTAATCTGCTAGGTTTGACATTTGCTGCTTGTCAATCACCAAATGATATTAATGGTACGTTAACTGTTGGTGTTCTCAACTATGGTGGAGGCGAACAGATAATTAATCAATATGCTAAATTTAATAGTTATTTGGGTGAAAAAACAAACTCATATATTCAGCTAGAGCCGGTTTTTAATGAAAATAGAGCGGTTGAGCGCCTAGAAGCTCGTGCTTGGTCATTGGTATTTGCTCCACCGGGTTTAGCGGCTATTGCGATCGCACGTCACCAATATGCTCCCCTATTTCCTTTAATAGGTATTAATAATTTGCGCTCAATTTTCGTTGTTCGCAAAGACAATCCAATTACCGAATTGAAGCAACTGCAAGGCAAAACAGTGGCTTTAGGTCAATTAGGTTCAGCAACAGGATATTATTTTCCTCTTTACAATCTTTATGGTACAACACTAGCTGAGATCCTATTTGCACCCACACCTAAAGCTGCGCTGGAATTGGTGGCTCAAGGAAAAGCGATCGCCTGTGCTGTCTCAGAGGCGGAATTGGCTCTCTACGGTTCACAGTTTGCCCCTACGGAATTCCGCATACTGTTTAAAGACCCTCACTATGTACCATTAGGCGTGGTCTTGATTGGCCCGAATGTGGAACGTAACCGTCAAGAGTTCATCCGCAAAGTTATGAGTGATGTGCCTTCTGGTTTAGCTCAAGAAGTGGGGTATGTACCCAATGGACAAGTACCAGATTACAAATACATGATTTCTGTGGTCGATCGGGTAAGCTCGATTACTTCTAAGCTGCAAAAAAAACCTGTCCAATTATTTTGATTTACATCATAAATATTGCTCAAAAAAACAATTTGAATCGTGCTAGCTGGTTTTGAATTGTTCCTGTCAAGATTTTATTTAATTCTGTAGTGTCTTGAAATTGTAAAATTTGCTGTGTGGGTAAGTCGAAGGGGAATTGTCCTTCAATATCTGGACGTTGCATTTGTGCTAGTACAATCTGTTCAGATCGCTTACTTTGGATAGCATAGCCAATCTCAATACAGACATTGGGACTAGGAATTAGTTGGGGGGTTTCTTTACCGTCAACACTAGCAATGGGTGTGGTGTCAGCGATAAATAACAAACTCTTACGGATTTTTCGCATGATCGTGCGGTTAATCCGTAGAGTAGCACCACTGGGGCGAGAGGATTCTACTAATGTTAGAGGAAGGCGCGATCGCAAGTTTAAACTTTCTAAACTTTTTCGCAGTTCTTCTCTGAGAGCATTTGTCGCAGCGACATACTCAGTTTGATAGGATAAAAAAATTGTTGGTTCTAACTGAGCCAACAGTGCCTGTTTGGTAAAATAAATTTCATGACTAATTAAGTCAATGTTGGCGACGCAATAGCCACCACTTCCTTCAATATAAAATTCAATATTTTCCCCTTCTAGATAGCGCCCAAACCAAGTTGATTTCTTAACTTCGTCACTTTCTTCTAAAAAGTCTGCTCGCAATGCCGATCTCAGCAGGCTTTTTTTGCTCAAGCGAATGTCTGGCGGACGTTTTTCTAGTTCTGGAATCGGCTCGTAATCCTGTAGATACCACGCTCTGAGCGCAATAATTGACATAAGGCGCTATTTAAATTATTTTTCACTATTTAGCTTAGTATAATCTTACACCAAGAGGAGTCCATATCTTAGACTTCTCTTTAAACACAACAACACCCAAGCATCTACTCGCTGAACTATTTTCTCTCATTGTTTATCAGATGCAGGGATGTACTAATTTTCATCGCTTGTGTAAACAAGTTATGAAATCTAGTAACAGCGCCCCCTAATCTTCCACATTTGAGGAAATAGCAGTTTTCGCGTTGGGTGTTGCTGTGTTTTGACGAGACAGATGTAAGTTAAACAGCGTCTTTTACCTCTTACTCACGACTCCAAATGCAGCTGTTATATCTGCCAGGGAAGCTTCTTTATGAGCTTCAATTATTAGATTATCACTCATCGATAGAAGGGAGTATTTTTGCAACGAAACTTTACTTTTAAAGTATTGTGTAATCAAAGTCAATATATTGCAGTAATGGGATAACTTTTAAGTCTTTTCGCTAGCCTATTTTTAAAAAATATCATCAACCTTTTGGATGAATAAAGTAATTACTAATTCAAATTTTAAGTTTTGAAACAAACATTCTGAAAATAAGGAAGAAAATCTATTTCTCTACCTTGAGTGAACGATTTTAGCTGGAGGCTTGACGGGAATTTCAATCCAGAACTCTGTACCTTTGCCAGGTTCGGAAATGCACTCCATTATTCCGCAATGTTTTTCGGCAATAATCTGATAACTGATTGCCAATCCTAATCCTGTACCCCTACCCACAGGTTTGGTAGTATAAAATGGGTCAAAAATTCGCTTTTTTATCTCTGGAGTCATTCCCGGCCCATTGTCACTAATACGAATCAATAGACGAGAGTTATCTGCTGAGATTCTAGTGGAAATGTGGATAGTAGGCACTGAAGATGGCTTATCTTGTTTGTCCTCCTCCCCAGTCCCCATTTCCCAGTTGCCCATTCCCCATTCTCCATTCCCCATTTCTAAAGCATCTATGGCATTGCTGAAAATATTCATGAATACCTGATTCATTTGGCCGGCATAGCATTCTATCGTTGGGATGTTGCCATAGTCTTTGATTACCCGAATGCCTGGGAATTCATCATTTCCTTTCAGTTGATGTTGTAAAATCAATAAGGTACTGTCAATGCCTTCATGCAAGTCAACACGCTTGTTTTCAGCCTCATCCAAGCGAGAAAAATTGCGTAACGACAGCACTATTGAACGGATGCGATCGCTTCCTACTTGCATTGAGGTAATGATTCTTGGGAGGTCTTCTACCAAAAATTCAAAATCCACTGCTTCGATCGCAGCGCTAATTTCACTATGAGGATCGGGATAATATAGCTGATAGAGGCGTAAAATTTCTAGCAGTTGTTCGATGTAGTCACTGGCGTGGCACAGATTACCGTAGATAAAGTTAACGGGGTTGTTGATTTCGTGAGCGATACCCGCCACCAACTGTCCTAAGCCGGACATTTTTTCGGTTTGAATTAATCTTGTCTGTGTTTCTTGGAGTTTATGTAAAGTCTTTCCTAACTGTTCTGCTTTATTTCTGGCTTCAGTTTCAGCTTTACAGGTTTGTTCGTAGAGTTGTGCTTGTTGAATGGCGATCGCAGCCTGATCTCCTAGCTGCTGCAATAAATCAATTTCTATATCCTGCCAATTTCTGGGAGCATTACATTCATGGGCAATTAGTAAGCCCCATAGTTCTATACCTATATTAATCGGAACTGTTAGGTTTGCTTGAATTTGCAGACTTTGTAAAAACTCTCGATGACAATCACTTAAAGAATCGGTTGAAACATTGTTAATTGCCCGTACCCTACCCCGAGAGTATAAATTCCTATGCTCATTAGGAAAGCATTCTACTGGTGCATTCACTCCCAAAACTGACTGCCAATTACCATTCATCTCTTCCACAATCACCGATTTACTGTTCAGTTGGAAAATTACTACCCGGTCTGAATTTAGTAGTGAGCGGACTTCGGAGACAATAGTTTGCAGGGTTGTCTGCAAGTCCAATGTACTGCGGATCTGCTCTGTGATTTGCTTGATTACCTTGGTGAGGAGTAATGATTTTTCTAGTTCAGCAGTTTGTTCTTGTACCCGCAGTTCCAAGTTGGCATTCAGTGCTTGTACTTCTTTATATATCTGCTGCTGCTGAATTGCCATTGAAAAATGATCGTACAAGGCTTGTGCCAATGTCATGTCTTCTGGTTTCCACTCAGGTGCTTGCCCTTTTTTTTGCTCTCGCCAAACCTCAAAGGAAAGCTGGGGTAGAAGTTGTCGCCGATTTTGTTCGCATCGTCCCGCCCACAAGATTTCCGTTTCAAATTCAGCGCGAAAAATGCTTAATACACCGATAAATTGTTCCCGGTAATACAGGGGAATCACCATCAGTCCGCGAATTTGAGTAGAACGAAATGCTAAAGCTAAAACTCGCAAATGCGGTTCTTTATATAGGTCAGAGGTTGCCCAAATATTGCCTGGTTTACACTCAGTCATCCAGTTTTGCCATGTAGGATGCTGTTCAATAATGCTGCTATCTAATTCGTAGGGTAGTGTGGGTTGGTCGCCCCAGGTGTATAGTTCCCGGCTCTGTTGAATGTAAAGCCTACCACCGACTCCGCTGAATGCGGTAATAACTTCTTCAATAGCTCCCTGTAATTGGATTGTTGGTAGTTTATGCAATAGTGTGGTGACTCGGTTAATAGTAGCTTCTTGTTTTTGCTGGGTAAGCGCTGCTGTGAGTAGATTACTTTGAGCGATCGCGATCGCAACCTGATCGGCAACTTGCTGCAATACTTTGATTTCTCGCTTCAAAATCTTTCGCGGTTCACTATGGTGAGCGACCAACAATCCCCACAATTTAGGCTTTGCCGATTGTTCTTGTGGATCGCGATCTAAAATTGGCACTACTAAAGAAGATTGCACCCCCATTGCCTTTAAATATTGAATATGGCATGGGTCTACTTGCCGATAGTAGATATTAGTTTGTAGGCGTTTGCCAGTTTCTGTTGATTGTAGAGGTGATAGCCCGATTTTCTGGTTTGCTACATCGACAATCGAACGTTGCCCCGCCAACAAAAACATCTCTCTGGCCGCTTCAGGGATATCATGAACTGGGAAGCGCAACCCTAACAAGGATGGCAGACGCTCGTTATAAATAGATTCAGCAATGACTTCACCACTACCACTTGTATCAAAACGATATACCTTAACTCGATCTGCACGTAAGAATAACCGTACTTCAGTAACAGTAGTTGTTAATATTTCTTGAAGATCGAGCGATCGCCTAATCTGTTTGATCATCCGGTGCAGTAAGCTTTCTTGGTCTAAGCCTTGCTGCAACCCGTTTAGTTTATCGGTAGATGTCATTGTTTATGTACACCATAACTGAAGTATAGTTTTTCTTATAATTGTCCCTAATGAGAAATTTCAATTTACAATGCCTTGATTTTTATTCCATTTCAATAAATTTCTGCGACAAAGGCATTGCGAGGGCCGTACATCTGTTGCAATTTTTTAGAAATGGATTAAAGGGTATTTGAAAAGTATTAGATATTTTGCTGAATTCCCGTAGTCCTAAGAAAGTTGATTTAGGGATATATCAAACTATTTAGTGTATCATTTTTGACTTTTCAAATGTTTTTTCAATTTTAAAGTAAATAAAAATTTAAACATTGACACTTATTGATTTTATATTCTTAATCATTAAAATATTTCAGTATTTTTACTTAAATAATATCTTCATCATTACCTTATTCTCTTTACCATTTTTGCCCCGAAAGCTCCCTAAAGACCACAGTGGTTCCCCTTGAAAATCTATGTATTAGTCAGATATTTCTTAATATTTACAAGGGCGATCGCTCCTACAAGTCCCAAAGCCTTAAACTACATTGTATATTCTCAATAGCAATAAGCTTTTTTGGCAAAAATAATGACTAGTTTGCCAATTTAGCAAGAAATTAAAGCATTGTAAGCCATGTAAAACAATGGTTTGAATATTGCTAATACAAAATGTCAATAATAAATCAAATGGTCTTGAACTTGCTCTTCATTAAGTAGCTTTAGGGAGATTTAAGCTTTAAATGAACTTGATTTAATTATTGGCAATTTTTCAAAAAATTTTGACTGGAGAATTTTAATATTCCCCGTCTAATTACTGATTTTATATTAAATGTAACTATAGAACTCCTATTTGATTTTTGGACAAGACTCAGTACGGATCTATCCCTTCTTTCCTATTCCCCATTCCCTGCCCACACAAGTAAATATGGCTACGCCACGCTGCGCGAACAGGAATCAAACCGGATTCCTATATCTTGATGAAATTATTCGTAAATTCTTGTTAAAGCTAGTAAGTTACGAATTTCTTCACGCACACTCATGAGAGTTTTACCGAGATGGTTTTGACCTGCTTTATTAGCACCACAGCCCCAAAAAGAATCGGTTGGGGAGTTTTCAACCAAAAGCTCATCGCCTGTCTTCAGCAGAACTTCTCTAATATCAACATGAGTGAGAAACTTTTTGAGTACAGCTTCTCGCATAATTTGCGTTTTGACCAAATCCCAGTCTCGACGGAGTTGGCGAGTGCTACATCTTCCCAAAGCGGCAGCTTCTTCTGGGGTGGCGGCGGCATGGATGACGGGTATAATTGCCGCATCTTTGCTGCCAACAAACTTTTGTGCTTGATAATAATGCTCAACAGTTGCCCAGTAAGTGTCCTGGATGTGGATTCCGTGGGGAGAGAAGTTAGAAAAACAGCCATAAGGCTGCCAAACCTTATAAAAGTAAATGGTCATTTGAAAATTACTCTTTCATATATAGCAATCCTATTTGATTTGTGAGAATTGCAACTCAAAACCGAACTTATCTAAATTTTGTCATTTCATCAAAGAAGGGAGTTGTTGCAGAGGTTAGTTTTTTTCCCCTGCCAACCTGCCTCCCCTGCTCCCTCTGCTTCCCCTGCTCTTTTCACTATGGTCTCACTTTTTCGCGTCGCTCTCCTCCTACTTCTTTGATCGGTAAGGTGAGGGTGAAAGCTGTTTGGCCAAAAGCTGTTGAGTCAAGGGTGAGGTCGCCATGATGTGCCCTGGCAATTTCACGGGCTAGGCTGAGTCCTAATCCGATGCCTTCTATTTTGCGGGTTCGAGCCGGATCGCCGCGATAGAAGCGGTCAAAAATGCGTAGACGTTCACTCGCTGGAATATCTTTGGATGCATTGGCAATGATGACGTGGAGAGTTGTTTGAGTTTGATGAGTGCGAATCTTTATCCAGCCGTTGGGGAGATTGTATTTTATAGCATTACTGAACAGGTTTTGCAAAACTTGAATTAGAAGATCGCGATCGCCCTGTAAGCGTAGTCCATCAGTAAAGTCTGTTTGCACAGTCAAGTGGGGAGCCAGCATTTCCACATCTTCTAGCATCTGCATCAGCAACTCAGACATATCCACCTCAACTAAATACAAGCTCATTTTTCCGGCATCGGCTAGAGATAGCAGCAAGAGTTTCCGCATAATTCCACTCAGGCGGCGCACCTCATCTAATAGGTTACTTAAGCGCTGTTGTACTTCACTCCCAGGATCAACCTGTTGCAGCGTTCGTTCTAGTTCGCCTTGCAAAATCGTCAGTGGGGTTTTCAGTTCATGAGCCGCATCACCACTAAAGCGGGAAGCTTGGGTAAAACTGCGTTCCAACCGTTCTAACATCAGGTTAAATACCTGAATCAACTCGACAAATTCAACATCAGTTGTTCCAATAGGAATTCGTTGATCTAGTCCTTTAACAGTTACTTGTTGAATAACACCTGTTAATTGATGGATAGGACGTAAAGCACCACCAGAAACTAACCATGCACCGATGGCAACTAGCAATAGCGATCCGGGAATTGAAACCAGAAAAATATTCCGAATGGTAGCCATTTCTTGATCGACGGCTTGCAGATTCACAGCAATGGCAACCTGAGCATTGGGAAATTTAGTTGCTCCAATTCGCCAAGCTGCTTTTGTTGTCTGTTCAGTGACAAATTTAGGTGGACGCGGACGAAGAAAGGGTGGCGGCCCAACATTTCTATTTGAGGGTGGGGGTGGTTCTCTCTGCGGAGGTGATGGTAAAGGTATCAACTGAAGACGCTTAAGCAGCAGGCGATTCACCTCAACGTCGGCAGGTAGGGAGTTAGATTGATAAAGTATGTTGCCGTTTGCATCAAGCACCAGTAGGGCAATGGGAGTTTTTGTATTGGTTCCGAAGGCATCAGATAAAGAGTCTTCGTAAAATTGCCATCGTGAGGGGCGGCTTTCTTTGCCTTGAATTTCAGGAAGTTCCCCCCGTGGTGGCAAATTCGGAGTTGCCCGCATCAAGTGATTTAACAGTTCTGCATCAAGACGGCTGATTTTAGCATTGTAAATCTGAAACCAGGAGACTGCACCAAAACCGACTAATGTGGTTCCTGCTAAAGCCGCAGACAATAGGGCAATTCGGAGGCGAAAGGAAGGGAGTTTCATGAGCTAGACTCTGGTTTGCGAAACCGATATCCAACCCCTCGAATGCTTTCAATCCAGACTGCTTCATCAATGGGGTCAATTTTTTTACGAATTCGCTGGATACAAACATCTACGACATTGGTGTTGGGGTTAAAATCGTAGCCCCAAACATGCTCCAGAATTTGGGTACGGGTGAAAACCCGTCCGGGAGAGCGCATGAGATACTCCAGAAGATTAAACTCGCGGCTGGTGAGTTCTATCGCTTGGCGATCGCAAGTAACTTCCCTGGTGATGCGATCGAGTTTGATAGGCCCAACACTAAGGATATTTTGGCGATTGCTTACACTCCGGCGAACAACGGCATGAATTCGAGCCGCTAACTCTTCTACAAAAAACGGTTTAGCGATGTAATCATCTGCTCCTAAATTTAGCCCTGCCAAGCGATCGTCTAGTTCATTCCGAGCCGTCAACAAAATTACCGGCGCATTCCGACCTTGCCCCCGCAAGAGTTTTAAGATTGATAGTCCATCCTTTCCCGGCACCATAATGTCGAGGATAAGAACATCATATTCATTTTCTAATGCCCGCAGATATCCTTCATCACCGTTATCGCAGTAGTCTACAACAAATCCCTGCTCCTTCAGTCCAGCCCGGACGAAGTTAGCAATTTTCGCCTCATCTTCGACAAATAGAACGTTCACAAGTATTTATTAGTTTATATATTGTTCCATTCTAGATTCATTACCTTTTTACTTAAATTACAAAACTGTAATTTAGAAACCACGTGAACTGTAATTTTGAGGTGGCTTAATCAGAAATATGAACACCTTACCTTTTGCAGGTTGATTTATATGAATATTCGTCGAGTCTTAACCGTAGCAGCCATTCCTTTTTTGATTGGTACATTCGGTTTTAGCCTACAGAATCAGGCTTATGCCGCTAATCCATCCAATCGAAATGCCCAGATTTCCCAACAGCCTCAAACACCACAAATATCTGATAAAAAACCACAGATTAGACATTCTAAGCCCCTTCTGAATCAGAAAAAGCGTCCTCCCCAACATCCCCAAAATCATGTAGAACACAATAACCGTTAATTGCGGTACCCTTTATTCCTCAAAATTACAAAATTGTAATTTACAAGCAGGGCAAACTGTAATTTTGGTTCAGTTAAATCAGAAATGTAAACGAGCTATCTTTGGAAAAATGATCATGAATATTCGTAGAATACTAGTTGTAACAGCGATTCCCGTTTTGGTTGGCACATTTGGTTTTATTTCACTCAATCAGGCTTATGCCGCTAATCAATTCCCTCAAATTGCACAGGCGCAACAACCACCCAACCAACCACCAGACGGAGAACGGCGACATCCTCGACCTGATTTTGCAGCAGCTGCGACCAAGTTAGGAGTTAGCGAGCAACAGTTAAAGGATGCGTTGGGTGTTACTGCAAATCCTCCAAGTGGCGATCGCAATCAACGCCCACCCCGCCCTGATTTTAAGGCTGCTGCGACCAAGTTAGGAGTTAGCGAGCAACAGTTAAAGGATGCGTTGGGTGTTCCTGCCAATCCTCCCACAGGCGATCGCAATCAGCGCCCACCCCGTCCTGATTTTGCAGCAGCTGCGACCAAGTTAGGAGTTAGCGAACAACAGTTAAAAGATGCGTTGGGTGTTCCTGCCAATCCTCCCACAGGCGATCGCAATCAACGCCCACCCCGCCCTGATTTTAAGGCTGCTGCAACCAAGTTAGGAGTTAGCGAACAACAGTTAAAAGATGCGTTGGGTGTGCCTGCCAATCCTCCAAGTGGCGATGTCTACGACGGGCTACGCCTACGCAATCAGCGCCCACCCCGTCCTGATTTTAAGGCTGCTGCGACCAAGTTAGGAGTTAGCGAACAACAGTTAAAAGATGCGTTGGGTGTTCCGCCTCATCCTCCAACAGGCGATCGGTCAGCACCTCCTGGAAATCAGTAATTTACTCACCGAAAGCTTGCTGTAGTTATTACCAGTCTGCTCCATAACTGTGATGTTAAGCTTTAGCGATAGGGTATAGGTTACAGGGTACAAATTATTCCTTATCACCTGTTACCTCTCCCCTATACCTCAATACAGTTCAGATAAGACCAAAACACTTGTAGAGACGGCGATTTATCGCGTCTCGAAAACCCAAGCGTATTGCCCTATACCTGACAATTCAGGTCATGTGGAAAAGTCCACCAAAAACCTAACCCCTAACCCGCTTCCCGACGCGGGAAGGGGGAAAATTCAAAGTCTCTCTCCTAAAAGGCTACGGTGTACACACAAATTATCTGATCCCCCTAAATCCCCCTTAAAAAGGGGGACTTGAAGAAATTTCCCCCCTTTTTAAGGGGGGTTAGGGGGGATCGAAACACTGTTAGACAACTTTATAAGACTTGTGTGTACACCGTAGTCTTTTAGGAGAGAGATTTAGAGAGAGGTTTTCCAGATGCCGTGAAAAGTCAGACCCTGTACCCAATTCAGATTCCTGTTCTCTGGTTTGGAATGCGACGGCTAGGTAGTGAGAGCGCGATCATCCAAACACCCGTCAACAAAAAATTAATCCCTGCGAATAATCCCAGCACCCAAGCTGCACTGAAAGGCCATTCATACAAAATTAAAATTGCCAGAATAATGGCCATTATGCCACTAAACAGTGTCCAACCCCAATTTGGATCTGGACGTATTTGAAATGCTGTAATTACCTCAAATACACCCTCAGCCAAAAAGACAATCCCCACGGCTAAGGTGAGGGAGAGCGCAGCACCAAATATGTTGCTAATCAACATAATTCCAGCAAGTACATATAGAATACCAACCAGTAGCTTTGGCCAGAAGCCTTTATGTCGCCGTGATTGAAATGCGTGGACAATTCGGACAATACCAGCAATAAATAAAAACCAAGAGATGACGATTGCGATCGCAATAGTGGCAACGAATGGTTCTGCGATCGCTGCCATGCCTAGCACAATCATTAGAATGCCTAGAACGATGAACCATCCTAAGTTTTGTCTCTCTTGACCGATGTTTTCAGAATTCATAACAGGTTTACCAAATGGGTTAGAATTGGGTTTTATTCAAGGATTTATATTCGTCTTGATTACTTCATTTCTTAACTACTTAAGTTGTGTAGGCTCTGCTTCAGAATATATTTACCAAAGCTATTTTTGGTATTGCATATTTGCGGGATGGACAAGATGCCCATCTTTGTCTTTCCGGGCGGTCGGTATGCCCATTCCCCAAGAATAATTCTCGTTACTTTGCCCCTAAGTTTGTTTTAAGATATAAATGCTCAATCTTAAACAGTCATAAAGATATTTAAAGCAAGCTGTAGCACTTTTAATCTGCACAACTTTGGCGTTCATGTTGCCCACTCCACAAGTAATTTATTTTCAGGACTTACGCAAATTAATGAAAAAACGAACCGCATAGACGCGGAGCGGCTTCCCGCAGGGTAGGACGCAAAGTACACAAAGGAATAAGAGGTTGAGAGAGTTATTGCGTAAGTAATAATTTTTACGAATGCAAATTAAAAGATTTTCAGCCTATTAGTATGAGCATGGACAAACGGAATCGTAATCCGCATAAGTAAAGAATTTACAATATCTGAAGTTTTGACTTCCTCACTCCCTAGAGATAAAGCAAGTCCTAGAAAATACTGATATTTACCTTTGATTAATCTTTATACGGAGTGATGAAATAAAGTGGTGAAGATGCTATTAGAGTACGGCGGAATTTAGCTAATAGCTCAGTGAACAAGACTTGGCTCAAATCCCCTTATTAAAAGAGACTTATTGTATCAGTTTAAAGATTCAACTATTTTCGATTGATTGCGAGTTGGCTAACAAACTCTGTTAGCCAACTAAACCATTAAAAATCGAAGGTTGTACGAAGCACGCCCACATACTGCGTATCATTCCTACTATCATTTTCCGGGTTGAGAATCACCCAGAAACCAGGAGTTACTGAGATATTATCGTTGAGGCGGTAGCGATAGAATGCTTCAATATGATAAGCGGTGTCTCGGTCTTGACGGATATCACTGTTAGAGACACGCGGTGGTATCCCAAAGAGAATTCCTGGCAGGTTGCCTTTACCGCCCACATCGGGAAACGACATACCAATCGCCCCAAACCAAGCATTGGCATTATCACCATTGTTTACGAAGAGAGAATCTGTTCCACCCCTACCATTAGAAATATCGCTGAAACCAGAGTTCTTTGCATTTGCCCAAACATATCCACCCCAAGAGTGTACCTGGAAATTTTCGGAAAAGCGATAGTATCCCTGTACGCCAACAATGCTATTGGAAGTAGCAATGTTATTTCCAAAGGGAGCATTTGACAGGGCGCTGCCTCTGCCGGCGTTAATATCTACAGTGCCAGCAGGGTTATAACCATGAGAGTAGGCAATACCAATAGCTCCTTGTTCGCCGTAATATGCCAGGTGCGCTAGAGCATTGTAGCCGCCATCAAATAAGCCATTTTGTGCTGATGGAACGTTCGGACTATTTGCTAAATAGCCCAAGGTGAGAATCAAGTTTTTACTGATACTCCAATTAGCGGCTGCACCCCCACCACCTCGCTCGAAGAGGGGACTGTTTTTACCAAAGAGTGAGGGAATCCCATTACCATCATCGGCGATCGTGGCAGGAGTGATGTTGTTTGTGATGTCGTTGTAACCAATACCTGTGGGGCCAACAACGAAAGAAAGGGAGTCACCAACGGGGAAGTAGTAACGGATGTGGGGAATTATTAGTGTATTGTTGCTGTCATTGTCGAAATTCAGGCGTGTCATGCCTGTGCCTGTGGCTGCGGCAATTTGACTTGCACCATTAGAATTTGTAAAATTGCCAAACTCCAGCCGGACTCGCAATAAATCTTTACCGGTGAAGCTACTCTCTAAGTTGAGACGACCCCGGTTAGCAAAATAGAGACGGGATTCATCGCTATCTCCACCCACCCTATTACCAAAAGTGTCACTAATGGCCGTAATAATTTGAGCATTCAATTTAGTAGTGGTGGAAAATTGCTGCTTCTCCAGCGTTGCTGTATGTGCTTCCAGGGTATCCACCCGGCCACGCAGAGTTGCCAATTCTGCCGCAAACTCTGTCTGCAAATTTTGCAGCACTGTCAAATCTTCTTTTTTGACTAAATCATTAGTACCCACAGCAATTAATTCATTCACCCGGTCTAAACAGGCATTTAAACCAGCAGCAAATTCATAACGACTCAAGGCACGATTACCGCGATAGGTTGCATCAGGATAACCTGCAATACAGCCATAACGTTCGACTAGTGATTGCAGTGCTTGGAATGCCCAATCACTCGGTTTGATATCGGAAAGTTGGGAAACAGAATTGACTTGTCCCTGCAAATTTCTATCATCTTCTGGAGGTGCTGCCCAAACTGCTGGAACTGCGAAAAGTAGGAGAAAAAAGCTATGCAGAAGAATTTTAATCATGGACTTATTTATGTGGAAATGGTTGAATTCTGACTTTGTAAAGAAAGAAATTACAGTCGAACAAAAGCTTCTGGCTTATAATCTAGCCAGCATTAAAGTTAGATATTTTGAGTTGAAATTTTAGATTACTTAAAGCAACGCTATAACTTTTTGCTCATTACTGCTTTTAATAGCTGCTTCTATAATCCGCATTACATTAATTCCGTCTTCGGCAGTAACAGCAACTGGCTGATTATCAACAATAGATTTATATACTGCGTCGTAATAGCCTAAATAACTGCCCTGTGAGCTTTTTACTTTTTCCCGAATTACTTTTGTGTCTTTTTCTGTATGCAGCAAGCCATATTCACTTTCCGGCTCTGTATACCAATCAAGCGTATTAGGCTTGATACCCGCGACTAAATACTGTTCTTGGGCATCGGCTCTGCTTTTGTGAAAAGAACCCTTTGTGCCATGTATGATGTAGGCAGGTGCGGGTTCACGCACAAGGAAACCTGCTTTTAACTTAACGCGCAGCTTGTCGTAGTATAGTATCAACTCGAAATAATCA
This sequence comes from Nostoc sp. LEGE 12447, assembly GCF_015206985.1. Lineage (NCBI taxonomy): Bacteria > Bacillati > Cyanobacteriota > Cyanophyceae > Nostocales > Nostocaceae > Nostoc > Nostoc sp. LEGE 12447. The sequence continues at coordinate 298,974 of NZ_JADEXT010000001.1, read as the reverse complement.
TCTACCTGCGATCGCACTCTTGTGATTCGGATGTCTGCAAAAATAGCATCAGGCATCCCAAATAAATGCACAGCCTGGTCTATTAAGTGCGGGCCTAAATTGTTTAATATTCCTGCACCTGGACTGGCAACTTCTATGTGTTGTTTATGGCTGAGTGCTGGTTTATATTTTTGAAATTTAAATTCTGCTTCAATAATATCACCCAGCAAACCTTCTTGTATCACTTTTTTTACTGTTTTAAAATCACTATCCCACCTGCGGTTTTGATATACAGATAATTTCTTTCCCTGTTTTAATGCCAATTCATTCAGTTGTTCTGCTTCTTTCACTGTTGTGGTAAATGCTTTTTCTACCACTACATGCTTGTCTGCCAGCAAAGCCTGTTTCGTATAATCGTAATGTGTATAAGTTGGTGTATTTATCACCACCAGAATTACTTGATCGTCGGTTAGCAATGCTTCCAAAGAAGGATAGCTTTTTACTCTTGGATAATCTTCCTGTATCAGCTTTTTGCTTCTTTCCCAAGAGCCTGCTAATTGAAAACCTGGATGCAAATCAATGAACGGCGCATGAAAGACCCTACCGGACAAACCATAAGAACAAAGAGCCGTATTGAGAGTTTCCATCTTTTTATTGATTGACTGAAGCGAAAGCTTGTATTTATTTGTTGTTAGATGTTCCAGATAAAGTTTGCAGAATCAGGGCGGGCATCACGAAATTCGCAACCCATTGGATTGCAGCCGCAACTGAAAGTGCAGCCGCTCGAATTTTGTTATTAAACATTTCTCCCAACAGCACCCAAACCACTGGCCCCCAGGAGAAACCGAACAGAAAGCCACCGAGGGCAGCAGCGCCAGCAATCAAAATCACATAAAATGTGCTGGATTTACGACGAACAGTAGTGGTAGACATAAGTTTATATATTGGGAATTGGGTATAGGAGGCAGAGGGGCGGAGGGGCAGAGGGGAAAGACTTACTGCAACTTCTCCTCTGCTCCCCTGCTCCCCTGCCTTTTGTTCACCGTCTAGAACGTCTGCGGAGTCGGTCAATCATTACTGCCAAAATAATTACTAGTCCTTTGACGACTAGTTGCCAGAAGTAAGACAGGTTCAACAAAGTTAAACCGTTGTTGAGAATAGCAATAATTAATGCACCGAGAAGTGTGCCGCCAATGGTACCAATACCGCCTGTAAAGCTGGTTCCACCAAGAATAACAGCTGCGATCGCATCTAATTCGTAACCTTGACCCAATATGCCACTGGCACTATATAGACGGCTGGCGCTCATGATTCCTCCTAAGCCTGCCAGTAATCCGCTAATACCATAGACAAATAGCAAGACACGATTAACTTTAATCCCAGTTAATCTGGCTGCCCGTTCGTTACCACCTACTGCATATATCTGCACTCCTAGAACAGTTTGCCGCAGCACAAACCAGCTAGCGATTACAGTCAGTAGTGCAATGATTACTAACCACGGCAGAGGCCCGACGTAACTATTACCAACCCAAGCAAAATTGATGTCTCGGTTAATCAGCGTTGTCCCTTTAGCAATCAAAAAGGCCACACCCCGTAAGGCTGTAAGTGAACCCAACGTGACAATAAAAGGTGGCACATCCAAGAAGGTGATGAGAGCGCCGTTGACTAAGCCTAAAAGCAACCCTGCCAGCAATGCAGCAGGTACAGCCGCCCAACTTAAAGCCGGCAGTAGCGATACCAGCAGTCCAACTACGGCAGAAACAGCCAATATTGACCCAACTGATAGGTCAATACCTCCGGTGAGAATTACAAAGGTCATTCCTGTCGCCAGCACAATATTTATTGATGCCTGACGCAAGATATTGACGATGTTACCACCGGTGAGAAAGTTGGGAGAAAGGAATGCAAATAAGATGCAGATAATTACTAGGATTGGCAGAATACCCGCAACTTCCAGCAGAGTGCTGATTGATTTCCGGTTGCGAGCTGCGGGATTGTTGGCTGATTTATTGATAGGCGGTCTGACTGTCTGACTCATAATGCTGATACCTCCGATGCTCCAGTTGCATAATGCATAATCTTTTCTTGGGTGATTTCTTTGCCAAGGCTGCCGTCCAGTTCGCCTACAAGTTGTCCTTCTCGCATCACCAAGACGCGATCGCTCATACCGACAATCTCTGATAGTTCGCTGGAAACCATTAAAATAGCAACACCTTGTGCTGCCAATTCGCTCATAATTCGATAAATTTCACTTTTGGCACCAATGTCTACGCCGCGTGTCGGCTCATCTAACATTAATACTCTAGGTTTAATGGCTAACCAACGCGCTAGCAGTAGCTTCTGTTGATTCCCACCAGAAAGATCCAATGCTCTAATTTCCAAATTGGCCAGGCGGATATTAAAGTTTTCCACCGCTTCTGTTGATAGCCGATTCACTGAAGGCCAGTTAACAATTCCACCTTTGGCATCCTGCTTGAGTGTGTTGATGGCAATATTTTTGCGGGCGCTCATCTCTAGAAATAAACCTTGGTCTTTGCGGTCTTCCGGGACGTAGCCAATTCCGGCAGCGATCGCATCACTGGGCGTATTAATTTCCAGTTTTTTGCCATTTAAAAATACTTCACCACTGGCTTTGCGGTCAGCACCAAAAATCAGCCGCGATAGTTCTGTGCGTCCTGCACCAACTAACCCCGCTAAACCGAGAATTTCCCCTGCATGAAGTTCAAAGCTAGCCGGCTCAATCTTTTTGCGGGCATCGCTCATGTTTCTGACTTCTAGCACCACCGGCCCCGAATTCATTTGCCGTTGATGTTCGTAAAAGTCTTGCATGGAGCGACCAACCATCATCTGCACTAATCGCTGTGGAGAAATTTCGCTGCGTGTGAGACTACCAATATATTGACCATCGCGCAGGACGCTAATCCGGTCAGCTAAAGCATAGATTTCTTCCATACGATGACTGATGTAAATAATCGCAATGCCATCACTCCGTAGTTTGCGAATTACTTCGAATAAATGGTCGCTCTCGCGGTCAGATAATGCTGCTGTTGGCTCATCCATCACCAAAACCCGACTTTTATCTTTCAGCGCTCTGGCAATTTCGACTTGCTGCTGTTCTGCGATGGATAAAGTCCCAACTATAGTCTGCGCTGTAAAATTGGCTCCCAAGCTATCTAACACTTGCTCTGCTTCCAGTTGCATCGCTTTGCGGTCTAAAAACTGACCCCGACGCAACTCGCTACCCATAAACATATTTTCGGTAACGGTTAAATTAGGTGCAACATTCAGTTCTTGATAAATAAGATTAATACCCGCCTTACGTGCTGTCGCCGGATCGGTAATTTTCAAGGGTTGACCATTGATGTGAATTTCTCCTTCATCAGCAATGTAAGCTCCAGCCAAGATTTTCATCAATGTGCTTTTGCCTGCCCCGTTTTCACCCATCAGGGCGTGAACTTCTCCTGGATAAATCGTGAGATTAACATTTTGGAGCGCAGATACACCATGAAATCGTTTGGTAATCCCTTGCATTTCTAATACAGGGGTGGTGGTTGGTGCATCAGGAAATGAGGTTTCAATATTTGTTGTCATGAACATCTCCTGTAAAAAGAATCTAAAAGTCGCAAGTTGTGAGTTAGAAATTAATCAACTCACATCTGATGATGTGAAATTAAAAGCATCACAAAATTCTGTTTTAAAAAGCAATTGCTATCTTGGGAAGCTCTGAATATTGAAAGGCAATATTCAGAACTTTCTACAAATGCACATAGATACATCATGGGTATGTGCAAAAACTATGTCAATGTATCAAAAGACTCAATTCAGCTTAGACATAACTCTTAATTGCGAATTTACAATTATTATTATTTCCAGCCTTTTTCTGTGCTGACATTATCTTTTGTAATCAGCTTTACGGGAATCAAAATGGTGGGATTAGTAGGTTTTTTCCCATTTAAAATGTCGTTTCCAACCTGAACTGCTTTTTCAGCCATCCCTCGCGGATTTTGAGTAGCGGTTGCAGCATATATACTATCTTTAGCTGCGATCGCAGTGATTGCTTCTGGCGCACCATCAACCCCGACAATAAAGAAATCTTTACGTTGTGCTTGGTTTGCTGCTAGTTCTGCACCAACTCCACTTGGATCGTTGATGGCAAAAACCGCATCAATTTTTGGGAAGGTGGTGAGCAAATCAGTCATAACTCTCAGTCCTCCATCCCGACTACCTTCTGCATTCTGGTTTTTGGAGAGGATTTTGATATCAGGATATTTAGACAGTACACTCTCGCAGCCACTAACTCGCTGAATCACCGAGTCTACTGGCGGGCCATTAACTATTACTACATTGCCTTTACCTTTGAGGCGATCGGCAATATATTTACAACTAACTTCTCCAGCTTGAACATTATTAGTAGTGATAGTGGCATCCACGCCTCCTTCAGCACCAGTATCTACCGCAATGACAATTCTACCAGCTTGTTTCGCTTTTTCAATTGCTGGTTTAATGCCACTTTTATCAGCAGCATTGACGATAATAATGTCAGTATTGGAAGCAGTGAAATTTTCAATTTGATTGGCTTGTTGATTCAGATCGTAAGCGCTGGAAACTACAGTTACATTGACATCTTTACCGCCAATTTTCTTGGCTTCTGCCTCAGTTGCTTGTCCCATGAGGACAAAGAAAGGGTTACTTAAATCGCCAACGGTAAAGGCAACTGATCGTAATTTGGAATTCCTAGTGGCAGTTTTAGTCTCGGCACTAGTATTTGTAGCAGGTTTTGTCTCAGGGTTAGTAGCAGTGTTGTTATCGGGAGAAGCATTTGTACAGCCGACAACGCCACCACTGATGATACCTAGTATGCTAGCTGCGATCGCAATCCTTTTCATGTTTATCTATTTCCTAAAGTTAATTAAAATTTTCTTACTTACCAGCCTTTGTAGCTGCTGAGATTATCTCTAGTAACCAATTTGACTGGAATCAAAATCTCAGATGACTCAGGTTTTTTGCCCTGAACGATCTCATTTCCCACTTGAACTGCTTTTTGAGCCATCCCTGCGGGATTTTGCGCCGCAGTTGCAGCAAATACACCATCTTTGTCTTCCATTGCTTTGGTTGCATCTGGCGAACCGTCAACCCCAACAATAAAAAATTCTTTGCGTCTTGCTTGTCTAGCTGCTAAGTCTGCACCCACACCGCTTTGGTCGTTCGTGGCAAAAACGGCATCTATTTTGGGAAAGGTTGTAAGTAAATCACTCATCACTCTCAAACCTCCATCCCTTGTCCCTTCAGCGTTTTGGTCTTTAGAGATGAGTTTGATATCGGGATATTTGGCTAATGACTTTTCACAACCACTGACTCGCTGATTGATTGAATCCATCGGCGTACCGTTGAGGATGACTACACTACCTTGACCTTTGATGCGATCGGCAATATATTGACAAGCAACTTCACCAGCTTGGGTATTGTTGGAGCTAATCATTGCATCTACGTCTGCATCAACGGCTGAATCTACGGCAATGACAATCTTACCTGCCAGCCTTGCTTGGTCAATTACTGGTTTAACTCCTTTTTTATCAACAGCGCTGAGGATAATTAAATCAGTATTTGCAGCAGTAAAATTTTCGATTTGGTTGCTTTGTTGGTTCAGATCAAAACCACTAGAAACCGCATTCACTCTAATATTACCGCCGATTTTCTTCGCTTCTGTCTCCGCACCCTTCTGCACTGCATTATAGAAAGGGTTTCCCAAGTCACCCAAGGCAACACCAATTGTTTGCAATTTTCTATTTGGACTATTAACTTTAGTCTGTAAACTAGTGTTGGTAGCAGTATTAGTAACATTAGCAGCAGAGTTGTCATTTGGAGCGCTATTTGTGCAGCTCACAAAAGTGAAACCTAATATGCCAACTATGAGCGCAATTGTCTTCATCTTTGTCTTATTTTTAACAACGGATTTAAATTTGATCAAGGTCGGCAGAATATTAAACATGTCTAAAATAATCAGACATTACCTAATATTTCTACAGGATTTGGCATTTTCAACTCTTATTTAATATCTTGCAAACTGATGTGATTTGAGTTGCTGCTATTCATTCCAATTCACTAAAAAAATTTATTTTTAAAGCAAATTTCTGACGATTACATCACGTCATTCACACTAGTTTTTGGTGAAAATGCTTTTTTAATGTGCCTGGATTGAAACTACCTTTTCGGCAAAATTTTTAGAAAAGGATATTATTCGCCTTGAGAACATCTGCTTGTCTTTTTATGAGTTTATCCTTCCTTAGTACCAAAATGAGTTTTAGTTATTAAATGTTACAAAATAAAGAAAGATTTTTAATCTATCTTTAGTTAAAACTCTTGGAATTCTAGTGCTGGAAAATGTTAAGTATTTTTAAGATTAAGCAAATTCAAAAAACTTAATATTTTCAGATTGAAATATCATAATTTAGCTTGGAGGATAACCAGTTTTAGATTTTAGATAATGTAGTTGCAAGATTTCAAATTCTAAGCTTCAAACTAGTTTTCAGCACCAATCTATAGATATAGGTTAATCTAAAATCCCAAACCTGAAATTGATTAACTGCTCTTAGCATCTCCTAGAAAAATGGAGATTTTTTAGCGCACAGCAATAGCTAGTAATTGAGTGTCAGCAGTTTAAAACTTTAACGTCGCGGGTAGATATTTAGCCACTAAATCTTCATAGTATGGTCTTAAGTTTTGCCAATCGGGAGGAGTAGGGTTTTTTGAATACAAATCATAAGGATTGAATAAATTCACCCATTTAAACATTTCGCGATCGTGTTTATCCATCAAATGGTTATATGCGTTTTCGCGGTGTTGAGGATAAAATGAGTGATAGCGAAGCATATACAACGCCGATTCAGGCAAATAGTTTTTCATTATCTGATATAAATACTCATCATGCCCCCATGAAATATGTACATTACTCAATCCACAATTCGGCTCGTAAATACCATATTTAGTGTTGTAATTGGGGTTATTGTAATCAGGGTTTTCTTTGAAAAATTCCGAGAAAACAATTTTATCAGAGAATGCACAACCCACTGGATAGGTATCACCGACAGTAGCCCATTGAGGCTCACCAAATAGACAAAGCACCTTCCCCAGATCGTGAAAGAAGCCAGTAAGTACCATCCAATCAGGATGACCATCAGCGCGAATGGCTTCTGATGTTTGCAATAGGTGTTGTAGCTGATCCATATCTGTATCAGGATCTGAATCATCTACTAATTGATTCAAAAATTCAACCGCATCCCAAACAGACATTTCTTTCTTATCAAACTTGAGAAAATTCTTTTCTTTCTCAAGGACAAAATTATATGTTTGATTAATATGATTTAACCGATAAAATTCCTTCACCGTATCTCTAGTAGGCGTTTGGTAATTCCTATACTCTTCGGTGGTTTTACCTTCTTTAACTATGCTGTCTGGATTGGGATAGCGATTGAGTAAGTCTTCTTCCCACTCTTCTAGCGAATGTAAGGGGTTGTTTTGAGCTTGTTCGATGGAATTCTTTAAAATCTGAGACATATCCAATACTGCTCGGTTAAGGATTTTTAACTCGGAATTGGGTTTGGGGAAAAGGTTAAAGGATAAAGGTTAAAGGTTTTTTCCCCTTCCCCCTTCCCCTTTTCCCCTTAACCGACAAGTATTGGAGACATATCTTGTTACTTGTCGGTATTGATTTTCTAAATCGGACTTTGGGAATCCATTTATGCACAGGTGTGCAAAAGCTGTAATTGATTTATTTTTGCACACGTGTGCAAAGACGTGTGTTAAGTTTCTTTTCGATCTGCAAAACCCTGTAGTCAAGTGTTTTTTACAATCCAATCGGAATTAGACAAAAGTATTTATAAAGTACACGAAATGTAGAGCGCAGACTTAAAACCAAGTACTTATGCGAGTTGCGTAGATATAAGTTTATACCAACAAATAATTCATCTGTTGGATAGATTTTTGAATAAATAGCTTTATACACACCTGTGTAAAATCTATATTAAGTTTTTTGTCGCTTTGACTTAGAGGAGTGTTAAGTTGTCAATTGTATGGTGTGCGAATACTTGATAATATTAGACAACTCTTGCAATTGTTTTATTGCTTCTGCACCCTCCAACTTCATTAATTCGCGATCGTCCCATAATTCCATCCAAGTAATTCCGTAATCAGACACTACAAAACGAATCAGATGCTTTTCTCGCAGGCTAACCATAAATGAAGCACTCTTCATTTGGTTGCCGCACGTATAACATGAGGCAGAATACCCACGCCGCTCAAGAATAATTGTCAAGGCTTGTAGGTTCATTACCAAGTCTTGAACGAATTCTTGATGTTGTTGCGCTAATCTTAGAAACACTAGTTTTCTCCTACCGCTTCAGTGAGGTGGTTGCTTTTAAAACTTCTTTAGACTTACATCCGACGTATTTAGTTGCCGAAAGTTCGTGTTTTCGTAGAGACGTGATTAATCTTAACCTTACGGTTTTAACCAATCAGCTAAAGTCTCAAAGCCGTTCTAATATTCTGGACAATGATCTGGGGTGGTTGTGCAACATCCATAGATATCGTATCTAATGGTTCTTCGAGAGTATCAAACTGGCTATTGAGAAGTTTCTCGCTCATGTAATGATTGCTACGTTCTTTTAACCGTATTTGAATCAACTCATAAGAGCCTTTGAGGTAAACTAACTTAGTGCGATCGCTATCCGATACCAAAAATTGCCGATAGCTGTCTTTTAAAGCCGAACACGCCAGCACGACATTTTTATTTTCTTGCAGCCAATGTTTGATGGCTGCTTGCAAATCTTGCAACCAAGGCATCCTGTCAGCTTCAGTCAACGGGATACCGCGCCGCATTTTATCAACATTCTCTGGTGAGTGGAAACTATCAGCATCAATAAACTCCCAGCCTAAAGAGTCTGCTAGCAGTTTTCCTATAGTGGTTTTGCCAGAACCAGATACACCCATGACGATAATAATCATATTTTTTGAAGAAAAGTTAAGTTATTGAGGTAAGGGACAGGAGGCAGGAAGTAAGACTATTGAATTTTTGTATGCAAAGAGTTGTATTAAAATCTCTTGACAAATAACCATTATTTTCTATAATACATATAAATGCACACGTGTGCATTATTTTAAAATCTAAACTAAAAAATGAATAAACGAAGAATTTCAATTGAAGATATTGCTCGTAGAGCAGGTGTTTCTCATTCCACAGTTTCACGTGCTTTGCGGGATAATGCTCTCATTAGCCCGAAAGTACGAGAAGAAATTAAGCAACTGGCCCAGGAGATGAACTATGTGCCAAATGCTATAGCTCAAAGTTTGCAAAATAAACGTACTAATACTATTGGTGTAGTAGTAACTTCAATTGCAGATCCCTTTTTTGCTGAAGTTGTAGATGGCATTGAACAGATAGCTAGACCAGCCGGATTGAGTGTTTTGTTAAGTGCTTCACACCGAGATTTTGAGCAGGAAATGGCAGCTATTGATACCTTTCATCGCCGCAGAGTAGACGGAATCTTAGTAGCCGACTCACGAATTAGCAAACAGCATACAAAGCAACTAACCCAAATTGCTGTGCCAACAGTTCTGATTAACAGCCAGACTGAAGATCAATCCGAAATATTTCACTCAGTGGCAATAGACGATCGCTTAGGCGCTAGATTAGCCACAGAGCATTTAATAAGTTTGGGACACACCAGCATTGGTTATTTGGGTGTAAGCGATCGCAGCAGGTCAAACCGCGAGCGCCTAGAAGGATATCAAATAGCTCTTGCTGAAGCTGGTCTACCACAAAATCCTGATTGGGTTTCAATTAGTGACGAGTATGATACCAGAATCAGCGATGTCGCCACCGGACAAAATATGCTATCTAAACTATTGACTGCTGAGGTAACAGGCATTTTTTGTTACAACGATATGGTGGCGGTTGGCGCTCTTTTAGCTTGCCAAGAACTAGGTATTTTAGTACCACGAAATTTAAGCCTGGTTGGATTTGATGGTATTGCTTTAGGTAGTTACGTTACACCGGCACTTACAACAGTCAGCCAGCCGATGTTAGAAATTGGTGGCTATGCCATGCAAATGTTACTTGATTTATTAGAAGAAAAAACTGTGGAAAACCGCGTTTTATCTCCTTTTCTAGTAGAGCGTGGTAGTAGTGCAAGATTAATACAGTAATTTGAAATCGTGTCTATCTTGAAAACTGTAGTTTTTGTGTAATTAGACTAAACCTACAAGAGAAAATGTTTCAAAATGGACAACTCTTTCCCTGTTTGTAAGACAAATTATTTACACTCAGCAACAGTAAAAATTTTAGCCAAGCAAAAATATGTTAACCAAAAAACCAACTTTATCTCCCGATCGCTGCTTTTCTCCAGAACCAGCTCAAAGACGACTAGCCCATCAATTCTTTGACAGCATATCTGCATTACCTTTAGTCTGCCCACACGGCCACGTAGATCCAGCCCTGTTAGCTAATCCAGCAGCCCGTTTTGGTTCACCAACCGAATTATTTATTATCCCTGACCACTACATTTTGCGGATGCTTTATAGTCGGGGCGTTCCTCTGGAAGCTCTAGGCATACCTGCTCATGATGCACCGCCAGAAACTGACCACCGGAAAATCTGGCAATTGTTCGCCGAACATTTTTATTTATTCCAGGGTACTCCATCAGGGTTGTGGCTCAAAGACGAATTAACTAATGTCTTTGGGGTGGATGAAGCTTTAAATTCTCATAATGCTGGACGTATCTATGATTATCTGGAAAGTTTATTAGCCTTAGCTGAGTTTTCCCCTCGTGCTTTATTCAAACGCTTTAACATCGAAGTGCTTTGTACTACCGATGCAGCCAGTGATAACCTAGAGAATCAGCGATCGCTCCATGCAGAAGGTTTTACTCAAATCAGACCGACTTTTCGACCAGATGCAGTAGTTAACCTAGATGCTCCTGCTTGGCGAGAAAATCTCACCAAATTGGAAAGCAGTATCGGTAGAGAAATTAGTAGTTACGCTACTTTTGTGCAAGCTTTAGAAGAACGTCGGGCAATATTTAAAAAAATGGGTGCAACAGCTACCGATCAAGGTGCAGCTACGCCTTATACCACACGTCTTTCTGACCAAGAAGCAGAAGCTATCTTTGCTAGAGCATTAATCGGCAAACTGAATCTAGGCGATGTAGAGCAGTTTACCGGTCATATTTTTATGGAAATGGCTCGGATGAGTGTAGAAGATGGTTTGGTGATGCAAATGCATTGTGGTGTTATGCGTAACCATAACCCAGCTCTGTTTGAGAAATTTGGATCTGATAAAGGTGCCGATATTCCCCTCAATATAGAATGGACTCGAAATCTGCACCCATTGTTGTCAGCTTATGGGAACGATCAGCGCTTCCGTTTAATTATTTTTGGTATGGATGAAAGCACTTATAGCCGAGAGATGGCTCCTTTAGCTGGCCATTATCCTACTATATTGCTCGGGCCACCCTGGTGGTTTCACGACAGCGTAAATGGCATGGAACGCTACTTCAATCAGGTAATGGAAACTGCCGGAATTTATAATACTGCTGGGTTTAATGATGATACCCGCGCTTTTGTTTCTATTCCGGCTCGTCATAATGTTTGGCGGCGGGTAGCTTGTAATTGGTTAGCTGGATTAGTAACACGGGGATTGGTTGATGAAGAGGAAGGGTATGATATGGCCCGCGCTTTAGCTTACGACCTTGCTAAAAGTGCTTACAAATTAGACTAATACAAATCAAGCTGCTAGAATTAGCCCTTTCAAAGTGACTCGTAAAATAAGATTGTTTTTTCTCAGCGCCGCGCCATTTGCTACAAGTCGGGGAACCCGCCCAATGCACTGGCTTCTCTGTGTCTCTGCGGTTTAAAAGAAATTTATTTAACCACAGAGGCAAGGCAGCGCGGTCTTCTCCCAAAGGGAGAGGCTAGCGCCTTTCCTTCTCTACGAGAGGCTGCGCCCTAAGCGGAGCTATGCCGCAGGCTTTACGGAACGCTACGCGAACGCGGAGCGTCTCGTAGAGAAGGGGGTTTCCCCCATGAGCGACTGCCGCGCAGAGGACACAGAGTAAAGACCTTAAACAGGAATTTATTAATCAAAATTTTTACCCACCTTCAAAGGGCTAGTCCTAATACTGATTTCTTTAATTACGAATTACGAATTGAAATAAGATGTCAGATTTGATTTTAAATAAACTTTTTAGCCTAAAAGATCGGGTAGCAGTAGTCACAGGCGGTTCTGGTGTACTTGGTGGAGCAATGGCAAAGGGTTTAGCCCTTGCTGGAGCGCGGGTAGTCGTTCTAGGCCGCAATGAAGCACGGGCGAGTGCAGTAGTAGCTGATATTACTGCTAACGGTGGAGAAAGTATGGCTGTACTGGCAGATGTTAGCGATCGCTCCCAATTAGAAATAGCCAGAGATAAAATCATACAGCGTTGGGGTCAAATAGACATCTTGATAAACTCGGCTGGCGGTAATATTCCTGCTGCCACAATTACCCCTGATGCCACTATTTTTGATATGCCACATACAGCTTTTGAGGAAGTAGTTAGCCTCAACTTACTCGGTACTCTATTGCCTAGCCAAGTTTTTGGTCAAGCAATGGTTGAAAGAAATCAGCCATCTGGTTGTATTGTCAATATTTCTTCTATGTCTGCCATTCGGGTGATTAGTCGAGTGGTTGGCTACTCAGCCGCTAAAGCCGGGATAGATAACTTTACTCGTTGGTTAGCCGTCGAACTTGCCCAGAAGTATGGGGATGGAATGCGAGTAAATGCGATCGCGCCAGGTTTCTTTATTGGAGAACAAAATCGAGATTTACTCTTAAATGCAGACGGTAGTTTGACCGTGCGCGGGCAAAAAATTATCGAGCATACCCCAGCCGGACGCTTCGGAACACCGGACGAATTACTCAGTACTTTGATTTGGTTATGCAGTTCTGGTTCTAGTTTTGTGAATGGGGTAGTTATATCGGTAGACGGTGGGTTCAGTATCTACAGTGGAGTTTAATCATGTATTCACTAGCTGTAACTAACGGAACACTTTCCGACGAGCAAATTTCTGGGCTAGTTCATCAAGCTTTGGCAGATCGTCAATTAGATGGACAGCGTATTTTAGTATTAATTCCAGATAGTACCCGCACTGCTCCCATCCCGCAAATGTTTCGATTGCTGCATCAGGAGTTGGGTAAAAGAGTTCCAGCTCTAGATTTTTTGATCGCTCTGGGTACACATAATCCTATGAGTGAAGAACAGATTAATCACCTAGTGGGGGTGACATCAAAAGAGCGAGAGACAACCTTTAAAAAAGTTCGCATCTTTAACCACCTATGGAATGAGCCAGATACCTTTATTTCCTGTGGAGTAATTTCGGCAGATGAGATAGCAGAAATTAGCCGGGGAATGCTACATCAGTCCGTTGAAGTCAGGGTTAACAAGCTTGTAACACAGTACGATCTAATAATGATTTGCGGCCCTGTGTTTCCCCACGAAGTTGTCGGTTTTTCTGGTGGAAATAAATACTTTTTTCCCGGTATTGGTGGTCAGGAAGTAATTGATATATCCCACTGGTTAGGTGCTTTAATAACCAGTTACGAAATCATTGGTACATCGGGAATAACACCAGTTCGGCGCTTGATTAACCGAGCCGCTAACCTAATTTCTACACCGAAACTTTGCTTGGCGATGGTGGTTGCACCCAAAACAAATCAGCTAGCAGGACTTTACATAGATAAACCAGAGTCAGCCTGGGAAGCAGCCGCAAAATTATCCGACAAACTGCATATTACTTATGTAAATCAGCCTTTTAAACAAGTGCTTTCAGTAATGCCCGAAATGTATGATGACATTTGGACGGCCGCAAAAGGAATGTACAAGCTAGAGCCAGTAGTGGCTGACGGAGGCGAAGTAATTATATATGCCCCTCACATTACTGAGTTTAGCTACACACACGGTGAAATTCTATCTCAAATTGGCTATCATGTACGGGATTATTTCCTCAAACAGTGGGATAAATTTCAAGTCTATCCCGGTGGAGTGCTGGCTCATAGTACTCACTTAAAAGGTATGGGTACATTTGATCCTATAGAAGGGGAACAAGCGCGGATTCGTGTCACTTTAGCCACTGGTATTTCTGCTGAACGCTGTGCTGCTCATAACTTAAACTATCGCGATCCAGCGACCATTAGACCTACAGAATGGGCTAACCGTGAGGATGAAGGTATCTTACTTGTGCCGAAAGCTGGCGAAATATTATACCGTCTAACCAGTGATAAGTAAGCTGTCAATTTAGAGATGGCATAGATTTGTACTAGTAGTCTGCCAACCCAAAATTGTTAGGTGAGGGCTGGGAAAAGGGGAAAGGTTAAAGGTTAAAGGAGTAAACATCTTTTCCCTTTCCCCCTTGCCCTTTACCCCGCCAAGTTTCCTTGGCGAACTACTAGCTATTCATAACCCAATCCCCAAGGATAGCTAAAATCTTTAGGGAGACATGAACATTTAATTGTGCAGATATAGCAACTGCTGATGTTGAGCTTCAGGTATGATTGCCTATCAGACGTTCCAAGGATGAATTATCTAGAGTGTTCAATATCATAATTTTTTTGCTAAATTTATACAAAATATACAAATTATACCCTAATCAAACATTTGTTGAAACATGATCTTTAACAATAGGATGTTAAAGTAAACATTGTTAATAAAAATTCTTTTGAGTGGGTCAAATAAATAGTTAATATTGGCGATGCTGCCATGAAAGCTAGTGTCTTTAGAGGAACTCCAAAAAAGAAATTATCCAATTTTTTGAATCAAAACAACTTTTCCTCCCCCAGCTAATAGCTCCCCTGCCCTAAAAGCAATGGGATATTTTTTGGTTGGAAGTCCCTAATATCCTAGTTGCTGCAATCAAAGCTGCTCAGGAAGTAGACACTTTCAAAAGTAATAGCCCGTTCACCGTTTTTGTGCCTACTGAGGAGACATTTATTGAACTTCAATCAAGCACAATAGATGTATAGCTTAAGGACATTGCAAAGCTCAATAAAGCCTCATTTTTGAAACTGTGATGTATATAAATAATAAATTTCCTACTCATCCTTCATTTCTTCAAGGGCTGCGAGTACTCCTTGTAGATAATGATGTCAATTTTTGCAATTCTTTAACAGCGATGTTGCAATCCTATGGTGTGAAGGTGCAAGAGGCATTTTTAGTCCAGCAAGCTCTGGAAATATTTGTGCAATGGCAACCTGATATCCTCTTAAATGGTATTTCCTCGCCAAAGGAGGATAGCTATGCTCTGATTCGCCAAATAAGAACACTTACGGGAGAGCGAGGCAAAGCAGTGCCAGCCATCGCTCTGACAGGCGCTGTAACTGAAGATATGTATCAACGTTCTCTCTTAGCTGGGTTTAGTCTATGCGTTGCTAAACCTATAGTTATTGATGATTTTGTTGCTGTACTTGGCATTTTAGCAATTGCCAATAATCTTCATTTGCGCTAATGCTAACTAGCTCTAATTAATGTCTTAAATATAGTAGTCTAAATTTTGATAAGTAATGATATGGCAATACGGTTCGGATAAGCATTTTTAACTTTCCTTATGCTCTGGGGAAAGGGAAAGGGATATATTCAAAGCTTTCCCCTTCATTGTCAAATTTTTAACTTCCCTAAACTTTATGAATATAGTGTTTTCTCATAAATCATTTAGGATTGCTATACTAATAAACTTGATAAATGATAGGATTAATACAAGGAACTATAAAATGTGTGTTTCATCTCAATTAGTTTTACTTTTGAATAGCGGAACTATTGGTATTGCATTTATTCTAGCTTGTTATTTTTTGGCAGTGATTTAGATCGAGAAAAATTAAAATTGTTTATAGTTTATATTTGTTGAATATTCAGATAAATATTTTTTTGTTTTTCGTAAATAAAATTAGGGTGCTGTTAAGAAAGTAGCAAAGGTCAAAAAATATATTTTCTTCCTGCCTCCTACTTTTATTTGGTAAACCAACTTAAAATATAAACCTTAGTCGCCAAAGCATTGCGGTACTAAACTTCATCCTATGACATCCGATCAACCCTCTGAGCAACCTGTATCTGAATCTACCGCTAATGAAGCGTTCGACGTAGAGCAGCAAGATATTGCAAATGCTTTATTTCCCATCGTTGGCATTGCCGCCTCTGCGGGTGGATTAGAGGCATTTACGCAGGTACTTAAGCACTTGCTTACCGATACAGGGATGGCATTTGTGCTGATTCAACACTTAGACCCTAACCACAAGAGTCTGTTGAGCGAGATTTTAGGAAGAACAACTACAATGCCCGTCAATGAAGTGCGAGACGGCGTGACTGTGGAACCTAACCAGGTCTACATTATTCCGCCTAACACTAAGATGATGCTGTCTGGTGGGGTGTTGCAACTCACGCCGCGAGAGAAAGTTCATGGTAAATATATGCCTGCTGATGCGTTCTTTACTTCATTGGCAGCAGATCGAGGGCACAAAGCGATCGCAGTTGTTCTATCTGGAGCAGATGGAGACGGTTCACTAGGGCTGAAGGCAATCAAAGCAGCTGGAGGCGTGACTTTTGCTCAGTGTGAAGACACAGCAAAATTCGATAGTATGCCCAATACTGCTGTTGCCACCGGGAATGTGGATTTTGTGCTACCGCCGCAAAAAATCGCCGAGGAACTTGTAAACCTCAGTCGCAATCCTTTTATTTCTAACTCTTTGCCACCGATCGCAGTTGATAAATTGCCCGAACAGGGAGATGCCCTGGCGACTATATTTGTATTATTGCGATCGCAAACTGGCGTTGACTTCAGCCACTACAAGCCCAACACCCTCGATCGCCGAATCCAGCGGCGAATGCTGTTGTATAAACTAGAACGCTTGGAGGATTATGCCGAGTATTTGCAAAACAATCCCAGTGAAGTCAAGGCGCTCTATGAAGAAATTCTGATCCACGTCACCCATTTTTTCCGCGATCCCGAAGCATTTGAACTGTTGAAAGAGCGAGTCTTTCCTACCATCATCGAAAACAAATCAGCAGAGTTGCCGATTCGGATTTGGGTAGCTGGGTGTTCGACGGGCGAAGAAGTGTATTCCATCGCTATCTCCTTGCTGGAGTTTTTGTCAAATAAAGTAACCTCGCCGCCGATCCAAATTTTTGCCACAGACATCAGCGAGATCGCGATTGACAAAGCGAGAACGGGTATTTATGCAGAGAATCAAATGGTGGAAGTCTCACCAGAGAGCCGCCGCAGATTTTTTAATGCCCTTGAGGGCGGTGGATATCAAATTAGCAAAGCTGTCCGTGAACTGTGTGTGTTTGCCCGACAAGACTTGGGCAGCGATCCCCCTTTTTCTAACTTAGATTTAATTAGCTGCCGGAATGTACTGATTTACTTGGACGAAACGTTGCAAAAACGGATATTGCCCATCTTTCATTACAGTCTTAATCCGACTGGCTTCTTGCTGCTAGGGACTTCAGAAAGCACAGGTAAATATTCGGATTTGTTTATTCAGATTGACAAAAAGTATAAAATCTATACCAAAAAGCTAACTGCAATTCGTCCAACTTTTTCGTTCATTACTAGCAATTATCCGATAGTAAAAGTGGACGAATCAAAGCCGACCGATGAATTCTCATCGGATGAGTTTGATTTAGAGAAAAAAACTGACCAACTAATCTTGAATCACTATGCCCCAGTAGGTGTGGTGATTAATGACAAGATGGACGTGCTGCAATTTCGGGGAGAAATCGATCTCTACCTCAAACTTGTACCTGGGAAACCGAGTCTTAACTTATTCAAAATGGTGCGCGAGGGTTTGCTCATCGAGCTACGGGCGACAATTTATCAGGCACAACGGCAAAAAATTCTAGTTAGAAGAGAAGGGTTACGGATTGAAGAGGGCGGTCTTTCAAAAATCATCAATCTTGAGGTGATTCCATTCAAGCCTGGGACTGGCGAAGAACTCTACTTTCTGGTTTTATTTGAATCAGCCCCACTCACAATTAACAACCCCAGTACAGTAAATCCTGAGAGCGAAGAGCAGTCAGACTTAGCGCAGGAGATTGTTCAGCTAAGGCTTGAACTTGCAACCGCCATCAAAGAGCGGGCTGCAACTCAAGAATATCTACAAGCGGTGATCCAAGAGCAGGAGCATATCAATCAAGATTTGAAAGTTGCCAATGAAGAAATCCTGTCGAGTAATGAAGAGTTGCAAAGCACCAATGAGGAGCTAGAAACTGCCAAAGAAGAGATTCAGGCAACTAACGAAGAACTCAACACCACTAATGAAGAACTTCGTAGTCGAAATCTGGAATTACACCAAGTCAACAACGATCTCACGAATTTACTTGCCAGTATTAATATTCCCATTTTGATATTGACTTTGGACTTACGCATTCGACGTTTTACGCCAATGGCGCAGCGACTTTTCAATTTGATTCCCACCGATGCTGGACGACCTTTGAGCGACATCAGAGCAAATCTCGATGTTCCTGAGTTAGAAACTATAATTTTGGAGGTTCTTGACACACTCAGCATCAAAGAATTAGAAGTCCAAACTCTGGGGGGACATTGGTACAACCTCCGCATCCGTCCTTATCGCACTACAGAAAACAAGATTGACGGTGTAGTGTTGGTGTTAATAGATATTGATGTTCTCAAACGCAGTGCCGCAACCTTAGAACAAGCCCGGAATTACGCTGAAGCGATTGTGGAGACGGTACAAGTGCCGTTAATCGTGCTTGATTCTGATTTGCGGGTGAACAAAGCCAATCGCTCGTTTTATGAAACATTTCAGGTTTCACCATCAGAGACAGCCCAATCTCTGATTTTTGAACTAGGGAACGGTCAATGGAACCTGCCCGAACTGCGATCGCTCTTAGAAGACATCCTTGCCAACGATACCAGTATTCAAAACTTGGAGGTAGAGCATCGTTTTGAGCGGATTGGGCAGAAAACCATGCTGCTCAATGGTTGGAAAATTATTCAAGAGGGAGATGCCCACAGGATTTTGCTGACCATTGAAGATATCAGCGATCGCAAACAGTTAGAGTTAGAGCGATCCGAGCTTCTAGCACAAGAGCAGTCAGCCCGTCAACAGGCGGAAATTGCCAACCGAGCCAAAGATGAATTCCTGTCGAACCTCTCCCATGAACTTCGTAATCCGCTCAATACTATACTGGGCTGGGCGCAACTTTTCCGTACCCGCGATTTAGATTCTTCAGCAGTCACTCGTGCCTGGGAAGTGGTGGAGCGGAGTGCTAAGGTGCAAGCTCAGTTAATCGATGATATGCTGGATGTCTCACGGATTACGAGTGGCAAGCTTCATTTAAATACTCGTCTAATGTGATCTAGTTTCAGTAGTGGATGCCGCCATTGAGTCTATCGAATTGTCCGCAGAGGCGAAAAGCATTCAAATTATTTCACAGTTGAACTCGGCGACAGTTATCGGAGATTTTGATCGCTTACAGCAAGTTCTGTGGAATTTACTTTCTAACGCGATTAAGTTTACTCCACCCGGTGGACGAGTGGGAATCATGCTCGAAGCTGTATATACTCATGCTGAAATTCGAGTCAGCGACACAGGAATTGGCATCCGGGCAGACTTGCTGCCTTATGTTTTCGATCGCTTCCGCCAAGGAGATTCCAGCAGCAGCAAAACCAGTCAGGGACTTGGATTAGGCTTGTCAATCGTCCGTCATCTTGTCGAACTTCACGGTGGAACAGTTCAAGCGCAAAGTCCAGGTGAGGGACAAGGAACCACGATTGTTGTCAGGCTGCCTCTGCGCTCAATGCCACCGGAGATTACACCGCCAAGTTATTTAGAGCCGATCGTTTTGTCAGAGACTCAGCACACATTAAATGGTAAAAATCCACCCTTGAGCCTTGAAGGATTATGCATCTTGGCTGTAGACGATCAAGCGGATAGCCGCGACTTAATCAAGTCGATGTTAGAAAATTTCGGGGCTGAAGTAGTGGTTGTGCCATCGGCAAGGGAAGCGATCGCTGCTTTAACTGAATCTCCTGGCAAATATGATGTGCTTCTAGCAGATATTGGAATGCCAGAGGAAGATGGTTTCTCCCTGATTCGTCAGGTAAGAGCGCTTGAAGCTGAAGCTGGGGGACAAATTCCAGCAGTAGCAATTACTGCCTATGCCACCGAACAAGAGCGGCAAAAGGCAATTGATGCTGGTTTCCAAATGCATCTAGCTAAACCGATTGACCTTACTCAATTAGTATTGATGATTGCAAATTTGACTGAACGAGGCACAGATAATTCGTAATTCGTAATTCGTAATTGAGGTACAGAGCAACTAATTTTAACGTGAGTTCGACGAATCTCTCCCTCCCAGCCTCCCTCTCCGAAACGGAAAGGGAGGAGTAGCGAAAAATTCAGCTTTTGCTCCCCTCTCCGTGTCGGCTACCGTGTATACACAAGTTGAGTTGGGAATCACATGGACACAAAATAACGGAAAATTATTTTTAAAATCCAAGATTATCCGTTAAACCTCTATCAATAAGCTGACACTATTGATAATTAGCTTGCTCAGTTCAAAACCTTGCCTACTAAGGCTTGTATCTTACCAGGCAAGGATTTTAGAACTTGTGTATACACAGTAGCTCCGTGTCGGAGAGGGGTTGGGGGAGAGGTCAAATAATACTTGTCGAACTCACGTTAATTTTAATTATGAAAAAGTAAAAAATGTGCGGTGTCCAGATCCTCGACTTTTCAAAGAAGTCGGGGATTTAATTTTTCACGAATGATTTAGAATTGCTTGGGTACAAGAAGCAGAAGGGAAAGACTCACTACAACTTCTCCTTTGCTCCCTGCCCCATGCCCCCTGCCCCCTGCCATTCCTGCTTGGAGAGTTCTTTTCTCGGCAACAACAAACTAGCTTCAATCTCCTGGCGCACAACGCCTGTTACCTCACAGTTGCTATTGAGGCAATCGAGAAGCAACTGATTGGCATCGTAATATTGTTGCAATACTTGCTGTTGCTGTGGGCTGAAGTGCCAGTGATGTTCAATGTTTCGATGCTTGGCGATCGCAGTTTTTAACTGTTCCATCCAAGCAGGATAACTTGTTTGCCACCATGTCTGAATGCTTTCTCTACTTTGTTCTGGATCGGGCAGTAGGTCTTTAAGTTGTTGTAAAGCTTGATGTAAGCCAGCATCTTGAGCGATCGCTAAAGCATAACTCAAAGCATCGTCGCAGGCATCGGCATCGGCAAAATTAGATTTGCATTCCATTACTAGGTTATCTAATGCCGCATCCAAAAAAATATCCTGATCAAGGATGCAGACAAGAGCAAAGGGCGATATCAAGTGAGGAGTTCGAGCCAGAGTAAGGTAAAACGCACGAATCGCAATAGGCTGGGGGGGAGTGGCAAGGGACTTGTGATTTGCCCAAGTTAGAAATTTTTGCAAATATGGATCTTGAGCCACTAGCGCATCAACTTCTTGCTTCATCAACAGTACTAAGAAATCTGCACTCCGCAGCATGGCAACCGTTAACAAAAAGATTTCGCGCCATCTGGGTTCAGTAATATGACTCACCAGACGTTCTAACGGTCGTTCTAATGCTTGTAAATTATAACTGGCAACGATTTTTCGAGCAGTCAGATATTCTTGAAACGTCAAATAAGAGAAGGAGAAAATTCCCCGCACTCGTTCTGCTAGTAATCCATGTTGTAACTCTATCGCCTGAAGTACCCCTTCACTATCTAATTGCAATTCCTCTGGTTCCGTCGAAGCATTCGGTAAATCACAGATATAATCGCTAATGTATTGTTCAACAATGCGTTGTTCAAAAAAGTAATTACCCTGGTCAAATGTCGCGCTAGCAACCTGACTCAGCAACTTCAGATTTTGTGATAATAAGAAACCTTCGTACACTTCATCCCGTTCAATTGCTTTGGTTTCATCCCATTTGCCCAGCAGGAGGTATAAACATTGCTTATAAAACGCAATTTTTTGGTTTGGGAATTTGTTCTGGTGATGAAAAACCCAGCAAGCGAGATGTAAAAACAAGGGGGAGACGGCAAGTCTACGAAATTGTAAGTTTTCCGGTAAATCTAGTTTCTTAATAAACTCAATTGCCTGTCCTTGTTTATTCTGGATGTTCGTTTTTGTAAGTGCTGTAAACCACTTCTGAGCAAAAGCAACAATTTGGTCTTGACTAAATGGGGCAATTTCAACATCTGTAAAGCGTCTAAGGTTAAAAGCTTTAGCCGCCGTGCGGCAGGTGACGACAAATATATTCTTTTGATACTTTTCAGAGAATCTGCGAATCTCATTGGCGACACCCTTCCTTTCTTGATGAAGCACTTCATCTAATCCATCCAGCAACAGCAACACTCTACCTGACAACAACAAAGTTTCCAGCACAGATGGATCTGCAATCCCACAGGTAAGGAATTCTTTGCAAATATAGTTAAGTAAATTGAACTCTCCTGCTTCTCTAGATTCGTCGGCAAAATCTCTTAAGGTGACAAAAATGGCAACCCGATTTGCAGCAAATCTACCTCGGTTGCATTGAATCGCTAGATGTTGTAAAAAAGTGGTTTTACCTGCTCCCGGTTTACCCAACACCCGTAGCTTTGAGTAAGTTTGAACTGCCGTGATCCCTGCGATTTCTATTTGGGATACTTCACCTAAACCAAAGCGATCAAATTCTTTTGATGTAAACTTTTGCAAGTCAGAAAACTCTAACCACTGAAGGCTTGCAATCTCCTCCAAAATGTTGACATCTATGTAAATGTCGTCGATTCTAACGGGGCGACTAACATCTAATAACTGCAAAGTGCCGCACTGGTCTTGAATTTTGTCAAAGCGTTGCGATCGCACAAATTGTACTAGAGCATCAATATCTAAAAATTCAGCAGCACTAAGTTCTTTTGATTCAGAAAATTCTTCTGGAGGATTAGCCGCAATCTCACGCCAATTCAACGACAACACCGAACAAATTTCTATAAAGATATGACGGTCAACCGAACGCCCAGTAAAAAACCGCCAAATTGGTTGGCGAGTCTTTAAGTTGACTTCAAAAGCCAAATTATCTTGTGTCCACCCTTTATGAGCGAACGCTTTTTTGGCTTGTTCAATCCCGGTAACTGATGCTTCGAGCGATCGCTTGACCATAGAAGCTTACACATCGGATAAAAATTCTTCAAGTTGACATTATTGCAATATATAATTTCGGAACTACTTAGAAACTAAGTTAGCTATTTTTAAGTGCTAATAATTTATTTAAAGCATCTTCGGACAATATCCTATCATTGCATTTTTCAGTAAAATTTGAGTAATTAAAGTATGTTTTATAACTTTGTATTGGGTGGCCGAGAAAGTTTTTGTATATCTATTACCTCTAGTGGTGCGGCAAGTCTCAAATTTATGTACGATTGAGTACTCATTATTGTAACACTTCTGTATACTTTTGTATAAAGTTAGCTTGTTATAATTAATGTTTAAATAACTTAGCTCAAGCTTATGATTTAGAGGTTTATGTGCCGACATGAGGCTTAGATTCTCAAGTCCTTTTATTGTGTTGCTAACTGGCTTTTTAAATATAATTGGCTCTAAGATGTATTATTAACGCAAACGTATTTAAAACATAAGATTTTTTCTTTATTTAAATAGTTATAGCGTTTTATTGTCAAGCCTACTTATTAAGCAAAATCCTTATTAACAAGAAATAATACATGTGCAATTTTGCCAGCATCAGAAATTCAATTCCGTGCAAATGCTGGATGAATAAATGGTGAAACACCACACCCAATTGAAAATTTGCTGCAAAACAATCAGTGTCGGATCTGAATCCCTCACTGATAGCGTAGCGGTAGCGAGTCCACGTACTCTTACAGAGAAGCAAGCTACGCGCAGCGTCTCGTAGAGAGCGTCTTGATTCTGATGAATGTATTCTCACTTAAGAAGTTTATTGTTTGTTCATTTTAGAACTTTATTCTTTGTGTACACACTTACAACTGATAAGAAGCGGTCAAAGCTACCGCCAAAGCATCCGCAGCATCATCTGGCTTGGGAATTTCATCTAAATCTAACTCCCGTGCTACCGCCTCTTGCACATCTAACTTATCTGCATTGCCATATCCCGTTAAAGCTTGCTTAATTTGAGCCGGAGTAAACTCTACATAAGGAAGACGACGCTGACCCAACACCAAAATTAATACACCCCGCGCCTGTGCAACCAAAATTGTACTTGACATCCGATAGAAGAATAGTTTCTCGATCGCAACCAAATCTGGTTGAAATTCCTCCATCACGGTGTGTAAATCATCAAACAAGGTACATAGCCTCAGTCCCATTTCTACATCTGCTGACGTTTTAATTACCCCGAAATCCAGCATATTTACTGTAGTTTCTGGCACCTTGTTGGCAATTTGTGTGCAGGTAATTACCCCAAACCCTAAAGTTGCCAGTCCTGGATCTAATCCTAAAATTCGTTTTTCCATTCAATTCACTTTTACTAAACCAGGGTATTGTTTAACTAGGAATACTGGCAATCTTGACCACTTGCTCTTAGTCTAATGGAATTGACAAATATAATAGTTTCACGCCTAGTGTTAAAAACCAAGTGGTGTACATTTTCTGTTAATTATTGTTTGTAGCACTGCTGTAAATCAGGTATGTCAATTGGTTTTCTCAGACAAGCCCTCAACGCCCTGCAAAAGCAGTCGCGTTCTCGAACTTCCTATCGGGTTAACCAGTGGTTCAAATGGTTATCCCCTGGACTATCGGTAAAACGTTGGTTGTTGATAAGTATTGGGGGTGTACTGCTGGCGAGTTTGGGGTTAGCTATTTGGGTTAAGCTGACCCCAATTTTTTGGATGATCGAGTTGTTTAGGGGTTTCCTTGGAGTAATCACCAACATCTTACCCAACTATATCAGTGGGCCTTTGGTGCTGCTTGGGGGATTGCTGTTAGTGCTTTGGGGACAAACTCGTACTGTTGGCTCAATTACTAAGGTACTAAGGGCAGAAGGCGGAGAAGAACTCATCGATGTCTTGCTGGCACATCATCGACTGTACCGAGGCCCGAAAATAGTAGTAATTGGTGGTGGTACGGGTCTTTCTACGTTGTTGAGGGGACTAAAAACCTACAGCGCTAATATTACTGCTATTGTCACTGTTGCTGATGATGGTGGATCTTCTGGGCGGTTGCGTCAAGAATTTGGAGTGTTACCACCAGGGGATATTCGCAATTGTTTGGCTGCACTAGCAGATGAAGAAAAGTTGTTAACAGAATTGTTTCAATACCGTTTTCGGGCTGGAGATGGGTTAACGGGTCACAGTTTTGGCAATTTGTTTTTAACGGCAATGAGTGATATTACTGGAGATTTAGAACAAGCAGTTGCAGCCAGTTCTAAAGTGCTAGCGGTACGGGGACAAGTACTACCGGCAACTCTCAGTGATGTTCGCCTCTGGGCTGAATTAACCGATGGTCGCCGCATTGAGGGCGAGTCTAGCATTCCTAAAGCTGGAGGGAAAATTGTCAAAATTGGCTGTATTCCTGATAATCCGCCGGCAGTGCCAGCAGCGATTAAGGCAATTAAAGAAGCTGATTACATCATTATTGGGCCAGGTAGTCTTTATACAAGTCTGATTCCTAATTTATTAGTACCAGAAATTGCCGATGCGATCGCTCAAACAGATGCCCCCCGTATTTATATCTGCAATATCATGACTCAGCCAGGAGAAACTGAAGGCTACACTGTTGCAGATCACATTAGAGCAATTGATGCTGCTTGTGGGGAAAGACGGCTATTTGATGCTGTGCTAATCCACAAAAAATCTCCCTCAGAGCAATCACTCATCCGCTACGCCGAACAAAACTCCCATCCCGTTTTCCTAGATAGAGAAGCCGTAACTCAACTAGGGCGAAGGATTGTTGCAGCTAATGTTTTATATGAAGATGAAACGGGTTTTGTCCGTCACAATCCGCAGAAACTAGCACAAGTGTTGTTGCGGTGGTACGGTAGAGGTCATTATGGAAAAAGGAGAAATATCACGTCTTGACTCGGTTATGAAAATTTTTCTTGCAGATACAGAGGCGACGCTACGCTTAGGTATTAGTCTCGGTGAATCCCTGACTGCTGGCAGTGTAATTTTACTAGAAGGTGATTTAGGCGCTGGTAAAACTACCTTAGTTCAAGGTATTGGTAAGGGTTTGGGAATTGCTGAATCTATTGTCAGTCCCACTTTCACCCTGATTAATGAGTACACAGAAGGACGGCTCCCCCTTTACCACCTAGATTTATATCGCTTAGAACCACAAGAAGTTGCAGCCCTAAATTTAGAAAGTTATTGGGAAGGTATTGAGGTCATACCAGGAATTGTGGCAGTTGAATGGGCGGAACGATTGCCCTACAAACCAGATAGTTATCTAAGTGTGACTTTGACTTATGGGGATGGAGGTACTCGTCAAGTCGAACTCATACCATTGAATTGTGCCCTTAGTGAAGCCATTGCTGCTATCTAAGCTCATATCCCGACCGAAGTACAAGAGATTTCACTTTTTTAGATCGCAACACTAAAAAATTTTTGCTAATAGTTGAGGGAGAACTTCACACTCCTTCTATCTGCCACTACCACGCTCACCACTGTAAATCACTAACATTGTTATCTCTATCCAAATTAAGTGAAAAATTTTTGTAACAGCAGCTTTATTGCTGCAATAATCAGTTAAAAAACTGATTTAGATAGTGTATGAATTAAGAAAAGGTAAACTGTTGTTGGGTTAAATGAGAGTTTTTGCAGCACCTAGTCAGCTTGATTTAACCTGATTGGTTCTCTACTCTCATTAAGAGAACAAATCTGGATTATTTAGCAGTCAAAGCTAATAGAAAAAAGTTAAATAACATCAAGCTATCTAGAAGTTATCTAACTTTTCCTTATACTCAATATACCCGAACTAAAGTCACAATATATACACAATAATACTGATTTATATAATAATTAAAAAATTAATTTAAGTAATTGTAAATACCAATAAATTCTTCGGTTGACATCTGTAATTATCACTGTTAGCAGTTTTAAATAAAACATCTCGTATTTTTACGATAGTTATGTAAAAATACGAGATGTTTTATCTTGTATTAGTTAACATTAATATATCTACGTGGATGCACTAGTTTTCTCTAATGAAAGAAGCGATCGCCTTTTTTATCGGTAAGCCAGAGTCATCCCTGGTATAGTAAGTAAGACCTTGATCGATGAATGCCGAGGTAGTATCTATTAACTGCTGAATAATCTCTGGACTAGTATTATCTATTTCTTGAGTAACTTTTTTGCCTGTAAATCGGTTTTTTCGCTCTTCTGGAGGTAACACAATACGAGGATCTTTATAAGTTTCTTTTGGCTTAGGTTTAAATGTCTCATTTAATTCAAACTGAAGACGCAAGTAACGTTTAGACTCGTATCCACCCATGATTTGCCGGCAAATTGTGCTATCAATCTCTGATGTAGGTTCCATAAAGATATTAGTCAAATTTTGTACCCAGTCTAAGCCTTTCCATTTACTTACTTGCTTATATTGATATGGTTCACCAGTTTGACCTGTGCCAAGAGAAAGGATAGAAATATCTTCCAATCGCAGATTATTTAGTTTATATTTTTGCTTTATTTCTGGAGATACTGTAGACTGGCTGATCCTCATAACTAAACTCAAAGCTGCAAGACAGGGATTGTTAGCAGAAACTCCTCCATCAATGTGTGGAAATTCCCAATCGCCAAACTTTTCTTTATCTACAGGTTCTAATTTATATGGCGGGAAAAAAGTAGGTGCAGAGGCAGAAGCGGTACATATCTCCCATAAATAACAGTCATCGTACCATCTGTCTCCTAGATCGGGATGACAGTTTGTAAAAAAGGTTGTATTGCGATATAGCGTATCGTAAGCCAAAATCAAGATAATAGGTTTTTCAACATCTTTTATTCTTGTGTATTTATAAGCATCTTTGAGGACACTAATAATTCCATCATGAGAATATTTAGATGCTGAAAATACATCAAGAATTGATTTGATGAAGGACGGCAAATTTTTATAGAGTTCTTTTCTATTCGCCGGAAAGATATCTTTACCTTTATCTATATACATTTTAATAAGTTCATCACTTGTCTTTCCTACAGCAATCCCCCCTGTCAATATTGAACCAGTAGAAGTGCCAGCAATGAGGTCAAAGTATTCGTGTAAGAAGTTCCCTTTACCCTGGTTTCTAATTTCTTGTTCTACTTGTTTAAGCATTCGGGCTGCAATAACTCCCCGAATACCGCCACCATCTAAAGCTAAAATTTTGAAGGACATAGCAATTCTCCTTGATTATTTCTACGGTTATCTTTTCGGGCATAGTTTCTGGTAAATACATGACCTGGATGAAGGTCAATACTTGTCGGGTTTTGGGGAAAAGGGGAAAGGGGAAAGGGGAAAGAAAAAACCTTTAACCTTTACCCCAAACCCAATTCTGAGTTAAAAATCCAAAACCCGAGCAGTATTGGGATGAAGGTCATATATGTTTCATTTTGTTTACTCCTATCCAGCTGTAAGATTTAACGAACTGCCTTCACTACGAAACACCACGCGTAGCTTGCTTTCCCATAAAGGTACGCGCAACATCTCGTTGCACACCAAGCAGGGAAAACGAAGATTAAATAGGTAATCTTATAGCCGTAAGCAGGGAGTTATTGAAGATTTGACTTCAAACACTTATAAATAAATTCAGAGTTTCATGTTGCAATTTTTGATACAGCAACAAGTCAATACCCTTTGGTTAAAAGGGTAAAGAAGGAAAAACAAAGATTTTCGTCTTTTAGCTTTAACCAAACCGCATTGGTCTAGTCTTAACTCTAGATAGATGAAAATCTTGCCTATTCAAGTATGGCTTTGATGTATAAATATCTGTCTACTACGTAAGCTTAAATAAATATTTGCTACAAGAAAGTTAAAGCTTGACCCCGGACTTGCGTATTTACCTGGCCTTTGTCATAAACTATTTCACCGCCGACAATGGTAGTTGTCGCCCAGCCAGTGAGGTTCCAGCCTTCAAATGGACTCCAATGGCATTTGGTTAAAAGTTCTTCGCGCCGGACTGGACGGTATGTATTTAAATCTACAAGCACTAAATCGGCATCATAACCAGGTGCGATCGCTCCTTTATTGGGAATACCATAAGCCACAGCTACATTCTTAGACATCCAGTTGACAACTTGGGAAACAGTACACTTTCCCTCCATCGCCGCAGTTAACATCAAAGCTAGGGAAGTTTCCACCCCAGGCATTCCTGAAGGAGTATTGGGGTATTCTTGAGCTTTTTCTTCTAAGGTGTGGGGTGCGTGATCTGTAGCGATGAAATCAATCACGCCATCGCGCAAAGCTTGCCAAAGGACTTCGTTATCGTGGGGCGATCGCAAAGGTGGATTCATCTGTGCTAAAGTACCAATCTTTTCATAAGCACTGGTGTTTAACACCAAATGCTGTGGCGTTACCTCTGCTGTCACCCAACTAGGTTTCTCCTGACGCAATAAATCTGCTTCTTCGGCTGTTGACATGTGAAGAATATGCAGACGACGGTGATATTTTTGAGAAAGTTTTAATGCCAGTTGGGTTGCCAACAAAGCCGCTTGATTATCTTGAATTTGCGAGTGAACGGCTGGATCGTGAATGTTGGCAAATTCTTGGCGACGTTGGTTGATTCTAGCTTGGTCTTCGGCATGAACAGCAATTAAGCGATCGCCTTTAGCAAATATCGTCTCCAATGCTGTTTCACCATCAACTAGCAACTGACCGTGCATCGACCCCATGAAAATCTTAATACCCGGTGTGGGCTTGGCCAAAAGCAAGTCTGGAAGATTCTCTGCTGTTGCCCCAATAAAAAAGCCATAATTAACCAAGCACTTTTGTGAGGCCCGTTCTAGCTTGTCGTTTAAAGCCTGCTGTGTCGTTGTTAAGGGGCGCGTATTGGGCATTTCTAAAAATGAAGTGACTCCACCTTTAGCGCAGGCACAACTAGCGGTGAATAAATCTTCCTTGTGTTCTAGTCCAGGTTCCCGGAAATGTACCTGCGGATCAATCACTCCCGGCAACAAAGTTAACCCTTCTGCGTCAATTTCAGTGACTACAGCTGTTTGGGAGATTTCTGGCGCAACTTCGACTATTTGGCGATCGCGGGTCAACACATCCCCAATCATCATTTCACCATTGGGTAGGACTATGCGAGCGCGACGGATCAGTAAAATTTGTGGAGATGACATAAGGCTAACTTTTTTAGGCAGGGAGCTATATATTACAGATAACTATGCTTTTAGGTTAAACTTAGTCGCGCTCTGAGTGTTAAATTTTTTGCTGACCGTTAAAAAAAAGTTTATTTTTAATCTATGAAGAACCCCATTTATCAATAATCTAAAATTGGTAGTCAAGATGCGAACATAACCAGGAAATTAAAATTTTCCCGTTAAGATTAACAGATAAAGTCTCACTAGGCGAGTTAATTACCTACATCTTTCCTTCAGTTAAGTAATTTCATGCAAAATCAAGTGTCTGATAACAACTCTAGTCAACAACCCGATAATTCCTGGATCGCAGAGCTAGGTAGAACAATTGTATTGAGTATTGTTCTAGCTCTGGGAATTCGTACCTTTGTTGCTGAAGCACGCTGGATTCCTTCTGGGTCAATGGAACCCACTCTGCATGGTACGCCAAACCAGTGGGAAGCAGACAAAATCATTGTCGATAAGTTGAAATATAAATTTGCTGACCCGCAGCGTGGAGATATCGTAGTATTTTCACCCACGAAAGAGTTACAAAAAGAACAATACCAGGATGCTTTTATTAAAAGAGTAATTGGCTTACCTGGAGAACAAGTACAACTCAGAAATGGCAAGGTCTATATTAACAACAAACCCCTTCCAGAAACTAATTATCTCAGTTCTGGTCAAAGCACAGTTATTAATGTTTGCCAATCAGGGCCACAGCCACCTTTTTTGGAAAAACCCCAGACTATACCAGATGATTCATATCTAGTACTAGGTGATAATCGTAACAATAGTTATGATGGACGCTGCTGGGGTGTTGTCCCTCGCCAGAATATTATTGGAAGGGCTGTAGTTCGTTTTTGGCCTCTAAATCATGTCGGGGGAATAGATAAAGTACCACCATATCCCCAAACAACCCCATAACAGATAATTTAGCTTGATGCTTTTGCTCAAGAAGAATTTAGTAAGGTAAATAAATCATAAAATAATTTTAGATTGGTGATTTAACAGTCCCTAATCTAAAATCTAAAATCTAAAATTGCTATGATGCCTTACCTAGCCAAGATTTTACTGTATCCAGTAAAATCACTGGATGGTGTTGAAGTTGAAAAGGTTGGAGTTCTTGCCAGTGGCGCACTACAGCATGACCGCGAGTTTGCCATCTTTGACGAGCGGGATAGATTTGTCAATGGCAAGCGTCATGCTAAAATCCATTTACTAAGGGTGCAATTTGCACTTTTCAATAGAACTATTTCGCTACAAATCCCAGGCGGCGATTCACAACAAGTTTTTCATCTGGATGACGAACGGCAAGCCCTAGAAGCAACTTTGAGTAATTATTTTGAGTTTGCTGTTACATTAAGGCAAAACTCTCTGATGGGCTTTCCTGACGATACATACTCGCCAGGCCCAACGGTAATTAGTACAGCAACGTTGACAGAAGTAGCTTCTTGGTTTCCCGATTTAAGTGTAGATGAAATACGCCGTCGGATGCGTGCCAATATCGAGATTGATGGTGTACCAGCATTTTGGGAAGATCGGCTATTTAGCGAACAAGGTGATTTAGTCTCCTTTCGAGTAGGAGATGTAGATTTTTTTGGGGTTAATCCATGCCAGCGTTGTATAGTTCCAACACGCGATTCTTACTCAGGGGAAGCTTACCCAAACTTTCAAAAAATCTTTGCAACCCAGAGGCAAGCAACTCTGCCTAATTGGGTTGCTTCATCGCCTTTTAATCACTTTTACAGATTGAGTGTTAATACTCAATTGCCTATATCCTCAGCCGGAAAAATTTTACAAATCGGTAATGAAGTTGACATACTTGTATAAGAAAATTAATATTTATTTACAATAAAAAGCACTAAGTAAATTTTCTTGGATTTTTTTTGTTATTACTATGTATTTGCATGAAAATTTTAAAATTGTTGTAGTTAGATATAGATTTTTGTGCAAGTCCAGAGGTTTCGAGACTGGAAAATCAAGACCTCAGCAATTAGAAATTAAATTTAGGATTAGGTGCTAATGGCAACCTGAATTTTAGAATGGCATACTGTAGCTTATCGGTTAAATTTCAGTTGTTCTGAGTAAATGTACTGATACATTGCCAGATAAAACTGAGCGAATTAAGCCGTAATGTTTACAAATCGGCTATGCCTACGCAAAATTTGAAAATTGGAGGTTGGAGAAACTTAACTAGTCAGACAAGTATCCAAACAAAATTTTTAATGCTTTTTTTATACTCAATTTTCTCAGAGATGTCATGATCGAAGTGATGACATACCGTAATTTTTTTGGTATTAAATATAGCTGGCATAGCAAAAATGCCCCAAATATATGCTGGGGAAAAATTAAACAACAATGTTATCCAAACTTCAGTCCGTCAAATCTCTTAATTGCTTAGTTGGCAAAGTTTACGCCAGTATGCCCCTAAAGTATGTTCTGATTGTCCCCTTTATATTGCAAATTTGCGGGGCGGTGGGGCTTGTGGGCTATCTTTCGTATCAAAACGGACAAAAAGCGGTAAGAGAGCTTGCTAGCCAATTAGAAAATGAAATCTGCGATCGCATTGAACAGCATCTTAATAACTATTTAACAACTCCGAAGCAAATAAATCAAATTAACTTAGATGCGGTTGATCTAGGTATGCTCAACCTTTCTGACTTTAAAACTGCCGGAAATTACTTTTGGAAACAAATGCAGGTTTTCAATGTTGGCTACAACAGCTTTGCCAACCCCAAAGGGGAATTTATCGGTATTGAACGTTTAGATAATGGCAAGCTGTTGATTAATGAAGTTAGTCAAAAGCATGGTATTGGGAAACTTTATATTTATGATTCAGACTTGAAGGGAAATCGTCGCCAGCTTCAGCAAGTTAAAGATTACGATCCTCGGACAGAAGCGTGGTATGCAGATGCAGTCAAGGCTGGCAAACCCGTTTGGAGTCAAATTTATCAATGGGAAGATAAACCAGAAGTTTTATCTATATCTTCCAGCTATCCTGTTTACGATAAGACCCGCAAGCTTGTTGGGGTGATTAGTGTTGATTTAATTTTGTCACAAATCAGCAATTTTTTAACCAAATTAAACACCGAACAATCGGGTAAAACTTTTATTTTAGAGCGTTCTGGGTTAATAGTGGCTTCTTCTACCGAACCACCATATAGCATCATTAATGGTCAAATAAAACGTCGAACAGCATTAGAAAGTCGAAATTCTTTAATTAGGCTCACAACCCAGTCTTTGATCAAACGCTTTGGTAGTCTTGGGTTTGTGGTGGGGAAGCAACAGCTAACTTTTAGCGCCGATGGTATGCGTTATTTTGTACAAGTAAAAAGTTGGAAGGATGAACTGGGTTTAGATTGGCTAATCGTAGCGGTGATTCCTGAAGGCGAATTTATGGAGCAAATTAATGAGAACACCCGCATCACCGTTTTACTGTGCATAGTTGCTTTTTTAGTGGCTACAAGAATCGGGATTTTAACTGCTCGCTGGGTAATTAAGCCGATTTTACAATTAAACACATCAGCTAAGAAAATTGCTCAAGGTGAATGGGAGCAAACACCAAAAATTCAGCGCTCCGATGAGTTGGGGGAACTAGCCAAGTCATTTGAAACTATGGCAAAGCAGCTGCAAGCATCCTTCAGTGTTTTGGAGGCAAAGAATGCTCAGATGCAAGTTTTAAATGAAGCTCTATCTGAAAGTCAGAGTCGGCTAACTCAATTTTTAGAAGCTATGCCAGTAGGTGTATTTATCATAGATGCTGAAGGTGAACCTTATTACACAAATCATATTGGGCAGCAAATTCTTGGTCAAGGAGCGATCGCAGAAGTTAGAAGCGAACAATTGTCAGAGGTATATCAAGCTTACCTTGCCGGCACAGATCAACTTTACCCCAGCGATCGCCTACCAATTTTGAGAGCATTGCTTGGGGAAAGTACCAGGATTGATGATATGGAAGTTCGCCATTTTGACAAGATTATTCCCGTTGAAGTTTTGGGCAACCCCATCTATGATGAATCAGGAAATTTGGCTTTTGCGATGGCTACCTTTTTTGATATCAGCCAACGCAAACAAGCAGAAAACTTATTAGCAGAATATAATCGCACCTTAGAAGCTCAAGTCAAAAAACGTACTGAAGAGTTCCAGCAAGTGATTGAGCAACTGCAAACTACCCAAGAAGAACTGATTCAATCGCAAAAAATCGCCGCCCAAGAACAGCAAGCAGCCGTTCGGGAAGCAGCGCGAAGCGCCGCCGCCAACCTCGCCAAAAGCGAATTTCTCGCGAACATGAGCCACGAATTGCGTACCCCACTCAACGCCATTCTTGGCTTCACCCAAGTCATGAGCCGAGATTATTCGCTATCTAGCGAACACCAAGAAAACTTGGCAATTATTAATCGTGCTGGCGAACATCTACTTAACTTAATTAACGACATTCTAGAAATGTCTAAAATCGAAGCTGGGAGAATCACATTAAATCGTAGTAGCTTTGACTTAATTCATCTATTGAATAACCTAGAAGAGATGCTGTATTTGCGTGCTGCATCTAAGAGCTTACAAATAGTATTTGAGTATGCACACGACATTCCTCAGTACATAGAAACCGATGAAAATAAACTATTTCAAGTCTTGCTCAACCTCTTGGGGAATGCTATCAAATTTACTGATATTGGCAGAGTAACTCTACGGCTGAGATGGGAGCAGGGCGAGGAAAATCTTTCTTATAACCCTCGTCTCTTGTTCGAGGTACAAGACACTGGTTGCGGTATTACTCCACAAGAAATTGGCTTGCTGTTTGAGGCTTTTGAGCAAACCGAAATCGGTAGAAAATCTCAACAGGGAACAGGGCTAGGTTTAGCAATTAGCCGTAAATACGTGCAACTGATGGGGGGAGATATTACAGTCAGCAGTACTCCTGGTATAGGTAGTACATTTGCCTTTGATATTCAAATTGCTTTAGCTTGTCCTAGAGAAATGCCGATAAACCAAATTAAATCTCAAATTCTATCTTTAGCGCCGACTGAAAAAGCATACCGCATCTTAGTGGTTGATGATGCTAAAGAAAGCCGTCTACTGCTAGTTAAAATTCTGACATCTCTGGGCTTTGAAGTCAGGGAAGCTACAGATGGTGTGGAAGCAGTTAGTAATTGGGAATCTTGGCAACCAAACTTGATTTTTATGGATATGCGAATGCCGATCATGGATGGCTACGAAGCTACAAGAATAATTAAAGGTAAACAAGTAGGGTATGGCACAGCCAGTAGATTACGGAGGTTCCCAAAATTTAAACAACTGACATCATCGGGGAACCAGTATCTTAACGGAGGGTTAACCGATTCAGATGACTGTGAAGTTCTCAAAACTATATACAAAGCCTCTCCCACACCAGAAATAGCTGGTGTCGTGGAACACAATCATGATGCTTCTGGTGCGGCCATTTTGCGATCGCCAAAAGCCCTAGCTCCCTGTTTCGACTTCCTGGAAACAGGGCAGGGTTGTTTGAATAAACACACAATCGTTATTGCCCTAACTGCTAGCGCCTTTGAGGAAGAACGTCAGAAGATTTTATCTATTGGCTGCGATGATTTTATTCGCAAGCCATTCACACAGGAAGTATTATTGGAAAAACTGAGCCAACATCTGGGTGTAAAGTATACCAATCAAGTAGAAAACCCAAATACAGCAGTTGCCGAGCAAGCTACACAGATATTTGTTAGTTTTGCTGAACTCCTGAGTCATTTATCACAAATGTCACCTGAGTGGCTTCAAAAGATCCACTATGCCGCAGCCAGCTGTAGCGATGAATTGATTTTAGAGTTAATCAAGCAAATTCCCTTAGATAATGTTCAGGTATCGCAAGTTCTTAGGGATTTAGCAAATAACTACCAGTTTGAGAAAATTATGGAATTGACTAGAACAAACGTAGAATGAATTACGAGCATTTAGACCCTAATAAAAAAGATATTTTGATCGTTGACGATATGGCGGACAACCTGCGGGTTTTATCCTCAATATTGACAAGGGAAGGGTATAACGTTCGTAAAGCCTTGAACTGGCAAATGGCACTGACAGCAACTCAAACAGTATTGCCGGATCTGATTTTGCTTGATATTATGATGCCAGAAGTAGATGGCTATGAAATTTGTCAGGCATTTAAAGCTTGGGAGCTAACAGCCGATATTCCGGTAATTTTTATTAGCGCTTTAGATGATGTTTTTGACAAAGTTAAAGCCTTTAAGGTAGGTGGTGTAGACTACATCACTAAACCTTTTGAGTTTCAAGAAGTTTTAGTGCGCGTGAAAAATCAACTGGCATTGAGGTCAGCGCGATTAGAAATATTGAAACTCAATGTAGAATTGGAACGTCGGGTAACACAGCGAACTGAGGAGCTAGAAAAAGCTCTCCAAAAACTTCAAAAAGAAATCAATTCCCGCCAAAAATTGCAAAGTAAACTATTAGATATAGCGCTGCATGATTCGTTGACTGGATTACCAAACCGAGTGTTGTTTATGAGGCGACTAGACAATGCTCTCAATCGAGCAAAACAAGAATCTAGTTATCAGTTTGCAGTACTTTTTTTAGACTGCGATCGCTTCAAAGTTGTCAATGATTCCCTTGGTCATTTGGTAGGAGATGAATTGCTGATTTCTATCGCTCGTCGCCTGCAAGCGTGTCTCATACCTATTGATACTCTAGCCCGATTGGGTGGTGATGAATTTGGAATTCTCTTAGAAAAGATTACGGATATCAATATAGCAATCCAAGTTGCCGATAGGATTCTAAAACAGCTATCACTTGCTTTTAAACTATCAAGATATGAAGTCTTTATGAATGCTAGTATTGGCATTAGTTGGGGCAATAAAGATTACGATCGGCCAGAGTATTTGCTGCGGGATGCTGATACAGCAATGTATCGGGCTAAGGCTCAAGGAAGAGCCAAATATCATGTTTTTAATCCAGCGATGCATCAAGAAGCTATTCAGCTTTTAGAATTAGAGAATGATCTCCGAAGGGCTGTTGAAAGGCAGGAATTCCTCGTTTATTATCAGCCAATTGTTTCTCTAATTACAGGTAAAATTTCTGGATTTGAAGCATTGGTGCGCTGGCAACATCCAACTCGTGGTCTAGTTTCTCCTACAGAATTTATTCCTGTCGCAGAAGAAACAGGTTTGATTAATGCCATCAATACTTGGGTATTACAGTCAGCTTGTCATCAACTAAGCATCTGGCAACATCAGCCAGTGACACCAGAACCTCTAACGATTAGTGTCAATTTGAGTGCTAGGTTATTTTTACAACCCAATTTTGTAGAACAAATTGACCGAATTATTTATGAAACTAAAATAAATCCTATATATTTAGAATTAGAAATAACAGAAAGTGTAATTATGGAAAATACTAATGCAATTAAGATAATTTTTCAACAACTAAAACAGCGAAGTATAAAGTTGGTTATGGATGACTTTGGTACAGGATATTCTTCTTTAAGTTACCTGCACAGCTTTCCTTTAAATGCACTCAAAATTGATAAATCTTTTGTCAAACGTATGCAGGATAATAAAGAAAATATGGGGCTAGTACCAGCAATGATTGGCATTGCCAATTCAATGGGTATGAGTGCGATCGCTGAAGGTGTCGAAACAGAAGAACAATTAGCCCAGTTGAGAAGTCTAAATTGTAATTTTGCTCAAGGATTTCTGTTTTCTGAACCCATAGAAGAACAATTGGTTGTTAAGTTGCTTGCCGCATCACCTCAATGGTAGCTATCCACTAAGCACTTGGCAAAATAGTTTTTAACTGCTTCAGTTGAGATATTGCCAGCAGTTGAAACAAAATAACTGGGTGTCCACAAGGTAGGAAGTTTCAGTAATTCGGGAAACTATTTTCTTAGGTGATGTGATGCTCTAGCTTTAATCAATCTAATGATTTTACTAGGTTCGTCACTAGGTTTTGCGTTCACGAATAAATGCAGATGGTTGGGCATAATTTCCATTGCAATGATTCGCCATCTGTTTTCGTGACACACTTCACAAATAATCTGCTCTAATCTTTCTGAAATTGC
This sequence comes from Nostoc sp. LEGE 12447, assembly GCF_015206985.1. Classification (NCBI taxonomy): domain Bacteria; kingdom Bacillati; phylum Cyanobacteriota; class Cyanophyceae; order Nostocales; family Nostocaceae; genus Nostoc; species Nostoc sp. LEGE 12447. Next base: position 260,628 of record NZ_JADEXT010000001.1, on the reverse strand, counting down.
CCCAACCAATACCTTTTTACGTCTTTTGGGGATAAATATAAAGTGATAATTCAACAGAGATACAGCATTTTCATGTCTGTATTCCTCTGGCTAAAATTTTCCCATAATCAGGTTAAAAACGCTTATCTTTTGTCTACAGATATTGTATTCTAGACATTAACTATAAACAAAAGTCTAGGGGGTAATTAAGGAGTGCTGGTGTTGGAGTACAAAATCAAAGGTTTTAAGTTGCAGTATCAAGCCATAGATGAAGCTATTATAACTACACAGTTCATCAGGAATAAAGCTATTAGATATTGGATGGATGCACCAAGAGAAGCCAATATTAATAAAATTGCTCTTAATAATTACTCAACCGCACTACGAAAAGAATTTAAGTTTGTGGAAGAACTAAATTCAATGGCTTGCCAATCCGCAACAGAAAGAGCTGTGATCGCTATTGATAGGTTTTATGGTAATTGCAAAGGTAAAATTCCAGGTAAAAAGGGATATCCACGCTTTCAGAAAGATAACCGTTCCGTTGAATACAAAACTTCTGGATGGTCATTGTATCCCACTAAGCGACGTATTACCTTCACTGATCAAAAAGGTATTGGTGAGGTTAAACTACTCGGTAAATGGGATATTAACACCTACCCAGTCAAGTCAATTAAACGAGTGAGGTTAGTCAAAAAAGCCGATGGGTACTATTGCCAATTTGCAATTAAAACTGAATCATTAAGTGAGTCAAGAATTGCCGATGATGAAGTGGGTTTAGATGTTGGTTTAGAATATTCTTACTCTGACTCTAATGGGCATCATCAACCCAATCCCAGGTTATTGATAAAAGCAGAAAAATCAATTAAACACGCTCAACGTCAGATTTACAAAAAGGAGAAAGGTAAAAACCAACGACGAAAAGCTATACAGAGATATGCTCGAAAACACTTAAAAGTAAGTAGACAACGGAGTGAACATGCTAAGAGAATAGCGCGTAACGTATGCAAGGCTAGCGCCTTAGTGGTTTACGAAGATTTAAGGGTCAAGAACATGGTAAAAAATCATTGTCTTGCTAAATCAATTAATGATGTTAGCTGGGGTTTTTTTCGTCGTTGGTTAGAATATTTTGCAGTCAAGTTTAATACAAAAGTTGTTGCCATCAATCCGAGAATGACATCTCAAAAATGTAGTGATTGTGGTGCAATAGTTAAAAAATCTCTTTCAACTCGTACCCATAAATGTAGTTTCGGATGTGAGCTTCAAAGGGATGTGAACGCTGCAAAAAATATTCTGAATCTTGCAAAAGCTAGGGACGGGCAGTCACAAAGGAACGCTACTGGACTAGCAACCTCTACTCTACTTGGGGAAACCCTGGTTGAGCAAGTGGCTAGGGTGAAGGTAGAATCCCCGTGTCTTTAGACCGAGGAGTGTCAAAAAACTCTCTAGCCACTGTGGGAGTTAAACTATAAATACAAGTATTTTGGTGAAATAGAGCAAAAAAATCAGGGTAATTTTAAATAAGCATTTACTATCCTCAATCATTACAAGCATAGCTTTTAATACATAATGCATTTCAATCAAACTAACCATCATAAAAAAAATATTTTGGTGGTCGATGATACCCCAGATAATTTGAGGCTTTTATCGGCAATGTTGACTGCACAAGGTTTTGAAGTTCGCAAAGCTTTAAACGGTAAAATGGCACTAACTGCATGTCAAATGGTTTTGCCGGATGTGATTTTGCTGGATATCAACATGCCAGGGATGGATGGCTATGAAGTTTGTCAACAACTGAAGGCTGACGATAAAACTTGTGAAGTCCCAGTAATTTTTATCAGTGCCCTGGATGATGTTGTGGATAAAGTAAAAGCTTTTGATGTTGGTGGTGTAGATTATATTGCCAAACCTTTTCATGGGGCAGAGGTTGTGTTGCGAATTGAAAATCAGATTAATTTACGTTTGCTCCAAGTTAGACTGCAAGAAAAAAACTTTTTATTGCAAGAGGCTCTTGACAACTTAAAATCCGCTCAAGTTCAACAGATTCAGAATGAAAAGATGGTGGCGCTGGGGCAGCTAGTGGCTGGGCTGGCTCATGAAATTAACAATCCCATCAGTTTTATTTATGGTAATCTCCAATATGCTGGTCAATATGTGCAAGACCTAGTAAATCTCATTGAAGTTTATCAAAAAGAATATCCTAAACCCACACCAAAAATTCAGCAAATATCCCAAGATGTAGACCTGAATTTTGTGATTAACGATCTACAAAACCTCATAGGTGCAATGTATAGAGGCTCCGATCGCATTCGGGAAATTGTCGTGGCGCTACAACACTTTTCTCGGCATGATGAGGCAGAGATGAAGCGGGTAAATATCCATGAAGACATCGAAAACACTTTGGTGATGTTACAACATCGACTCAGAGAAGCAGCAGACCGTCCCGCAATTATTGTAGTGAAAGATTATGGTAACTTGCCCCTAGTTACTTGCTATGCGAGTGAACTAAACCAAGTATTTATGCATTTATTGAATAATGCTATTGATGCAATAGAAGAGGGAATGGGGAAGGTTGGGCCCCTGGGAATAAGGGGTAATGGGGAGTGGAGAGCGGGGAATCAATCTTTTAATCGTTATTCTCAAATGCCACTTGACGGGAGTCGCTCTAATTGGGGAGACACACCAGTTCCTGCACTCGGAGAAACCTCAAACCCGCAGTGGCTCTTCCCTACCCCCCAAATTAGGATTCACACAGAGGTGACAGACTTAAATACGATCAAAATTGCGATCGCAGATAATGGCCCTGGTATAGAAGAGGCGGTGCGATCGCGTTTATTTGACCCATTTTTTACCACAAAACCTGTGGGCAAAGGTAGTGGGCTAGGATTATCTATTAGCTATCAGATTATCGTCCAAAAACACCGAGGAAATATTACCTGCACCTCTTCTGTTGGGCAAGGAGCAGAGTTTGCAATTGAAATTCCCATTGAGCAACCTGAGCATTAGCCAACAGTAAACTCGTCAATGAAGAGGATAAGGGGCAGGGGACAGGAGGCAAGGGGGAGAAGCACATACATAAAAAACACAAATTAATTAAAGCCGTAATTAAAGCCGTGCTTCTAGCACGGGGTTGTAAACCCATCTTTCTGATAAATAAATTTATTTGCTCTGAAACTCTCTATTGCTGGGGAATTCCAGAATCTTCCTCCCTTGCTCCCTGCTCCCTGCTCCCTGCTCCCCTGCCTCTTTAATCACAGGCTTAACGGCAGTTGAACTATGAACGTTGCCCAGCCATGAGAACTAGTAACTTCAATTTTGCCTTGGAGATATTCTACTAACTTCTTCACTAATGCTAAACCTAATCCTGTGCCGCCATGTTGCCAGCGATCGCTCTGAGGAATTCGGTAAAATGGCTCAAAGATGCGAGATTGTTCTGTTGTGGGGATTATTACGCCAGAATTACTAATTGTAATTTGAAAGTAGGGGACTTGAGGGTTATCTAATAGATCAGATTCAGCATCCTCATTTATGAGACTTTTTGTGGGGTCGATTATCCGAACATCCATTCTAATCTGTCCTCCAGGCGGAGTATATTTACAAGCATTGTTGAGTAATTCTGAGACAATTTCGGTCAGGCTAGCCAAGTCTGAAACTAAAGGTGGTAAATTTGGCACAACACTAACTTCCAAAGTCTGTTCTTTAGCTTTCGCACTTTCTTCAAAATACTCGGCGACGTGAGGCAGCCAATGTTGAAGTTGAATTGAAGTTAATTCCAATGGATAGACATCTGCATCAATCATTCGGATATGCAACAAATTATCTACTAGATTCAGCTCTTGTTCGCACTGCTCACGCAGGATAGTTAAGTAGCGGGCTACAGATTCAGATCGAGAAAGTGTGCTTGAATTTAAGCTGCCCTGCCGCTCAAGAATATTTTCCAGGGCGGAGATTGCCATTTTGATATTTGACAAGGGCGTTCGCATTTCATGAGAAGTGGTTGCGAGAAAATCCTCTTTCAACTTGTTCAGGCGTTGGAGTTCTGCCACTTGAATTTCTAGTTGTTGGGCACGTTCGGTTGCGAGATTGCGTTCTTCGGTGAGCCGTCGTTGTGTGTCATCTCGAAAAACTAATACTGCTCCTGTAATGATGCCACTGTTGTCTCTGAGGGGAGTAGCACTATCAGCGACTGGTATAGTTGTCCCCTCTCTAGTAATTAGTAAAATTTCACTGCCTAGATAGATAGTAGTTTCTTGTTGGAGGGCTGTGATAATTGGATTTTGGACAGGGATCTGAGTTTGTTCGTCAATGAGTCGGAACACCTCTGTTAACATCCGTCCCTTGGCTTCATCCCATCGCCACCCTGTTAATGCTTCACCTGCCTGATTTAGGTACTTTACACGCAACTCAGGATCAACTACAATCACACCGTCCCCCATTCCTCTAAGGACAGAACTCAAAAATTGCTCGCGATCGTAGCGATTGAGTGCTGTTTGAATGGCAACGTAAAGTTCTTGTTCCTTGATGGGTTTGAGAATATATCCAAAGGGGGATGTCAGTGTTGCCCGCTCCACGGTACTTCTATCCGAATGACCTGTAAGGTAGATAACAGGAATTTGCAAATTACGCCAAATTTGCTCAGATGCCTGAATTCCGTCCATTTCGCCGCGTAACCTGATATCCATTAAAATCAAGTTTGGGCGTGACTCAGTTGCCTTTTCAATTGCCTCTTCTGCTGAATCGGCGATGCCTAAAACAGTGTATCCCAGAGACTCTAAACTTTCTTGTAAGTTGATGGCAAGAATATATTCATCTTCAACAACAAGGATTCGAATTGTCTCCTTTTTATGTGTGTTTGATGGGATGCCAATCATTTTTATATCCGGCTGTTTGTAAAAGTAATTTTGAACTGTGTTCCCTGGTGAGATGCAATTTCGAGTTTTCCTCTTAACTGTTTGACTAAACCCTGAACAAGAGTTATGCCTAGTGTTTTAGCTTTCTTGCTATCAAAATTTTCAGGTAAACCAATGCCATTATCTCGAATAATGAGTGTCAAAATAGACTCGGATTTTTGATAAAACTTAACCTCAATTTCACCCCTAATATTACCAACAAAGGCATATTTCAAAGCATTAGAAACCAGTTCGTTGATAATCAAGCCACAAGGAATGGCCGTTTCGATGTCAAGGCTAGCATCATCAACTTGAATCTTCAGGTGAATCTGGCTGGAATTGACGTTATAAGAATCAAATAAATGAGTTGTTAAATCTGGGATGTATTGAGCGAAATCAATATCAGCGAGGTCTTCAGATCGGTACAGTTTTTCATGAACTAGGGCAATGGAGGCAATGCGGTTTTGGCTATCGCGCAAAAGAGCTGTCACGACAGGATCTTGTGTCCGTCTGCATTGCATTTGCAGCAAACTGCTGACAATTCCTAAATTGTTCTTCACTCGATGGTGAATTTCTTTAAGTAATACTTCTTTTTCTTTAAGAGAGGCTATGATTTTTTCCTCTGCTTGCTTATGCTCGGTGATATCTTGGTGGACAGCTACAATGACGCTTCCATACTCAGGATGCCCAAAGATGGAAGCGTTTGACCTACACCAGAATGGGGTGCCATCTTTCTTAACATTATGAACTTCATAAGTAGCTTCACCATGTTGCAAAATAGCAGTCCTAATTGCCTGATTCACTTCTTCTGGTGTAGTATCTTCGTCACCGTAGTTCACAATCGACACATGCTGACCAGTTAATTCATCAGGTTCATAGCCAAACATCTGCTCAAATTTAGGATTGGTGTAGACGAACACGCCATCTATAGCACGAACTAGGCAAATTCCTTCTGCCATGTTGCGGGTAATTACTGCTTGCAACTCTAACATCTGTTCAGCACGTTTGCGATCGCTGATATCAATGATCAAGCCCAGCATCCGCACAGGGTCGCCTGCTTCGTTGTAAACGCCGCGTCCTTTCCCAGTCAGCCAGTGAACACTGCCATCGGGGTAAATCACTCGATATTCACCTCGAAAATTAATATGTTCTGCCAACGCATTGAATACAGCCTGTTCAATTCGCTCAACATCCTCTCGATGAACACAATCGCGCCATAGCTGATAGCTGGCTGCTGATGTTTCTGGCTCTAAACCTAACAAACGAAAATGGTTGTCGTTCCAGATAACTTCGCCTGTTTCAACATTCCAATCCCAAAGACCAATGTGGTTAAATTCTAAGGTTAGCCTTAGTTGTTCTTCACTTCTAGCTAAGGCAGCTTCGGCTTGTTTGCGTTGTGTAATATCTAGAACATATCCTAACAATTTAACTGCCTTCCCTTGAGGATCGTAAGCTATCTCTGCTTTCGCCTCAAGGTAGCGAACTGAGCCATCGGATAAAACAACTCGATACTCAATATTGAGAGGGGTTTTTTGAGTGATCGCTCGTTCAAAATTGGACTGGAACAGTTCCCTATCCTCTGGGTGAAGGATCTGGAGGAATTCCGGCTGGGTGGGTTCGCTTTGAGTTGGATTTAGACCAAAAATGTGAAAGGTTTCCCTTGACCAGCAACGCTTTTTCGCTTCTAAGTTCCATTCCCAACTGCCTATATGGGCAATTTGTTGAGTAGTGGCTAGTTGCGCTTCACTTTGGCGCAAGGTTTCTTCCGCTTTTTGGCGATCGCGTAGCGCAATTTCTCGTTCGGTGACATCTTGGGCAGTACCATAAAGGCGAATCACCTCTCCATCGGCGTTGAATTCTGTATGTCCAATGCCCTCAAAATAGCGATTAGAGCCATTCTGGGTGACACGGAGAATTTGTTTGTAGGACTCACCAGTGGCGATCGCCCGCTCAACTGCTTGGTGCAATTTCTCCCGATCTTCAGGGTGATACAATTGCAGATTTTCTTCATAGCTTGGTTCAAGAAGTGCGAATTCTCGATTGAAGAGATCAAAAAGCCCCTTTGACCAGGTAATTTTGCCACTGGCAAGTTCAAACTCCCAATTACCAAGGCGAGCAACTCGCTGTGATTCTTCTAGCAGGGCTTGACTTTTGCGTAAGGTTTCTTCACTGTTTTTGAGGTCGGTGACATCCACCACTAGTCCATCCCAAGCCACACGCCCATCCTGCAACTGGCGTGGTGTAGAACGAAAATGGAACCATTTGAGTTGACCACTAGGCGTTCGGATTCGTAATTGAATATCAAAGACAGACAGATTTAGCCGGGACTCTTCAACGGCTTCCTGTAGACGGGGAATATCCTCTGGGATAAACTGCCGATAAAGCAGAGATGAATCTCTGAGTGCATCTTCTACTTTGACTTCCATTAGTCTTTCAATGCCCCCACTCAGATAAGAAAAGCGATCGCTCCCATCCAGTTCGCGGATCACCCGATAAACTGCACCATTGGGCAGATTATCTCCAATCAAGTGCAACATCACTTTACGCTCATGCAAAACGAGTTCGGTTTGTTTGCGTTCAGTGATATCTCGCCCTTCTGGAATCAACAAAACGACTTTACCTGTCTCGTCTTGAAGCGGACGCAGTGAAAAATCGATTGTTGCTACTCGCTCATTTGCACCGAGAACATCAACTTCATAGCGGACAAACTTTCCCTTTGCAGCATGAGCGATCGCTTGTTTTAATTCTTCTTGAGTTTGTGGTGAAATTGTCCACCAGTGTGCTTCCCAAAAAGGGCGATCGATCACATCTTCCAACTGAAGTCCGCCAAAACTAAGTGCAGTCTGGTTAGCCTCCAGTAAAATACCAGATGGCGTTAGCAGTCCTGTGAATTGGAAAGTGTTATTAAAGATAGCGCGGAATCGGCGATCGCTTTCTTGCAATTTGGTAGTGCGTTCGTGTACTTTGGCTTCTAACTCGGTGTTGAGGGTTTGGAGGTTACGGTAAAGTTGGGCTTGTTGGATGGCGATCGCTAATTGTACAGTCAGTTGGTTGAGCAATTCCACCTCAAATGCCTGCCATTGCCGGGGAGCAGAACATTGATGCACAATAAATAGCCCCCAGAGTTCAACTGCTGAAGTCGCTATGTTTTCTACCAAAATGGGGACAATTAAATTCGCCTTTACCTGAAACTGTTCTAATAATTGCAGATGGCATTCACTTAAACCCCCTTCGTAGATGTTCGTAGTTGTTCAAATTTTTCCTTGGCGATATTTTTCCCCCTGGCTTTCTTGAAAACAGGTATCTTCAATCTCTAGTCCCAAACTTGGTTTCCATTCAGGTAACACCGACTCTGATACAATGCAACCCTGCATAAGGGGAGTGAATTGATATATTAGTACCCGATCGGCACTCAATAACTGGCGGACTTGTTGAACACTAGTAGTAAGAATGTCTTGAAGCTGCAAAGATTTGCGGATATGCAGAGCGATCGCTCCTACTAGGCGTTGTTGTTCCTGCTGCTGTTCTAGCTGCTGCATTAGCTGCTTGTGCTTGATCGCCCCATGAATCGTTCGGCAGAAATTTTCTCGGGTCAGTTTTCCCTTAACTAGATAATCATGGGCTCCACTCTTGAGAGCTTGGACTGCGATCGTTTCGTCTCCCTGTCCCGTCAGCATAATTACTGAAATTTGGCTGCTGGAAGTTTGCCTCTGTAGCTTAGTAAGAAATTCCAGCCCATCTAAATCTGGTAATAGATAGTCCAACAAAATCACATCCGGTATTTTCTCTTGGCAAGCTTGTAGCGCCTTATTTGCAGACTCAAATTCGGAAATATTATAAGTGTAGCGATCATCCCGCTCTAGGAAGCGCCGATACAAAGCTCTGTCTTCAGGAGAGTCTTCTACAAAAAATACAGTTATTGCATTGACTGTCATCTATATCAGCTCCTCAGAAAGCTGCGGCAGTAGGTGAGAAGAATGAATAATCAATAATACCCAATACCCAATGCCCCATTCCCAATCTCTAATTTAGGAAATCCGGATTTTTTCTTGATTACAGACTACTATTTTTAGTCGCATAAACGCATAATAGAATAGTGACTGATATGTTCGTCCCTTTACAATCTCTCAAACAAGGTGACTGGTTCAAGCTCATCTGCGGAGCTAGCTTCCAGCATTTGCCGGCAGTCAGAAATTTAACGTTAGCCTATACTTTGGCGGGCGCTGACTGCATAGATGTTGCAGCTGATCCAGCAGTGATTGCAGCAGCGCAAGCAGGGCTACAAGTAGCTAAAACTCTAGCTAAAGATGCCCAACAGCGAGGCTTTGACTACAAAGGCAACTCACCCTTTTTAATGGTCAGCCTAAACGATGGAGAAGACCCCCATTTTCGCAAAGCAGAATTTAATCCTACTGAGTGTCCTAGAGACTGTCCTAGACCCTGTGAACGAATTTGTCCGGCACAAGCAATCGTATTTGACAATATCAAAGAAGATTTTTCAGGAGTAGTATCCGAAAAATGTTATGGCTGCGGTCGTTGCATCCCAATTTGTCCTTATGGTATAATTTATACAGCTTCATACGTGACAACGCCAGGAGCGATCGCGCCATTAGTAATGTCAACAGGAGTAGATGCCGTAGAAATCCATACACAAGTAGGGCGGTTGGCAGAATTTCAGCGATTGTGGCAGGCAATTTCACCGTGGGCCGATCAATTAAAGGTACTAGCCATCAGCTGTCCCGATGGCGAGGGGATGACTGATTACCTAAGAGCAGTGTATGAACTGATTGCCCCACTCAAAAGTGCTTTAATTTGGCAAACCGACGGTCGTTCTATGAGTGGCGATATTGGCGATGGCACGACAATAGCCGCAGTGAAATTAGGGCAGAAAGTTTTGGCAGCAAAATTACCGGGATATGTGCAGTTAGCAGGCGGCACAAATAGCTATACCGTTGCTAAGTTAAAGACAATGGGACTGCTGAAGAGAGGGGAACAAGGAGGACAAGGAGGACAAGAGGGAATTTCTCCCTTGTCCCCCCCCTCTCCCTTGTCCCCCCCCTCTCCCTTGTCCCCCCCCTCTCCCTTGTCCCCCCCCTCCTCCATTTCCGGGGTCGCCTACGGTAGCTACGCCCGTGTACTGCTGTCACCAATTCTCGAAAAGTTAGAGAATAAGGAGGTAAGTAACACCAATATGAAGGCGACTGTTTGCCTAGAAGAAGATGAAGTATTACTTTGGCAAGCTGTAGAACTTGCCCATTCTCTCGTTTCCCAGATCAAGTCATCTCAGAGAAGGGAGAGTGAGCATTAATTAAGCATAATTACTAGGTACCAGAAGATACTGTAATTTATGTCTAATTTATGTTTGTATAGTCAAGGTAGGAGGTTTGAGCATTGAATGAGCGCTTGAGAACAGTTAGAAGCTGAAAGTATCTGATTTACTGTTGTTTCCGTCACCATAGAAAGCATGACGATTACAGACGATCTCCAAAAGTTATTAGACATTTTGCCCCAAGACCTGCAACAAGTACTAGAGAGTCATCCCAAACGAGATATTTTAGTAGAAGTGGTCTTGGATTTGGGTCGTCGCCCAGAGGCTCGCTTTCCTAATCAAGCTGAGTATCTGAGCGAAATACCCGTTACTCAAGAACAGATAGATGATTGCATTCAACGAGTCGGAATTTTTGGTGGAGATAATCGAGCAGGAATTGAGCAAACTTTGCATCGGATCAGTGCGATCCGTAACCGTACTGGTAAGATTATTGGCTTGACCTGTCGCGTTGGTCGGGCGGTATTCGGAACCATTGGCATGATCCGCGATTTGGTAGAAACTGGTAAATCGATTCTCATGCTCGGTCGTCCAGGTGTGGGCAAAACTACCGCCTTACGGGAAATTGCCCGTGTTTTGGCAGACGATCTGCATAAGCGAGTGGTGATTATTGACACCTCCAACGAAATAGCTGGAGATGGTGATGTTGCCCACCCCGCCATTGGTCGCGCTCGGCGGATGCAAGTGGCTCATCCAGAACAACAGCATCAGGTGATGATTGAGGCAGTGGAAAACCACATGCCAGAAGTCATTGTCATTGATGAAATTGGCACGGAACTGGAAGCTTTAGCGGCTCGTACTATTGCTGAACGGGGCGTACAGTTGGTAGGTACTGCCCACGGGAATCAGATCGAAAATCTGATTAAAAACCCTACCCTGGCTGATTTAGTTGGGGGTATCCAAGCTGTGACTTTGGGAGATGACGAAGCCAGACGGCGAGGCTCTCAAAAGACTGTTTTGGAGCGGAAAGCCCCTCCTACCTTTGAAATTGCTGTGGAAATGTTGGAACGCCAACGCTGGGTAGTACACGAAAGTGTTGCTGACACAGTAGATAATCTGCTGCGGGGTCGTCAGGCTACCCCACAAACGAGAACCGTTGATGACCACGGCAAAGTTGCGGTGACAAGGCAGTTAGCTGTTGTCAACGGTCGCGGTGGACAGTTAGGGACAGTGGAAGAATCTTTCCCACCGGCACGACCGTCTAATGGCTGGCGTTCTTCGGGACAAATGGTTGCACTGCCACAATTGCCTGTAGAACGGGTGACTGGGCGTAGTGAGTTTGATCGATTGCTGGATGAATCCTTCAATTATTCTGAGAGCATCGATTTAGATGCTGCGACAAGAGTGCCAGGGCCAAATGGTGAAGATTTGCCACTGCACGTTTACCCTTATGGCGTTAGCCGCCATCAACTAGAACAGGTAATTAGCGTGCTAACTTTACCCGTGGTATTGACAAAAGATATAGATAGTGCAGATGCAATTTTAGCACTGCGATCGCACGTCAAAAACCACGCCAAATTACGCCAAATGGCCAAAGCCCGTCATGTCCCCATCCACATGATTAAGTCCAGCACCATTCCGCAAATTACCCGTGGCTTGCGGCGGTTGCTGAACATGGACGACCCAGAAATGACCGATGACCTCGAACTGCAACTGTTTTTGCACAGTGGTAGCGATGATGAGATGGATGCCTTGGAAGAAGCTAGACTTGCTGTTGAGCAAATTGTGATTCCGAAAGGACAGCCAGTGGAGTTATTACCGCGTTCTCCCCAAGTCCGCAAAATGCAACATGAGTTGGTAGAACATTATCGCCTCAAGTCGCATAGTTTTGGCGAAGAACCAAATAGAAGATTGCGGATTTATCCGGCGTAACTTCTACCCCTAACCCCTCTTCGCAGTGCAAAGAGGGGTAAAGGAACAAACCGCAAAGACGCAAAGAGCGCAAAGGAAGTAAATACTTCAGCAATGCCAAAAAAACCGGTCATGAAGACCAGGTTTTTGTGGGGCCATATTTCCCCAAGGCTAGTTATAGAAGTTATTTATAAATCAGTATTCTACTAATTACTACCAAACTTAGATTATCAATTTCGGAAAATTATCGCTCAATTATCAAAATTTTCTCTCACTCACGTGTGCGATGCTTAAGTTGGGCTAGACCTACGCTCATGTCTGCTATTAGCTTGATATCAGTGCGTAGGGGCATTGCTCTCTACTGATTGAAATTTAGATTACAATGTCTGTCTGAGAATTTTGCTATTATTTGCTACTTTAAAATATATGCAAATAAATCATTGATGAAATTACCCGTTTATTGAGTACGGGAACAACGCAGAATGCGATCGCCTTAATACTTTCCCAACCTCTGCTACTCTCCAGCCTTGCAGGTTCATTGCTGGTAAATTTGGTAAGTGATGCGATCGCTAACATCAATAGCTTTGTATATACTTCCCTGCGCGTAGGCGTAGCCCGCCGTAGGAATCGCTCCCGTTAGAAGAATTGCGATCGCGCATTGATGTAGTTATGCAAGATTACGCTCGTTTTCCGACTACTGTGCGCGAAAATGTTGGCTTTGGGGATTTACCTAAAATGCAGGATGACGCTGCGATTACCGAAGCGATCGCCGAGGCTGGTTTGGCAAGAGTAATTGAGAAGCTAGATCAAGGTTTAGAAACCCTCTTAGGCAAACAGCTAGAGGGTGGTATTGATTTATCAGGAGGACAATGGCAGAGATTAGCGTAGGCGTAGCCCGCCGCAGGCATCGCTCGTGCTTTGTTGCGACTGTCTCCAGCCGAATTACTCATACTTGATGAGCCAACAGCAAACCTTGACCCCAAAACAGAACATGAGATTTACAATATTTTGCGTACTCTGTCCAAGGGGAGAATAGCCCTTGTAGTCAGCCATCGCCTCGCCTTAGCAAAACTAGCAGACCGAGTAGTAGTCCTAGAACACGGTCAAATTATCGAGGTAGGCACTCATGACGAACTCATCGCACTAGGCGGACAGTATCACTTAATGTTTACTCGTCAAGCTAGTAGTTACAACTGAGCGGGGAATGGGGAATGGGGAATAAGCAATGCCCAATTCCCAATTCCCAATTTTTATTCTGGTAACTTATATTGATCAACAATACGCTTGGCAAACTCTGGAACGTGCGCTTCTAATTTCTCTGGATGATTTCGCTTTACATATAAATAATTGCGAGTAAAGTGAGAATCAATGGAAAACCGCGCATATTCCAAACCTTTGGGACCGATTTTTTCGATAACCACACCCATGAGTTTAGCTGCCCACATGGGGAGGGTAACGCCTTTATCGTAAGCGGGAATACTTTGCTGTACAGCTTCCTTGCGATCGCCTTTAGACGTAACTGGTTGGGTGTCTAACTGGTCTTGCACCAAATCCAGCATTTCCTTACCAGTGTCATTTCTAACGACAATCCATTGCCAGCCGAAGGGTGCGCCCATGTAGCCAACAACTAAATCAGCTAGGGAGTTGACGTAATCAAAGCAACTCATACACGATGGGGCAAAGACATCTTTGAGTTTGTTGGTCTTCAAGCCAAAGAAAGGCACTGTTTCTGATGAGCCATCCTCATGTTTGAAGTGAACCCGGAAGTCTTGCATGAATTCGTAATGGACAACTGTCTCTGGCGAACGGCTGGTGGTTTCTAAGAATTTTTGTAGTCCGGCGCGGTTAACATTATCTACGCAGGGTGTACCCAAAACATACAGTTTTTCTAAACCCAGTTGTTTTTCTACGGCTCGTAATGCCTGGATTTGGCAACCAACACCAATTACCAACAGCCGCTTCATCCCCGATTTTTCTATCTGTTCCAATACCGAAAGGTTAGGGGAAAGCGTTGGTTTGTTTACCCGCGCTGCTAGTATTTCTTCTGGAGTTCGGGCGATGATGGGCATGGGTTGAAAGCGGTCTTCTTTGGTGTTTTGCACACAGACGACACCTTCAACTAAGCCGCGATTGAGCATTTCAATGGCAATGCTGCTAACAATACCCGTCCATTGTGCGCCTTCGATGGGCTGCTGTTTTCTCGCCGCCATCATGTCTTGGTGGACACCAAAGTATAGCTCATCAGGGTTGTCGAGATGGCGCGATCGCGTGTGGGTTTCTTCTTCAAGTTCGCCTATTTGCTGATTAATAAAAGCGCAGGCTTCCTTGACATAGTGAATATAGTATGTATCGCATAGTCCGCACTCGCTACAAAGTTCTTTAGCAGGGCGGCGGCTAGTAGGTTTTAAGGCTTTGGCTTTTTTGTGAGGAGAAACTGAGGTCATATAAATTTTTTGTTTTATCCAGTAATCGCTTTTATTACAATACCTTTACTGGCTATGAATTCTTTCAACTCTCCTCCTCAAAAAGAAAGCACTCAGAAAGGGAAGAACTGGAGCAAGACTGAGCCAAGGCTTCCCAAAAAGTCAACGAAACTGGGTTTACCAGGGCTTACCTTATCATTTACAGGTGTTTGCAGTTCTTTAATAAAGGCTTGGGCTGTTTGTGTTCCAAGGCCATTATTTTGGGATGTAAACAATTTTTCAGCAATTTGGGCATCTTGGAATGCACCTTGTCTATCTAGTATTTGGTAACGGGCGACACCACGAGCTAAATAAGCACCAGCATATTCTGGTTTAATAGCGATCGCTTGATTAAAATAACTGATTGCTTGCTGTTGGTTGCCTTTTTGACCTTCCGCTATACCTAAAGCATAAAATTCTTCTGGTGAAGCAATTTGTGATGGTATACCAACTGCACCTTGGAAGTTAGCACCATTTAAGTAAGCACCCTTCATTTCTGCGTTTGCTAGATAAGTATTTCTCAAATCAGCACCCGCCAAATTTGCCCCGCTAAATTTAGCTTCGCTCAGGTTAACACCAAATAAACTAGCGCCACTCAAGTTTGCACCCCGTAAATCTGCGCCACTCAAGTTTGCACGGCTAAGGTTAGCACCTGTGAGATTAGCTCCGCTCAAATTAGCTCCAGATAAGTCAGCCATTACTAAACCTGCATTAGTCAAATCACAGTTTTGACATTGCTTAGTTGCCAATAATTGGCTAATATGTTCAGAATTTGCTGCTTGTACGCTTGTTGTCAAACTAATCGTGGTTAAAAATGCGGCTGCACCTAGAATTCGGTTCTTCATATTCGCGTAATATTTCTTACTCAATATTCAACCTTGACTGAGATGGATTTATACCTCAGCATTATGATATGAGCAATCTTTACAATTTGACCTCTGTAGTTACCTATATCACTTGTAAATTTGGGTATAAGGGTTATAGGTTAGGTTTAATACACCGTGTTTGCTGGGGTATACCTTTTGTTGTGTCTGGCATACGATCGCATTTCTCTATTTTATAAACAAGCGATCGCATTGTAGAAAAATAACCAAGCTATGACTATCAAGCAAAATGATGTGCCTTCACAATAGTCAGAAATGAGGTAACAACCCTAAACTCAGTGCAAAACATTTCTTTAAATCAAGCATCTGTGACATCCAAATAGTTAGGATTTCCTTCAAGAAAGTAAATCAGTGGAGTGGTATACAAGTCAAGGGGCAAAAAGAAAGATTTGCTTTTGTATTCCCCGATTTTAAATAAATATGAGACTATAGAAACATTAAAGCAGTCAGAAAAACGTGAGTCAGCAAGACAAAATCTTAGACAAAATTCTCTCTGGGACTTCTGATACAGACATCCCTTTTGCCCAACTGTGGCAACTCTTATATAAACTAGGCTTTGAAGAACGTATTCGTGGCGATAATCGTATTTTTGTCAAAGCCGATGTTGAAGAAATATTGAACCTACAACATAAAAAAGGCAAAGCCAAAAGCTATCAAATTAAACAAGTTCGGGCAGTGATTCTCAAGTATAAGCTAGGAAGTAAAAATGATGTTTCGGTATGAAATTATTCTCTACTGGAGTGAATTAGATCAAGCCTTTATTGCTGAAGTACCAGAATTATCAGGCTGTGCTGCTGACGGTGATACTTATCAAGAAGCCCTGCATAATGTAGAATTAGTTATGCAGCAATGGATAGAAACGGCTAAGGATTTAGGGCGTTCAGTTCCTCAACCTAGACCACGTTTGATGTATATTTGATTGCTCCAAAAAGTAAGTCAAACTGATTTTTTAGTATCATCAGAAATATTTGACTTCATCTACCATAATCGTATCTATAGCAGTCCTAAATCATTGATGAAAAGTTAGAACACCGACTTCTTCGAGAAGTCGGTGTTCTAGACACCGCAAAGTATAATTGAAAAAGTTAGTTACTAACAACCTTACAAATTACCATGATATGTGATTTATATTTGTCAGTACTATATTGAATAAGTTGCAATCCAGAACGTTCTAATTCTTGCAACAGTTTAGGTATTTCATATTTATGATGTCGCCAAATAGTAATTTCTTCACCTTCAGAGATTTCAATTTTTTTATCTATCCCCATCTGACTGAAATTTATCGTGTAATCATGATTAAATTTCATGTTAGCAACTATACTATCGGTTTTTAAATCATACTTTCTCACTAATTCGCAATCTTCAGATTCAATCCCAATCTTATTTTTAACCCATCCATATATTTCTTCTACATGATACTTACAACCACCTCTGACGTTTCCATCCCATTTAGAGTTAGAGCCAATTTCATTAGTAAATACTAAGAAATCATTTTTGCTCATGCTCTCTCTAAAGTTTTTGAATACCTTATCTCTATTTTGATGGTTTCCAATAGTAACACCTAAGTGTAAAAATATTTTTGCTGTATTGTCAATTTCAAGATCAGGATTATTTTGAAATAAGGTTTTTGGGACACAATTATTTTCAATATCAATTGTGGAACTGACAAATTCGACTTTGGGAAACCATTTTTTAAAATTCTTCTTTGATAAAATCAGCAATTCTTCACTAATATCCAAGGCAACATATTTATTAACCTTATCCAATTTATTAAGTCTTTGAATAAAGTCTTTAACTGGATAGGAATTTCCTGCACCAACATCTACTATGTTGATTTTATTACCACTTTTAATGTTGTCATTAAAATATTTAAAGTTATTTTTTAAAAGCTCAATTTCTACATTGGATGTTCGATACCATCTAGGAATGACATATTTTTGATAAAAATCATCCCAAATTTTTGCACCTCTACCTTTATAAGAATACTTTAATGGGATTTCTCGTCTGATTTCTAAAGCAAAAATGATTCCTAAAATTTCTTCTTCCGAAAAAATAGAGTAGAACTCAGAACTTGGCTTTGCTGTGCGACTGATAGCAGTTGACATCTCTGAGGAAACTTGGGAATTGTCATGAAAATTTTGAGCCATTATTCTTGTTCTTTGGTTTTCTTCGGTATTTAAATGGATTAGCCGCAATGCTTGCCAAAGATGTATCTTCCCATGCCGTTGTCCCCAAATTTGAACCGAAATTTAAACTTTTCATCATAAATAGATCCCATATTCCCCATTGACCAGTTGTTTTTTTACAATCAAAGTGCGAGATAATTTTCCAAAGATAGAGGGGTGAATTCTAGTGGTTCAGCAACCAAAACTCCAGGAAACTTCGTCGATACAGTCAATGCAGCGTGTGCTGAAAAGTTTAAGCAGTTACCGATGGACTTCGCTAGGAGCATTGGTCAGCCTGTTACTGTTGACGATCGCAAATGCCGTTACCCCACAACTATTTAGATGGGGAATCGATCAGGGTATTATCCAAAAAAACCTCCAAGTTGTGCTGTACAGCGCCGCCTGGATGGTACTCGCCGCGATCGCTCGTGGTTTATTTAATTTTGGACAAAGCTATTTAGCAGAAGCAGCCTCTCAGGGTGTAGCTTATGACCTGCGGAACAAGATTTTCAGCAAAATTCAAAATCTCAGTTTCAGCTATCATGACCAGGCGCAGACTTCCCAACTCTTAACCCGTGTCACCAGCGACATTGAGCAGATCCGTACTTTTGTTGGCACTAGCTTAATTCAGGTCATTGGTGGAATTGTCACACTGGTAACTATTGCAGTAATTTTGCTGGTGATGAACTGGGAACTAGCACTGATCACCCTAACAGCAGTGCCCATATCAGCATGGTTGATGGCAAGATTTGTCGGTCGAAATAACAAACTTTTTCGGCAAGTACAAGAGCAATTAAGCAACCTCAATGCTGTATTGCAAGAGAACTTGTTAGGAATACGGGTAGTGAAAGCCTTTGTCCGGGAATCAGCCGAAAGGTCGCGTTACACAACCCTAAATGATGGTCTAGTTAGGGCAAACATGAAGACCATTAGTGCCATCCATAATACCTTCCCGTTTATCTTTTTGCTGAGTAACTTTGTCACACTGGCAGTTTTCGGCTATGGGGGAGCGCAGGTAATTGGGCGTAGATTTTCTATTGGCGAATTGGTAGCTTTTAACTCTTACCTAGCGTTGATTCTCCAACCAATTTTGTTGATTGGATTTGCTGCACCTGCGATCGCTCAATCAGCCGCTTCTGCTGAACGAGTCTATGAAGTTGTCGATGCAGAAGTAGAAATTCGCGATCGCCCCGGTGCTGTTCCATTTGACACCTGCGTTGGTAGAATCACCTTTGAAAATGTTTCCTTTCGCTATCCGGGAGCCACCACTGAAACTCTCAAAGAAGTTTCCTTTGAAACAAGGCCCAAAGAGCTAATCGCCGTTCTCGGCATGACTGGTTCCGGGAAAAGCACAATTATGAACCTGCTTGCCCGTTTTTATGATGTCACAGGGGGAGCAGTTCGCATTGACGGACGAGATGTCAAAGATTTCACGCTCAAAAGCCTGCGATCGCGGATTGGCATTGTATTTCAGGAAACCACCCTTTTCTCTGGCACAATCCGCGAAAATATTGCCTACGCTAAACCCGATGCAACCCTAGAGCAAGTGATTGAGGTTGCAAAAACTGCCCAAATGCACGATTTTATTATCAGTTTACCCGATGGCTACGAGACGATTGTGGGTGAACGGGGCGTAGGCTTATCTGGTGGACAAAAACAAAGAATTGCGATCGCTCGAACCTTACTAACCGATTACAGCATTCTGATTTTGGACGATAGCACCTCAGCCGTGGATGCCGCCACTGCTGCCCATATTCAAGCCGAACTTGATGGCTTAATGCGACAAAAAGCTTGTACAACTTTTGTAGTAGCTCAACGCATTAGCACAGTCAAGAATGCCGATCGGATTTTTCTTATGGATAAAGGTCGATTAGTCGCCCAAGGTACTCACGAAGAATTGATGGAAACCAGCCCCCTCTACGGTGCAATTTTGGAATCTCAGGTAAAGGCGAAAGAAAAAAACGATACAAAACTAACATAAATAACTAATCCACTTCAGCTAAGTATTTCTTCCTTCTCTTCCTTCTTTTACTTAGCGTCCTACCCTGCGGGAAGCCGCTCCGCGTCTATGCGGTTCGTTAAAAAAAATTGACTTTGACAAAGAGTTAAGACTCAACTGAACCGTATTAATAAATAGTCTTGTTCGAGACTTTTATAACAACTAATTAAAAGCAAAGACCTTGTAATCCAAAATCCCAAATCTAAAATCTAAAATTGCTATGAGAGGCACTATTCCCGTTGTTGCATCTGAGCAGGCGAGTAAGCAACTTTCTACCCTGCGGCGCTTTTTGCAATACCTGCTACTTTATCGCAAAGAAATTCCCATCGCCCTGACATTAGTATTTATTGGTGCTGTAACCCAAGCAATTGGGCCATTTTTCCTCGGTTGGTCAATTGATCGCCTAATTGAAAAAGGTAATTTACAGGGACTCCTACTGTTATTAGGTCTACTAGCCCTAAACTACGGACTTGGCATTTTAGCAATCCGGGGTCAAATTATTCGAGTCGGCTGGATTATGCAGCGATTGCTGGCTCAACTGAGGCAAGATATTTTTCTCAAAATCCAAAGTCTGCCCCTCAGCTTTTTCGATCGCAGCGAAGCGGGCGATTTAATGAGCCGTCTGCTGAATGATGTCAATACTGTCAATCAGGCATTTGGACTGACGATCGCCCAAATGCTGGGCAACATTTTCAGTTTAGTCGGTATCATCATTGCCATGCTCTCAATCAACCTGCAACTTGGCTTATTGAGCAACCTGGTTGTGCCACTGATGATTTTTACCACAAGTTTGTTTGCACGTTGGGCAAGAGCCAGGTTTCGCGTTACCCGACAGACGATTGGGGAGCTTTCCGCCAAGTTGGAAGAAGATATTGGCAGTGTCAGAGAAGCACAGGCATTTAATCGGGTACAGACAAACATCGCCCAATTTGACGTTCTTAACGCTGCTAATCGTGATGCCAACGTCGAAGCTGTAGCAATTACTTCGGCCTTTTTGCCCTCCATCGATTTTCTCAACACACTTGCAACCGCAGGTGTACTAGCTTATGGTGGCTATCTTGCCGTCACTGGAGCTGTAACAGTGGGCGTGGTGACATCCTTTTTACTTTACGTTCAGCAGTTCTTCCGCCCGATCCAGATTCTCAGCCAGTTTTACACCCAAGCTCAATCTGCCTTCGCCGGATTAGAGCGAATCTTTCTATTACTAGATGAACCATCAGAACTCAAAGATGCACCCGATGCGACAGAAATGCCGCCGATTCAGGGGGAAGTGAGATTTGAGAATGTCAAGTTTGGCTATAACCCAGATCAATTGGTTCTCAAAGGGGTGAATTTGCACGCCTATCCAGGGCAGATGATTGCATTAGTCGGGCCGACCGGTTCGGGTAAAAGTACAATTATTAACTTGATTTTGCGCTTCTACGATGTATCTGGTGGTGCAGTAAAAATTGATGATATTGATGTGCGTAGTGTTACCCAAGCAAGTCTGCGCCGTCAAATTGGCATAGTTTTACAAGATAATATTCTGTTCAGTGGTACTGTCGCCGAAAACATTGCCTTTGGCGCTCCTCATACTACCCAAGCTGACATCGAAGCGGCTGCACAACTGGCAAATGTACATGAGTTCATTACCTCACTACCACAAGGCTATACAACCCAATTGGGTGAACGAGGAGCGCCCCTGAGCCAGGGACAACGACAACTGATCAGTATTGCTCGTGCGGTATTAATTAACCCACGAATTCTGATTCTTGATGAAGCCACCAGCAGCATTGACACGCGCACAGAAGCGCTAGTCCAAAGTGCGATCGCTCGTTTGCTGCAAGGTCGTACCAGTTTTGTAATTGCTCACCGCCTCAGCACAGTTACTCAGGCAGATCAGGTATTAGTAATTCAGCAGGGACAAATTGTAGAGCAAGGTACTCACGCCGAACTCATCAATCGGCAAGGTGTATACGCCAACCTCTATGGTCTACAACTGGGTGCAGCAGACACAACGGTTCTTCAAAACGAAAACTAAAATATATATAGCTCGAATTTATCAATTGTCAGAAAAGAAATGAAGCTACCTAACCTCGATTCAGAAACTATAAATCGCATCATTGAGATGGCATGGGAAGATAGAACATCTTTTGATGCGATTGAGGCTCAGTTTGGACTGCTGGAAAAAGAGGTAATTGCCTTAATGAGGCGCGAAATGAAAGAGTCTAGTTTTCAGATGTGGCGAAAGCGAGTTACCAAACGCAATACAAAACATTTATCTAAGCGAGAATTTATTGCAGGTCGGTTTAAATCGCACAATCAAAAAACGTAACTAATTGAAAGTAAAATGACGAAAGTTACGCTCTATATTGCAGCTAGTTTGGATGGCTACATTGCTCACAGCGATGGCGAAATTGATTGGCTATCAATCCTTGACATAGAAGAGGAAGACTACGGTTATGGTGCTTTCTACGAATCCATTGATGCTATTGTTTTGGGCAGCAATACTCATGAAGTAGAACTTAGTTTTGATAAAATCGAAAAAGCCTTAACTGAGCAGTATTGCACTTCGTTCTGAAGTTGAATGCAAAACTAACCAAGAAACCGTTTGCGAAAGTGCAACTAGGGTTTTAGAAAAGCTGGAAGAGTTTGGTTATATAGTTATGAATGTTGATGAATTATGAGTTAAAGGAATTTTTTAACTCATAACTCTTACTACGATGCCAATAATTGCCGAATCAATCTAGCTACAGCTTTTTGCGTGAAGCGGTTGGCAATTTGTTGACCTAAACGTTGTACATCTGAATTTACCAATAACTGAGAAATTTGAGTCGCAAGTTGCAGTGGGTCAAAGCCTCGTGTTTCTCGGAGAATACCTAATATATGTTTGATATGCTCTAAGGTTTGTTGTTGCTCAACTGTCGCTGCTGGAGTTTCATTAACTGCTGTCAATCCAACTCGTTCCCGTAATAGGGAGGTGAAGTTATGCAAAACGTTTTTACTTAAAGCATCGAGTCCATTAACAGATTCATCTACTAGCTTGTCAAGGATAAAAGCACCACGTTCAGATGACAGAAATTCTATTCCCTGATTCAGCACTAAATTGAAGTCGTAGTCTTGACTGTTACGTGCATTACGTAACAAGTTCTCTAAGCGATTCCAGCGAAATCTGCCATCTTTAAATAGCAAATCTTGCAATGATGCTCTTAATTGCGGTGCTTGGTCTGTTAACAGGCGTTTAGAAACGTAGGGATAAGCTTCGCTGAGGACTTTAAAGTTGGGATCTATAAATATTGCAATCCCTTCGAGAGTAACAAGGGAACGAATAATTAAGGCATAGTAGGGCGGTACGCGGAAAGGATACTCATACATCAAAGCCGATAGTTCATCGGTGATGCTTTTAATGTTAAGGTCGGCAACGCTGGCTCCTTGGGCATCAGCAAAGACTCTGGCAAAAGCTGGGATAATTGGTGTTAAATCGGTTTCTGGCGATAAGAAGTCTAATTTAACGTAGTCTTTTGCTAATCCTTCAAAGTCACGGTTGACGACGTGGACGATCGCTTCAATTAAACCATAACGCTGTGGTGGCTTAATTTCACTCATCATTCCGAAGTCGAGATAAGCCAATTTGCCATCTGGTGTTGCTAATAAATTACCAGGGTGGGGATCGGCGTGGAAAAATCCATGTTCTAGCAACTGGCGCAAGGAACACTGGACACCCACTTCAATGAGATAACGAGCATCTATACCTTGGGCACTAATTTCTTCTGTCTGGGTTAATTTAATACCATTAATCCATTCCATCGTCAAAACGCGACGATTGGTATATTCCCAGTAAATTTTTGGTACGTAGATGTCTTTTATATGACCGTATAACTCGAAAAATCTTTCAGCATTTTCACCCTCGTGAATATAGTCCATCTCTTCAAAGATGCGATCGCCTAATTCATCGAGAATCCCAACTAAATCACTTCTTACCCGTTTGAATGTTTTCTGTACCCAGGCGGCGATGTTACGCAAGATATACAAGTCAATGGTGATCCGCTCTCTTAAGTCGGGGCGTTGGACTTTTACAGCAACTTCTTCACCAGTTTTTAGCTTACCTTTATATACTTGTCCCAAGGAAGCCGCAGCAATTGGCTGGGCCGAGAGTTCGGCGTAAACCTCTTCTGGAGGTGCGCCTAGTTCTTCTTTGATAAACTGGTAAGCAAGTTCGTTAGGAAAAGGTGGTAATTGGTCTTGTAGCTTAGTTAATTCTTCTAGATATACGGTAGGAACGAGATCCGGTCTAGTGGACAAAGCTTGTCCAATTTTGATGTAAGCAGGCCCCAGTTGAGTCAGCAATACTCGAAGCTGAGTAGCTCGGCGGCGGTCATTTTTGACGACAATTCCCCGTTTACTATCCGACCACAACCCAAAAGCAAAGGATAAAGTCGGCCCCAACACGGCGAAAATCCGCCGTAAAACTTGCAGGGGTCTATTTTGATAATGCTCCGCTATGCTCGCGGGATCGTAAAGCGTCTCAGGTTCGGCTGTTGTCCTGATCTTTTGGGCTGCTAAGAGTCTTGGCGAACGCACAACTAAGCTCGGTGTACCATTTTCTTCTGGCACTATATCTATAACGTCCAGTTCACCTCGGCTATCTGTGCCGTTGCGACTGTCCTCCTGAATCGGTCGGGAACTAGGGGGAAGTGTCTTAACAATCATGAAAAAGGCCACCAGTCAGAACGATCACATTAAGTATTGTAACAATATCTTTACGAATTGGGAATTAGAAATGGGGCATTGAGGATTAGAAATTAGCAGGGTTCAACTAATTTTTTCTATTACCCATTATCGATTACCCATTACTCAAAGGTTTGCTACACTTAAACGGGCATACTAGTTCAATAGTATTAGGTATTGCTAGTTGCTGGAAAATCATACTTATTGTCCTGTAAATTAGAAGTACCCGGCATCTGCCCTTATGGAGAATTTGGCTTGATGTTGCTTTGCCTGCGAATTGAAAACTTTGCCTTAATTGACCAACTGGAATTGGAATTTGGCGCGGGACTAAATGTGCTGACAGGTGAAACCGGCGCTGGAAAATCGATTATTTTGGATGCCATTGATGCCGCTTTAGGCGGTAAAGTCTCTAGTCGAGTCATTCGCACAGGGACAAGTCGAGCGATGGTAGAAGCAACTTTTACCTCAAATGCCCCCCTAGCCGCTTGGTTGACTGAACAAGAAATAGATTTGCTTGATGAAAACTCCGTAGTTATTAGCCGAGAAATCACAGCCACTGCTACTAATATCCGCAGTCGATCGCGGGTGAATGGTGTGTTGGTAAATCGGCAAATCATGGCAGGAATGCGTGATCGCTTGGTGGAAATCACCGCCCAAGGTCAAACTGTACAAGTGGGACAATCTGCACAAGTCCGCGACTGGTTAGATTTGTATGGCGGTGATTCTCTAATGCAACAGCGTCATAAAGTCGCCACGAGCTTCAGTACTTACCAACAGGCGCATTTAGCTCTAGAAAAACGCCGGACATCAGAACGGGAACGGTTGCAACAACTCGACTTGCTCACTTATCAAGTGCAAGAACTGGGAGCAGCTAATCTTAGCGAACCTAATGAATTGGAACAGTTGGGACAAGAACGGGAACGTCTGAATCATGTCGTCGATTTGCAACAGATGAGTTACAAGGTTTATCAAGCTTTGTATCAAAACGATCATGAAACCCCAGCCGCAGGAGATTTACTGGGAGATAGTGAGGCGATATTAAATGACATGGTGGAATACGATACCCAACTACAACATCTGTTGGAGTTGGTTAGGGACGCGCAAGCTGCGGTAATGGAAGTGGGAAGGCAAATTAATGCTTATGGGGATGGTTTGGAAGCCGATCCGCAGCGCTTGGAAGAGGTGGAAGAACGGATTCAGGAATTAAAGCAAATTTGCCGCAAATATGGGCCGACACTTACAGAAGCGATCGCTTATTACCAACGTATCCAAGCAGAATTAGCCCAACTTAACGACAGCGAACAATCTATCGAAAGTCTAGAACAGCAAGAAAAGGCGTGTTTTGAGAAACTTACCCAAGCAAGTAATCAGTTAACTCAATTGCGGAGTAAGGCGGCTGCTAATTTAGAATCACGTTTAGTAGCTGAACTCAAGCCTTTAGCGATGGAAAAGGTGAAGTTTCTGGTTGAGATAGTACCTGCTTTCCCCACTGTTATGGGAGCAGATAAAATAACCTTTACATTTAGTTCTAACCCTGGAGAACCACTGCAACCTTTAACGGAAGTTGCCTCTGGCGGGGAAATGAGCCGCTTTTTACTAGCGCTGAAAGCTTGTTTTTCTCAGGTTGATGTGGCTGGGACAATGGTTTTTGATGAAATTGATGTCGGGGTTTCGGGAAGAGTCGCCCAAGCGATCGCGGAAAAATTACACCAGCTAAGTCAACGCAATCAGGTATTATGTGTTACCCACCAGCCTTTAGTTGCGGCAATGGCCGATCAGCATTTTCGCGTCGATAAGCAAACTATCAATCAAGGCAAAGGTAAAAAAGCTAACAATGAGAACGCTGAACAGCGTACCGTTGTTAGAGTTACGACCTTGGATAATTTAACCAGTCGCCGGGAAGAATTAGCGCAGTTAGCTGGTGGTAAATCTGCAAGTGATGCGATCGCTTTTGCTGAATCTCTTTTACTACAAGCTGCTAACCACCGTCAAAAAATTAAAAATTAAAGATAAATCACTGGTCTGTCAACTTAGTTTTGAGCGTTAAAGGAACGAACCACAAAGAACGCATTCGCGTAGCGTCTCGTAGAGAAGATAAGGAAAAGGAAAATAAGAGAAATTGAAAACATAAAAACCTTAACCTGTGTAGGTTGGGGAGCCACTGCGTTGGGTGGGTTTCCCGAAGCTACGCTCTTAGCGTTCCCGCAGGGTAGCAAGTGGTGTTTGAGGAACGTAACCCAAGACAAGCGTTCATTGTTGGGTTTCACTTCCCTACAGAACGCTACGCGAACGTTCAACCTAAGCGTATTGGGATATGACCATCTAGAGGGATTTGTTAACCTAGTATACGGTTCGTTTAAAAAGATGTGTAGGGACAATTTGTCAAGTCTCATGCATACCAATTTAAATAAGTTTAACCTGCAAATTGCAGTAGAAAAAGTATCTAAATATTTGACATAAGCATCTAAAGATTTTTCATTGTAAAAATAACTTAATTTTTATATATTTTTTCAAGTAACTAGCGTTAATTAAAGGTTTTTTGGAAAGTAAATTTTATGAAACCACTATACAATACATTCCAAAAATATCAAGATTAGCAATTAAAAAAACAAAACAAAAGTTACTAAGAAAGCTTAATTATGCTTCCTTAGTATTTCTTGATTACACAAAATTTATCTACTAATAGGAGGATTGACTCTCATGGCATTTGATGCAAATTCCTTTCCTGTTAACGCCTTGGATAGTCTTTATCCTGGCAACCTCAGCGATCCGTTTGCACCTGGAGGAGCATTCGGCATACCAACGGCTGCTAGCTTCGACCTTGCTGAGTATGGTATTCCAACTGATGGCAACTTTAATTTGGGTAGCTTTGGCATTCCAAGTGAGGGCGGCTTTAATTTGGGTAATTTTGGTATTCCAAGTGAAGGCGGCTTTAATTTGGGTAGTTTTGGTATTCCAACTGATGGCATTATCCCAAATTTTGGTGCTAATGCGGGCGGGGGAAGTTTCCCAATTTTTTAGTAGCAATTCTATAACTTTTAGGGCAAATTGAAGTTAGATATAATCTCAAAAATTTGAGTTTTTCTATCTTTTAATTACGCAAGCTGCAACTTTCGCTAAACAAAAATCCCACTCTATGCAAAAGCTACTAGATTGTGATTCTTATCTTTTGCTGCGGTGGGACAAATATTATCTATGAAAAATAGATAAGTATTTCTATTTATACTCTTGCAAAGCTCCTAACTTACGAATTCCTGGCCAAATCATTGCCGTAGCAATTACCACCACAATTGTGCCAATTCCACCACCCACAACGGAAATCACCGGGCCAAATAAAGCAGCAGTCAAGCCGGACTCAAAGCCCCCCAACTCATTGGAGGCACTAATAAACACGCTATTAATAGCAGCAACTCGACCACGCAAATGATCGGGTGTTCTGATTTGAACCAATGTATGGCGAATCACAACGCTAATACTATCCAATGCGCCACCAAGAATCAGCATTAACATAGACAGCCAAAAGGAACGGGAAAGTCCAAAGATAATTGTGACAACCCCAAAGCCAACCACTGACCACAATAAGGCCGGGCCTGCTTTGCGTAACGGCGGTAAATACGCCAGAGTAATGGCCATAGTCAAAGCACCGATGGAGTGGGCTGCTTGTAGATATCCCAACTCCACTGGCCCCACGTGTAAAATATCTTTGGCAAAGATGGGTAACAATGCGATCGCACCACCCAACAATACTGCAAACATATCTAATGTGATTGCTGCTAAAATCAGCTGATTCTGCCAAACAAATTTAGCGCCAGCTGCAAGCGCTTGGAGTGAGATTGGCTCAGTTGAGCGAATAACTTTTTGCTCTTTAATCGCCAGGGTTAAAATAAAACACAGCAACGCTGCGATCGCTGCTAATACATAAACTCCTGTAGCACTTCCTAGTAGCGCAATCCCGAATCCCCCCAAGGCTGGGCCGATAACAGCAGCCAATTGAAAGCTACTACTATTCCAGGTGGCTGCATTGGTAAAAGCACTGACAGGTATTAATTGCCACATCAGAGCATCACTGGCAGGTTTGAGGAATGCCCTCGCTACACCTGTTAATACTAAGCAGGCGTAAATTAGGAAAATTGCACCTTGAGTATAGGAAAGTACTGCTAAAGCTAGGGAGCAGAGGGCTAGCAACATTACCGAGAGTAACATGGTCACTTTGCGATCGCGGCGATCTGCAACATCTCCGGCAATTAAGGTGAGAATAATCATTGGTAGAACTTGCGCCAGTCCTACACCACCTAAAGCGATCGCTGAGTTAGTCCGCTCATAGAGTTCCCAGCCGATCGCTACAGTTTGCATTTGCGACCCCACGAACAGCACCAGCCGTCCAATGGTAAATAGCCGATAGTCTCGAAACTTAAAGGCTGCAAAGGGATCGTGCTGTGCAACCTCAAAGTTATGGGGCTTTGAGTTCTGTTTTTTCGAAGACATTTTTTAGTAGAGTTAAGCCTTCTTCAATGTTGGAAATTTGGTCTTCTGAAAGACCTGTCAGCAAATCGGTAATATGAGCGCGAGTTTGATCTTGGGATTGCTTGAGATGGTGTTTTCCATCTTCAGTTAAATTGAGCAGCACCCGCCGCCGCTCTTGAGGATGGGCAATCCGTTTCACAAAGTCGCGTTGTACTAAGCGTTCTATGGTTGCTGATGCCGTGGCAGAGGTGACACCTAAATGCTCTGCCAGATCAGATAATGAAGCCCCAGGATTCCGGTTGATAAATGCTAGCGATCGCAATTGAGGTATAGATAAAAAAGCGGCACTATGGGCACGCATATCCGCTCGGATAAACCGCATCACTAATGGAACTGTCTCCATTACTCTAGCGGCACATTCTTCGGAAGTTGCACCTTGATTAGGTTTATCCAAGGTCATGGGCTTGTTGTTCTCCTAGTTACATGGCCACCCGTGGATAAAGTTTTCCACCAAGGATGGCCAAAATTATTAATGTGAATAAGAGAATTGTACAATCCAGACCAAAGCCATAGATGCTAGTGCCGTTTAACAGCATGGTGCTACGTAACCCGTCAACCAGATAAGTCAACGGATTTAAATGGGAAATGAACTTTAACCAACTGGGCATCAAAGAAATCGGATAGATGGCATTGCTAGCAAAAAATAACGGCATAGTTAACAATTGTCCAATACCCGTCATCCTTTCTCGGCTTTTCACCAAACAGCCAATAATTAATGAGAAAATACAAAATGTTCCCGCCCCCATTATCACTAGCAGCAGTACTTGGAGAATAGCTAGGGGATGAAGATTTAGTTTGACACCTAATAAAAATGACAATCCGTAAATGAATATTACCTGAGATAAGCACCGTACCCCACATGCTAAACCTTTGCCCAGCACCATCGCCACACGCGGTGTAGGACTAGCTAAAAATTTATGGACAATGCCTAAATCTCGCTCCCAGATTAGGGTCATTCCACCACTAAAAATTGCCACAAACAAAATACTCTGAGCCAAGATGCCAGCAGAAATGAAGTCCAAATAGGGTAAGTTTCCTGTTGGAATCGCGCGAGTCCGGGCGAAAACTTGCCCAAAGATTAGCAGCCATAAAGCTGGTTGTACAGCCCGAACGACTAAATCAGTGGGATCGTGGCGGAGTTTACGGATTTCCAATTCTGCGATCGCCAGGGTTTTCGTAACTAGCTCTTTAATTGCAGAGATCAAATCTACTCGGACAGTGGGTGGTGATTTAACCCAACCGTTGAGCAGTACGTCTGGTTCTTGCTGTGTCACGGTAGTTCACTCCTGATGTTAACTGGTCGCCTGTATAGTGAATAAAGACATCATCCAAAGTTGCATTTGGGTTATCTAAAGAAGCTTTTAAGTCCCTTGGTGTGCCTGTGGTAACGACTTCACCTTGCTGCATAATCGCCACTCGGTTACACAGGCTATCTGCTTCTTCTAAAAAGTGGGTTGTTAAAAATATAGTTGTGCCGTAATCAGCACAGAGTTGTAGTACAAGCTGCCATACTTGAGTTCGAGCTATGGGATCTAGTCCGACAGTCGGCTCATCAAGAAACAGAATTTGGGGTTGATGGAGAACTGATATGCCGATTTCCAGCTTGCGGATCATCCCACCAGAGTAGTTTCGTACCAAGCGTTTCGCCGCATCTTGCAAACCCATGTACTCTAGAATTTCATAGATGCGGCGATCGCGTCCTTTGGCAGGTATTCCATACAGCTTGGCGAAAATTAAGAGATTTTCGTAACCCGTGAGACTACCATCAGCAGAGAGCGCCTGGGGTACATAGCCGATAGCCCGTCTCACAGGATTAGATTGACGAGCCACATCATAGCCAGCTAAGGTTGCTTTCCCTGCACTGATAGGCAGTAAGGTTGTCAACATCTTAATAACTGTACTTTTCCCTGCACCATTGGGGCCAAGCAGACCAAATACTTCGCCTTGTTCCACAGATATGCTCAGGTTATTAACTGCGGTTAACTTACCAAAACGGCGTGTGAGTCCCTGAGTTTCCAGAATCAACGGTTTTGGTTCGCTAGCAGGTTGCGATCGATTTATCTTTCCCGTCAGTATTGTCACAAGTTTGATGCACTTCTATTAATTAGTAAATCTAACTATTAGCTTCTCAATAGATTTACTAGAAGTCAATAGACTTCTGGCGGAAATTTGAATCAGAGTAAAAGGAAACTCGGTAGAGTAACAGCGAGGTTCTTGATGGGCAAAGCATCACTGACAAATTAACCGCAAACACTTGCTAGGGATGGTTAATAAGTAAAAATTTTCAGAATGCCTACTGCTGCCCAGCTAGAGAGTCTATGCCGCATTTATTTTTCATCAACAAGCTGCAAAACCCTCTTGTATAAAGGTTCCGCTACCCAAAATCCTGCTTGGTTAATCAGAGCATCTAACAAAGGTTTCACAGCAGAAATCAGCCTTTGACTTTTAGCTTCAACCAAGATTCCTAAAATCCCTGTGTAACCAAGATTTAGCCTAGCTGCAACCATGCGACCACGACGTTCATCAATTAAAACTTGATCTGCTTTCATTTCCAGCGCTAGAGCGATGGCTTCAGCTTCACCAATATCCAGTTCATTGCTGAGTGCTTCAACCAATGTTCGATCTTGAACTGGACGAGTTTGAATCCAGATAAAAGTTTGAACTTCAATTGCACCTGCCACTGGAAAGTTGGGATCAGTTAGTTCTCGGTAGACAGCTTCAGGAATTAGGACTGTTCCGTAAAGCTGTTGTAGTAAATGAAGATGGTTAATGGCGGCGAGGTTATTAATGGGTGAAGTATCACTGACAATGATCACAGTCTACCCATCGCCCGCAAGTTTTCTATATCTTGGTCAAAATCCTCGACCCCATAATGCACTGAAATTTGACGACTTGCGAGTAGATGCTGAAATGCTATACGATTCATGCCTGCAAATCGGCTGGCTTGAGCAAGGGTTAACTTTTCTTTTTGAAAGAGCATCACCGCAATTTCCTGCTTCATTTCGCCTTCAGTCATCCGAGTTGCGGTTAATATTTCATTAGGAATGATGACGTTCATAATTATAATCCTCTCTATCACTACTATTCTAAGCAGCTTGGGCATCGCCAAGTGATAATCAGGTAAATAAACCGAACCGTATCCTTTTTATAAATCTTGTTCATGTCATAATGTAACGCTTTGTTCTGGTTTGGGAACCCTAAGAATAATACTTGAGTACTGAATACAGTCTACATGACAATAAAGGATGTTCTTGCAGATTTCGAGGGAGATGATTTCGTCCCTCCCAGAATTATTCGTGCTGCTCGCAGTTTTAATGGTCAAGGTACTTCACTTTATTACTATATTGATGGTAAAGATTCTGATGGGCTTGTTGCTGGTCTAAAACTAGACTTCTTTAAAGAAGTTCGTTTTACTAACTTTAAGAAACCTCATCCAACAGAGAAATATAAACCTTATTTTGATAAATTCATTTCTGGATGGTCTTGTAGCCATGATGATGTGTTGCAATGTTTTACATCATCGAATTCAGTAACAAAAGTGCAATTAGACAAGATGGCTAGACATTGGGAAATTTCTGTAGAGCAATTTATCAATACCTTGTTACTTGCATATATGTTGTTGTGCGATGCTGAAGATGATGGCTGGCTTGATGGATCTGATTGGGACGGCGGAGACTTCGGGGGTTTTTTGCCTCCACCAAAGCGATGAAGCATTAATAAAATTGATTTATATTTTTAAATATCCTCAGATTACTAAACAGCATTGAGTTACATATCTACTTTTAGCCTAGATTAAGCTCATATCTATCTATAAGAAATTGCTCGTTTCCCTTTATAGAATCTAATTGTCTGGTCAACAAAAAATGGATGCTAATGATAACATCCATTTATCGCTTTCATTTCATTAATTTCATGATTTTGGAAACCATACATTACAGACTAATACAATTCTCTCAAAAAATAATTAGATAGTGAGTGAATTATATCAATATTGTTCCTATATGAATTCCAAAGCTTTACCTATGCTATTTCTAGTCATGGCTTACTATTGGTCAAGCCTAAAACCTAAAACTAGGATGGGAATTTGATCCCCATCAGCAGTGGTCAGATTCCCGGTTATTCTAATATCAGGATTACCTCGCATATCGCGATTACGTCGCCCTCTTGAAAAGAATTGTCCTCCAGACAGATGTTGCTGTTGGTCTGAAGGTATCTCTACAAATAACTCTTGTTGTTTGGCTATAATTGACATAATTACCTCACTTACGTACATAGGTATTCAATACCTATATGATTCTTTATAAGGATATTTATTTGAAATTAAATTATCCAAAAGTAATAATTTTGAAACCTATGTATACCTTTATTTTTTCATCTAAAAGCATTAGGGCGCATCTAGCGGTTAGGGGATGGCAAATCAGAATCTGGAAATAAGTTATCAGAAGCGTCCATTCACCCAAGCCAGTCGTAAATATAACAAATGATTAAAACCGGACTCACTCCACCACATTCCAACACCTTTAAATCTTGGCGTTCATCAACCATTTACAAGCCCTTTCAACTCATGCCACTTCCCAACAGCAAATTCTACTCAGTAGAAGAACAACTGGTGCAGGTATCTGTTGTGGCGTTCAGGAAGTGACTCTGCAAGAGTATCGCTCATCGCAGCAAAGTATACTGACCATAAATGCAACTTGGTAACAGCGACACTGATGTCCATTCCTGGTAGAAATGCTACATAATAACGCTGATTGTAGTGATCGGTGCGATCGCATTAAAAATTATTGAATCATTGAGCGCTTGTTGACAAAATCCTTCTTGGTAATCAGAATATAATTACTGAAAATTACGAATTATGAATTTTCTAAATATCTCTAGTTATCTTCAACATTTTATTTCCACCAGGCTGTAGCTCATATTCAACATTTTCAATATCGATCTTGTAACCTATTGAAGTGTAATATTTTACTATTTCATCTAAATGTTGAGAATGTTTCCACATTAAAGTTATCAGGGGAAATATTCTGATTTCTTTAGCAATACGTAGCATCTCACCTATAGAATTTAGGTGAAAGTTGTAATCTAGATGGTCTGAATATAAAAACAATAAATGTGAACACAGGGCTATGTCAAACTCTTGATCTTTAAATTCTAATTTTGGAAACTCATCGACTATGTATCTGTTACTTTTTTTGCCATTTTCATAATCAGACAGAAATTCTCTAATAACTTTGACTCGATTGTGTCGCAAATCATCTGGAGATTTATGATAGCCCCATACCCAATCTTTCGATGTAGCCTTGACTTGGTTAATGATGTTATCTACCACTTCATTAAATCGTTGCAATATCTCATCACCAGAAAATTGGTATAGTGGATCAACAGAAACTACACTTTTACCCTGACGTGTCATTTCTGCATTAAAGCTTGCCGGGCCATCCCCAATTCCAAGGATTTTTTTATTTAAATCTGCGTCTGTTAAATTGAATATTTTTATATATTCATCCATTGATCTCCCAAAAGGAACTACTTTATCTAAAACCATTGCCATAGAATTTACCTCGCCAAGAGACTGATTAAACAGGTTGATAGCAAAATCAAAAAACTTTATGTATTGCTAGACGGCAATCATTTAGAAGCAATTCAAGTTCTTTTACAACTTTCAACGGATTTCTACCTATAAATACAGCAGCTAATGCAGCTTCATAAGGATTTCTACCTGTTTTCTTGACAGCAGCGATTGCAGCTTGATTTGATAATCCTCGGACACTAACTAGCCATGCCGCTAATACATGTCCAGTACGTCCAACTCCACCAGAACAATGTACAACGACTTTCTCATTTTGTTTATCTGCTTCTATTAAGAAAGGAAGTATTTTTTGTGTGAGGGTTTCTAAATCAGATAGATGGAAATCTACAATTGGTGCCCAACATACTAGCTGATTACCAAATTCCTGTTTGTAGCTATCCAGAAGATTAGAATAATAAGCTAGCTGTTGATTGGGAAGAAGGCAACAAACTCGCTTAATATCTTGGCACTTCATGAATTCTATCCAATCCTGAACCTTATTGTTAGTGTATCCAGGTCGCGCAGCACCAAATACTATTTGCTCGTTCTCCCAAGCCGGGGCAAACTTATACATCTTTAAGCGGGTAATATTGTCGTTGAAATCAGGCGATAGACAATAGGCATAAGGGTTTTAGCCTAGTTCATTTTTATTTACATAGTTTGATTTTATTGTGTCAACTTACTTGTATTAGGCACAAATAATTAATTTGATAACACCACATCTTTACGCAATTTGAGATTTTGAATGCGAGTATCTTCTGCGGGTGGCACATCCCCTTGAGAAAAGGGAATCTGCTTAAAGTTAGCAGCTAGATATTCGGCTAATGTATCTTGCTCGGAACCATCAGCAGCAAAGGTGGCTAAACCTGTGCGTTTGTTCTTATCAGCATCTTTTGATATCAAATCAACCCGTTCTGTTTTCGGAAGAGGATAGCCATCGCCACCAGTTGCAAGGAAATTGAGGGTAACAGTGCGGAAGATCCGATTAGGATCACCCACTAACTCGGCATTTTTAACTACTACATCAATAATTTTGCCCTTCTCATCCTTGATAGCAAGGGATTTGACGCGCTTACCTGCTGGCAAATCTGGGTCAAAGCTAAAGGTTAATCCCGCTACTTGGGGAAAACTGCCAGGGGTAGCGCTGGGTGCGATCGCTGCTACGCTATGTTCAATGACCGCTAGTAGTTCTTTTGCACTCAGAGTAACTAAAGTCAAGCCATTGTTGAATCGTAGCGCATTGGTGATATCAAGTTGGGAAATTTCTTTTGCTTTCTTACCTGCTACAGGATTTGCTTGAGGTGGTAGTTTGATAACATCTTGTGAGCGAGTCGAACCAGGGGGAAAGGTGTAGATACCGATATTGTCACGGATACCACCGCCATTTTTGATGGAAATGACTGTTTTAGGATCGTATCGTTTAGCGATCGCTAAATTAGCTTCGGCTGTCAAATTCCCTAAATTGGTTTCTTGTGTGCGGACATCACCGCGCCAGCCATTGAGGAAGACGTTGGTTTTCCCAAAAATTTTACCATCTTGGGCAATAATCACTTTTTGAAGTGCCTCTGTAATGGCGACAATTTTAGGATCGGGTTTCCCGCCGACAGTTGCTACACCTTTAGAATCAGTCGCATAAGCACCACTGATTTTGGAGTCAATATTAAACGGAATAATCACTCCATTGGCATCAAAGTTAACTACTAGACGACCAACATAACGATAGTTTCCATCGGTATTAACTACGGCTATCGGATTACCATCTGCTGCTTTTGTGAGGATTGGATAAGTTCCAGCAGATTTATCACCGACTCGTAGACGGTCTGTTTTGTCGGCTAGTAAGGTATTAGAACCACCAGCAACAACAATATCTACTCCTTTGAGTAATTTTGCTAGCTTTTGCTCAATAGCAATTTGCTGCATGTGCGCCAACAGAATAACTTTATTAATATCTGGATTTTTTGTCAGCAGTGCATCGACAGAAGTTTGAATTTCAGCAGCTAAGGCGGCGATGTCTGCGGCATTACGATCGTTAAATGCTTTAGGCAACACAGTCACATTACCGGGAGAAGAAATCGTCCGCAGAGTGGGAGTTGTCGCGCCAATTACACCAATCTTTTCACCATTGAGGGTAATGATGGTACTACGGGCAATTTTATTAGGAATTTTACTTGCCTCTTGTCCATCAGCAGTAACTAATTTTGCTAGGTCTTTATCAGTGCTGAAGTCTAGATTCGTGCTGAGATACGGAAAATTTGTACCTGGGTAATCTTTTTTAGCACCGAGTAAATCGGCAACAACACCTGTACCTAAGTCAAATTCGTGATTACCAAAGGCGATCGCACCAAACCCTAAAGCATTTAAAATTAAAATATCTCCTCTTCCCTGTCCACCAAAAACTGTATCACTAGCAAATAAGAAGGGACTGGGAATATAGGCATCTCCAGATGAAAGGATTAAGGTATTAGGATAATCAGGCTTACCGTCACGATTAGCATCCTGATTTTTGAGTGCATTCAACACTGCCGAAAAGTTTGGTGCATCCTTCAGTGCTGGAACACCAGCTTCTTGATCGGAAGTATGTAAAAGTTGCAGTGTGAATCCCGATTTAGGTGTTGTTCTGACTTGCGCTACACCAATACTAGTTCCCAGAGAGAATAATATACCAAATATAACTAACGAACTTAACTGGTTAGTACTTAAAATTAGGCTATTAAGCTTACCGAAAAATCTATTTTTGGAATTTAACAAAGGCATAATAACTTTTCAACGTGTTATGTTAACTTGTAACATTATTCGGAATTCAAAAATCATTATTTATTAATTATTCACTTTTCCTTGCCAAACAATTTCCTTAACTTTGATTTCTTTCGGGATCAACTTAATTTTGTAGAAGGTATCTGCAATCTCTTGTTGTTTAGTAATCACTTCATCTGTGAGCGGAAGTACATCATATTCACGTCGCTTTTCTGCTATTTCCAATACAGGAGCATCTATACCCAAAGCAGGGGAAAGAAGTTTAGCAACTTCACTAGGATTATTCTTTGCCCAGCCACTAACTTTTTTCACCCTATCTAAAACTATTTTCAAAACATCAGGTTTGGCATCAACAAAAGATTTTGCAGCTAGATAATAACCACGATTGGGAGCTAATTCCGTTGCGTCTGTTAAAATACGTGCGCCTGTTGCTGCTTCTGCTGCGGCTAAATATGGGTCCCAAATTGCCCAAGCATCAACCTTTTTTCCTTCAAAGGCAGCACGAGCATCGGCAGGTGGGAGAGTTGCTGGCTGGATTTTACTGTACTGTACCCCTGCTTTTTCGAGCGCTTTCACTAATAGGTAGTTAGCATTAGAACCTTTGGCAAAAGCAACTTTTTTGCCCTTGAGTTCAGCCACACTTTTAATAGGTGAATCCTTGGGTACTACAATGGCTTCCGCTTTCGGACTCCAAGGATCGTAGGCAACATAAACTAGAGGGATACCCCCAGCTTGGGCAAATATTGGTGGTGATTCTCCGGTATAGCCAAAATCAATGCTACCTGCATTCAATGCTTCTAGCATTGGAGGCCCAGCCGGAAATTCTGACCAAGTTACGGAAGATCCTGAAGTTGCAAAGGCTTTTTCTAATTCTCCTCTCGCTTTCAGTGCATAGAGGACAGTTGACGCTTTCTGGTAGCCTATACGAATTGTAGTGCCGCTAGCTACAGCACTGGGGCTAGCGGTTTGAGTTGTTCCATTGTTACTTGCGCTTGGAGAGCAAGCAGAGATAGCCAAAGTTAAGCTAAGTCCCAATGCAAATAATAGGGAAAAGGTGTGGATTCTGTGCTGTTTGAACCTTTGGAGGAAGGCAAAAGCCATACTCAAAAATCGACTTGAAGAGAACTTAGTAAACATCTTCATTCTGCTTTCAGGGGTAAATAAATATCAGATTTCAGCTACTTAACAGTGAATCTACGATAAGTTTATTGATTCACCGTATTATTATGTAATGATAAAAATACCACATAATTACAGATGAAATGCAAGTTTATTCATTGAAGAAAAAAATCTTACTGAAAGTCATAGCAATGTCAAATATAAATTCAATCGGATCAGAAAGGACGCGATGACAGATAATATTCTTCAACAACAGATTGAGTACTATCGCGCTAGAGCCAATGAATATGATGAGTGGTTCTATAGGAAAGGACGCTACGATCGCAGTCCCGAAATAAACCAGCGCTGGTTTAATGAAGTAGTTGTGATAAAAAATACATTACACCAAATTGGTTTGATGGATGATATTTTGGAGTTAGCATCTGGAACAGGTATCTGGACGCAGGAGCTTTTAAGAATCGGTAAAAAGATTACTGCGATCGATGCCTCTGAAGAAATGATTGCAATTAATCGCTCGAAGTTGAATTCACTGAGTGTTGAATATCACCTAATTGATTTATTTACTTGGCAACCTGACACTGAATATGATTTGGTGTTTTTCGCCTTTTGGCTATCTCATGTGCCACCAAAATTACTCGATTCTTTTTTGACGAAAGTCTACCAATCTGTTCGCCTTGGTGGGGAAGTATTTATCATTGACTCTTCCTTTGAACCTACATCCACAGCTAACAATCATATCCTTGAAGACGACGGAAACATATATAAAACCCGTAAATTAAATAATGGTCAAGAATTTCAGATTGTCAAAATTTTTTATCAGCCGGATGAACTTAAGGATAAGCTAAAAAAAGCAGGCTTTCAGGCTGAGGTAAAAGTGACAGATAATTATTTTATCTACGCACAGGGAAAAAAATTTGAAACAATTCGTAATTCAGAATCTGTAATTATTTAAACTACACCTGATGTATTACTAATTAAATACTATGGGAATATCAGACATATTTTTTCTTGCAGAGACATTAATTCAAGATGGCATCAGAAAACATCTCCTGCTATTTTCTCTGACATACTCCTAAAACTAGGTACTGTTGCAAAATCTATGTATATATATTGGTTATAGCTATACAGATGACTTATGTGGGGCTAAAGGAGTAGAAATGAAATGTATTTTGATTGACTGCAAACAACATTATCAAGAGCTATATGAACAGAGAATTGAAGACCTTTTCAAGTTGAAGATAGACTATATTCTTGATCAATCTTAGTTAACTATGATTGCTGAGTAAGCAAAATAAAATCCATTAGCTGCCTAATAGATAGTTTGCAATGCAAATTCTTAAAGTATTAACCAGAGTCTATCTTAGTCCGGTAGACTTGGATGAGGCGATCGCTTTCTATGAAAACCTTTTTACAGAAAAATGTTGGTTGTGGTTTCAATATTCCGAGTCTGAGTTGGAACTCGCAAGTGTGGGTTCTATTCTTTTAATTGCTGGTTCGGCAGAAGCACTCTCTCCATTCAAGAGTACACACGCAACATTTCTTGTGGACTCACTCAATGATTTTAAAGAAGCACTTATTCAGCAGGGTGCTGTGATTCTGGCGGAACCGAACAAAGTTACCACTGGAGCGAATATGCGAGCGATGCATCCTGATGGAACCATTATTGAGTATCTTGAGTTTGGATAATGGAATGGAAGGTTTCTAGTTGATGTGATTGGTTTTTCTGGTGTACTGACTTAAGGGCAGATAATAGAGTTTTATCTGTCAGCATTAGTCCCAATGGTAAGATCCTTGCAAGTGCTAGGGACAATCAAACGATTAGGTTTGGGATTTAAAAACTTGGGAACAGTGCTATATTCTCACTGAAGATTTGGCAGTTGTGAATACAGTTGTTATTAGTCTTAACAGTCAAACTCTTATTAGTGGTAGTACAGACTCCACAATAAAGCTGCGGAATCTCCAAACCGGAGAATTACTCAATGCTCTGCTTAGGCATTCAGCAACAGAGATAGTATTATCAAACTTTGGAACCTCCATACCGAGAAATACTACAAAATATTTCTGGGTGTAGTCCTGTTGCTAAGACGCTGCTAAGTGGCGATAATTGCAGGAACATTAAGATTTGGAGTCAAATACAAAGCTTTGATAAATTTACTCTTGACACCGTATTATCTGGGGAACGGTGGGAAATATTAGGTGTAGATCAGAGTTATAATGTCAACTTTGTTAAACTTGCGTATCGTCGATTAGCAAGACAATATCATTTTGATATCAACAGTTCTGCATCGCAAAACCTTTAATGCAAGCAATTAATCAAGCTTTTGATACTTTCAGGTCTAAAGATGCTGAGATTATTTAATCAACGAGCCAAGCTACTCCGTGTCTTTACACCTCTCTGTGAGACTTGATTACTATTCTTAGGCTTACTTTTATAAACACCCCATGTCATCTGCCAGTGGGGTAAAAAATTTAACCCTTCAGAAGTATTGACATTTGAAATTTTTCAAGAATTCATCTTGCATATTCTGAAAAAAAGTTATAAATTATTATCTTATAGGGGAATAATCTGACCTCTTAGTGTCAAAAACTAATCCTGCTCAAGTAAATATACTGCAACCAGTTTTAACTTCACACAAACCATAAGCAGCGCTGAAGATATATTTTTGTTTGGTAAACCAAAGCTTCTGGACATGAAACAGAACAATAAATAATCTAAAAATATATCTTGTGTGACTGTTTGAAGAATTATATTACTACTCTGGGTGAATAAAAACAACTATAATTCACCAATGCAGTAATCGATTATAGGGCAATTAACTAATAATAATGCTGTAAAAATTTCAGCAGATTTATTTCTTGTTAGTTGATTAACTTTCTCCAATTATGCTATTCAAAGAATCGTTTTTGTTATGCTGAGAATAGCAAAAATAAGGAATGAAGACGCATCTACCACAAATTCACAACCCGAATGGAGTTATTCTGGCGATGCACTTAAACGAATTGGAAACTACTGAAAATTTAAAAGAAGTAGAAGAAGCGTGGCTAACACTAGAAAAATCAATTCTCTATTATCAAGGCCGCCCCGTTGGTACTGTAGCCGCTTATGATGCATCTGTAGAGGCTCTCAATTATGACCAGTGCTTTGTTCGGGATTTTGTCTCTTCAGCTCTAATTTTTCTGATCAAAGGTAGAACAGATATTGTTCGCAATTTCTTAGAAGAAACCTTAAAGTTACAGCCTAAAGAAAAGGCATTAGATGCCTATAAGCCTGGACGAGGATTAATACCAGCTAGCTTCAAAGTTGTATCAGACAATGGGCAAGAATATTTAGAGGCTGATTTTGGTGAACATGCGATCGCGAGAGTTACACCTGTTGATTCTTGCCTATGGTGGATTATTTTGTTACGTGCCTATGTAGTAGCCACTAAAGATTTTTCTCTAGCTTATCAACCTGAATTCCAAAATGGCATCAGGTTAATTATGGAAATCTGCTTGGCGAATCGCTTTGATATGTACCCAACGCTATTGGTTCCAGATGGTGCTTGTATGATTGACCGTCGTATGGGCATTTATGGGCATCCTTTAGAATTGCAAGTTCTTTTTTACACGGCATTGCGTGCATCTCGTGAACTGCTAATTTGTCAAGGGAATTCCGATATTGTTGCAGCCATTGATAACAGGTTGCCTCTTTTATGCGCTCATATTCGCCAGCATTATTGGATAGATATTAATCGCCTGAATGAAATTTATCGCTTCAAAAGTGAAGAATATGGTAAAGGTGCTGTGAATCTGTTCAACATATATGTAGATTCTGTTCCCTATTATGAATTAGATAAGTGGTTGCCAAAAAAAGGTGGTTATCTAGCGGGTAATGTCGGGCCGTCGCAGCTAGATACTCGCTTCTTTTCACTCGGAAACTTAATGGCGATTATTTCAGACTTAGCCACCGAAGAACAATCACAAGCAATTATGACTCTCATTGAGGAACGATGGGATGATTTGGTGGGAGATATGCCGATGAAAATTTGTTTCCCAGCTTTAGAACATGAAGAATACAGAATTGTAACTGGATGTGACCCCAAAAATATCCCTTGGTCGTATCATAATGCTGGTAGTTGGCCAGTTTTAATGTGGATGTTGGCAGCTGCGGCTGTGAAAACTAACAAAATAAGTCTTGCACAAAAGGCTATTCAAACTGCCCAAGGACGGCTCAGTACAGATCAATGGCCAGAATATTACGACGGTAAGAAAGGGCGACTGATTGGGAAACAAGCTAGGAAATATCAAACTTGGACAATTACTGGATTCTTATTGGCAAAAGAACTGATGGCAAACCCCACTTATTTGCCACTAATCAGCTTTGGTAAATTACCAGCAGAACAGGTTTCTAGAGCATGTGAGTTTGAAATCGCTAGTGTAGACCCGTATATGCCTAGATAGGGAAGTTAGGAGAGACGCGATTAATAGCGTCTGTACAGGAGTTGGGAGTTAGAATACAAAAGCCTCCTGACTCCTGATTCATGTTTCCATGACAAACCCCCGTCAACTAGCTTTTATCGCCCTGCGAGATGTTCATAAGGGGGCTTATGCTGATGTTGCCCTAGATAGAGTACTGCAAAAAGTTAATTTGCCCGATCACGATCGCCGCTTGGTGACAGAATTGGTTTATGGGAGCGTCAGAAGGCAGCGCACTCTTGATACTCTCATAGATCAATTCGCCAAAAAGAAATCTCACCAACAACCACAAGACCTCCGCACCATCTTACACTTGGGTTTCTACCAGCTGCGCTATCAAGAGCGTATTCCCGCCTCTGCTGC
The DNA here is from genome assembly GCF_015206985.1 of Nostoc sp. LEGE 12447. NCBI lineage: Bacteria > Bacillati > Cyanobacteriota > Cyanophyceae > Nostocales > Nostocaceae > Nostoc > Nostoc sp. LEGE 12447. The sequence goes on along the minus strand of NZ_JADEXT010000001.1, from coordinate 217,585 downwards.
TGTTAATACCACTGTCCAACTCGCTAAAGAAAACGGTTTTTCTGGACTTACGGGTTTTGTTAACGGTCTATTACGCCAGTATCTTAGAAAAGCAGGGGAGCAAGGGGGCAGAGGGGCAGAGGAGCAGAGGAGCAGGGGAGCAGAGGAGAAAGATTCTTTGTTACTTCCCCAGTCCCCAATTCCCAGTCCCCAGTCCCCAGTTCCCCATTTTGATCCGTTACAACTTCCAGAAAAACCAGTGGAACGCTTGGGTATTTTACACAGTTTTCCTGACTGGATTATTCAAATCTGGTTAGAACAACTGGGTTTGACCGAGACAGAACAACTGTGTGAATGGATGAACCAATCACCAACAATTGATTTACGTATCAACCCACTTTGCACTTCAATCGAAGAAGTTGAGGCGGCTTTGCAATCTGTTGGTCTTTTGGTGAGACGGATTCCTGATTTACCCCAAGCTTTAAGATTCATGGGTAATACTGGATCAATTCAAAAACTACCTGGTTTTAAAGAAGGTTGGTGGACTGTACAAGATGCTAGCGCCCAATTGGTAAGTCATTTGCTCGACCCCCAACCAGGTGAGGTGGTAATTGATGCCTGTGCTGCACCAGGGGGTAAAACAACCCACATTGCTGAGTTAATGGCAGATAGTGGGAAAATTTGGGCTTGCGATCGCACTGCTTCTCGTCTTCGCAAACTTCAAGAAAATTCTCAACGCCTAAATTTACAATCTATCCAAATTTACACTGGCGACAGCCGCCATTCCAAGCAATTTCAAAACACCGCAGACCGCGTATTACTTGATGCTCCATGTTCTGGGTTAGGAACCATGCACCGTCATGCTGATGCTCGTTGGCGACAGACACCAGAATCTGTCCTGGAACTTTCGGTGCTGCAAAAAGAATTGTTAACACATACATCAACTTTTGTCAAAGCTGGTGGTGTACTAGTTTATGCCACCTGTACATTGCATCCAGCAGAAAACGAAGAAGTGATTTCGGCATTTTTAGCTGAGTCTCCTCATTGGCAAATTGAGCCTCCAAGGGGCATTGAGTTGGCTGCTTCTGCATATAGCACCCCTCAAGGTTGGTTTAAAGTCTGGCCCCACCAACAGGACATGGATGGCTTTTTTATGGTTCGCTTAAGAAAAACCAATAATTCCGAGTGAATACTGTTTAGGATTGTACGATTTGATGGTGGCCTGAATCTACCAGAGGAGGCAGCAATGGTTACACCTTCCAATGTCAAAAACTTAGTTAAAATCCTGATTGGAGCAGCCTGGATTGATGGCAGAATCCAGCCAGAAGAACGGCAATATCTCCGCGAAATAGCTCAAGCAAAAGGTTTGGCTAACGATCCAGAAATTAAGCCTTGGCTATACGAATTAGTTCCTGTACAGCCAAAAGAATGCTATGACTGGGTGCGGGAGTATTTAGGCGATCGCCCCAGCCTTGAAGATTGTGAAAATCTGATTGAAGCCATCAGTGGCTTAATTTATAGCGATGGCGAAGTCGCCGTCGAAGAAGCTAGACTCTTGACAGAATTGCAAGATATAGCGAAGCCAAATGATTCAACTCAACCGATTCAGACAAAACTTCTCAAACAAATTCAAAAGCTGTACCGTCGTTGGGTTGACGTACAAACCTAATCATAGTCAAAAGTTCATAGTCTAATGACTAATGACTAATGACTAATGACTAAATTATGACTTCGGTTTCCCCACACCCGGAGTTTCTTCTTTATCAACTTTAGGCACAAAATCAGGACGCTCTTTGCTTTCCCAACCTGCGGGGCGTTTCGAGTTGTACCAAGCTATTGAACCAATGCTTACAGCAGCAATAAAACCAACGACATACACCAAGGTGAAAGCAAAGGGAAAATGACCACCACCTGTTGCAACTGAATCTGCTGCCTGCATCAATATATGCATGAGTATATTCTCCAATGTTAAGTGACACTACTTGACACACTATAGAATGAGCGTATCACTTAACATCCTCCCCTAGTTTAGTTTGAGCAACTTCATATTGCATAAAAAAGGCAGAGGGGCAGGGGGCAGAGGAGAAAGATTCCTTGTTATTTCCCCAATTCCCAATTTCCAATTCCCAATTTTCAATTCCCAATGCCCAATGCCCAATTACCAATTCCCACTCTTCATTAATTAGAAGGTCTAAGTCTTTCGCGCCAGGATGGTTGTGGCGATGAAGAACCAGAACTATTATTGTCGGGAGAGGAAGATCGGCGAGTTCTGGGAGGCGGGGGAGAATCAGATTCTACTCTTCTAGAGCGCCGCCGGGGAGTAGATGATTCTGAAGAAGAGTTACTAGAATTTGATTCTTCGCTGCGATCGCGCCTTCTCCGTCTTGGGGTATAGTTTGACTGCTGTTCTTCTTGAGAATAGCTCCTTCTCCTACGTCTCCTTGATGAACCACTCTCCTCAGAATTTCTAGCACTTTCTCCTTCTGAGTCATCATTAGATGAAATAGAACGATTCAGCACTTGTTTGGGCTTGATGGACTGGGCTTTGATAGTACCTTTGCGACCTTCTAACTTTGGCCGTTTGGGAAACTTTTCGACAGGCATCCCCTCTGCCGCTTTCTCCATAAATTCGTGCCAGGTGTAAGCGGCGCTGCCACTGCTGCCATAAGTGGGGCGGTTATCATCATTACCTAGCCATACCCCTGTCACCATTTGGGGGATGTAGCCAATAAACCACAAATCGCGAGCTTCATCGGAAGTACCTGTCTTGCCAGCAACTGGTCTCTCACCTAATTGGGCAGCAGCACCAGTCCCCTCTTCTACGACGTTACGTAGCATCCAAGTCATGATGGCGGCACTGTCAGCGTCAAGGGCGCGTTTAGATTTGAAATTAGCTGACCAGATTACCTTACCTTGGCGGTTGAGGATGCGGGTAATACCATGAGGTTCTGTGTGCAATCCCTGAGTTGCAAAACTGCCATAAGCGCTGGTCAACTCCAGTAGATTTACTTCATTTGAGCCGAGAGCCAAGGAGTAGGTGGGCTTGAGTTCAGATTTTATCCCCATATCATGGGCAAGTTTAATCGTCGGCGTAAATCCGACATCAATCAACACCTTCACCGCAATAATATTAATAGAGCGGGTGAGGGCATCTCGGATATTCATTGAACCCCGAAATCTTTCACTATAGTTTTTCGGTTCGTAGCCATCTACTACAAAGGGTGCATCCTCGTAGCTATCATAGGGGCTTTTACCGCTAGCGATCGCAGTGGCATATACAAACCCTTTAAATGTCGATCCTGGCTGTCGTTGTGCCTGGGTAACTCGATTAAACTGGTTTTTACCAAAGTCTTTTCCCCCAACCATTGCCTTAATTTCACCGCTTCGGGGGTCAATGGCAACCATTGCTGCTTGTTTAAAGTTCTCCCAGCGTCCTTGATTTCGCAGTGTTTTGGCAACCGCCTCTTCTGCAACTTTCTGCCAAGCCGGATTCAGCGTGGTTTCAACTACTAATCCCTCACTTGCCAGCACCTTAGCAGAAACGTACTTCGGCAATTCTTTTTGGATATAGCTGGTAAAGTAGGGTGATTCTACTTGTACTCGCTTGGGTAAACTGTTTTTAAGGGTTAGTGGCTCTTGGAGTGCTGCTTGCCTTTGCTCTGGTGTAATCACTCCATCCTCTTGCATCCGTTGCAATACCAGATTTCTTCGCCGGATTGCCGCTTCGGGATTCTTATCTGGGGCATATAAGCTAGGAGCAGGGGCTAATCCTGCGATCGTTGCCATTTCTGCAAGGGTAAGCTGGTCTGGCGATTTACTAAAGTATACCCAGGCGGCATCTGCCACACCATAAGCTCCACCTCCCAAATAAACCAGATTCAGGTAACGCTCTAGAATCTGATCTTTGGTTAATTCATGCTCCATTTTTTGTGCTAGGCGGACTTCCTTGAGTTTGCGCCAGATTGTCTGTTCTTGTTTCAAAAAGAGAATCCGCGTTAACTGTTGGGTGATGGTGCTACCACCTTCTACCACACCTTGCGATCGCAAATTATTCAAACCCGCCCTGACAATCCCTTGCGGGTCAAATCCATTGTGTTGCCTAAATCTTCTATCTTCTGAGGCGATGAAAGCTTTTTTTAAATTATCTGGTATTTGTTCTAGCTTGAGCTGTTCTCTGGTAGCCTCACCTTGTTGTTGTAATATAGTTCCATCAGCAGCTTTGATGGTCAGTGTTTGCTCTCTCAGCACGGCGTTTAACTCGGCCTGATCTGGCAAAGTGCGGTCTATTAGACTGATGCCATAGATCAAGGCAACTATCCCACCACCTACACCCAAGCCTGCCCAAAACCATAATCGACGATAGAGTGGTTTACCGCCAGTTGCTTGATTGGTCTTCATCCTAGATGGTAAAATTTTCATTTGCTCAGTAACTGCCTCGCCTGCGCCATATATGCTGGTGGTAAGCTCTCATTTGTTCCTCCTTGTTCAGAGTCACTCAAATTAGTCGGTTTTCGCTTGAACCAGGAGGTAAGCTTCCCCACGTCAGTTCCTCGCTCAAAGTAGTAAATATCTAACCATCATCAATCAGCTTTGGGGTTATAGCACCACCGTTGTGTTAGTATAATATCCTATAAATAATTAACTAAATTCACCATAAAATAAATGTTTTTTAGATTTGGTTAATTTAGTTTTGTAAAAATGTTGTAATTCTGCTAATTATTCGGAATATCAGGCTGTTAGCATTTTCTGGAACAGTGCAGCGGAATATCCGCAAAGATAGCCCAAAAAGAGCTTAGTTTCAGGAGATTAAGATGTCTGGGTTGGATTACGCCTACACTAAGCCCAGAAGAAGCGCCGTTGCCCTTGGTAGTAATATCGGCGATTCCCAAACAATTTTAGAAGCAGCTACCAAAACTTTAGCCCAAACGCCAGGTATTCTCTTAGAAGCTAAATCCAGGTGGTATCAAACAAAAGCTGTAGGGCCACCACAGCCAGATTATCTAAATGGCTGCGTGACATTGCAGGTAGAGATGCTACCCCAGCAGTTATTAGAAATTTTGTTAGGAATTGAGCAACAATTTGGGCGTGTGCGTCAAGAACGGTGGGGGCCACGAACTCTAGATTTAGATTTGTTATTATTTGATGACTTTATTGTAGATACACCAAATCTACAGATTCCCCACCCACGAATGCGGGATCGGGCCTTTGTGTTAGTACCACTGGCAGAAATTGCCCCCGATTGGATAGAACCAGTATCCGGGTGTGTTATTAAAGAACTGCTGAAAGAGGTAGACTGTTCTGATGTACATTTATCGATGGGCAATTAAAATTACCATCTTTAAAACACAGAAAAGGCTGATATCACCTCTGTACTTAACAGATAATCAGATTTTACTATGCCATTAGGTAGAGAATTACCACAACTGCTAAAACAACGCCTGTTTTATAAAGGACGCAAGTTTGATTTTGAAGTCAATCGCTTGCGTTTGCCTAATAAAGCCGAGGGAGAATGGGAATGTATTCGTCACCCTGGTGGTGCTTTAGCAGTGCCTGTGACACCAGAGGGCAAACTTGTGCTGGTGCGCCAGTATCGTTTTGCGATTCAGGGACGGATATTAGAATTTCCGGCAGGAACTGTGGAAGCAAATGAAGAACCTTTAGAGACAATACAGCGCGAAATCGAAGAAGAAACAGGCTATAGTGCCCAAAAATGGGATAAATTAGGCGAATTTTTCCTAGCGCCTGGTTATTCTGATGAAATTATCTATGCTTTTCTGGCGCGAGATTTGGAAAAGCTAGAGACACCACCAGCACAAGATGGAGACGAGGATATCGAAACTGTGTTTTTGACTCCCGAAGAATTAGAGAAAGCTATTCTGGAAGGAGAGGCGGTAGATGCTAAATCAATTTCTAGCTTTTTTCTGGCGCGTCCGTTTTTAGTTTAATACCCTTATGCTGCTAGAGTTAGCGATGCCTTCGGCGGGCTACGCCTACGCAGATGCCTACGGTGCAGGCTTTGAATATGCTGATGAGATGATCGTTAACAACGATTTGAGTCGATACGTCGAACATCCCCGTTTTCGACTCATTTCTGGCAGCTATACCGATGACACCCAGATGAGCATTGCCATTGCAGAAGTGATTGTTGCTCAAGCACCGTGGACACCAGAAGTTTTAGCCGATAGCTTTGTTAGAGCTTTTAAACGCGATGAGAGAGAAGGTTATTCTCGAAACTTCTACCATTTTCTGGTAGAAATTCAGAATGGAGAAGAATTTTTAACCAAAATTAACCCTGACAGTGACAAAAGCGGGGGTGCAATGCGTGCAGCACCCATTGGCATCTATCCCACACCAGAAAAAGTTATTGAGGCGGCAACAATTCAAGCGGCAATTACCCACAATACAACCGATGGAATCAATGCTGCTGTTGCCGCTGCTTTGATGTCACATTATTTTATCTACCGACTGGGAGCAAAACGCAAATTAGGAGAGTTTCTCCAAGGTTATGTATCTGGGGAATGGGCTAAACCTTGGGAAGGTAAAGTCAAGTCTAAAGGTTGGATGAGTGTCAGAGCCGCGATTACTGCCGTGATGCGAAATGACAGGATGAGCGAACTTTTACAAGATTGTATCGCTTTTACAGGAGATGTGGATACAGTAGCTGCGATCGCCCTGGCTGCTGGTTCTTGTAGCGAAGAAATTACACAAGACATTCCCGCTCATCTTGTCACAGGCTTAGAGAATGGAACTTACGGTAGAGATTACCTCATCGACTTGGATAAGCAGCTGATGAGTTTGGCAAAAAATATCAGCTAAATGTAATACTCGGTTGCAAGCATTGCATCTCCATCCATTTCTGGTAAAGATGCTGTCGCGTATAGCCTTCAAAAACTGTCATTGCTGTTTGCGTTGCTTCCTGTCAAATTTCTTCAATGATTATATTCTCCATCCTTGGGGAAGCACTTGGGCAAGTTTCCTAATTTTTAAGATTGTGAGGCAAACTTACCTTTTCAAATACTACGGTTTTTCGATATCATTACAGTGATTTAGGTAAAAATAAAGCTACATTAGCCTTCACTATCTCCAAATTTGGGTAGTAAAGTACACATTGGTTGCTTACCTATATACCTGTATGTTGAAAAGATTAACCTATCATTGAGGAATTTACTACTTATTTTTCACACGTCTAGAGTGATATGAAAATTGACTAAGAGCCAAAGTTATAAGAGCATAACGGCAAGAAGCTTACAACTCCTAAATATGTGTCTCTGTGCCAGACGCATACATGTTTCACACAGATGATAAAAAATAAAACTTTTAACAGTGCAGGTAAACTGACTGCTCTTTTGTTCCTGATAACTCTCTTTCTTACGCCTTGTGTAATTGTAAATGCAGGAGAACGTGGTGTATTGATGAAATTTGGCGAAGTGCAAAACCAGATATTAGGAGAAGGACTTCACTTAATTATTCCTGTAGTCAATACTGTGAAAAAGTTGAGTATTCGAGTCCAAAAACAGGAAATTTCGACTGAAGCTTCTTCCAAGGATTTACAAAATGTTTTCGCCGATGTTGCTCTCAATTGGCATATTATCCCCCAGGAAGCAAATGTGATTTTTCAAGAAATTGGAGATGAACAAGCTGTAGTCATACGGATTATTAACCCTGCCGTTGAAGAAGTATTAAAAGCAATAATAGCAAAGTATACTGCTGAAGAAATTATTACTAAGCGAGGAGAAGTCAAAGGTGCAGTAGATGATGCGTTGTCTACACGGCTGGGTAACTATCACGTTGCAGTGGATGATATTTCTCTAGTTCATGTCCATTTTTCTGAACGATTTGGTGAGGCGGTGGAGGCGAAGCAAATTGCGGAACAAGAAGCAAAACGAGCAGAGTTTATTGCACTCAGAGCAACAAAAGAAGCTGAAGCAAAAGTTAATTTAGCTAAAGGAGAGGCTGAAGCACATAGATTATTACGTGATGGTTTAACTCCAGAAATACTACAAAGGCAAGCAATAGAAAAATGGAATGGTAAGCTACCATTAATCGTAAGTAAGGAGGCTCCAAAACTATTGAATTTAAGTGAATTTTTAAAATTTGATTAAAATTGAATCTTATTTTGTAATTATTTGCTCTCTACGAAAGGAGCAGATACCCGACTTCTTGAAGAAGCCGGGTATCTTTTTTTCTATAGAAACGCAATCGACTAAATTAACCGTTGGCAAATAAAATGGGAGAATCGAGAATCTTCAACTGGATTAATAGTATAATCAAGATGGTATAAGCGGTTGAAGATATTAGACCCGTGAATAATTCTTTTTTGAGGTTATGCTCTTGAGGTTCTTTTTGAAAAATGTCCTTAGAACCAAATTGCATCAAGAGAATTCCCACAATATTAGAGAGCCAATATCCTATAATTGAACAAGGTAGAAGTAATTTTGGGGAAAGTAAACTACATATATACCCAAAACCATAAGCTATCGGCAGATTGAATAGTAGGTCATTCCACCAACATAGTGGTGACAATAAATATCCTAGTACCAGAAAAAATCCACCTCTGAGTTTTTTGAAAATGTCTTTTTTGAACTCTTCTGGAGTCGATTGTTGCAAATCCTCTAGGGCTTTGTCTCCTGTTACATTTAACTCTTGACTGACATTTTGGACGCTTTCCATAAAAACCCACTATTCCTATCGGCTTAGTGTATTATAGTATGTAAACTAAACCCAAGTCTAGTACAGGAGTGAGAACAATTTGGCTTTCTGAGGCTGAAAGTTTTACAGATAAATAGTTTCAGCAGAATAGTAAAAACTAAAATTTCCGTTTAACTCAGATGTAAATTAATTTTTATTGTTGCACATATAGCAGTCCTAAATAATGAATGAGAATTTGAGATAATTGTAAAACCCTTGTCATCTCCCCCATATTTTGGGGGACGACGTTAGCCAGAGGGTGAATTCTCTTACAAATCATTTAGGATTGTTATAGTAAGGACGCAAATTTAGACTAATAATAGCTACAATAAAAATATTGAGGTATCTTAATAGTGGTATGACAGATATAACTCCAAACAGCACATTTTTAATAGCAGGAATTGTTTTTGTAACGATTGCTGTCATCGGGCAGTCTAAATTAGGTTTTATTGAAATTAATCCCGGTTGTTTTGGTAGACTTTTAGCTCTTTTTATCGGTATTTCAAGCCTATTATATGCTTTGGGATTACTCAATTTTTCAGGCGAAACCCTTGACTTATTAAGAACTTCTTTAACACAACAAATTAAACAGAGTTTAAGTTCAATTAATGAGCTTTTACAAGGATCTTAATAGGTCGGTAAAATTTATTGAGGATGTATCTTAAATACCTTTTAGTGAAAAGTTTGTCTGGAAAAGGTTTAGTTATAATATTAGGCAGTCATTAATCTACTCTAGCTCTTAAAAAGGGGGAAAGCGGAATCACATTCTCCCTTTTTAATGGGTATTTAAGAGGATACAAAAGTCTTTAAACAAACATAATATCACTCCTAATTTATCAACTTTTCTTCTTCAGGCAATAAGGTAGTTTCATCCTTGGGGAGTTCGCTATCTGCGGGTTTGACTTTAGTTATATACGGTTTGATAATTATACTGACACCAATTGTCCAACCTAATGTAACCATCCAACCTGCGAGAATATCACTGGGAAAATGTACCCCCAGATAGAGACGACACCAGGCAATAGCTATTATGTATAAGCTGCCGAAGGTGAGAACCAACCAGCGCCAAGAGCTAGCCCAAGTTAAGGATAGCAAAATTGCTACCAAAGTTATACTTGTCATAGCATGACCACTGGGAAATGCAAAACTAGACTCAGGTGCAATGGACTGCCACAATTGTGGACGCACTCGATGCATTAATTCCTTAGCTGTGCGGTTAATAATGACACTTCCCAGTGAGACGGTGAGCAAATAAGCTAGCGATCGCCAGCGTTTTTTTAGTAGTAATATTAGTGCGATCGCACCCAGAATCGGTATCGCCGTCCAAGGCAATCCAATGATAGCCAGCGTCACTGCTAAAATATCAAGCTGTGGGTTGGCTGTAGAATGAACTGCTAACAGAATAGGCACATCCCACGGGAAGCCTGCTTGATTTTCCCATATCTTCACTGTCAGAATTTCAAAGACCTGCAAAGGTAAATAAACTCCGATCAACAGGAGTAAGAGCGATCGCCAACGAGCAATCAACAGATTTTTGAGAAAAGAAAGCGGTGACTGACTCTCGTTATTGGCTTTTTCCATAATCTAAGTTAAAAATACCGATTAACTACTTCACTGATTACAAATTACTGGTGGAATTTTGAGAAGTTCCACAATGCTTACAGTAGGACAGATGTTTATAAGTAAGATTATGACAGTTTTGGCATTCAATGTACTGATAATAGCCACAGTGCGGACAGTAAGTATCAATCTGTCGAATTTTCTTAGCGCAATTGACACAGCGTGATTTTTGAACTCTACTAGCTGCCTGGACTTTAGTATTAAAGACAACTTTTTGGAAAAACTGAATAATTCCGAAACCAATAATTGGAATCAGCAAAATATAAGCATAATTTATTAGGAAAAGCAACCCACCAAAAAAGGTGCTAATAATATTAAAGAAAAATTGAAATATTGCACCTATTTGCAGAAATTCAAATATTTTGACAATTAGTGGAATAAAAAATATAACTAGCAAATGCCAGCTAATTAACGATACGAGTCCATATCCTCTTCTCTGAGCAAATTTGTGAACTGATAAGGCAATGATAATTAGAGGTAGTAGAAAGAGCGACTGAAAAGCAAGCTGGATACTTGGATACCAAAATGATGCCTGCTGATAACCTTTGTCAACTTCACGAAATTGATTGTCATCTTTAAGAAAGGCGATAAAACTAATGCTTTCTGGTTTGGCAAGCAATTCATTTTTAATAGTAGAAATTTCTTGTCTAAGAAGAGAAATTTGGCGATTATTTTGTTCTAATGTCTGTTTAGCTTTTTCAGCGCTAACTTGATTAATTGATTGTTGACGACTCTGGCCTGCAATTTTTTCTAAGAGCGTTGAGTCATATTGGGCTTCAATAGTGCTATTGGCTTGTGCAAGGGAACTGATTTTCGCTTGTTTCTGATCAATAGTTCTGATGATTTGCTGCTTTTCAGGATTGTTAAGTTTATCCTTGTAGCTGGCATATTGCAAACACGTTTGAGAAACCTTACCCAGATGTCCTGCTTCAGCCTGTTGATAGTTTTTCTGAAAACTAAGTTGATTATTCTGGTAATCTGGCAATGAAAGTCTCACAATTTCATAGTCTTTATCTTTATTGGTTTTTGCCCGGTAATTTTGCCACTCTGAATAACATGGATAAGCCTCGGTCGGGCTGATATGCCATCTGCTAATATCATCTAGTCCCGTAAAAACATTCATTAAGATAAAAATATCAATTAAAATAATCACAATCAAACTCACTTTATTCAGTGGTTCGTTGTTGATTGTTCTTGATTTACTAAAAAATTGACTCAAAATTTGGCGGATTCTGGCAAACATATTAGTTGTGAATAAATGGAAATTCAATTCGAGTCAATTCTATATGAGAAGTAGTAATTAACTGGACAAAAATACATCTATTCGTTTGAAGATTTGTTAATTAATGATTTTCATGAAAATATCCAAAATATCACTGAGGCTGTTTAGATAAATATTTTACAAAATATAAGATGGTCAATACTTAATCTTAATAAGTATGGGATTGATTGTGGTACTTCTGATCGTCGGCTTATCACTTGCCTTAATCAAACTGTGGTCATCTCAATCACGGAGCAAGGTTTCTAAGCCATACTTCAGTGACCCGAAAAACAGAAAACTGCAAAAACGTTTACTTGTTTTACTTAACGGTGATGCGACAACAGCCGAACGGCTACTCAAACAGCAGCGCCAGAGGCACCAAGGTCAATCGGATAAATGGTATTTGGAGAAAGTAATTTATGACTTGGAACGCGATCGCCGTTACTAAACCTCAAAACAGAAGAGCAATCTCTGAATCCCTTGTAGGGACGCACATCTGTACGCCCCTAGTGAAAACTATTTAGCAGCGAAGTAGGCTTCTAATGCCTCAGAACCACCAATTAATTTACCATCGATAAAGACTTGGGGAACTGTTGTCGCCCCTGTAACAGCTCGTAACGAGCGTGTGGTGACATCCTTACCCAAAGTAATTTCTTCGTAGTTAATGCCATGTTCCTTGAGCATCGCTTTCGCACGGGCACAGAAGGGACAACCCACTTTCGCAAACAGAGAAACTACTTCGGGCTTCACTGCTTGGGGGTTGATGTATCTAAGCATTGTTTCAGCATCAGATACCTTAAAGGGATCTCCTGGCTCGTCTGGCTCAATAAACATTTGGTTAATGACACCATCTCTTACCAGCATCGAGTAGCGCCATGATCGCTTACCAAAACCCAAGTCTGATTTATCTACCAGCATTCCCATGCCTTCAGTAAATTCACCATTACCATCGGGAATTAGTGTAATATTTTCTGCTTCTTGATCCTTTGCCCATTCGTTCATGACGAAGGCATCATTAACAGAAATACAGATAATTTCATCGACACCATTTTCTTTGAAAATCCCAGCCAACTCGTTGTAACCAGGAAGATGAGTGGATGAACAAGTCGGAGTATAAGCACCTGGTAAGGAGAAGACAACCACTGTCTTATCAGCAAACAATTGCTCGGTTGTTACATCCACCCACTGGTTATCCTTACGAGTATGAAAAGTTACATTAGGAACTCTTTGTCCTCGGCGATTCGTTACCATGTTCTTGCTTCCTCAAGTAATCAATTCCAGTCATAACCTAGCATGGGAGAACTAGTATAATGTAACTATCAATCAGCTAAGAGACTTCGTTAATGAATGGTGCGATCGCTGCTACAAATTCAGCAGTGGATTCATAAGGCAAAACATTACGCCCATTTATTTTTATACCTCTACTTTGAGGAAAACAGGCGAGGTAGTTAGCCAAGCGATCGTCTGGCGTTTCTTTTCTATTATTTTGGCTAATACTCGATGCAGTTTCCCCAACAACCGCTAATGTTGGTTGTTGAATCGAGGCCATAAAATTAGTATAATCCTGTCGCCAAAACCCGGCTAAAAAAGAAAACACTGCATGACGACTAGCAGGATTTTCTGCACCTGCAACTAATGTATTTAACCACTCTGCATCTACAGCACTCTCAGAAGCAAATAGTTGACGAGTTGAGAAAGAACGTAAAAATTGAGGAGTGCGTGCATAGCGATAAAAAGGAATCCCAAAAGGAGAATCTAACACATTCCAAAGAAATTTTTGTTGCCATTCTGGTGGTTTATTTGTCATCAAAGCCCACGTTGGAGGGCCAGCAAGTACAAGCTTGGAAATTAAGTTCGATTCCTTTTGGACTAATGCGACCGCAACTGGTAATAATGCCCCTTGTACAACTACAATGACAGGTTGCCGTACTACTGTTTGTAAAAAGTACTGCAACTGTTCTGCCCAATCACTAGGAGTATAAGCCAGATGAGGCATATCACTCTCACCACATCCTAGTAAATCAGGGTTGTAAATGGTATTACGCTGACCTGAATTATACCATTCATGACAAAATCGCTGCCAAAATTGTCGCGACAATCCAACACCAATAGGATGAATCAACAGTAAGGGAATACCCTCAGATGTTGTGTTAGTTGGTTGATGAACTTCATAGGCGCAACGATAATTCTGCCAAGTGTAAAACTGGCTAGGAGATGCTGTCAAATTAGTTGTATTAGTCACAGCAGAGGGTTGCATAATTCCTAGTTATAATACTTGCTAAAAAATCATCTGTGGATGAATTAACTGGTATCCAGCCTCTTTCAGCTTTTCATTCGATACCCAAGCATTATATGGGCGAGTACTCTTAATAGAAGTATCCCATATAACTTTGGGTAAATTATGTTTTTCAAATAGACTATCTAGCAAGTCTCGGCTGGTAAGATGTGCATCATCTACTAGATTATAAATCCCTTGCAAACGACGATGACGGGCAAATTCTATTGCAGCAACAATATCATCCAGGTGAATCCAATTTGTGATATCCTCGCCGCCGGGACGGTTTGTACCCGAATATCTACTAAATATTTTCAAAAGTTCTCTACCGGGGCCATATATTCCTCCTAAGCGGAAGATACAAACGCGGAGATTTTCGCTAGATGCTGATAATAATATGTCCTCTGTTTTGCGGAGAATTTGGGCATTTAAATTAGCGGGTGCAAGTGGTGTTTCCTCATCTACCCATACACCGTTTCTGTCACCATATACTGCATAACTACCTGTATATATTAATTGTTTCACACTCGGAATTTGCTGCAAGCATGAAACTAAATTTTGGGCAGTTTTTAGATAAGTTTCTTCATAAAAATCTGCACCTTTTGCACCAACGCTCAAAAGTACAACATCTTGATTGTGCAAAACTGATTTTAGACTATCTAGGTCATTTCCGCAGGTAACGACAACTCTTTGGGATACTGATTGTAGTGTAGAGACACGATCAGAGGAAGTTGTGGTTGCGGTGACAAAAAAATTCATTGTTTGCTGCCAATATTCAGCAACTTGATAACCAACATAACCACAACCAATAATTGCGACATTCATGACAAATTAAACACAAATAAATTAAACTACTAGTTGAGACACTATTCTCAAATTAAGGAACTGGGCGTAAATAAATTTAACCGTCCAGAGCTAACAGTCAATAGTACAAAAATTTTGACTTAGTGACTAATGACTATTTTGCTAGTTCTTTTTCAATTATGGCAATTATTTCTGGTGAATTGGGTTGCACACTACTATTAAATCTAGCTATCACTTCACCTTGTTTATTAACTAAAAATTTTTCAAAGTTCCAAGCAATAGTTCCTGTTGGCTCAACGGCTTTGGTAAGTCGCTCATAAAGTGGATGCTGCTGTGAGCCTTTTGCATGGACTTTATCGAATAGTTCAAAGGTAACACCATATTTACTTGTGCAGAATTGCACAATTTCTTCATTGCTTCCTGGTTCCTGCGCTCCAAAATCGTTGCAGGGGAACCCCAAAATCTTTAATCCTGCTTCGCCATACTTCTGGTTCAACTTTTCTAACCCGTCGTATTGAGAAGTATAACCACAGTAGGAAGCCACATTCACAATTAAGACCACCTTCCCGGTATAGTCGTTTAATTGTTTATCCTCACCGTTGATGGTCTTGACTGCGATATCCGAAATTGTGTTACTCATCTTAAATCTGATTTATAGGGAATATTGCCAAGTCTCCCATATTACAGGTACTCTAAACCCAGTTTGTTGAAGGAAATTAGATTTGTTAATCTTGTTTAGCACTACAATTTTGTTTAACTCACGTGAAATAGGGAGTAGTGTACTTCAATTACTTGAAAAGGGCTATCTGTAGCGATCGCCTATAAGTTTATACTTATAACCAGATTTACTTCTCCTGTAAATAGCTCGACTAATCCGCTATCTCAGAAATATGCGTTATTTTTAATACATTTTTTATTGCAGAGATTAATTATCAATACAACCAGTAATCGCTTTAAAGGAGAATTACTGAATTTTCAACGTAGATACCAAGAAAGTAACGAATAATTAACTTTTAGTATAAAAAATTAACGAAATTAAGTATTTCCCGATATCGAGATCGGAAAATACTTAATCATAAAGGATATAGTTGCTTTATTTGTTGCATCAGAAGCTATTTTGCACAGTTTAACTAGAAAATGTATTTTATGATACAGTTTTTTGGTTACAGTCAATAGAAAATCATTCAAATTTATCCATTTAGGAATAAATTCACTGAAGGTAAAACAATAAGTAGTCTCATAATTTTTGTGAAAGGATGTTTATATATTTTCTAATCAGAGTTTTTTGTCCATCCCGAAGCCGATCGCATTGGGATCGATGCTTATAAACACGCCGAATCAGTATGAACTGATGTTTATGCGCTCGAATAAAAAAATAATACTAAGACTTCGGAAATAGGAGCTTTCGAGAGCGAATAGAGCCAAGAATAACGCTTTCAAAAGAAAAATAGTCATTGTACAGTAGTTAAAGTAAATTGTCATAGATTATTTCCGAATATCTACCCTATTTTTATTGATAATTATGTTGATAATTTTAGAGAATTTCTATAGTCATGCAAATAATTTTTTGGCAATGTTTAAAGTTTAAGTAAAGGAAACTTGACTTTTTGAGAAAGGACATAATAATTTCTTAAGAAGACTTCCAAAAAAGATTTACAGATGTACCAATAGTTTTCTAAACTCCTACTAAGGTTATTTGATTTTCTGGTTTGGAAACAAATGGTCTAAGGAGAAAATATAAAAAACCAGTGGCTTTTACTTCTTCCGTTAGTTTTTTCCTGTTTTTAAGGATGGTTTAGAGGATAATGCTCAAGTTTATGTACAAACAAAAATCGAAAACAAAAAATAGGCGTTTGTTTGCAAGAAATTACGCTGTAAATTCACAGTCCAACTCAAAAGTCAAGCTATTTAATCAAGCCATTAAGCGGCTCTCTCCCAGTTGGCAAGCCTGCTTACCTATAGCTTGTCTGATTGTTTTGGGTTGGGGTTATGCCGCAGTTGCCCAAGCTCCAGCCGCAGGGCCAACGACAGCAGAACTTAAAGTTGCTCTTGATACCCTGTGGGTTGCGATCGCAGCCTTTTTAGTGTTCTTCATGAATGCTGGTTTTTGTATGTTAGAAACCGGCTTTTGTCGCCAGAAAAACGCTGTCAACGTTCTTTCTAAAAACTTGATTGTATTTGCTTTGTCCAGCGTTGCTTTTTGGGTCATTGGTTTTGGCTTAATGTTTGGTGATGGCAATGACTTCATCGGATTGAATGGGTTTTTCTTAGGAGGAGCAGATAACAGTCCCGCCACAGGAGAAGCCTATAAAGGCGTTTTCAGTGCCATTAGTTGGACAGGTGTACCCCTAAGTGCCAAGTTTTTATTCCAGCTAGTGTTTGCTGGGACAGCAGCAACAATCGTTTCTGGTGCAGTAGCCGAACGGATTAAGTTTGTTGACTTCCTAATTTTTAGCCTCTTACTTGTAGGTATTCTCTACCCCATTACCGGACACTGGATTTGGGGAACTGGTTGGCTAGCAGACAGAGGCTTTTGGGATTTTGCCGGTTCTACGGTGGTTCACTCCGTAGGTGGTTGGGCAGCTTTGATGGGAGCAGCATTTCTTGGGCCCCGCCTTGGTAGATATCAAGATAGGCAAGTTGTGGCTATGCCTGGTCACAACATGAGTATTGCCACTTTGGGCTGTCTGATCCTGTGGTTGGGTTGGTTTGGTTTCAACCCAGGTTCTGTGATGGCTGCCGATCCTAGTGCGATTAGTCACATTGCTGTCACCACTAACATGGCTGGTGCTGCTGGTGGAATTGCTGCTACCATTACAGCTTGGTTCTACTTAGGTAAACCAGATCTGTCAATGATTATCAATGGTATTTTAGCTGGCTTGGTTGGTGTTACAGCATCTTGTGCTTACGTAAGTATTTCTGCTTCTTTACTCATTGGCTTGATTGCTGGGATACTGGTAGTTTTCTCTGTAACATTCTTTGATAAACTTGGCATTGATGACCCAGTGGGAGCTACCTCAGTTCACCTAGTTTGTGGTACCTGGGGAACTCTCGCAGTAGGATTATGGTCTGTTGGCCCTGGTGTTTATTCCTGGTATGGCGATACACTTGGCCCAGCAAAAGGTTTATTTGCAGGTGGTGGCTTTGGACAGTTCGGTGTTCAGTTGCTGGGCGTTGTCTCAGTAGGTGGTTTCACTGTTTTACTCAGTAGTATTTTTTGGTTGGCACTGAAAGCTACTTTAGGTATCAGAGTATCCAAAGAAGAGGAATTAGAAGGTTTGGATATCGGTGAACACGGTATGGAAGCCTATAGTGGATTTCTCAAAGAAGGTGATGCAACTGGATTTTCTGAAGAAGAAAGCTCAATTGGGAGACTTTAGGAGAAATATTTATTTCTTTGGTTTAACCTCTGGAATATTCCTAATCCGAGCTACCAACACAGCATTAGTCTAGTAACCTGCTTTGATTTTTGTTCGCGCAGCGTTGCATAGACATACTAGTTAATAGGCAGCATGAAAAAAGGCTGTTCGAGTTGCACGGGGTTTTTTCAAAAATCAAATATGAGTCTTATAGATTAAACTGATTCCGTCAAATTCTGTGTCCAAGCGGGGAAAAGTAAGCGGTTTTATACCTTGTGCTTTTCCCGCTTTCTACCTTATTAAAAAAGGCAGAGGGCAGAAGGGAATGCTGACTCCAGCGTTGAAGCCCGTAACCAAAGGGAACACGGGTCTGAATCCCCGCCCAATTGTTCGTTCTGCCTCCTGCCTTCTTCAATAATTTAGCGATCCTATTTCACGAAATGCCTGATTGAAAACTTATTTTATTCTGTGAAGATTTTATGGCTAGAGAATTGAGAGTTGGTATGCTGCTATTGGCTATTGTGGGAAATCTGGCATGGTCGTTGAGTGCCAAGGCAAATTTTAACGGTAAACTTACCCTAGAAATTGATGGCTTAAAGAATAAAGAAGGACAAGTCTGTACCAGTATATTTGCTAGTAGTGAAGGATTTCCTAGCGATCGCGATCGCGGCTTACAAAAGCAGTGTACCAAGATTACTGACACTCCCTTATCCATTACCTTTGAGAACTTGAAAGCAGGTAATTATGCCGTTGCTGTCTTCCACGATCAAAATAATGACCGCATTCTCAACAGTAATGTTTTTGGTGTACCAAAAGAAGGCTTTGGATTTTCCAGAAATCCAGAAATTCGCACAGGTGCGCCCAAATTTAGCGAAGCAGCATTTTTAGTGGCAGGCCCAAACACTAATATCCAAATTCAGTTGAAATATTTTTAGGCTTATTCTCGTACATCGTTGTGTGAATTTTCTGGTAAACCTTGTTGTTCCGGTAAGCCACGCATTCGATTCATCTGTGTTAAAGCATATCGTGCTGTTGCTTGTACTTCGGCATCTGGGTCTTCTAATGCATGGCGCAACATCTGACTCATTTGACCCATCATGTCATAAATGCGCGTCAAGTCTCGGATCGCATTTTGCCGTACTTGGGGACTTTCATCTTGCATTGAAATTGCTAAACCCCGGTTCATCGGTTTGAGTGTGCGGATACCAATTTCTGCCAAAGCTGCCAAAATCAAGCTGCTTTCTTGAGAATCAGCATCAATCATTAGGTCAACCATTGGTTGAATTGCCCGCGAATCTCCCTGCTGACCCAAATCCCAAATAGCCTTGCGTCGCTTCGTTGGGTCAGAACTGCGTAAGTCTTGAATTAATTCGTCAACGATATTGAGTTTAGCAAGCCGGGAAGTTTTTTCTGGTAGTAGTAATTGTGTGGATAGCGGCGGCGTAGCTGTTTCTGGACTAGTTACAGTCTCTGGTGGGGGTGGTATCATCGTTTTTTTGTTAGCTTCACTCAAACTTTTAGTATCTGATATTTCGGACTTTTGCACTTGTTTAATCTGACGAAACCACCTCATCAGGTAAATAAGTGCGCCAATACTTCCTAAAACTCCGATGGCAAATATAAACCACCAGATGAAACCTTTCTCAGGTGGCTTGGGTTTTGCAGTCGGTTTGGTGGGAGTTGGATTAGGAAAAGTGACTATTGGAGAAGTGACGGTCTGATTTTTGGCAACTAAAGCTGCTTGCAGCCTCCTCCTAGTTGTTAGACCAGCAAGTCCATCTACTTTTAAACCCTTTGCTTTCTGGAATTTAGCTACAGCGATTTCTGTACTAGCGTTGTACTGTCCATCTATCAAGCCATTGTAGTATCCCAACTGTTTTAATTGGGTTTGTAATCTCTGCACATCTGATTTTTGACTACCATATCTTAATACAGCCGGACTAGCGGTAACTGTCGAACTAGCTTGTGCCAGTTCTAAAATTTCAGGCGCTAGGTTAGGTGTGGCTGTACTTGCACGATTTGGGTAAAAACCCACGCAAGAAAAACAGGTAAATATCAGAATTGAGGAACGGCATAGCCTCATATTGAAAGTTTCAGCCTGAACGTGCTTTTGAAGTCTTCGATACCACAATACCTTCTAGATGACAAAATGTTAACTGTCATTGGGCATTGGGTGTTGTCTCTAATCACCCTCACCTATACTTAACGAGTTAGGGTTAAATTTCTGGTTCAGATTTTCTAACTGCTAGGCTTACAGGGTTCAATTTTTTAGCAGATGAATCTAAAACTGGTTGCTTTATATTAGCTATTTCGCCGACAGTAAGTGTGTCGTTTTGCGCTCCTAAAGCATCACGTTGGTTAATGAGATAGATGCTAATTAAAGTGAGGAAAACACCTACCCACTGCACCGGACTGAGGACTTCTGAGAGAAAGAGATTGCCGAATAATAGGGCAAAGACGGGTGTAAGGAAGGTAAGAGAACTAAGACTAGTGAGACTGCCACTAGAGGCAAAGTAGAAGAATAACCCGTAGGCGATCGCACTGCCAAAAACAGTAGCATAACTCAAAGCCACTAAATCAGATCCTCCCAGATTTTCCCACTGCTGAGATTCGACAACTGACGAAATCCCCCATAGTGGTAATCCCCCCAAAATCATGTGCCATCCCGTAGCGGTTACTGGGTCAGCATACCGACAAACAAACCGAATCAACACTGTTCCCACAGCCATTGATAAGGCTGCCAATAGCATCAACCACTCACCGCTAGCAAACAAGTCTTGCCAGTTGCCAATTGTGATATTTGCGCCTGAGTCGAGAATATGTAAAATCCACTCATCAGGTAAGCCAATTAAACTAATGCCTGTGACTCCCAAACCTAACCCTAGCCATCCCCAAAAACCAATGTGTTCTTGGAATAGCCACAACGATAGCAATGCTACTGCCAAGGGTTGCGAGTCAATCATTACAGACCCTAACCCTGCGCTGGTTCTGACTAATCCTTCAGCCAAAAAGCCTTGAAATAAAGTCCCATCTATGAGGGCAAATAAGGCAATCCACAGCCATGCAGCCCAACCCTTGGGCTGGGGTTTACCCATGAATGCTGCTGCAATCAGAATTAACATCCCTGCTGGTATCAGGCGCACTCCCGCCATGAATAGCGGTGTGGTGTGGGGTATCACTCCTTTCATGGCTACCATTGCCGTCCCCCATAGGAAAAAGGGCGCAATTAACAAAAGAGGGGCGAAGGGAAGTCGAGATGCACTGAGTTTCAGTTGCATGGATTTGCTGATGCCTTTGTTTAACAAGCACAAAAATTGCTTTACCCAATTTTACCGAATTATGTAGTTTTGCGATCGCTTCTGGCGGGTGCTTTACAACATCGTGTAGCGTCTCAATGATCAGGGAAGAATACTCAGGTGTAGCTTAGGTTACAGGTGGTTGAATATGTTTTTAATTAGACAGATAGCTTGAAAAAGCTTGATCAGTTAACAAACACAAATGCTTAAAATCAAGTAGATAGCACTGTTTGTATGTATAATATGGTTATATTCTTGATTCCAATGATGGGCTCAAAAAAGTAGCAATTCGCTTGAGATTTTAAATTCAGCCAGAGAATAATCGGAAGTTAATATATTGCTCTGAAGTTTTTTACTGTAAACAAATCGGTTAATTTAGGCTTGAGATAAATTAAGATATACTCCAATCTTCTAAATGTAAATTAGGCAATTTTTCAAAAAGTTCAGTATTTTCCTTTTTTATATCTGTGTCGCGCCCTCAGATGAGCAAAGGACTTGCTTCTCTACACCTGAAGCGGTTTAATGCAGAAAAACATGCAGTCTCAACTGCTTTCTTGAGATTTTATATTATAGAAAGATACCTAAGTTTTCCCGGCTTAGGTATCCAATAGCAACATAACCTATTAAATAGATTGTTGACTATATTCTAATTACTAATTTTAATTTTTAAATGCTTCTTAGGACACTTTATAAATTGCTCCTTAAGTAGGATGCCAAAATCAGAGATGAGGTTTACTTTAATTCTGAAACCATCTTTATCAAAATAGAATTCAGGAGTCAGGAGTCAGAATTATGAATAAATTCTGACCGAAAAAAGGGATGGCGTATCGTAAAGCCTGCAAATAAGCAAGCTACGCGGGGCATCTCGTAGAGAGTATCTTGATTCTGACTGCTGAATTCTTCTTTAACTGCAAAATCTTGTTTTGTAACAGGTGCGTTACACTGCGTTAACGCACCCTACTGGAGCGGCAAGGCTAAAATGTTGCAAAAAAATTGTAGGTTGGGGAGCCAATGCGTTGCGCGGGTTTCCCGCGTTGTAGCAAGTGGCGTTGGAGGCTTTGCCAAAGCCAACATTTTTATATATGTTGGGTTGCGCTCTGCTTCACCTTTAGTCTGGCCACGCTACTACTTTCTAAAACAATTTAACAACCTTAAATTTTTCTAAAAGGTTTTTCTAAACTTGCTACTAATTTAACTCCAAATTCTTCCTCAAGCACTCCTTTTTTATAATCTAAACTCCAAAGTTCTAAAGCACAGTCATCATCAGCTTGAGATGGAAAAATTAGCAGGTTTACCTGTCGAAGTTGTTGATAATACTCACATTGCACTTGAGATATCGCACCAATTTGTCGTCTATCTAGTGCCACCGCTAATCTTAGGATTGCACTTAATTGACTAACCATTTGGCACTGCTCTTTAGTCAGCAGACTCTGGTAAATTTCATGTTTTTTCTTGGGCGGCGATTTGCGATGATAACGTGCTAAGTTGGCTATGATTTCAATCTCAGTTTCTGTATAACCAAGTAATTCACCATTGCGAATTAGATAATAAGAGTGCTTGTGGTGAGACGAATGACTGACATAATGACCGCAATTGTGTAATATTGCAGCTGCCCATAGCAGTTGTCGCTCGTCAGATCCCCAGTGATGTAACGTACCTTGAGTTTGATCAAATAAACTCTTGGCAAATTTGGCGACGCGATCGCTATACTCTAAGTTAACGTGGTATTTATTAGCGATTTTTAAAACATTCCGTTCCCGAACTGAACTTTGGTAACGCAGCTTATCTTCAATTAAACCGTGGCTTAACATCCAGTCTACAATTACACCTTCCCTTAAAGAGCGTTCGCAAACAGTGATCGATTCACTGCCTAAAAGGGTCATCGCTTCCTGTAATATTACTGCGCCAGCCAGTATAACTTCAGACCGTTTATCTGGCATACCAGGAATCGCAGCCTTTTCGGAATTACTCAGTTTCCGCAAGCGATTTACCAATTCTCGCAAGTCTTTAAGACTAAACTGGTAGCCATTAAGAGTAGAAGGAATAACACCCGATTTTTCTCGTGCATGAATCATCGCCAGAGTTTCAATCGTGCCAGATGTACCCACTAAACGGGGAGATTCTCCAGGTTGGAAATTTGCTAATACCTCATCCACGGAACGTTCTAACATACCGCGTGTATAGGATTGCAGATACAGAAACTCCGCGTTGCTGATGGGATCGGTAGTGATTAACTCGCTAGTGAGTCGCACTGCACCGACTTTGGTACTGGTGAGAGTCCGCGCTTGGTGACTATCGCCCAAAACTATTTCTGTGGAACCACCGCCAATATCAATAATAGTATGGGGTTGGTTGTGAAATTCCATCCCCGACAGCACGCCAAGGTAGATTCGTCGCGCTTCTTCTTGACCAGAAATTAAGTCAACGCTTAAACCCAATTCCGTTTCTACCCTGTACAAAAAATCTTTACCATTGGGGGCTTCGCGCACGGCACTAGTCGCCACAGCAATGATTGTTTCAGCATTGATGGTTTTGGCAACTTCTTGAAAGCGTCCTAAAGCAGCGATCGCCTTTTTAATGATCTCTGGTTTGAGTTCTCCAGTGGTAAGATTGCGATCGCCAAGTCTCACAGTTTCTTTTTCTCTGGCGATAATGCTAAAGGCTGGTAGCGTCGGGTCAATTTTGACTACTACCATGTGTAGAGAATTTGTTCCCAGGTCAATGGCAGCAATAATCCGATGTTGCTTAGGTGGTTGAGTTGCAGAACTCTCCCAGCTAGCCGAAACTAAATTCTGCATCTAGTTTTCTCTCTTTATAAGAAATGATGGCAAACGGTGGTATGTCGGGGTAGCTGGCACTGATATTAATTGCAATGTACTTACTCAAACTGAGTGCTGAGTAAATTAAAAAATACTCAGCAATCGCAACTCAGTTTCGTCAAGGGCAACTGAGCTAAGTATATTCACCCTAATGCGTCTAACGCTAGCGACTATTAAAAGATATTTAAAGTTGCCACTTTGGGTGATGTTTTTACAAATAACAAATAACGTTATTCTATAGATGTAAAGATGTGTGAATTCATCTATCTAAAGTTATTTGTTGATTTCTATGTTAACGATGCCAGAACGCCCCCAGTTACCAGTTTGGCTTGTAATTATCCGGCTTTTACGCTGGCATAAACCAGAAGGACGGTTAATTTTAATGATTCCGGCTCTTTGGGCAGTGTTTTTAGCAGCTTCTGGGAAACCGCCTTTACCTCTGGTTGGTGTAATTATATTGGGTACTCTGGCCACGAGTGCGGCGGGATGTGTTGTCAATGATTTATGGGATCGGGATATCGATCCAGAAGTGGAGAGAACACGCGATCGCCCCCTCGCTTCTCGCGCTTTGTCTGTGAAAGTTGGGATTGTAGTTGCGATCGTATCACTAGCATGTGCAGCTATCCTGGCCCTTTACCTTAACCCCCTAAGTTTCTGGTTATGTGTGGCAGCAGTGCCCGTAATTGTCCTTTATCCAGGCGCAAAGCGAGTGTTTCCTGTACCGCAACTGGTACTTTCCATCGCTTGGGGTTTTGGAGTGTTGATTAGCTGGAGTGCAGTTACTCAAACCATCACTCAACCAACTTGGTTACTTTGGGGCGCGACTGTACTGTGGACATTGGGATTTGATACAGTTTATGCCATGAGCGACAAGGAAGACGATCGCCGCATTGGTGTTAATTCAAGCGCCCTATTTTTTGGGAATTATGCCCCTGTAGCTATTGGAATTTTCTTTGCTGGCACAATCTTGTTATTGGCTTGGTTAGGTTTACTCATAAATCTGCACTTAGCCTTCTGGATTAGCCTTGCAGTTGCTACTATGGGATGGGTTTGGCAATCTCTGCGATTAAGACAGCGAGATTTACCTAATTCTGTTTATGGTAAGATGTTCCGGCAAAACGTGTGGATTGGTTTTATTTTACTTGTTGGGATGATCGCTGGATCTTTTTAATCAGTAAAAAGGGAATTTTCATAACTTTGATGATGGGATTTTTCCTTGAAGCGTACTTTGAAGTCGAAGCAACTGCGCGTCTATAGAGTTAAACAAAAATATTTATGAGTTTTTCTATGAGTAAATTCTTTGATTCCTTTAGTCCATTAATTCAGTATATGCGTACTTGGGCAGCAATAAGTCTGCTCTGTTTAGTTATCACCTGGTCATTTCCTGCACAAGCTGCTAGCCGAATTGATCCGCAATTAGAACAGCAAGTCTTACAAATTATCCGCGAACATCCACAGGCAATTATTGAATCTGTTCAAGCTTATCAGCAGCAGCAACAACAAAAACTCAAGCAAGCACAGCAAACATTTTTACAAGATTTAAAGACGAATCCTCAAACAGTGATTGGTGAGTCTCCCACCACAGGTTCAATTCAATCAAAAACTGTGCTAATAGAATTTTCCGATTTTCAATGTCCCTACTGTGCCGAGGCGCATAAAACATTGAAACAATTGTTAGCAAAATATCCCGATAAAGTAAAATTAGTTTATAAGAATTTACCACTAATTTCAATTCATGCTGAAGCATTACCATCGGCAGCAGCAGCTTGGGCAGCATATCAACAGGGCAAATTTTGGGAATATCATGATGCGCTATTTACTAATCAAAAGCAACTAGGTAAAGCGTTATATTTAGATATTGCTAAAAAACTGAATCTAGATTTAAGTAAATTTAAACGCGATCTTACTCTTGCTACTCCCGCAATTACAAAAGATATCCAATTAGCAGAGAAGTTGGGTGTTTCCGGCACACCTTTCTTTGTCATTAATAGTCCAACTTTTTCAGGAGTTGTACAGCTAGCGGATATCGAAAATATATTGACTGGTGCTAAGTAAATTACTGTGTTGAAAATAACCTCTGACTGTTTAAGTAACTAAGTGTAAATAAATTCAAGTTTGTAGTAATGACTTTAGTCCTGATAAACCTTTCCATGAGCGATTCATTGCTTACTACAAACTAGGATTTTATTATATTTTTAATTATGCCTAGCTACATTTTTTTATAATGATGCTTGATAACTAGCAATAAGCTTGATCAAGATATAAAGCTCATATTTGATTATTGAAAAAACCCTGTACAACTCAAAAAGCCTTCTTTTCTATTGCCTCTTGCCTACCCACGTAAGTATGGCTAGACTACACTATGCGAACAAAAATCAAAGCAGATTACTATATACTGTGTAAGGATTGTATCTCCATAGTATTTGTTTAGATAGATACTTTTTTATTTAACAATAATGTGCATCTTTAGTTAGAGGTTTCATACAACAGTTTAGTGATGTACTTGAGGCAAGTGTAAGGAGTAGCTGATGAGGAGTGATGAGAAGAAATTTTCTTCACTCCTCATGTTCTTAAATATATGGTAACTTAAAGCTTCTTTTAAGATTAGGGAAGTCAGAAAATTTGCTGCGCCTGACTCACCTTAAAAAGGCTTCCTCTAGTTCCCTTCTTTTTAAGGAAGGTTAGGGAGGATAAAGTCTTAACCCAAGAGTATTACTTTATGAATAGTCTTTCAGACTTCCTTTTTGATGCTCTAAATATTTATTCTTTAATTCCTCTGGAATAGGAATAGGACGACTATTTTGTAAACTGACAAAAGCACCCTTTTGACTAGCTACGGCTGCTAACTCATTATTAGATAAAATTTCAGCTTGTACAGTCCACTTCAATCGTCCTAAATTACTTAGCCATAAACGTCCAATTACTTGGTCAATAATTTTTATTGGGCGTTTATATTCAATTTTAGTTCCAGCTAGAACAGGTGCATATCCTTGATCAATTTGTTGATTGAGGTGCCAATATTCATCTAAAAACTTTAAACGTAAATCCTCTAACCATCTGATATATACAATATTGCTTACGATTCCCATAAAGTCAATGTCGTATGTTCTTACAGGAATTTCTAATACTACTTCTAATGGTCTGTGCAAACTGTTATTTACTAGCATTATTTCTCTTGATACTTTAAAACCGATCGGTCTGTAAAAATAGAAAAAATTTTACTCTTTTCAAGCATGGGTAATTATTAATTGCCTAATAACCCATTACCTACAACAATTTCAAACTTCTACTTTGTAGTTTAAGGTTAACTCGTCGCCAGGTACCCCTCTAATACCCCAGTTAGATTTGGGCGTTTCAAAAATTGTGATTTCAATATCGTATATAGGAATATTGAATTTTTCATTAATATTTTTAATCAGTAGGCGAATCAACTCTTTTTTTGTTTCCACTGAGCGTCCCTCAAACATACTAATTTCGATAACCAGATAATTGTCTGTTCTATCAGATGGATAGTAAAAATCTGATTTATCCAGTGGGAAAAAACGGTGAAATCTTTTTTCAGGGGCAATCTGTAAAACCTCTATGAGGGAGGTATGGATTACATTTGATAGCTCCGTTTTAATAGGATTTAATTTGTCAGCTAAAGAATATACTTTGATTTGTACCATATATTTAAAGGTGAGTTTCCAAGTATTGATTCAGGTGATTAATTATCCTGTGCATGTGAATTGAATCTCCATAAAGCTTACTCATCATTATGGCCCCTTCTAGCGTTGCAATTATGACGGTGGCAATTTCATCAGCATTTACTTCAGAGCGAATTTCACCCTTGGCAATTCCCGTTTCAATAATTCGACGAATTAGATGCAGCCAAGAGTTCATCGCCTGTTGAGCGCGTTCCCGCAACGCCGGATGAGCATCATCGCTTTCCACAGCAGTATTCATCAGTGGGCACCCTCCTTTGATAGGTGGGTTTTCTGCGAAGCTACTAAATATCCCAATGATTGCTTGCAGGCGTTCTACTGCATGGCGTTTGCTTCGCAATGCAAATCTAGTATGCTGTTTAATGCGAGCGATCGCAAAATCAAAAGCCTGTAATGCGAGATCGTCTTTGCTTTGAAAGTGATTATAAATTCCTCCTTTTTGCAATCCAGTCACACGCATGATGTCTGACATTGATGAGCCTGCATACCCCTGTTGGTTAAACAGTTCGGCTGCTTGATAGAGAATTCTACTTTTTGTTGCTTCGCCTTTGGACATTACAGCGATTTATTAGAGTAGGAAGTCGTGTAGTTTATTGATTAAAAATTACAGACCAATTGGTCTGTTTGTTTTTATCACTATACATGCTTGTAAGTCAAGTGTTTTTTGTAGTCCAAACAACGCAGACTTCACTCGGTTATAAACGCCGTTAGTTTTGATGCTACCTCCACTGTAGGTAATGAGATGTTTTTTTGAGCATCAACAGAAGTTTCAGCAGTAATATTGGCGATTTGAGCTTTGCCAAACAGGATTTTGACGGGGTTGTAAAAAACAAAATTTTCCATGAGTCATTAGACTTGCGGTGTATTATCCAGAGAATATAGCGATATACAAAACGAATACGCTAGACGTTTGCTCGTGTTTACAAGTAAAATACGGTAAGTACATAGCTTTACCGGCTTTTACATGTAAAACCGCAAAAAAACCAGTAAGAAGTTGATTTAGTAAAACAACTGACCCATAAGCAGTTATAAAAGTCTGTTTCAGCTAAATGTCAGTTGTCATACTTCCAAAAACTTTCAGACAGGTTTTAAGTTGTCTAGTAATTCTCTGCCCTAATTTTTAGCTAGATAAACCTTTCTTTGTGTCACTCATCCTTTGAGAAACACAATAATTTGCCATGACTAGCTCTATCACTGGGCTGTAGTTCGGCTGAGTTATTGCTCTCTAGTAGTGAAGTTCTAGCTGACTTTCTCAAACCCCCAAAGAGTATGCACTATTTATCACTACCATTCTTAAGCTTCTTCGTTGGCATCATAGTTGGTTTGACGGGAATTGGCGGAGCCTCTCTCATTACCCCAATGTTGATTTTTGTTTTTCAGGTTCCGCCTTCCATCGCAGTGAGTTCTGATGTTGTAGCTGCCACATTGATGAAGATTGTTGGTAGCGTTAAGCATTGGGAACAGAAAACTCTGGATATAGAAGTTGTCAAATGGCTGGCATTCGGGAGTGTTCCAGGCTCACTGTTTGGAGTGGGAATTTTGCACTTTCTTAAACGTACAGGTGATTATAATCTGGATAACATCTTGCTCCGTTTGCTTGGTGTGATGATTTTGCTAGTCACAGCGTTAGCACTAGTGCAATTGTTGTTATTGACTTTTTTACCCAAATTCAACTTACCCGAACTACCAAAGTTAGACTTAGAAACTAACTTTGGCCGCTTCCTAACAATCACTTTGGGGGCCATTTTAGGCTGTTTAGTTGGTCTAACTAGCGTCTCATCAGGTTCAATGTTTGCCCTAGTGCTGATTGGGTTTTTCCGTTTAGATGCACGGAAGTTAGTGGGTACTGATATCTCACACGCAGCAATTTTACTGCTGTTTACAGCCCTTGGTCATCTCAGCCTGGGAACAGTTGATTGGAATTTAGTAATACCTATCTGGCTCGGCTCTGTACCAGGAGTTCTGCTAGGTGCTAAAATCTGCCAAGTAGCTCCCCAGCGCCCACTACGGTTTATTATTTACGCCATTTTGATGATGGTGAGTTGGAAATTAGTTCATCAAGTGTAAGCAAATTGAGATTTTAGATCCCAAATCCAACATCCAACATCCAACATTGATTAACTTCTCACCCAAGGTAGTAGAGTGAATGTACCTCGCTCATACATAATGAACAGACCCAAGCCGATTAACACAAAAGGTACAGCAGCTTTACCGTAGCGACTTAAAATATAAGCAATGGTAGGTTGACGACTTAAAAAATAAGCGATCGCACACCAAACCCCTACCATGATAAAAAATATACCTAAAATTATTCCCAAACTGGCTAGGTCATGACCAGCGAACAAAGGGATATATATACTAATATTGTCACCCCCATTAGCGATCGTTACTGCTGCCACTTTATAGGTTTGGGGGTGCAAAACACTCAAAATAAAAGACAATAACGGGTTAGTAGGCGTAGGTTGATTAAAATCACTACTGACTGTCTGAACTGTTATAGTTTCTTCTTTTCTATATATTAATTGTTGAATACCAATTGCTATTGGTAGCAGTCCTAGTAATCCTATCCATTCTCGCTGTATGACCAATCCACCAAAAAATCCTGGTAAGCTAGCGATGATAATGGCTGAAAAACCCAGATATTGACCGAGTAAGATATGCCGCCGCCGAAAATTAACATCTATCTGTGAAAAAAATATTAACAAGATAATGATGTCATCTATGTTAGTGGCTATGAAGGCAATTATCCCTTCACTGAAGACTGTCCCTAACTTACTCATGCTGGATTTTTAGAACCTACGATTTCTCACCATAGCAAATTAACCTTTCAAGTAATTAAACTACACTACTTTTTAATACCCATTCCTGATCTGATCAGTCTAAAGACCTAGAAACTGCTGTAAAATATGAACGAATTAGTTACTGCAATTACTACAGGGGCAATTGCGTTCATTGCCACTAATATTGATGATATTGTCATTTTATTATTGTTTTTTTCTCAAATAAATACTAGCCTTCGTCCTCGGCATATAGTTGCTGGTCAGTTTTTAGGTTTTACAGTTCTGCTAATCCTTAGTCTTCCTGGTTTATTTGGCGGTTTAATATTATCTAAAACCTGGATTGGATTACTTGGTTTATTACCAATGTCCATAGGTATCAGTAGTTTGGTGAATCAAGAAGAAGATTCATCAAAAGAAGTTGTTGCTACGACAGAAGAGGCTGAAACATCAACAATTACGAGTTTTTTTTCTCCCCAAAGTTACAGTGTGGCAGCCGTTACACTTGCCAATGGTAGCGATAATATTAGTGTCTACGTGCCTTTATTTGCTAGCAGCAACTTAGAGAGTTTTGTGGTAATTATCGGATTATTTTTTATATTGTTAGGAATTTGGTGTTATGGGGCATACAAATTAACTCACTACAAAGTAATAGCTGATATATTGACTGGCTATATTAATAATTTTGTGCCTTTTATTCTTATCGGATTAGGCGCTTTTATTGTACTAAAAAGTGAAGCTTTGAGCTTAATCAAGCTAGCTGCTAGTTGTTTATGTTTGATGATTTTGGTGAAAAATAATGAAAGTGTAGATGAAATTGGCGAAAATTCTAAGTAAGTGGACGTGAATAGTATCGAGGGCTTTAGCCCTATTTTAAGGGCTGTTCGCAAAGCGTTCTCACAGGGTAGACCTCACTACGAGCCAATTTAATTAATTTTCTATTAAACCTCATCTATGTTGAAACCTAGAGTTTTTTAAAAGATATATTTATGTAGGTTGGGTAGAGTGAAACGCAACCCAACATTACCACCAAATTTTATGTTGGGTTACGCGATCGCTGCACCCAACCGACAAAACTACGGTTCTCAAGGTAGACGAGGCTTATGTAAGATAGTTTGAATTATTCTTTCCTACTTACTTAAAATTGTTATGCAGAATCAAACTTTACTCAACCACTCATTTTCTTCTGGATCTTTGAATAGTGAGGTGCTGAGGTAGCGTTCGCCGAAGCTAGGCTGGATCATGACGATTAGACGACCTGCATTTTCTGGACGTTGTGCTACTTGAATAGCCGCATATAAAGCAGCGCCAGTAGAAATGCCCGATAACAATCCTTCTTCTTTTGCTAGGCGACGGCTGTAAGCGATCGCTTGCTCATCCGCTACCTGAATCACTTCATCCACCAATTCTGGACGATAAATTGCTGGGACAAATCCCGCGCCGATACCCTGAATTTTGTGAGGCCCTGATTTTCCACCCGTTAATACCGGACTGCTGCTTGGTTCAACTGCGATCGCTTGAAAACTTGGCTTCCGTCCTTTAATAACTTCTGCAACTCCTGTAATCGTCCCACCAGTACCCACTCCCGCCACTAGAATATCCACCTCTCCATCGGTATCATTCCAGATTTCTTCTGCTGTGGTTTCGGCGTGAACTTTCGGGTTGGCGGGGTTGCGGAACTGCTGCAACATATAAGCATTGGGCGTTTGAGCTAAAATCTGCTCTGCACGACCGATCGCTCCTCGCATCCCTTCTACCCCTGGCGTTAACTCTAATTGAGCGCCATAAGCTTTGAGCATCGATCGTCTTTCGTGGCTCATTGTGTCAGGCATCGTTAGAATGAGATGGTACCCCTTAGCGGCCGCCACCATCGCTAGCGCAATTCCTGTATTCCCAGAAGTCGGCTCTACTAAAATAGTTTTTCCGGGGTGAATCAAGCCAGCTTCTTCCGCCGTTTCCACCATACTCGCGCCAATCCGATCTTTCACAGAAGATGCTGGATTCATGCTTTCTAGCTTCACCACAATCCGAGCAACCGCTCCTGAAGCTTGGGGAATTTTGTTTAATTGAACTAAAGGAGTCCGTCCGATTAACTCTGTGATATCTTTCGCTATCCGCATGTGAATACTCCATCGTGTTTAAATATAATACATCGGGCTTTGCTGTGCGCGAGTCTCTCTTTCCTCGCACAAGTCTTGGAGTGTATAGCGACCCAATACTTCAATTGCAGCAGTGTTAGCTTGCTCCCAAACTTCATAAACCAGAGTCTTTTCTAGAGTCGGAGAGTCAGATGTATCTTTCTCTTTCCGCTCACCTTCGACTAAAGTGACAATTTCCAGAAGTGTAATCTGCCAAGGTTCACGAGCTAAAACAAAACCTCCTTTAGAGCCGCGTTGACTCTGCACCACACCAGAACGCCGGAGGTTGGTCAAAATTTGTTCCAGATAGCGTTCAGGTATAGGTTGTTTGGTAGTGATCTCGCTCATGGTTAGAGGAAGTTTTTTTCCGTGGTGGCTTGCCAGTTCTAAGAGTGCTAGCAATGCATATTCCACTTTGGAAGACAGATCCAAGAGAGCGTAGTTTTGGCTATTCAAGACTGTACTCAACATACTACGGTGAATTGGGGGACTTATGGCAGTTTATCCGAAATTAATTTTTTCAACGTGTGGAATGTGATAGCATCCCACTTACTACCCACAAAAACACTATATTCTATCGACTTACCGTAGATTATTATCTTACATAATTCCCATAAATGACTCGATCTTTTAGTGGGAATTATCCTGAGTTTCTGTTTTCAGAGCCTCAATTACCAACGAAAATCTCAACAGAGTATGCTACTAACTGATTTGCGAACCATTTTTGAGCGTGACCCAGCAGCGCGTAACTGGCTAGAAGTATTGTTCTGTTACCCTGGACTCCAAGCCCTAGTGTTTCATCGATTAGCACACTGGCTGTATAAAATTGGGATTCCCTTCATACCTCGGTTTATCTCTCATATTAGTCGGTTTTTAACTGGGATTGAAATCCATCCTGGGGCATTAATTGGACAGGGAGTGTTTATTGACCACGGTATGGGAGTTGTGATTGGTGAAACTGCGATCGTGGGCGACTATGCCCTGATTTATCAAGGTGTGACCTTAGGTGGTACAGGAAAACAAACCGGCAAACGCCATCCAACTTTAGGCTCTCATGTGGTTGTGGGAGCGGGTGCAAAGGTATTGGGAAATATTCTAATTGGCGATCGCGTCCGTATTGGAGCTGGTTCTGTGGTGTTGCGAGATGTACCCAGTAACACAACCGTAGTCGGGATTCCAGGGCGCGTAACTCGTCAGAACAACTTGTCTACTAATGTTCTGGATCATGATAAAGTCCGCGACGTAGAAGCTGAAGTTATCCGCGCTTTATTTGAACGTGTCAAGGCTCTAGAAAAACAGTTCGAAGAGTTGCAAGATGAATCAAATTTGTCCTCAAATGAGCTTGGCGACGAACAAACATACAACCCTAAGAACAATAAGTCTGATGGGATGATTGAAGATTTTCTTGATGGTGCGGGAATTTAATTTTGGGCATTGGGCAAGGCAATACGGTTTGGTTAAAGGGGAAAGGGGAAAGGGACTCATGTTTTGAATACATCCTTTCCTCTTTAACCCTTAACCTTTACCCAGACCACAAGGAAAGTGAAAAAAGCTTATCCGAACCTATTGAGGGGGAAAGGAGAATAATTCTGCTCCCTTGCTCTATCTCCCTATTCCTTCTTTAAAATGCCCAGATGCTCTTAGAACCTGATATAAATATAATACTACGGTTAATTTATCGGAGAATAGTGTTATAGTCATGGTATCTTTATATGCAAATTTAACTAGCTTAAACAGTAATAATACTAAAGAAATTTTTGCCCGGAGGTCATTTCTACCAGAGCATCCAAACGGACTTTGGAAGATTGAAACTGGTTTTGTCAGGACTTTTACCTATTTGGAAGATGGTACAACCGTCGCTTTGGGATTGTGGGGCCCTGGAGATATTGTTGGTAAGTCTTTGTCAAAATTAGAACCTTATCAGATGGAATGCCTAACTAAAGTAGAGGCGACAGTCTTACCTGTAGAGGAGTGGACTCAACTAACAGAAACTCTACTTGCCCATATCCAACAAGCTCAAGAATTGATGGTTATTCGTAGCCATAAAAAAGTTGATACCATGCTGATCAAGCTGTTGGCATGGTTATCTAAAAAGTTTGGTTCGGAAGTTGAGAAGGGACGTTTAATAGATATGCGTCTGACTCACGAAGACTTGGCTGAAATGCTAGGTTCAACTCGTGTGACTATCACTCGTGTTCTTGGACAGTTTGAGCAAGAAGGCTTAATTGCTCGTCTTTCCCTGCATCGAATTGTGGTGCGAGAAGAAGATATTTGGTACTACGAAATTTAAATTATTTAGATTATTTCAACAAAACCAGCTATCGCCGTCTGCATTCGGCTTGCCCACAATTCTAAGATTCAGGGATTCCAGATAAGCCAAACCGTTAGAGATTTGTGGTAATGTTCCCCTTAGTTCAATATCAAAGCACCCTTCTTCGTCTGTATTTGGTTGTAGCATAGCCTTAGTAATATTAACTACCAAGCCGTAACTAGAAATTAATTGTGAAATCACAGGCGCTTGCAGATAGCATTTGGGAATATATATCCGCAGGCGAATCTGAGAGACTTGGCTTTTGTTAGAGACTGAAGAAACCAGTGATAATCTGGTTTGGGAATTGGTTTGACGTTTATTTAATGCTGCCATTGGATAGTGACGATTTTATTACTTAGCTATCGCTATAAACGCTAGATAAATCCAGCCAAATCGGTAGCCCCAGTTTTTCTAAATAACTCAGGCTAGAGTAAAGTTGTTTGGTTCTCCCCCACAAATCCAAGTCAAACCAGCCGTCATCTTCTGTATCGGGTTGAAGTGTAGCACTGGTAATATTTACAGTTAATCCATAACGAGAAACTAATTCAGAAATCACCGGCTCTTTGTAATAAGATTTTAAGACACACAGTTGCAAGCGCAATCGATTAGTTTGACCTAGAGAAATCCATTGCTGGAATTGTTCTTGCCATTGATTTGTCAGGAATGCAGAATCTTTGGGACTCAGTTTGCTAACTAGATTTGGGAAAGGTAAAGAGTGCTGGTTAGATTGAATGTGGTTAGCGATCGCTAATTCCAGTAAATTCACTCCCAATCCTTGCAAGTAAGATAGGCTATTTGTCAGTTTTTGGGGATTTCCCGAAAGTTCCAAATCAAACCAGCCATCGCTGTCACTATCGGATGTCAATGATGCTGCTTTGATATTGACGGTTAAACCATAACGAGACACCAGCCGCGAAATTACAGGTTGCCTATGATACCTCTGAGGTACGAGAATGCGGCTGTGTACTGAAGCAGGTTCTACAGATTTACACTGAGACATCAGATTAATTCCCAATAGCGATGCCTAGGCAATTTTTTGGTTCGACAGAGAATCTTGCTGATGCCGCGCCCCTAGAACTCAACTTTGCCTGGTTGAATGTCAGCCTTATAGAAATTTTCATCTTTTTGGCTCTTATTAAACTACGGTAGCTCTATCGATTTAACGCATTTTTGTTATGTAAAGGAGAATCCCACGAAGAATGCAAAAAAGCAATGGGTAAATTCACGTAAAATATGATTAATTTATGTAAAGTAACTCGATCCAAAATATATTGACAATTTACTATATTTGTGGCGTGGATGTATTCATAAGAATATTTAGTGTTTCCGCAAATGGAAACGCAATTTTAAGTTTTTTTAATCGAAATCAATTGACCGGCTAGAGAGCGATCGCATTAATTTTGATGGGTAATCAAATTGCCGAATTGGCAACCCATCAAAATTAATGATGACTGAAAAAACTAGGGACACTCAGGTAAAAGCCTAGTGGCGGAATTTGTATGTTTAATTTTCATTGATTTAATATATCCGACCAATCACCGTCAACCTAAAGCGTGCAGAATTTACGCGCACAGAAAGCAAGTCTGCTTGGTTTTGAAATCCTGGTCTTGCATATAACCGAGACTCAGAGCTACCTGATACCAGATATGAGCTACTCCCTGAATAACAAAAAATACAGGAGAAAATCATGGCTAATTCATCCTTCAATCTTGCTGACCTCAATGGCACTAATGGCTTCGTCATTAACAGCATTGCAACGGCTGACAGATCAGGCTCCTCTGTCAGCGATGCGGGAGATATTAATGGCGACGGCTTAGACGACCTGATTATCGGGGCACCCGGTGCCGACCCCAACGGCTCTGAATCTGGGCAAAGCTACGTGGTATTTGGCAGCAGCACAGGCTTTAGCTCTAGCCTCAACCTCTCAGACCTCAACGGTGCTAATGGCTTCGCTATCAATGGCATTGCGGCGAATGACTTTTCAGGCAATGTCAGCAGCGCTGGAGATGTTAACGGCGATGGCATCGATGACCTAATCATCGGAGCATCTGGTGCTGACCCCAACGGCTCCCAATCTGGACAGAGTTACGTGGTATTTGGCAAGAACACAGGCTTTAGCTCCAGCCTCAACCTCTCCACCCTCAACGGTACTAACGGCTTCGCCATCAATGGCATCGCAGCAAATAATATATCGGGTAGCTCTATCAGCGGTGCTGGAGATATCAACAACGATGGCTTCGATGACCTGATTATCGGCGCACCTTATGCTAATAACTTTTCCGGGCAGAGCTATGTAGTGTTTGGCAAAAGCACAGGCTTTAGCCCCAGCCTCAATCTCTCCAGCCTCAACGGTACTAACGGCTTTGCTATCAACGGCATCGAAATGGGTGACATATCAGGTGGCTCTGTCAGCGATGCCGGAGATATCAACGGCGACGGTATCGACGACGTGATTATCGGGGCATCCAATGCCTCACCTAACGGCTTCTCTTCTGGGCAGAGCTACGTGGTGTTCGGCAACAGCACAGGCTTTAGCCCCAGCCTCAATCTCTCTACCCTCAACGGTGCTAACGGCTTCACTATCAACGGCATCAAGGAAGGTGACTTCTCAGGCTCCCCTGTCAGTAGTGCTGGAGATGTCAATGGCGATGGCATCGACGACCTAATTATCGGGGCAATAAGTTTCAGTTCCGAGAACGGTACCGTCTTCGCTTCTGGGCAGAGCTACGTGGTGTTTGGCAACAGCACAGGGTTTAGCCCCAGCCTTAACCTCTCGGAACTCAACGGCTCTAACGGTTTCACTATCAACGGCATTAGAACGGATTCCACAGGGTTCTCTGTCCGAGGTGCTGGAGATGTCAACGGCGACGGCTTCGACGACCTGATTATTCTCAGATCGGAGCAGAACTTTGTGGTATTTGGCAAAAGTACAGGCTTTAGTTCTAGCCTCAACCTCTCGGATCTCAACGGCTCTAACGGCTTTACCATCAACGGCTTCACTTTGAACAACTCAGCCATCTCTGTCAGTGGTGCCGGAGATGTCAATGGCGACGGCTTCGACGACCTGCTTATCGGCTCCCAATCTGGGCAAACCTATGTGCTGTTTGGCGGGACGAATATCGGCAACTCTAACCTCACAGGAACTGCTGGTGCAGATACTCTCTTAGGCACATCTGGCAACAATATCATCGACGGCAAAGGTGGTAACGATACTCTTACTGGCAACGGCGGTCAAGATAAATTCGTAATTCGCCGAGGCGATCGCAATGATACCATTACAGATTTTGGTGGCGTTGGTAAAGGCTCAAATCCTTCATCAGCAGTGATTGGCAATGTTGACACCTTGCAATTTACAGGGAGTGGTTTAACTGCCCGAAATCTGCAACTAACTCAAAATGGCAGCAATTTGGAAGTCACCTTTGAAAATGTGGCTAATACCAAAGTTACTCTGCAAAACTTTCAGTTAGAAAACCTCGATAACTTGCCAGCTTCAGGAACAAGACTTGCCATTGGTAATATTTTATTTGATGGGCAAAATAACATTGCCGACAGCTTTGATGTCTTTGATGCAAATTCCACTCAAACTAGCCTGTACAACAAGAACACGGTAACTTTCCTCAATGAACTCAACAATAACATCACGGGTTTTGACAACTCTGCTGATGTGGTCAATGGTCAAGGAGGTAACGACAAAATCGACGGCAAGAGTGGCAACGATATATTGCGGGGTGGTGCTGGTAATGACACTCTCATTGGTGGTGCAGGTAATGATACCCTTGTAGGTGGTGCGGGTACTGACAAATTTTTGTACAACACCAATGCTCCCTTTGCCAGTGCTGCTGTTGGTGAAGATACGATCGCTGACTTCAAACACTTCCAAGGCGATAAAATTATTCTGGATAAGACTACTTTTAGTGCGATCGCTTCGACCCCTGGAATAGGTTTTAGTAATGTCAGTGATTTTCAAGTGACCAATTTAGGCAAAGCCAGCACAGCGAAAATTGTCTATGACGCTGTGAGTGGGCAGTTGTTCTACAATCCAAATGGTAGTGAGGCTGGTTTTGGTAGTGGTGGTCTATTTGCCACTCTTAGCGGTGCCCCCGCTCTCACAGCTACAGACTTCATTATTCAAGCGTAGTTGGTTAATATAGTAGTTCTTTATCGGGTATTCGTGAGGGCGTGCAGCTAGCTGTGCGCCCATACTATTGTTGCTATAATCCTTACCAATCAATTGTTTTAGTATCATCCCAGACTTCTAATTCCAAATCATGGAGATAAGTTAGTCCGCTCTGAATTTGTGCATCTGTTCCTTGTAATTCAAGGTCAAACCAACCATCCCCGACAGCATTGGCTCCCAGAATGGCTGCTGTGATATTCACAGTCAGATTGTAGTCAGACACTAGGCGAGAAATCACAGGTTCTTGGTGATAGTCCTTGGGAATTCTGAGTCGAATCCGTTTATTGGTAGGTGTGTTACTAGACATAATTAGTTAATAGCCGTAGAGGGGAGTGGGGGCAGAGGGGTGGAGGGAAACAAGGATGAATAAAAGGGAAAAGGTTAAAGGGGAAAGGGATGAACAGGTCGCGCCACTTGTGGGCGAGGTTTTTACCTTCCTCATAAAATTTGGATTATTTCGCGCCACTTGCGGGCGAGGTTTTACCTTTCCCCCTTCCCCTTTCCCCCTTCCCCTTCTTATAACCAATGCCCAAAACCTAACTATTCAACATCTTTGATGCTGGTTTTCCGTTCTAAAATCTCTTTTAGCACCAAAGTTACTACTGCTAGCAATGCTAACAATACAGCCGCAGAGAAGGCAGCTTCGGTTTCATACTGTTTGTAAGCATCTTCTACAAACAGTGGTAAGCTCTGGGTTTGGTCAGCAATATTGCCAGATACCACCGAAACTGCCCCGAATTCACCCATTGCTCTGGCATTGGTCAAAATTAAACCGTAGAGTAAGCCCCAACGGATGCTAGGTAAGGTGACACGCCAAAATATCTGCCAATCTTTCGCACCGAGAGTTCTAGCAGCTTCTTCTTGATCCTTACCAAATTCCTCTAAAACGGGAATCACTTCCCGCGCCACAAAGGGCATACTCACGAAGGCTGTAGCCAGCACCATACCTGGAAAGGCAAAGATTATTTTGATATCATGTGCCTGGAGCCAAGGGCCA
Organism: Nostoc sp. LEGE 12447; assembly: GCF_015206985.1. Lineage (NCBI taxonomy): Bacteria > Bacillati > Cyanobacteriota > Cyanophyceae > Nostocales > Nostocaceae > Nostoc > Nostoc sp. LEGE 12447. The sequence goes on along the minus strand of NZ_JADEXT010000001.1, from coordinate 177,380 downwards.
AACCACCCATTGCGTCCGTAAAGTAGCACAATCATCAATCCTGCAACTACGGGCGAGATGGAAAAGGGCAGGTCAATAATGCTCAAAACTATGGCTCGTCCAGGAAATTTATGACGAGCGATCGCCCAAGCTGCACATAGCCCAAATACTGTATTTAAAGGCAGAGAAATTACAGCCAGCAAAAGTGTCAGCCAAGCTGCATGGAGAAAAGCTGGTCGTGTCAGGTTGGATAGAAATGGCCCAACTCCCTTACTGAAGGCTTGAACAAAAACGTTGATTGCAGGGATGTATTGAACTAAAGCTAAATAAGCGATCGCTATACCAATTAAAACTATTGGCACCCAACTCTTCTGCTCTTTAGGCTTGGCTGTATGTGTATCAGATGCAGATGAGTGAAAACTTGGCTTATCTACTGTCATATCGTCTTGCCCATGCTTGTAAGAAATTAATTGCTAATAGCAATACCAACGAAATTGATAGTAAAACTATGCCAATTACTGTTGCACCAGAATAGTCATACTGCTCTAACCGTTGGAAAATCAATACAGGTGCGATCAAATCTTGATAGGGCGTATTAGAAGAGATAATTACAGTTGACCCATATTCGCCAACCGCACGGGAGAAACCCAAGGCAACACCAGTTAAAATCGTCGGAAATAAAGGTGGCAAAATTACTTTCCAAAAGGTCTGCCATTGAGAAGCGCCTAGACACCAAGAAGCTTCTTCAATTTCATGTTCCATTTCCTGAAGTACGGGTTGCACAGTTCTCACAATAAAGGGTAGTGAGATAAATATCATTGCCACCGCTACTCCTGTGCGAGTAAAAGCTACCTTAATTCCCAGTGGTGCTAGTAGCGAACCTATCCAGCCATTATCACTGTAAACAGTTGCTAGGGTTAGCCCCGCTACTGAAGTTGGCAGTGCAAAAGGTAAATCTACTGTGGCATCAATCAAGCGTTTGAAGGGAAAGTCGTAGCGCACCAGAACCCAAGCAATTAGAGTACCAAATACGCCATTGAGTAAGGCAGCAAATATTGCCGTGACAAAAGTTACATTATAGGTAGCTAATGCGATATCACTGGTTGCGATCGCCCAAAATCTCGCCGGAGGTTCCGTACTCGCTTTCAGGAACATGGCAATTATGGGGATAAACAACATCACTGTCAGGTATGCTATTGTGATTCGCCAAGTCCAGGGAACCCGCCGCAATTTCTTCCAGAATGGTGTTTTGCGCTCAACTTCCAAAGAAGAAGATACAGTCGTCATAGTCAAGAATTCAAAATTTAAATTTCACAAGAATTTTTTTGCCAGTATTCGTAATTGCTAATTCGTAATTCAAAGACATTCCAACAAATTTTAATTTTCGATAAAATAATTTTGTAAGGTTATCACTACGAATTACGAATTACGAATTACTTAATTACCGTTTATTTTTGGGCTTGAATCTTATCAAACACGCCCCCATCGGCGAAAAATTTCTTATCGATTGCACTCCAACCGCCGAAGTCTGCAACTGTACCCAAAGTTTTCACCTTGGGAAATTTGTCTGTGACTTCTTTAGTTTGAGCTAAAGTCTCATCCACAGGACGGAATCCTAATTTGACAAACTCTTGCTGTGCTTCTGGAGTATAGAGGTATTTCACAAAACCTTCAGCAACTTCGCGGGTTCCATGCTTATCGACATTCTTATCTACCACTGCGATCGGATTGTCGATGGATATGTTTACATCGGGAATGACATAATCAACCTTCTCGCCCTTTTGCTGTGCCAAAATGACTTCGTTTTCGTAGTTGATTAAGACATCTCCCTGCCCTTGCTTGGCAAATGTATCAGTAGCTTCCCGTGCATCTTTAGGCAAGATTGGCACATTTTTGTAAACTTTAGTCACAAATTCAGTGGCTTTAGCCTCATCGCCACCTGTTTTAATCACAGAATCCCATAGTGCTAAGAAATTCCACTTAGCAACACCTGAAGTTTTGGGGTTAGCAGTAATTAGTTTTACACCGTCTTTAGCTAAATCTTGCCAGTTTTTGATGCCTTTAGGATTGCCGGAACGAGTTACTAATGCTGCAACTGATTTGGAGACAATACCGTTGTTGGGAACTTCTTTCTCCCATCCTGGCTGAATCAATCCAGCCTTCTCAATCTTTGAAGTGTCTCCAGCTAGTGCCAAGTGGACGACATCTGCTTCCAAGCCATCGATAACAGCGCGAGTTTGAGAACCAGAGCCGCCATAGCTTTGCTTGAAGACGACAGTTTGATTATGATCTTTCTTCCACTGTTCTACAAATTTAGGAATAATTGCTTCGTGAGCCGCTTTGGTGACAGCAAAGGAAACCAGAGTTAGTTCAACACTATCTTTGTTTGCAGCCACAGGAGTAGCGCTAGCATTAGGGGTTTCAGAAGAAGAAGTATTCCCAGTTCCTCCACCAGAGCAGGCAGCAAGCGCCACACTCAATACAGTCCCTACCAAAAAGAGTGATACAAAACCTTTAAGCGAATTTAGTCTGAACCGATATGTTCCATGTTCAGCAATTGCTTGTAATCTTTTCAGTGGGTGTTGCCACAAACTCATTCCATTTCCTCCGCTAAATCTACAGATAACTGATGGGAATACAGTTATATAGTGTTTATCATACCGGATGATTACATCTAACTAGTTGCAAACACCAATAAACCTCACATTCTTCATCAAGAATATGGTGATTCTACCAATTATGTAAGGAATTACAATACTTTTATTTTCAAGTATCAAGCAATTTGCTAGGGAATTGAGAATTAGACATTAGTTATTTTTTCTCCCTCATTTGAAATAGTAGTCGGATATTTTACATATCTTCACTACGAGTTTCCCCAGGAAAAATCAAAATTTTTAGTATAAAGGAAGTACAGAATAAATTTCCTAAGATTTCTAAGCTTTACAACGTTCAGAGTTTGGGAGGCTGGGATACTGTTCAGAAGAAGTTTTTCGATGACGGCGCAATATTCGACAAAATCCAAAGTGGACAACGCTAACATGGCCTTTTTGAACTGAATTAGAGAGGCGTGACATTGCCCTTTAGCGGCAAAAACTTGGATTAAAAAAGCGATCGCTCTTTCCCAACAAAGACAAAAGTGCGATCGCTATTTATATTTATGTCTTGGCAGACATCCCGCCCACCTAAAATCTAAATATCTATCTCGCTCAACTCGCGTGTGATGTGATCAAATGGTTCATCCACAAAAGCAGTATTAACCACACCTGCTGCTGCTACTTGCTCCTTAATCAGATCCTTGAGAATCTGGATACCGCGAACCGTAGGTCCAATAGGCACGCCTAGAGAATTGTAAGTTTCCCGTAGCCCTTGTAGCACTCGTTCATCCAATACATTTGTGTTCCCAGCAACTAGTGCATAGGTAGCGTAGCGCAAATAGTAATCAAGGTCGCGCAGACAAGCTGCATAACGACGAGTTGTATAGGAATTTCCACCGGGGCGAATCAATTCTGGCAGTTCTTCATATAACTTCAAACCCGCCTGCTTGACAAGTGCAGCCGCATTAGAATTTATCGCCGCCGCCGCTTGGACTCGGACTGTACCACTGTCAAAGTAAGACTTTAGGCTATCGATCGCATTCCGGTCAAAATACCGACCAGCTAAGTCATAATTCTTAATTAAACTTGTTACCGCATCGCGCATTCTTTTTTCTCCCAATCCTTGCTATTTATGGTTTGATATTTATTTGGCTGCACTTACGCACCAGTAAATTTTTGTGCTATTTAAAATAGATTCGGCACAAAAACAATCTATCCACTATTTAAGGATTCTATGCCAAAGTTGACCCCTATATGATGAACTTTCCAGTTTTGTACAGATGAGCGCTGAAAGGTTAATATAACCTGATAATCCAGATATCTGTAACATAAACTACAAAATCAGCTAATGTCTACTATTTAAGATATTTCTGGTGTGTCACGGTCTGATTGAGATCAGCAGGGTTAGGATGCAATGTAAGATTCTGGTTGACTTTAGGAAATTGGTAGAGAAGGAGTAACAATGACTACACCACAAGAACTCTTGAAGAGAATTCAAGATGAAAAAATTCAACTGATTGATCTCAAATTCATCGACACAGTAGGGACTTGGCAGCACCTCACACTGTACCAAAACCAAATCGATGAGACTGCGTTCACTGATGGCGTAGCTTTTGACGGTTCCAGCATTCGGGGTTGGAAAGCGATCAACGAATCGGACATGACGATGGTACTCGACCCCAACACTGCTTGGATCGACCCATTCATGGAAGTGCCAACACTAAGTATAATTTGTAGTATTAAAGACCCCCGCACGGGTCAACCATACAACCGTTGCCCACGGGTTATTGCCCAAAAAGCAATAGATTACCTGGTTGCCAGTGGCATTGGTGATACAGCCTTCTTTGGCCCTGAAGCTGAGTTCTTTATCTTTGATAGTGCTAGGTTTGCCCAAACTGCTAACGAAGGCTATTACTTCTTAGACTCCGAAGAAGGTGCTTGGAATTCCGGTAAAGCCGGTACAGATGAAAAACCCAACTTGGGTTACAAACCACGCTTCAAAGAAGGTTACTTCCCAGTCGCACCGACGGATTCTTTCCAAGATATCCGTACAGAGATGCTGTTGACAATGGCAGAATTAGGTGTGCCCATTGAAAAACATCACCACGAAGTTGCTACTGGTGGTCAGTGCGAACTAGGTTTCAAGTTTGGGAAGTTGATCGAAGCGGCTGACTGGTTGATGATTTACAAATATGTCATCAAGAACGTTGCTAAAAAATATGGCAAAACCGTCACCTTCATGCCAAAACCGATTTTTGGCGATAACGGTTCGGGAATGCACTGTCACCAGTCCATCTGGAGAGACGGCCAACCTCTGTTTGCAGGTGATAAGTATGCTGGTTTGAGTGATATGGCGTTGTACTACATTGGTGGTCTTCTCAAACACGCACCAGCGCTGTTAGCAATTACTAACCCCAGTACCAACTCATACAAGCGCCTAGTACCTGGTTATGAAGCTCCTGTAAACTTGGCTTATTCTGAAGGGAACCGTTCTGCTTCTATCCGTATTCCTCTATCTGGTAAAAACCCCAAAGCCAAGCGTTTAGAATTCCGTTGTCCAGATGCTACATCTAACCCCTACTTGGCATTTGCTGCAATGCTTTGTGCTGGTATCGACGGCATCAAGAACAAAATACATCCTGGTGAACCCTTAGATAAGAATATCTATGAACTCTCTCCAGAAGAGCTTGCAAAGGTTCCCTCAACTCCAAGTTCTTTAGAACTGGCATTGCAAGCACTAGAAAACGATCACGCTTTCTTGACAGAATCAGGCGTATTCACGGAAGACTTTATCGAAAATTGGATTGACTACAAGCTTAACGAAGCCAAGCAGTTACAGCTACGTCCTCATCCCTATGAGTTTTACCTCTACTACGATGCTTAATTAATTAAATTAAGAATCGTATCTAACTAAAATTAATAAGTTTAGCCACCCTAGAGTACAGGGTGGCTTTTTTTCCAGAGTTGCCAGTTGAGATATTCACTCAAAAAATCTAGCTTCAAACTCTTGAAACTTAACTCATGGAAGCGTGGCTGGGTCCATAAATCATCCGACTACTAGCATCTACCTTCCCTTGAATTGGGTTCCAGTAGTGAGAGACTTCTTCAGGAAGACCAAGTTCTTGTGCGGCCCGCATCAGCATTGATTGTTGGCGATTCTTGACTTGCTGATGTTCACGCACCATCAACGCACGAGATTTATCTGCGATAGACATAACCATAGTCCTCTTTATTTGGTGAATATATAATTTTTGTTTTCTTACAAGACTAATATAACAAAAAATCTGTAACATAAGCTACTTTTTACATAAATTTATATTTTGCTTTGCTGACAATATTAGCCATTTGTCCCCAAAGCTGGAAAAATCTTCCTTAATCTATCTATGATGGCTAAAATCATCTGGCTTCAAGTTTGTCTTGCCTGGGAGCTTTTACTTTTCCAACAGGAGGTAATTTTTTCGTTACAATTATTTACATAAAAGTAATCAAAACTTAAGCTATTTTTATGCCTGAGAGTTTAACTAAGCTGACTTATCAGACCTTTCAGCAGGGTAAAAATTACTTTGGTCTGGCTCACAAGATATTAAGTTCACAGTTGAGGAACCTGGTGTATCCGACACTTCAACAAAAGACCAAACCCATCCCAAATGAGCTTTTAGTCAAGCTTCAACAGAGATTGAACCAGCTGCTCGAAACAGACTGGCAAGATGCCCAAAAAGGTGTCTACCCGGAAAGTTTATTGTTTGATAACCCCTGGCAAGACTTTTTTTCCTACTATCCTCTAGTGTGGCTAGATTCTCCTCAAATCTGGGAGCGGGTTAAACAACAAAATTATCAAGATTTTTCGCCCGAAATTGACACAGATGGTTATCCCAGCTACTACGTGCAGAACTTCCATCACCAAAGCAATGGCTATTTAAGTGACTTGTCAGCCAATTTATATGACTTACAAGTAGAAATTCTTTTTGGTGGGGCAGCTGATGCGATGCGGCGGCGAATTCTCGCTCCTCTCAAGCAAGGGCTGAAAGCTTTTGATTCGTTTACACCAAAGCAAGTCCGTATTTTGGATGTAGCTTGTGGAACTGGGCGGACTTTAAAGTTAATTCGGGCAGCCTTGCCTCAAGCATCTCTGTTTGGCACAGATTTGTCACCAGCTTATTTGCGGAAAGCAAATGAACTACTATCGCAAATCCCAGGAGAACTACCGCAACTTTTGCAAGGCAATGCCGAAGAGTTACCTTATGTAGATGATTATTTTCATGCTGTAACTTCTGTTTTTCTCTTCCATGAGTTACCAGCATCTGTACGTCAGACAGTTATTGAGCAATGCTTCCGGGTAACAAAACCAGGCGGAGTCTTTATTATCTGTGACTCCATTCAGTTGAGTGATTCACCTGAGTTGGAATATATGATGGACTCTTTTCCTGAAACTTTCCATGAACCCTATTACAAGCATTACACCACTGATAACTTGGTAGAGCGTTTACAGAGAGTAGGCTTTGAGAATATTGAGATACAAGACCATTTTATGAGCAAGTATTTCATTGCTCATAAGCCAGCTTGAAACAATACCTTTTCATTGCCTTTTCTTTAAGGAAACTTTACCTAAAAAGGACAGATGCAAAATTTTGCATCTGTCATTGGGTGTAGAATAATTAAGATGAGTGAGATTATCTAGCAAATTCTTCTTAATATTTATTTCGTTGAACACCATCTACGAGGAGAACGAACCAGGGTGCAAGAGTAGCTCATAAATAGTAATATTTGTTGCCAAGTGCAATCAATCTATACTACTTGTGCGAATCCATGTCCTAGATAAGCTCAAATGGAACGAAAGGGATTTTATGCTTAGGTAAAGGACGCTAAACACGCGTCGAAGTGAAGATCCATTAGTTGCTCATATAGAAGCCAGCTACTCAATGTATGAGAAGAAAAGATATTGGGGAATAAAGTGAATGAAGTTGCCTTAAGACTATTTCCTTAGCAAGCAAAATGTTTGAATTAGACGTGCTTTAGATTAACTGATAGTCTAAATAACATCTATTTCTAGAGCCGTTAAGGATTGAGATGCAGAGCTTCCCACCGAATATAAGCAACAGTTATGTAGCTTTTGGGAGTTGTTAATGCTGCTGATCAAGACACTTAATTTTATTTGCGTTTTGATCGCCAGGATTAAAAGACCAACTAATGATATACAAAGCTTGCAGTTGAAATACTAAGCGATCGCTGAAGATTTTCGCGTGTCAACTGTATATATCTCTGTCAAAAAAGCTGTGTCAAATATGTTGGCATAACATCGTGTTTTCTGGAACTTTGGTTCTTTTGGAAGAACAGGCATTATCCTACGGTGGTTAAACCACAACATAGGTATTTCCGAATTTTTGTGTCACTTCCCTACGCCCACTACCGCGATGACGTGGCGCATCATCTGGATTTTGTTCAGATGCTGCCGAGAGCCACTGTTCCGAAGTAGGCGTGGAAAGTAGCCCCGTTGATAAGTGATTGACCATTGCTTGGCAGTTAGAAGCTAAGGGGCCGAACACCAGACTCGATACTAAAAGTGAAATGGCAGCACGCATAGCAAATGTCTATTTTGGAACTCTCCACTTCACTGATACTTAGCTTTTTGATTAATATCCGGACAATTAATCAAAAAGTATTCTGTTTTACTGAAAATAAACTCTTCTTATCCTCCGATTAAATGTTCGACTAATAACCAGTTACCAGAGTGGTTGTAACGACCCCACAATGTAACTAATTGTTCGTGGGGGTAAGTGCGTAATTGCTCGTCGATATGCGATCGCAAAGTCACAAGCTGCCAATTTTGCCCTTGATATGCGGCTGGCGCTGTGACAGCAAATCTGTATTCCTGCTGTTCCAAGCGGAAGAAAATGCCTTTGAAACAGTTACTTTCCCGAATTAATGCCTTTTCAAAAGCAGAGTCAGGGTACTCATTCTCCGATGGGCAAGGGCAATAACCACTAACTGGATAGGCTTGTGGGTTATTTAAGTAATACAGTTGCCAGTCCAGCCAATCCGAACGATTGGGTGGAAGATTAAATAAAGGAATAATTGCTGTTTTTGAACGATTATCCTCTAATAAAGCTGTTTGCAGTGATCTAACAGGTAAATGCCTCGGCTGACAGTTTAACTCAACACACATCGCCGCCGCCATACCTGCTGCTTGACCGATGCCCATAACCACAGGTTGTAATCTGGTAGCGCCATTGGCAATGTGAGAGACAGAAATGTTCTTTTCACAAACTAAGAAACCATCTGTTGTGGCTGGAATTAGGGAACTGTAGGGAATTGTAAAGGGTGTTCCAGTCCAACGCCCGCCCCAACGGATAGATTTTGGTTGCAGTGGGAATTGAACACCAGGATAATGATGGTCATTGGCGTAGTTACCAACTGCGATTGCATCATTAAATATAGATGCAACTCTTCCGCCGGCGATCGGCAAAATATCCTGTTCTCGGACAGTACTTAGTCCCAATAAGCGGCGGCTTTCCCGATAATAGGGATGCAGTGCAAAAGCTGTAGGGGCGTGAGGAAATACTTTTTCTGCTAAACCATAGCGACGACCAAGCTGATTTTGGATAAAATGGGCAAAATTTTGGCTATGCCAGCGAGATTCTTGGATGAATTCACCTCTGGACACATCTGACTCTATCAGCCGCCCTACTCCTTGGCCGTAGTCATTGCCACAGATTGGCCAATTAATCATGAATCGATTACCAGGCAAACGTCCATAATTCAAAAATGTCTCTGCTCCATAGCCATTCCAAGCATCTGTAAACTGTGATGGATTATAGTTAGGGGCAGCCGGAATTTCTGGTGCAATTGCATCACCAAAGTCTTGCATAATCACTACATAAGTAGGCGCTTGCACAGGATATTTCTGGGTCAAAGAGTTAAAACCCACTGGAGCGCTTGGTTCTCCCCACTCAGATTGCAATTCCCAACCCCAACGGTAAGGTATCTCAGCTAAAGCTAATAAATCTCCTAATTCTGTACCATCGAGAATAATTTTGGCTGTGACAGCAAAATCAGCAAAGCGCACACCAGTAATAGAATCACCTTGGCGGAACACCTCTATTGGCACTTGTCCAGAAATCCAGTGCAGATTTGGCAATTCCTGCACCCAGTCTGCAAAAATCTCTGCCCCAATTTGAGGATCGTAACTAAAAAAGCTTACCCAGCTGTTATCTAATCCTCCGGGCTGCCGTTGCCGCAATTCCTGCAAAAACGCACCCCATAAACCCGTTTGAAAGGCTTCTAATTCGTTGCCATCGGGTACAGACACCCCAGCCGAAGTTAGCATTCCCCCCAACCAAGAAAATTCACTCACCAGAATCGTTTTAGCTCCCCATCGCGCCGCTTGGATAGCAGCCGCAGTGCCTCCGGTTCCTCCACCGACAACTAAGACATCAACTGTGTATGTCTGATTAACCATTGCTTAACCTCACTGGAGTTACGTTATATTCCCCCAGATAGCTTGGCATCAAACAGATAAATTATTTTATTTTTTAGTTACCTCAGTAGATAGAGCAATCCTATTTATATTTACATAGTTTGATTTTTTACACTGCGATACTTGGAGAAGTTTCTCATGTCAGGAAAAACAAACTTTTTATCTATATACCACTTTTGTAAAAGTGAGATTATTTAAATTTTTGTACTCAGCTAGTAGAAACCTTGTAGCAAATTTGTTCCTTTTAATTTATACATAAATCAGAAAATACAATATCAAATCCTTGAATAGCAAGACTTATAAAGAATTGTCTTCTAACTGGATCTGCATAGTATTTAGTATTACATAATAACCAGAGATTGAATTTTTAGATAGACTCATGAGGACTTATTTTAAATGGATATAAATAAATACAACTTGTATATACAGCTAAAGATAGAGGTTATGACTATAGATTGGTATTTAAAATTAAAATAAATAGATTTTATAGATTAATAGCACTAAGTAACATCAAAATATTATGTTTACTAATTGTCTAAAAAATAATGATAAATTAAGTGGAAATCAAGGTAGAAATGTCTCAAATATTGAAATAGCACTTTTTATAGATCAAATTAAAAGTAATATCTGGATATTTGGTATTCCATCTTGGCTTTTTGGAATAACCGATAGAAGTATAGCTGCATTTGCTGATGGTTATTTATCTTATATAGAAATATTTCAGCTATTTACAGCTTCTTTCTTTTTTGTGAGTTGGCTATATCTCAAGCCTAACGAAAGCTTTAACAGTAATGATTTAGGTGCCAGCCAATATCAAGAATATCTCGCTCGTACTCAAGCTAATAAGCTTCAAGTAAAAAAGCTCCACATGATTAGCCAGGAGTATATTTTACCGTTTCCTTATCTTTGCCAAATTTATCATCTATTGAACTTAAAGCATTTAGAAACAGTTCATAATTTTAGCCTTAATAACCTGAAAATTTTCCAAATTAGCCAATTTCAGCCCACTAACACTGGTGGAATAATCAAATTCCAAACAATATTAGACTCGCCAGCTAATCCTTTGAGAATTTGGCGGCAACCGATTGTGGAGGTAGATTTAATATTACATACTCCATATACCGTTGAATTGAGTATTCCAGTTTACAATAACAAAAGGATAATTGTTTTATTTAATGCTTTTCCGTTAAATGACTCAGAACATCAGTTTTTTATAGATATATATAGTGACCTAGAGTGGCCAAAGCCATTATTACAAATAATATTGCATTTTGCTTCCTGTTTGACACTATTTGAAGATTTGCCGTATCTAAGAGCTTTAGCGGATAAAAATATAGGGCGTTTATTCCACTTAAGCAGGGCTTCAAATCACGAGACTGCATTGCTATTTAAAAGATTCGTTGAACTATATGCTTCGAGTGGAGAAGCAACTAAATTACTTAAGGGGAGGGAAGAGAATTAGGAGTTAGAGACGCGATTAATCGCGTCTGTACAGGAGTTAGTAATTCATAACTCCTCACTTTGTTGAGTTAGGCGCGTGCTAGTAAAGGGGCAGCAGCTAGTAGTGTTTTGGTATAAGGGTGCTGAGGATTGGCAAAAATAGTTTTTGTCAGACCAAGTTCGACAATTTTGCCACCATTCATCACGGCAATACGATCGCACAAAAATCTAGCTAACCAGAGATCGTGAGTGATGAACAGATAAGTTAACTCAAATTCTTCCTTTAATTGCAACATCAAATCTAGCACTTGCGACTGCACGCTAGCGTCTAACATACTCACAGGTTCATCGCAAATCAAAAGTTTAGGGTGAGTAATCAAAGCACGAGCGATCGCAACTCTTTGCTGTTGCCCTCCAGATAAATCTGATGGATAACGCTCATAATATACTTCTGGGGGTGTTAACCCAACTTTCTCTAGCATCCACAAAACCTGTTCTTTTGCCTTAACAGGATCGGCTAAATTGTGGATAAATAAAGGATCGGCGATACTTTGTCCCACAGTCATCGCTGGATTGAGACAAGCATGGGGATCTTGAAAAACCATTTGGATTTGTCGCCGTGAGGAGCGAATTTCTTGAGGCGACAGTGTAGTTAAATCTTGTCCTAAAAATTTAACTTTGCCACTGGTGGGACGAATTAGTTGCAGGATTGTTCGTGATAGTGTGCTTTTACCGCAACCTGATTCACCGACTAAGCCGAGAATTTCTCCTGGATAAATATCTAGATTGATACCATCTACTGCTTTTATTGTCTGTGCTTGTGTGTTAAACAGTCGTTCGATAAAGTTAGGTTCTATGGTGTAGTATTGCTTGAGTTCTGTAATACTCAAAATTGGAGATTGCTTATTAATAATCGGTAATTGCTTTTCTGAGTCGTTGGCAATTATCAATTCTCCATCATCATTTACTGCTTGAATGTGTAAAGCTGCTTTTAAAAGCGATCGCGTGTATTCATGTTGAGGTTGTCTAAAGACGGTTTCTGTAGAACCCATTTCGACCATTTTGCCCTGGTACATCACACCAATGCGATCGCAATACTCAGCCACCATTGCTAAATCGTGAGAAATCAGCAACAATCCCATGTTTTCTTCACCACACAGGCGAGTTAATTCTTGCAATATCTGCGCGGAGACGGTGACATCTAAACTGGTGGTGGGTTCATCAGCAACAATTAACTTGGGGTTGAGGAGTAAAGCTAAAGCGATCGCAACCCGTTGGCGCATTCCACCGCTAAATTCGTGGGGATACTGATTCCAGCGACTAGCAGGGATATTCACCTTCGCCAAAGTAGCAAGTGCTTTTTCTTTGGCTTCCCACGTTGATAATTCTGGTGAGTGCGCCTGAAGAGTTTCGATACAATGCTTACCAATCGTCATCAACGGATCGAGGCGTGTCATAGGATCTTGAAAAATTAAGGCGATCGCCTCTCCTCGAAATTTCCGCAACTGGTTAGGCATCAAGTCAAGCACCGACTGTCCTTGAAATGTCACCTTTCCCTCAACACAACTAGAGGCTGGTAGTAAACGCATTACTGCCCGCCCGATAGTTGACTTACCACAACCTGACTCTCCTACCAATCCCATTCTTTCACCTGGTTGCAAGGTGAAAGATACATCATCAACCGCCCAGCTTGCCTCTTCTCCACTCCGTTGTGGATAGGCAACTCGCAGATTTTCGATACAGAATAAGGCTTCACTCATATTTAGTTATCAGCCCTGGGCTACCAGCTTTTATAATTTCAAATTTAAGATAGTCTATCAGATTATTATTAAACCTCCGTTGTGCGAATATCTTTATTCTCTTAGCTTACTGATTTATACCGCTTGTCTCAACTTTTATCAGTTAATGTTAGGAGACAAGCAAGTATTTTTACTATTAAGCTAATTAATGTTCATGATCTTGATGATGATCGTTTGTGCCTTGCTCAGTTTCTAGTAGCCGTGAAATCAGTACGTCTGGTTTTCTACTAATAACAGACCTAACTTTATCAATAGCAACTACTTCACTTATTTTTACAACCATTTCCCAGAGAGTATCCTCTTCTGTATCTTTGTTGTAAGTTCTATGTTTAAACCACAACAAATCATCCCAAACTCCAATAATTGTGGCGAAATACCACTTCTCTCGTACTAATATCCAAATTTCTTGTTCTAAGTAAGTCTGTAGAAGAGATTTCACAATGACTAAGATAAAGAGAAAGATTGTGCTACATATTAAGTAAGTATTAACAGGTAAGACAACAGTTAAAATACTGATATATTTTAGTGTAAATTAAATTTATATATTTAACGATTAGCAAGCATAAAACCTATAATAACTATGTTTCAGGCAATATCTCAGTTGATATTGTCTAAATTTGACTAACAATACTTGTATAAAATATAATTTTATGATTTAGTATTAGCTGTTACAGACAAGAAGTATATAATACAGCACTATCACTGAGATATATCGAGACTATTGCTCAAGTAGTATTATTCCCAAGAGTGCGACCCAATCTAACATAACTGTTTCCTATTTAGAACCTTGGATGATATAGAACTCATATTTGATTTTTGAAAAAACTCCGTACAACTCAAAAAGCCTTCTTTCCTATTGCCTCTTACCTACCCACGCAAGTAAGTATAGCTACATCACGCTGCGCGAATAAAAATGAAAGTATATTCCTATATCAGCTAGTTCCAGATATTTAATAAGGTAGTTTAACTGATTAATTCACCCATTTGCGGGAGGTAATTAACAAGCCAATAAGTGTAGCTTGATTATAGTAAGACCAACAGAAGATGGTTTGAAGCAGCAGTTACACAACAGATGTATCAATCATGTTAAACCTAATATTAACCAGATGTATAAAAAGCCAACTCTTGCTGATTTCAGCAGCTTTTTTGCTGGCTGTGCAAACTTCTGCCAATGCTGAACAACCCCTTCCTAGTTTGACTCCTGCACAAGCTCAAAGTTTATCCCGTGACTTAGTTCCATATAATTCTCAAGACTTTTTTAGACAAGGAAAAGATTCGATTGAGAGAGAAATTCAAATTCTTAGGCAAAGGCAACTGCGCTCAATTAAACCTGTTCTAAAGATTGAGTCAGTACAGCAGATTAAAAGACCACCTACGCAGCAAAAACCCTAATATAGCAGTCAGCTTTGATTTGTATTTGCACGGCGTGGATAGGCAAGAGGCAATAGGCAACAGAAAAAAAGCTTCTTTGAGTTCTACCTAGCTTCTTAAAAATCAAATCTGAGTTCTGTATGTTATCTAAGTCGGAAGTATTGTGATTTTATGATACTGATACCTTAGATAGCCTTGAGCTATAGCACATAAATCGCACTTTCAGGCATCACAATAACTAGGCTCTGCTTTCCATAAACAGAGTTTTTGTGTTTCAAATAACCTTTGTAACAAAAAGGTACAATTTTAATCGTCTAGTAAACTCATCAATGCTTGAACTTCAACGTCTTGCGGCTCTGATAATTGACACTGCAACTTTAATAACTGACTCTGTAGTGCTTCTACTACATGGATCATATTAGATTCTTGGGCAATTCTTAACTGATTTTCTTTAATTTGGATTTGTTGAAGCAAGTCGTTTTCAACGTGAATTGAGTTGTAATGTTGAGCAATCATAGGTTTACATTTTTTATCAATAGCTAGAGGGGGATTGAAGAAGAATTCAGAAGTCAAGGCGGAGACGTTTAGCCCATTCTGGCTCCTGACTTATGACTCTTATTTCGACTAAATTTATAACCAATGCATTATTCCACACTTTTATCATTTTTTAAAGTTCTGGTAAATTAATTTTCATTACTCATAGTGTTTATGGGTATGGCAGGCTTAATACACCATGTCCATTTTTTTAGGGGCTTTTACAAAAATGTAAATCATGATATAAGATTGGTTGACTTAAGGTTAATTTTAGATGAAACACATAATATTTACGCATGAGTCACAGAAAAGCTAGGCACAGAGAACACCGATAAATAAGAGTTTGAGATATTTTTTGCGTAGGTTATCACAGATAAACTTATCTGTTACTTCATCGAGTCTTGTAGAGAATTTTCAACGATTGTTTTGTGAATGGCATGAACTTAAAACTTATAAAGAGAACAATTTTTACCATTGTAAAAATTATATCTACAGTTCTTATATCCAGCGCAATTGGATTAGAATCATGGCATATTTATGCATTAATAACTAATAGTAATATTCCCAGCAGCCTTAATCCAATTTTTTGGATTGAGCGTTTTGCCATGACGTGCCATTTTATCGAAGGTATTATAGCAGCTTTTTATGCACCTTCAAGAAAAAAAATGCCAATACAATATGCCACTTATACTTTTTTTGTAGGCACCATCGGGTTGTTAGAACTGTTTGATCGAGATGATGCTTCTACATCTTCTACATTCTGAAGGTGTGAGGTTTTTGGATTAGGTAGGTTGGTAGGTGCGATGTCTACGACGGGCTACGCCTACGCACTAGATGTAAGATTATTAAATTCCTGCTACTGACTTTTGCTCAGTAGTGGGGATTTGCCAATACAGGTACACAGGTAGCTGGTGAACCTGACGGACAGAAGAAGGTATAGTTTGTATAGTGAGTGAGATTTTTGCTGCAATTTTAGTTTGATACTAAGGAATTAAAAAATGTCTGCTGATACTCAGATAGTTGCTTATCTTGAAGAAAGTGAATTTGATGTTGTTTTAAATGGAAGTGAAGAGAAAGTTGTTGTTGTTGATTTTACTGCTACTTGGTGTGGCCCCTGTCGGCTGGTCAGTCCTTTGATGGAGCAACTTGCTGAAGAATACAAAGGCCGCGCCAAAGTTGTTAAGGTAGACGTTGATAGAAATAAGCCGATTTTCAAAAAATTCGGTCTTCGCAGTATTCCAGCAGTTTTAATTTTCAAAGATGGCATTTTAGCAGAAACCATTGTGGGAGTTTCTCCTTACGAGCAGTTTAGCGAAGCTGTTCAGAAGCTTCTTGAGGTTGTTTAAACTTAATTCGTAATTAAAAAGGCTTTTTACCGGATACCTAATAAAGGCATTAACGTTTCAAGTGGTGTTTAAATTTCCCGAAGTTTTGAGTATCGGACTTATCACCACTTGAAACATAATTATGAATTGTACATTTTTAAAGCTTCCCTTTTCGCCTATAATGTGATTGCAGTAAACCACTAGAATATTGTTTTGAGTTAATCAGTTCCAATTTTTCTTCAGGGGTAGGCGGTGGGAAAAGCTGTATACCGCTACCTAAGATAGTTGGAATAGTTGAAATAATATATTCATCAATCAAGCTGTGCTGAAGAAATGAATTGATTAATGCTCCGCCACCAACTAGCCAGATATTTTCAAAACCTTGAGCCTCTATATTTGCCAAGGCGTTCTTGACTGTATCAGAAACAAACACAACGTCCTCGCGGTCAGATTGGAGATGGCGTTTGGTGAAAACAAATGATTTCTTCCCCGGATAAGGCCATTCATCAAAACCCAGTCCTACTTCATAAGTATTGCTGCCCAAAACAATAGCATCAATGGATTTGTAGAAAGCACCATAACCGTAGTCTTCTCCCTCTATATCAAGGATTGATAGCCAATCAATTCCGCCATCGCTGCGAGCAATATAACCATCCAAACTAGCTGCAATATAGAGTGTAACTTTCGTCATTTGACTCTCCAAAATTTCACTGCTAATTAAAGTCTTAATCGCAAATTGGTAAATTTCTGATTGTATCACAAAAAACTTTTGCAAGAGTTCTAAAGCACGAGCAACTTATACTTTGATAAAGATGGACTGGAAGGAATGCAAGTCCTGCCTTATTTCCTTTGCCTTATTTTTGGTCTACAGTTTGAATTGTCAGCATTTGAGGGGGCGTAGCATCTGGTGGGTAGAGAAAATCTACTTTTACCATTCGCAGCTGACCTGGAGATATTTTTAATTGAGCAAGCGGTTCTCCCATCTGTCCCCGTTGTTGAACTAAATGCCAATATTGGGTTTTGGGTAAGCCATTATCGTCATTGTAGCGAATACGAACTGTGCCACGAAAAAAGACGGATGGTTGGGGTGGTGAAAAAAAGCGAAGCCCAGGTTTACTTAAGTCGTCTTCTTTAATAGGTGTTTGAAAAAGCACATTTACAGTTTGTGGTTTGGCGGTATTGTTGATTAATGGTAGCGAAATGTTATATTCAATACCGTAATTACCGTGGGCTTCGTAAGCAGTACCAGGATAACGCACCGCGAGTTTGGCAGTTTGGTTTTGTCCAGTACCCATTTTGCCTGCTAAAAGGGTACTTAAACCGTATGAAAAAGCTTGTCCTGAAGCGGGAATTGTCAGGTATGAACTATTGGAGTCGGTAACTTGTGCTTGCCAACGAGAGCCGACAGCTACCGCCGCTACCCGACCGTAAATTTCTGCTGTCGCTGTAAGATTATTTGGAGGACTAGGAGCAGGTTCACGCGGCCACGCAAAATCACCATTTTCTAACAAGTTTTCCCATTCTTTTAAAGTGGGCGCTCGTTCAGTAGCATCTGGATTGGGTTTGGCAAACATGGCTAGGTTCGACATATAAACTGGACTATCACTGTACAAACGCAACAAAGTAGAACGTCCATTTAATGGCGGTTTTAAAGGACGCACTGGAATTGGATGATTCATTAACATCCGGCTTTGTTTTGGTGGAATTACTAACTGCGCTGGCCATCCTGACTGCCGTTTTCCTCGTAGCACATCATTCATGACGCGATCGCCAGGCCCAGCATAAATTTTTCCCGAATTATTTGACTGTATAGGGGGAAGTTTGAGAAAAGGTGCATCAGGTTGACTAACATAACTGGCTGCTTGCAATATGTTTATAGTTGCAGGGCGATCGCTTGGATTGTAAACAATCACCCCCAAATAAAGAGTCCGCAAATCATTTGGAGTCTCAATGGCTCGAGCAATATGATGAGAAAACAAATCAAAGCGTCCCTTCCATAGAAAGTTCAGGTGTGCGCTTGGCACTTTTTTGCCTTGAGGAGGAAATGTAGACAGCAGAATACCTTCACTCTGAACTACTTCTGGGTTATTACTGTTAAATACTGGTATTGCATCAAGATGGCCAGGTAAAGGTCTTGTTTGTTGGGGAATGAAGATTTCCTGGGGTTCAGATACTGGAGAAGGTGCTGCTTGAGCCAAAAGCAAATAGGAAATAAAATTAAGCATTTATTCGAAAAGCAATTTATCGGTGAAGTTAAGAATACAGCATACTGTTAGTAATTATGTATGATGTTGCGCTTTATTCACCTATGCCATATAAGTAAAAATTTTTATGTTGACATTGACTTAAATCCAATACCTGTGAATGAAATTCTCAAGTTGATTTTGAAGAAAGAATTTCTCCATTTTTTTTCAATGTCACCCAGAGGATAATTTGTCGGAGTCTGGAGGCATAAGCTATTTAGTACCTAAAACCCTGATTTTGAGAAAAGTTACCAAGTTGTCCCAGCCGCCATGCGACTCTCAAAAGCATTGATTTTAACTTTCCTGTTGGGGATAACCGTTCTTCTCGCGTTTGAGGCTTTCTTCTAAGGCTTGAATTTGTTCGCGACGAGCTTCCAATTCTAAGGAACGCCTCGCTAAATCTTGGTTTTGCAACGTCAAGGATTGCCGCCAATGTTCTGCTCGCTCGGCTTCGTGCTGCAAAAACTCTGGGGTAATGCCGATAGTGAGGTAGTTTTGTACCAAATGGAGTACCCAGTTGGTAGCGTCTTCTATTCTTTCAATCTCGCCTGTTGAGGAAAGTTCTACTAAAACAAGCAAGTTTTCACTCATGTTCTTTCCCTTTCCTAGCAGAATGAAAGCCTCTTCTGGAATTATCGCCCACAAGTTATCAGCTTCTTGACGCGCTAACAAGCGTAACTGGTGCTGGTCTAAAAAATCGTTTTTACGCACCTGGGCTAGATATAGCATGAGGGTCGCTTCGCTCCAATTAAAAATTAAAAATTAAAAATTAAAAAAATTTAATAAAATAATAAGTCCCAGAAGTGATATTTGGATATTGTTAATTGGTAACAGGTAATTGGAATTATTAACACTCCCATTACCCAT
Source organism: Nostoc sp. LEGE 12447 (assembly GCF_015206985.1). Lineage (NCBI taxonomy): Bacteria > Bacillati > Cyanobacteriota > Cyanophyceae > Nostocales > Nostocaceae > Nostoc > Nostoc sp. LEGE 12447. The sequence goes on along the minus strand of NZ_JADEXT010000001.1, from coordinate 157,754 downwards.
TACAGTTATCCTAGACCACGCAGGCTATGCCTACATTAACCCCTTAAGGCGATCGCGCAAAATTTCAGCTTGCTTTTGTGCTTCTGCTAAGGCATCTCGCGCCCCTTGTACCACATCAGCCCTAGCTCTATCTACGAAACTAGGATTGTTTAATCTGGTACTCAGGGATTGAACTTCGGCTTCAACTTTACTCAAGCTCTTTTCTAGCTTGGCACGCACAGCTTCAATATCTACCACACCGCTTAGAGGAATTAGCACTTGTATTGTACCAATTACACCTGCGATCGCATTTTCTGATTCTTGTGGTTGCTCTAATTCTTTCTGGGGGAAAAAGCGTCCCCATAACCTAAGTCTCGCTTGAGCAGTTAATAAATTTTGGCTAACAAACCAAGCTGTGTAACCAAAACCAACTAATTCAAAGAAAGTTCCGACGATGGGAATGTCATCAATGGCATTTCCCGCAGCTAAACCCAATCTAGCAAAGACAATGGCCACAAGAATTAAGCCAATTATCTTCAAACCCCTCTGAGGTTTCTTTGCAGTAACAGTTTGGTTTTCTTGTTTGTCAGTAATGGTTAAAATCTCAACCTTCGCCAAATCTTTAATATAAGACTGTCCAGCAGTGAGAATTTCCCGCTCCTTCTCGCTTTCAGTTTGCAAATTCGCTGTCACTTTTACCCCTGGCTTAATATCCGCTTCTGCGCGCAAATTCCGAATTGTGCGGATAGTAGCAATCAGCAATTCAAACTGTTCTTCTAAAGCTGGATCAATTAGGTTTGCATCTACCTGGGGATAGATTTGCAATGGTAAAGTTTGCGGGGAATCTGCTGGTTGTTGGGTGAGAGTTTGCCAAATTTCTTCGGTAATATGAGGCATCAACGGATGAAGCAGTTTTAAAATTCCTTCCAATATGTAGCCGAGGGTTTGCTGTGCTACCCGCCGCGATACTGGATCGGCATCTGCTTGCAATCTGGATTTTACCAGTTCAATATACTGATCGCAGAAATCACCCCAGATGAATTCGTAGAGTCCTTTTGCTGCTTCCCCTAAACCGTAATTATCGATGTAATTGGTGGTTTGTTTGATAACTTGATGATACCGCGAGATGATCCAGCGATCGCTCAATTCTGTAGCGACTGGATTCCCCAATTGCTGCGGCGTTTGTCCATCCAAATTCATCATCACAAACCGGGCAGCATTCCACAACTTATTTGCAAAGTTGCGGGATGCCTCTACAGATGCTGATTCATCCTTTTTGCGATCGTATTCCAGGCGGATATCTTGACCAGCGCCAGCCACTTCCCTAATTAGGGTATAGCGCAGGGCATCAGTACCATATTTGTCAATTAATAACAGAGGGTCAATGCCATTACCTTTGGTCTTTGACATCTTCTGACCTTTTTCATCCAGCACCAAGCCGTGGATGTAAACTGTTTGGAAAGGCATTTGCTGCGTAAAATGCCCAGCCATCATTGTCATTCTGGCTACCCAGAAAAAGATGATGTCAAAGCCTGTCACCAAAGTAGTAGTCGGGTAATAAGTTGCTAAATCTTGAGTTTGTTCTGGCCAGCCTAAAGTCGAAAATGGCCACAGTCCAGAAGAAAACCAAGTATCCAGTACATCTGGGTCTTGTTCTAACTTGACATTTTCGCCAAATTGTAATTTAGCTTTTTCCCAAGCTTCGGTTTCCGACTTTGCCACTACAAAGGGCGTGTTATCGGTAATTTGCCCATCCGTTTCACTGATAGCGTACCAAGCCGGAATTTGGTGTCCCCACCATAATTGACGAGAGATACACCAATCTTTGAGTTTTACTAACCAATCACGATAGACCTTTGTCCAGCGTTGGGGGACAAACTCTGGAGAAGTTTGCTGGTCGAGGAATTCGAGAGTGTTGTCAGCTAAGGGGCGAATTTTGACGAACCATTGAGTTGAGAGGAGGGGTTCAATAGGTACTTTACCGCGATCGCTGTAGGGAACGGTATGCTTATAATCTTCTATCTTCACCAAAAAGCCATCTGCTTCTAGGCGAGAAACCACATTCTTTCTAGCAACAAAGCGGTCTTGTCCTTGAAACTCCCCAGCGTTGGCGTTGAGAGTGCCGTCTTTGTTCATAATGTTGATTAACGGCAGATTGTGACGCTTACCCATGTCGAAATCATTCGGGTCATGGGCGGGAGTCACCTTTACGCAGCCTGTGCCAAAAGTGGGGTCAACAAATTCATCGCCAATAATAGGAATTTCTCGTTGTAGAATTGGCAGAGTTAGAGTTTTGCCAATGAGATGTTTGTAGCGATCGTCATTGGGATTAACAGCTACAGCCGTATCACCCAGCATCGTTTCTGGTCGAGTTGTCGCCACCTCTACAAAACCGGAACCATCGGTGAGGGGATAGCGGAAGTGCCAGAGATTTCCATTCACCTCTTGATTTTCCACTTCCACGTCAGACACAGCCGACTGAGAAGCTGGACACCAATTAACTAAATATTCACCACGATAAATTAAGCCTTCTTCGTAAAGGCGAGTAAATGCCTCCACAACAGCTTTGGATAAACCCTCATCCAGGGTAAACCTCTCCCGTGACCAGTCCACTGAGACACCCAAGCGTCGTAGCTGATTCAGAATTGTTCCTTCAGACTCCGCTTTCCATTGCCAAGCGCGTTCTAGGAATTTCTCGCGCCCCAATTCGTAGCGAGTCTTCCCCTCTTTCTTGAGTTGCTTTTCCAGCATACTATGCACAGCAATGCTGGCATGGTCAGTTCCGGGTAGCCATAGGGTATTGCGTCCCTGCATCCGGTGGTAGCGCACGAGGGTATCAATTAAGGCACTTTCAAAGGCGTGACCCATGTGTAAGCTGCCGGTGACATTCGGGGGGGGAATGACGATGCAGTAGGGTTCGCCGCCTTTGTTGGGGTCAGCTTTGTAAACTTGGTTGTCTTCCCAGAATTTTTGCCACTTGGCTTCAGTGGAAAAGGGGTCGTAGAGACTGGGGAGATTGGGAATGGTTGCGGTCATGCGGGAAAACTAAGGAAGGACTCTAATAAATTTTGCCACAGGGTTGGAGAGGGATTGATGGAAACGAACCGCAAAGGACGCAAAGGACACAAAGGAAGAGGAGGAAGGTAAGATGAGGCAACCAAGTGTTCAGTTAGAAAATCTAGCTTATAGGGTGATTGGAGCGGCGATTGAGGTACATCAGGTATTAGGAGCGGGGTTTTTAGAGGAGGTTTATCACAAGGCGTTGAGAGAAGAATTTCTGATTCGCGGAATACCTTATGAGTTTGAGCATCCAGTAAAAGTACACTACAAAGGTCGTTCAGTAGGCGAGGGCAAATTAGATTTTTTGGTTGGAGGCTCTCTAATTGTTGAATTGAAAGCTGTCCAAAACTTAATCCCCATTCATGAAGCCCAAGTCCTCTCCTACCTTAAAATGACTCATTATCCTCTAGCCCTTCTCATCAACTTTAACGTCCCTCTCCTCAAAGATGGCATCAAACGCATTATCCTTTCTTCTTAATCTTCTTTGCGCTCTTTGCGTCCTTTGCGGTTCGTTCTCCAAACCCATGAAACACCAAACAACCTCCCCTTGGACATTCATCCCCACCCTATATTTCACCTCCGGCATACCTTACATCATCATCAACACAGTTTCCGTAATCTTTTACAAAAAACTCGGAATTGATAACGCCCAAATTGCCCTTTGGACAAGCTTTCTCTATCTACCTTGGGTCATCAAAATGTTTTGGGGCCCAATTGTTGATATTTACTCTACCAAACGTAAATGGATACTTTATACCCAATTTGCCATGTTTTGCTGCTTGGGTTTGATAGCCTTCTCCTTACAACTGCCAAATTTCTTTTTTATCTCCCTTATAGCATTAACAATAGGAGCATTTATTTCTGCAACTTATGACATTGCCACAGATGGCTTCTATCTGCTGGCTTTATCTCCAGAACAACAAGCCTTCTTTGTCGGCATTCGCTCACTATTTTATAGAATGGCTGTTATCTTTGGTTCTGGAATATTAGTAGTCTTAGCAGGTCAGCTTGAAGTATCACTCAATAATATTCCTTTAAGCTGGACTATTGCTATTGGGTTCTCAGCTTTAATTTTAGCAATCCTGTTTATTTCCCATCGTCTATTTTTACCATTGCCGGAATCAGATAAGCAACGGCAAATACAAGTTAGAGAAAATATACCATTTTGGTCAATCATTAGCTCATATTTTGCTCAAGATAAAATTATTAGTATTTTAGCCTTTATCTTACTCTACAGATTTGGCGAAGCGATGCTTGTCAAGATAGCCTCTTTGTTTTTATTGGATAAACCAGAAGTAGGTGGTTTAGGGCTATCAACGTCAGATGTCGGGCTAGTCTACGGTACATTTGGGGTAATATCCCTAATTTGTGGAGGAATTTTAGGAGGCTTGCTAATTTCAAAACATGGATTAAAAAAGTGTTTATTTCCTATGGCTTTGGCATTAAACTTACCTGATATATTTTATGTATATATGGCTTATGCTAAACCTTCGTTAAAATTAATATATCCCTTGGTTTCATTAGAGCAATTTGGCTATGGTTTTGGATTTACGGCTTTTAGTGTTTACCTAATGTATATTTCCCAAGGTGAATATAAAACTTCTCATTTTGCCATATCCACTGGCATTATGGCTTTAGGAATGATGCTACCTGGATTAGTTAGCGGTTATCTCCAAAAATCTTTTGGCTATCCATTATTTTTTATCTTGGTTTGTTTGTTTACTATTCCTGGAATGATTGCTATCTTTTTTATTCCTTTAAAGGAAGAATCGAAGCGTCAAGATGAGTAATCTTATTACAAATCTATAGCAATTCTAAATGAGTTATAAAAAATAGAATTTTAATCGAACCACAGAGGCGCAGAGAACACAGAGAGATAAGAAATGGAGATTTTACAAGATGATTTAGGACTGCTATATGACTTATGTTTTGGGGGTAGATGGCGGTGGTAGCAAGACTGTTTGTGTCTTGATGGATGATTTGCGTCAAGTGCTAGGTTACGGTGAAGCAGGCCCATCTAATTATCAAAGTATAGGTATTGAAGCAACTTTAGAATCTATCAAATCTGCAATTAAGAATGCTGTTGAGGCAGCAACAATTACAAATAGCGTGAATATTAACGCGATATGTCTGGGTTTAGCGGGTGTTGGTCGTGCAGCAGATATTGAATTAATAAAAGGTTTAGTTGAAGAGTTACAATATCACAAATTTCTCCCTATTACTTGGGCATTGCAAGCAGAGAATATTGTAATTTGTAATGATGCTTTAATTGCTTTAGTTGGTGGAATTGGTCAGCCTGTAGGAATTGTGGTTGCAGCAGGTACTGGTTCGATAGTTTTTGGCCGAAATAATGAAGGACATACTAAGCGAGTCGGCGGCTGGGGGTATATTCTAGGAGATGAAGGTAGCGCCTATAAAATTGCGATCACAGGCATGAATGCAGCATTAAAATCTTATGATGGACGGGAAATATCAACGAGTTTGATAGAGGGTTTCAAACAGTATCTTGATTTGGAAAGTATAGAAGATTTAATAGAAGTAGTATATCGGCGAGAATGGGGAGTTAAACAGATTGCGGCTTTAGCACCAATTGTAGATTTTGCAGCAGCGTCAGGTGATATAGTAGCGAATATTATCATTGATGATGCTGTAAAAGAGTTAGTACAAGCTACATCTACAGTAATTAATGCAATTTTTACTGCCGACTCAGTTTTAGAAGTAGTCACAACGGGAAGTGTATGGCGTGGTAGATGCAAAATCCATGAAAGATTTGCAGCGTCTCTTCTTAAGAAGTTTCCTAATGTAAACGTGATTTTTCCGAGGTACGAACCTGCTTATGGTGCTGGGTTATTAGCTTTGCAGACAACTCAAAATTGACGCGAAGAAAGCAAAAATAAAAGTTTTCAGTTTGCAAATATGCGCCCCAAAAAAGTTATTATTTCAGACCAAGCTGCGGTGGTAGCACTAGAATCGTAACGATAACCGTCGTCGCGCATGAATGTATGTTCTGCTTCATACAAGAAAACTTGGTGAGGTATGTTAGCATCCTCCATTGCTTTGATTATGATTTGGCGATCGCTATCTGGTATATGAGGGTCAAGAGTACCGAACACCATTAGCATCTCACCTTGGATTTCATTTACCCTGTGGATTGTATCGGCTACCTCTTTACCCAGTTTACCACTGGGAATACCAGTCGGGTAACAGCAGACACAAGCACGAATTTCGCTTTGAAATGCTGCGCGGAATGCTAAATGTCCACCAATACAAAAGCCTAGAGTGCCTATTTGATTTGGAGAAACTGCACTCTCTCCTTTAAGGAATTCAATCACAGCAAGGCAATCGGCATCATAATCAGCTACCGAGATTCGACGCGCATCGTCATTTCCCCGCATCCGTCCCAGATCGTCTGGCTCAATTACTAAACCAACTGGCTCAATTCGATGAAAAATTTCTGGGGCTGCAACTACATAGCCGTATCCTGCTAAGTAGTTAGCTAGACGAATCATTGGATCACCTAACTGATAAATATCACTGTAGAACACAATACCAGGGTATTTTCCTGCTGCTTTAGGAGCCGCAACATAAACACGCATTAAACTGCCATCGACTCTTAACTCAATGTTGCGCTTAGTAATTTGCACTTTTTTGTCTCCGTGTATATCAATATGGCATCTAGCGATCGCCTCATCGCAATAATCCGCTTAAAGATGCGTTAGTGTTGCAGGACGAAGTACAGCCCAATGCCATTTTGCGTCTTTAATATTGAACTGCTTGTAGTATTCTTCTACATTTTTCAAAATCTACAGAACGAAATTAGATTAATTTATTGATAGTAAAAAACATCCCATCTCCGGGACTTACATCTGAAATGTGCTTTTTAAGACTTAGGTATTTCCAAGAAATAAATTATCCCAATCAACATACCACAGAGGCGATCGCAGATGATGACTGTTGGGAAATTACTAAATAAACAAGTACAGCAAGGAAATCATCAAAATCCAGAGGTTAGCTATTTCTGGTCAATTTCCAACTTCAACTCTTGTAAAAGTTCAGTACTAATGGGTGAAGTTGCCAAAATTGGATGCTTAATACCTCCCCAAATACTTCCAGTGCGGATACGATAGGAAACTAATATTTCAGAAATTTGACTAGAGATTAAAACCTGTGGTGCTGCAAGTTGACCGATGGCTCTAGCTCTTTGGTAATGATATGATTCTGATAAAGCTAGATCCAATTGTTCGACAATAATTTCTGGGGTTTCTTTTGCCGAATCTAGTAATAAAATATAGTGTGGAGGATCGGCAATGGGCATCAAACTTTTAAAATTAGTTTCTTGCAAATTTAACATATTCAGAGCATTTTTTACAAAGGTTTCTTGCAACTTTTCGCCTACCAAATCGCTAATAGCCTGATGTCGTCCGAGAAACTCTAAACAGGGAGTGTGGCGATAGTAATGAGTTACCCGGATGCGATCGCCAATCCGATAACGATACAATCCTCCTTTCTGGGATAAAATAATTGTGTATTCCTTGCCAATGTTGAGTTCATGTAAACCATGCAGGGAACCAGTCTCATCCTCGAACTCGAAAAATACTTCATCGAGAATCGGCACACATCCCCCAGCTACAATCAAGGGAATCGTTATTGGGGCTTCTGTTGCTAGCAGTCCTTTACCTTGAATTAATACGCCTGGAAATTTTAATCTTAATCCTTGCGCTTGATCTGCTGCATTGGCGCTATCCCAGCAAGAAATCAGCTTCAAATGTGGCCAGAGTTGCATCCAGGGAATATTACTTTCGCTAAGGAGTTGCAAGCGATAATGTGAAATTCGATTGTGTAATTCTTCTCGCAATAAATCCTGATTTTCTTGAATATATTTTAAATGTACTTGTAGAAAACTTGGACTCCAAATAGAGATAATTTCTAGTTTTTCAGCTTCTAATAATGCCAAAGCCAGTTGATGTTTAAATAAGTTCGCGTCATGCAGTCGATTAAGTTTATTTGGCATCACCAACCAAGGACGCAAAAACAAACGTAACCAGCCATCTAAGTAATCTAGATCGTTCTGTAAAGTTTGGCTATCAGCTACATTTAATTGCGGCGAGATACAAGCATAAAGCTTCCCTGTGGAAAATTTCGGCCCATGTATAATCAGATCGTGCGCCCATACACAGAACATCTGATTAAACGATCGCCGCAAAGATTGAGTATAAGGAATCCATTTTACTGCCCCACTACTACCAGAGGTTTTTTCATAGAACAAAATGGGTTCTGGTGTGAGGGAAATTTGCTGCTGTTTCTGATTCAACCAGGGTTCGAGTGCATCATAATCTACGATTGGTACACGCTGCCAATCGTCTATAGAATGAATCCCCAAAGTTTTACCATACTCACTATTGATGAGGCGATCGCAAATCTCTCTCTGCAAAGATGTCTGCATTAACTCTGGGTTATCCAAAGCTTGATGAAATCGCCTCGCAGTTGGCGCGAGGATTTGCCCAAAAATCTGAATAATCGGACGCATTATTGCACCTTTTGATTAGGATAAAGGTTACTGACTGCTGGTATATAAGAACCATCACCAATGATTACACCGGCAGCAAGATTAGATCCAGCACCGACAAAGACATTGCTGCCAATCTTGACTTTTTTGACATACAACATTAAATTTTGCTTGCGGGGTTTAATGATGTGAGAATAGATACCTACACCATGCCCGATAACGACGCGATCGCCAATTTCTAATAAACTGCGATCGGCAATCTCCAATCTTGTTGTCCAGTATACATCTCGCCCCACTTTAGCACCCCACAATCGCAACCAACACGAAAACACCCCCGGAATCAGTCGCAGCACTGCTTCCAATACCGGAATTGCAATATAAATTACCTGGATTTGATGACTACCCCACCAGGGACTATATTCTTTACCTTGTAGATAACTAATCCCCTCCCGCACAGGATAAACCCATTCATGCAAGCGGTAAACTAGCACTGGTAGCCCATAAATAGAAAAGAACACCGCCAGAATACTGAAGATGTTGGGTGAATAGGCGAGATAGACTATTGCTGCCCCAGTTAGCAATAATATAAAGGTGGGAAAAAACGAAAGAATTTTACTTATAACTGTCATGAGAAAGGGAAGAAAAGTTTTTGAAACAAGTTTAATGAGCTAGAAATTCCGATTATAGATGGCAATTTTTTGCTTTCATAATATGTTCCATGTAACTTATCCCAAATTTTCAGATTAGCCCCATAGTTATAATTGTGGATTTCGCGGCAATGATGCCAAGCATGATCCTGTGGTAAGATTAGCCAAGAAGATAAAAATTGATAAAACCACCTATTCTCAGGAATTATCAAACTGCTATGCCGCCATAAATCTAAAGCAGAAGTTAGACTTACTCCAAGTAAATAACCTATTGGATCGGCTAACAGATACAAAAATAAAGTGTGTATCCATAAATAAACAATTAACAAGCTTGTCCAAAGTGTGTTGCGAGAAGTTCCTAGTACATCCATCTGAGTGACAGTATGATGTACTTGATGAACATTCCACAACAATTTAGTATGTAATAAACGATGATTCCAATAATATAAATAATCAACTACAACAAAACTGATAATAAAAGCCGGAACTACTGATACTTTTAAACATCCTTGTTGAGTGGGTAATAAATATTGATAAAGCCAATAAACTAAACTAGCTTGTAGTAAGGGAATCAAAATTCCTTGAATCGTTAATCCTGTACCATCTAGCAACCAATCTTCACGACTTTTAACTTTTAGTTGAGTTCGTCCAACCTGATTGGTAATAGTCCAACCAACTAATCCAATAAAAGAACCAAAAATTAGTAGTTGTGAAAAGTTCTGTATTCCCACTTCTGATTGCTCACGGTGATTTGGATTAATTACGAATTATTCTTAGAGGATGTTTGAAAAGTCCTTTTCTTAGTAGCAAAACATTTTATATCCCCATAAATTCCCCTTAAAAAGGGGGACTTTGATTCCAGTTCCCCCCTTAAAAAGGGGGGTTAGGGGGGATCAACAAATGCCTAAAATCACAGCTAAATACTTTTCAAACAACCTCTTAAACCCAAAATGTAACTTTTACTGATTGATTTGGCAATAAACGCGGATCTTCTCCACGAGATATAGCTACCATAATTGACTCAACAAATATATGAATTGTGTCCGCAGAGGTATTATAAAATTGTGTCCCGTATTTAGCGATCGCTTCCCCCTGAATACCTAAAATTTCCACATCTTGGCGGATAATGTGTTGAGCAGTCCACCGCACAAAGGGACGTGCTAACTTATTCCAAATACCATAGTTATAAGTAACATCCGTGTAAACCAGAGTTGAATTATCGGTTTCTGGAATAGATTGACTGGTAATGAACAAATGGCGATTATGTGCCATCTTATACTCTACAGAGGTAATGTTTGGCATATAAAAGCGATCGCTATGTTTAATCTCTGCACCCTGCAAATTTAGAAAACGGCTGTACCATCCCAAATTACTGTCTTCATTGCGATACTCCACCAAAACAGAACCATTCCACCGTTCAACAGTCATCTCTAACTTTTGTTGGCGGGAAGTACGGAAAACACCAGGATGAACAAAAGCCGTATGGGGAATATCAATAAAGTTCTCCGCACAATTAGTAACATTGTTAGCAAAACGGTTAATTACCCGCACCGTCTCCCATCCTGTTTGTCCGTAGTGAGGCATAGAAAAGGGTTCAAAATCAACGCTATTGGCTAACCGCACATAAACATAGCCATCCTGTTCTTTGGTAGCGTAACACTTGGCTCGACGCTGTGGTGAAGGTTTGAAATCATCTCCTTCGGCTGGAACAGCAATAACGTTCCCAACCGCGTCATATACCCAACCATGATAGGGACATTGTAAAGCACCGTTACAGATTTTACCTGATGATAGACGGCTATTGCGGTGTAAACAGCGATCGCGCAAAGCTACGGCTTGTCCATCTTCACCGCGAAATATCGCTAACCATTCTCCTAAAACAGTGCGTGATAATACCTTGTTAGGTTGTAACTGTTCGCTGAGTGCGACAATGTACCAGAAATCTGCAAATTGCATGGTGGGTGGGAAAGAGCGTATTAAATTATGGCAATGTCTTAAGTAGAACTGCATTGCTGTATCTATCAAATTCCAAAAGAGCTAATTTACAATTCAAAATGAGATAACCTGAGATGGGAAAATGATCATGACATTACAACAATTGCAAAAGCAGATATTAGAGTTACCAATTAGCGATCGCTGGATATTAGTGCAGATCCTTTTGGAGTCGCTACAGCAAGAAACTAGTTCTGAATTGAAAAAGGGTAACTTGTCCCGACTGCGAGGGATTGCAAAAGGTACAGAAATATCAAGTGAAGATGTTGAAGTAGATTATGTTAACTATCTGACTGAAAAATATCAATAATGCGAATTTTTGCGAGTCACTATTACGAATCCATACTTGCTCTTTTAGTTTTTTTTAATCACCATCTAAACCTTACGAACTTGAACATTACCTGTAAGCTCAACTTGACAAGCTAACCGAACATTCGGAATATTAGCTGCTAACGTCTCCAACGTTTCCTGTTCATCAGATTGAGCAGGAGGAATATCACCAATAACCTCAATCAGACAAGTGCCACAAATACCAGTCCGACAACCAAACAAAACAGGTGAATTCTGAATCGTGAGATGTTCGGATAAATTTTTATGGGGTTGTAGAGTCAGGGGAAGATAATCAGTTCCCGGAAAAGATATCTTACAAAAGTCAGACATATATTTATTGCAAAGTATTCACTGAGAGTATTTTTAGTAATTGTGTAACGGTCAAGCTTAAATGCAACAGATCCCCTTTACATCACTACCAATATTTGGGTTTTGTCGATTGTAGTGCAAAGTTGAGCATCTACCATTCACCAAAATTATTTCAAATTAAACAGAAATGGTTTGACAGATGAAATCATACGCTCTAGCTCAGTCTTATTGTGTATGAGAAGATCGTGCCCCCATAATTCATTCGTGTTATCAGAGCAATCTTTTGCAAGAGCTTCTCCAATTTTTTCAAAACTCTTCTTAATATCTCTCCTTAACCTCTCTGGTTCAGATAACACCCCAATAACAAATACTCTATTTTTTACATCATCTGGAATCCGACCCTTTACATAACTCAATCTCTCTTTATCCTCATCAAAATCAATCAGCAAAGCAACCATTGTGTCTGGATATTGTCGCATTATAGAGGCATAATCATTCGTGAATTTCTCCAAAACATTTTTCCAACCACCAGCCTCCGGTAGAACTTGAATAGCGCGGCTATTGAGGTTTAAATTAAGAATAAATCCGTTTGCAATCTGACGATTAGCATCATCTTCAGGCAACACAAGAATGTGCGGTCTATGCTTATTTATGCTCATAGTTCTATATCACCACGAATCAAGGCATCTACAAGATCACCTTGAAAAGACAGATCACTGAGCAATCTGATTAAAGTTGGCTCTAAGTGGCTTTTTCGATCAAGTACAAAGGTATTTTCATTTGAAAATTTTCGGATTGCTTCAGGATTATGAGATGTCACCAAAATTTGACCAACATTCTTAAAAGAGCGTCGTAGTGATGTTAGAAAATGTCCAACCTCTGATATAGCGAGATAGTTATCAGGCTCATCCCAGAAGCAGAAAAGAGGGCCGTATGATTCGTTGGCAGCTAAGACAACAGAGCAAAGAAAAAAGCATTTTTCTCCGTCAGATAAGGCTTCAAAGTCAACACTCAGATTCGCATTATTTTCTTGAAACCGAACAATCATGCTTTTGGAGTCTTTGCCGATTAGTTCATTCAGAAAATCCTTAATATCAGGCATAACTTCACGGAGATATTGGACAACCTCTGTGTACGCAGCAGGATATCGACTCAATAACCCAGAAAACCACTCTCCAAAGTTTGAACCATCCCGTTTTGGCTCCAAAGTGTCGCCGTTGGAGTCTCCTGTCATCAAGCTTGGGATGGGAGCTAAAATAATCATGTGAGCAAGCCAAGTCTTGAACATACGGAGTGGATCAGTTTCTGATTGCTCCTGAATTACTGGAAGGGCGACAAGATGCCAATCAACCAAAAACTGAGCCTCATAATTTTGTGAACTGTTGTGAAGAGTGACTTTTGCTTCTTTTCGAGAGTATATTGGATCTCCTGAAACTAGCAGCTGCTCTTCAAAAACTCGAAGTTCTTTAAATCTTTCTGGCAACTCTAAAGCAAGCGCATATTTGTATAATTTATTTTCAATTAATACTTCTATTTCAAACCTGATCGGAACATCAGACCTTCCACGAGCGAAATCCTTTGACTGGACAAGTTGACCAACTCTATTTATGCCTCGACCAATCTTCTGAAGTACCTCTAATGCAGCAGCAGTAGTTGATTTACCTGAACCGTTTTTTCCAATCAAGAGAGCAGATGACATCCCCTTTATGGGCAGTTCAAAGTTTTCTAGGCATCTGAAGTTGTGTATATATAGTCTTTGGAGCATAGGAAAACGATTCTGAGGAGTGGAAAGTGAAAGAACTTTTTGATCTGTCTAAGTAGTGAATAAGCATTGCCAGAAAGATCCTGAAATTTCAGGTGCTTTGCTGATCTACAGAGGGATTAGCTACATATTAGATTACATTTACTTTCATCACAAATGCTATCCTCGATAAATGGGAAGTGATAGAAGAGCGATAAGTAGGTAGGCGTGAATATTTATCGTTAGGATAAAGCAGTAGGCAGAAGGAAAAAGGGTTTGAGCCTAATCGCTTGTATATCGTTATACACCAACTATTCTCTTTACCAAATGTAAACAAACCAGTATAAGTTGTTATACTTTTAATTTACACAAACTGAATTTCCCTTATTTTTAAAAGTCTATTCATGTGCAGCAAATCCCTGTAAATTATCAGTATAATGCTGTTCAAAACCTTGAAAAGCCCTTTGCTGAGTCGCCAAATATCGAGAAATTGAATTAGTAGCCATCAGCGACATATCCCGATTACGTTGCCAAAGATAATCGAGCTTTCCAACATACACCTGATAAGATTTCATCGCCTCCTGATGAGTTGAAAAACTGCGCTGCAATCCTTCCGATTCCTCAGTAAAGCAACGCCGCATCATTTCTTTAGCATCTTTATCACTCATCTCAAAAATTGGCGATCGCAACACCCGATAAATCTTGCCATACAGCGCCGGATCGTACCAAAAAATCCCGTTTATCGCCGCCGAAAAATGAAAATGATCGCGCTGACATCCCAGCAATCCTAAATTAGCTACCAGTCGCTCAAAAGCAGTCGGTGGCTTAAGACAAGTGATAACATCGTGAGATATAATTGTCGAACTATTGAAGTGAAAGCTTTCATCCATGAAGTGATAATAGGAGACTTTAGCAGGAATGGGAGCGGCTTCAGGATAAGGATGTTTTTGATAATAATTGCTGAGTTTGTGCTGTACTAATTTGCCGTTTAATGTCCGCACTCCCCGGACTGTGAAATACTGACAAGCCAAAAAAGTATTATTCGCAGAAATCAGCCCAAAGTATTGAAGCTGAATTTTTTTCCACCAAGTTTTTAGGGCATTGGTGTCAGCATAAACCATCGTTTCTGTAAAGGGGCCGCGCATGGGGTAGGTAAAGATAAGTTCCCCAAACAACGCTTGTTCAACCTGTTTAGCAATTGTGCGGAAGGCGTTAATGTGCGATCGCTCTTGGGCGGATTCCAAATCTAAGGTATCGCAGATTAAGCGAAAATCTTCTTGGGCGTAAAGTCCGGCTGCACTGGTTTGATTGAAGAAGATGGTTGCAATTTCGGCAGAAACAATTTGTGAGTAGTAAGCTACCCAGTAAAGTTGGTTTAAAATTATACGCTGATGTTGGCTGGACTGCTCCCATAAAGGTGTACCGTATAGCAGGGAAAATTCCTCTGGATTCCAATACTCGTTTTGGCAATCCTCATAGCGAAAATTGTTAACTGCTTCATCCATTAAAGCAGTATGATCTTGCTGTTTGTTGCGCGTGTGGTTAATTTGTAATTTGCGATGAATATTTTTTTCCATATCCGTTTTTTTTTGACGCAGAGATAAGATTAATATTTATTACACGCATTGATGGGCGGGGAGTGGTTCAAAGGCTCCGCGTTCTTCTAAATTTTGCAGGATAGACTGGGCTGATGTTCCCCCCATGAGCGATCGCAATATTTGTAATCGCGTTCCGCTATGAGTTTCTGTATCTAGTTCTTCTAAGATTTGGATTTTTTGCGATCGCGTCAGATGTCCTTTGACTTGTTCGATTGCTGCAAGTACGCTTTGTGGCCCCACCTGTACCATAAACAAAAACTGTGCCAATACATCGAGAATTGTTGTTTGACTAAATGCTGAAACAGTAATTTGATTAAATAAGGTGGTTCCCGTAGCATGATGGCGGGATTCAGATTGTAAAAAACTGGAAAAAAGTTCTGCTAAAACTGGATAGCAACATTCCTTCGCTAAACGTCGATAATGGCTTAAACCCCATCCTTCTAAAACGACTTGCAGCACAAACAACAAAACTGTTTTATCTGCACTTTCAACCACTTCTGATAATAAGCGTAAAAACGGATCGTCTGTGCTAGTTACTACCATTTCCGGCAAAAAATGGCTAATTTGGTGAAGGTGACTAGCTTCATCAGCCGTAAACAATCCATAAAGGATTCGTTCTTCAACTGTTTCGGCTAACAGTACCATTTTTGCCATGTAGCCAACGCCTGCTTTTTCAATAAAATATGATTCTTCTAACAGGCTGCGGTTGGCAAGCTCCAGAATAGCAGATTGTTCCGTAATATTAGATTCTTGAAAAATTTGGACTCGATGTAATTTGAAAAATTCAGCATCCCAATAATTTAATTGTGGGTAATTAGCACAATAATTCTGATTGGGTAACGCTGCTGTTAATATCCGTCGTAAACTGTCATAAGAATTTGTGTGTGGTAGATCAAAACCAACAATATTATATTTAAAATTCATGTTTTTCTGCTAAATTAAATTCAATTCAGGATATCTTATTCAAGAATATGCTAATTTTTCACAAATTCACGGGATTGACGCACAAACCCTTTACAACTGTCTTACCTTTGCGTCCTTTGCGCTCTTCGCGGTTCGTTTAATAATTAACCGCATTTTCATAGCGAATTATTATTAGGTGTTGCTAAAGTTTGAACATTTGGATAATTAACAGTTTCCCAAGTTCCCCAGCTTAAAGCTTTCTGATGATTAACGTGCTGAATAAATTCCAGAATAGATTGATCTGCTTTAGTCGGAGTCTTCAAATCAAACTGAATTGTCTGAAATACCTGCGTATCCCCTTTTGCAAAATAATTACCAACCTGTTGAGTTAACCATAACAAACCACGATTTAAAACCCATCCCCAAAATCCCGGACGCTTAGGAGTGACAAGAATTGTTTGCCCTTCGGTTTTACCACCTTCTACCATTCGCAGTGTAAATATAATGTAGAAGTGCAGAAAATCCGGGCCTAGCGTCACAGTGCCAGTGCTGCCATACCAGTAACACATACTATAAGTAACTTCGTTGCGATATAGAGGACGAATCAGGCGGATTAACCAAGAATCATCTCCTCCGCGTGTAGTGTTGCTGAAGGTAATAGCGTTAGGGTTGAGGTTTTGAGAATCAAATACAATCTCTAAAGGTAAATTGTGTACTGTATTGAAGTGGTGAGCATCAATCGCATTAATTAGTAAGACATTGGGATGGCAGTTTTTAACAAAACGAGTCCCCAATATATAATCACAATCTGCCTGTTCTAACTCTGGTACAAAAGGCAGCAAACTTGGCTTTTCTTTTCCCAACCAAACCCAAATTATACCGTATTTTTCTGCTGTATGCCAAGTTTTAATACATACAGGTAGCGGTTTTCCCAAAGAAGGAACATCTACACAAATTCCGCGACTATCATACTTCCAATTATGAAAAAAGCAGCGAATTCCATCACCTTCTACCTTACCTTCTGCTAAATGAGCGCCCATGTGTGGACAATAAGCATCTATAGCTACTACCTGGCCACTAACTCCTCGATAAATTGCCAGATTTCTACCTAGCAGCGTTATTGCTTTTACCTTGCCAATTTTTAATTTTTTTGATGCTAATGCCCAATACCATCCCTCTATAAATTGTGTCGGATTATTAAAGTTTGATTGTGGATTTGTAGATGCCATAAAAGTTAAATTAAAACACAATCTTGCACAAATTGTAACGATGATTCTGACTCCCACATCCGTTTTCCAGCACGAGTGAGATTATCATAGTTAATTTCAGTTAAACAAACTAATTCATCCCCTAATCGATAGCCGGGGTTTTTCTCTTCAAAAAATTGGATATGGGGGTTAGTCTGTCTTCCTGTGGGGATTTCAATTAATGCCTCACAGAGAATTTGGGGATGCGGGAAATTGACGATACCAGTTGATTCTTGGTATAAACTACCATAGTATTCGCGTGCTAAACTTGCCATCAGATTTGTTACATCCGCAGGTGTTGTGACATCATAACGCGGATAGAAATCTTGCCAAAAAGTAGGGAGAAAACGATAAGTGCGAAAACCAGAGCAAATTAGCAGCCAGTAAAGTTTATTTTCTGCATAGTGTTGACGCAGAAAATTGATGGCGGCAATCCAACTACGTGGTAGTGTTGTACTCGACCAAGCACTCGGATCAACGATAGTGTCGCCAGAATACACCACACTAATTTTTTCTCCCAAAAAAGTTGTTTGGCATAACATCAAAGTTGAAAATCCTTTGAGTGCGTTGGATGTCTCATCTCTCAACAACAAAGCCCAGTTTTTGCGCTCTAGATCAATTTCAAACCCATCCCAGGTTATACCTTTAAAGTGATTTTGCAGCAGCGCATACATGGCGGTGCGATCGCTTGGCTGCAAATTCTGAACAGGAATCAGCAAACTTTTCATTATTCGTAAATTACCTAGACTCGATTTGTATGATATTTCATTAAAACTTTATCGACCATTATGGTAAATTTACGGTGTAATGTGACAGATTCCAGAATGGTTATCTACACTACAATTCTGTATTCACATCTTGCACCTTTTGAATAAGAGTTGATGTAAATAGCGCACTCTACAAAATAATTAAGATGTATTTAGATTGAGAAACAAAACGCAACATTCCCAAAGCTTTTGTTGGGTTAAGCGATCGCTAATCCAACCTACTATTCTACACCCCTATTTTTTGACCATCGAGACGGTTTTAGCTGATTCACATACTTTATATATTCAGCTAATGGCCGATCGATACTAAGGAGTAAATTCGGATTAAAGCGAATATTGTCGTAAATTTTACCATCTTCATCCCTGAGCATATAGTAAGCCAAGCGCGTACAGAATAGCAAAAACTGACTCAGCAAATATCCCACAACACCTTGACGTTTTTCAGTTACATAAATCGGTTGAATTATCGTTCTTCCAGGCGCAATTGGAGTATAAGCATATATCATAAACAGCGGCGGAAAAAGTCTAACATCCTTCATCATTGTTAACAAACCAATGCAACCATGAGCATAACGCATTGAATACTGATATGTAGAACCAAGAAATCTTTGACCTAACTTTTCTCTCCAAGTAGTTTGAGGGAATTCTCCCCGCATTGTAAAGTCAATTTGTGTTTTTAATTCACTGTGATGTAGCGACAGATCCATCTTGATGTCTAAATGATGGATTGTTTTTAAATGTTGAGCATCAATCCCATTCATCATACAAATATGATGATGGCAACTTCTTGCAAATGCAATATCAGCTTTTGCAACAATTTCTTTACCCTTCAATTCATCAAAATCAGCCACTCCTTCTGGTGCTTCAGTATCAGGATAAATCCAGATAAATCCATACTTTTCCTCTGTTGCATAAGCTTGTAATTTAGCTTGAGGAGGAATTTCTGATTGACAGGGAATATTTTGACAAAGCCCTGTTTCATCAAATGCCCAATGATGAAATGCACAACGAATCCAATTACCGTCAACCTTCCCAATTCCTAAATCTGTTCCCAAATGAGGGCAGTAAGCATCTAAAGCACGTACTTGACCATCTTCACCTCTAAAAATGGCAATCTTATGACCGCATACTTCTACAGATTTTGCTGTTTTTTTAGGAATTTCATGACTAGGACAGGCAATATACCAACCTTTAACAATTACATTCCAATTATTGAATATTTGCATAATTATTTAATATTTCTTGCCGCTGACGAATATCATCTCGATATTTACCCGTCAAAATTCTAAATAACATTTTACCTAAACAATAAGAAGCCCGCCAAGAAAAAACAGCATCTTGTAAATCAATATGGCTACGCTCAAATAAAAAATGTCCAGTTAATCCCACTAATTGAGTTAATGGTAATCCTAAGAGTAACCAAAAGTTTTGCAACTTCCAAGTATAAAAAAGTAAACTGTAAAAGAAGAATATCCCAAAAATGTGTAGAGTAATATTAATTGGATGTTGATGTTTAAGAATAAAAATATCCCAATAGTCTGTAAAAGGATGATCCAGAATTTGATTATTAATTCTATTTCTTAGTTTTTGTTTATGATTAGAATTGATATTAATCATAATAGAGTGTATGATAAATCAATATAAGTTGTACTTTAATAGTCATTATCAGCCACACAAATACCTTTACATTTAATACCGTTTGTAGCAGTACGCTGGCAATGAGAACATAAAACTTTTTCGTTTTCTGTTTCTTGATTTATTTCTATACTGGTGCTTGTCTGTAGCTTGTCTTTTTCGGTCTGAAGTTTTTCACTCATAAGAATGGAGGGATTTTTTGCTGTTTAAATTTTACAAGTTATTTACGAGTGATTATTGGTGAGGCACTATCTAATATAGCAAAGTCATACCTGTCCTGAATAAAGCGATCGCTCCACCTGCCGTAGGTATTACTTTCATAAAAATGGTGCGTTATATTTCGTTAACGTAGCGTACAGGAAGAGCGATCGCACTTGACCATATTCCACACCTTACATTCCATAATACTTACTACTGAATCCTACTGACAGAGGTGCGCCCTCATACTGGCAGGATATGCTGACCTTTAACTTCCTCTTGTGGTCATAATAGGTGTGAAAGTGCGTCTGTTTGCGGACTAGTTCTAACTCGGATGGATTAATACTAAGTACACCCAAGATTTGCTCAGAATCGAACGGGCGGCTTTGACTCCAGGGCGCAGTCTTTTTGATTTCAACATCCACATAGCTGATAAAGTTTCCTTCTGCCTCTAATACCATGTGCGATTGCTCAGAGTCAATGATAATGTTACCTACTTCATTAGGCTTCCCCCCAACCGCTTTTGTAGCTTCTGTGATAGACATTCCAATATACTGGAAAGGACGATGGAAGGGTGCAATCACTATATCTAATCCAGAATTAATAGCTCTCTTTATAGCATCTGCGAGAGTCAACGTTCCAAGATAATTGCCATGCTGAGGAGTCACAGAAGCCTGTGAATTAACTATTGAAACTAATTGAGATGGTAAAGAGTTTATATCTTGCTCAAAACGGTTTTGAATAGAAACCGGGAGCGATACCTTTTTTTGTTTTTGCCAGTTTTTCTCAAGTGAACTAAGAAAATCTTTTGGAAAAGACCAATAAAAAATGTAATTTTGGCAGTCAACAATAATTAAGAATGTGGGATTTTTCTGAAGTAACCAATAATTAAGAGTCGTTACTGCAATAGGAACTGTAATTGAAGTGCCTTTTACTTCAGCTTCTTCTGTCCCTTTACATTGAATGTTAAATAACTTTCCAGTTGGGTACTCTCCCTGCATAATTTCACAGATAAAATCAATGCCAAGATCCAGTTCTTGAGGAACAGGAATAACAATGCAAAATTTAGTAAAAATTGATTTGAGGAAGTCCGCCGCACTTTGGCCGATTCTCTGAGACTTTGTACGTTTTGGTAACTTGGTCATCACAGTATTATAAATTTTCTCATAATCTTAACTCAACTGCTATCTAGGATGATAAATAGGTAGGAGTAGCAATACCTAAAGTAGAACTAATAAGGAAACAAAACAGTTCTCAACTTTTCACGCCCCAAGCGAGCGCTCACCTTGCCCACACAAACAACCTGAATCCCATTAATATAAGTTCCCTTTCATAGGTATATTATATCGATATATCAGATATGATATAAAATAGTATGGGAGATCAAAGTAAGCCTTTAGTTTGGTTACATGGTGAAGTTAAAACCCCACCTTTCACTCAAGAAGCACGCATAGAAGCGGGTGTTCTGCTCAGACAATTACAGGAAGGTGAATTCATTGGGTTGCCACATTCACGCCCTATGCCAAGTATAGGAATTCACTGTTATGAATTACGTATTAGAGATACAGATAAAAACTGGAGAATCATTTATCGAATCGATGACGATGCAATCTTGATTGTTGAAGTCTTTAATAAAACAACGAGAACAACATCCAAGAAGATAATTGAGGTTTGCAAAAAGCGTCTGAGCAAATACGATACCGATCAACAGGAGTAATATGATGGATCAAGCGAAGAGAGAACGTTTGGAATCTAAAGGCTGGAAAATTGGTACAGTTTCATATTTTTTGGAGTTAACACCCGAAGAAACTATCTTGGTTGAAATTAAGCTAGCTCTCAGCCAAAACTTGAAGGAGCGCCGACAAAAACTGATGACTCAAAGTGAACTCGCTGCTAAGATTAGTTCCAGCCAACCTCGGATTGCTAAAGCAGAAAATGGCGATGCTTCAGTATCAATTGAATTGTTGATCCGGGCAATGTTAGCAACAGGTGCAACCCCTCAAGATATTGGGCAGGTGATTGCTGGTGTGGGGTAAAAGCAATTCAATGCTCCCCTCTCAAGCCTCCGCGTGAGATAATTCAACAAGGAAACAAAACAGTTCCCAACTTTTCACGCCCCAAGCGATCGCTCACTTTCCCCCGACAAACAACCTGAACCCCATTAATATAAACAGCTTGCACAATCTCATCCGAACCACGCTTAACCATCCGAGGTTCACCATCTAAAACTGGATCTGATATCTGCACCTGCGGGCTAATTGGCTGATTTAAAGCATTGGGATCGAGTAAAACTATATCCGCTTTCGCACCAACTTTGAGAACTCCTGTATCAAGACGAAACCAACCAGCAGGTTCTCCCGTAACCCGGCAAATCGCAGCTTCAGGTGAAAGAAACTTCGTTGCAACTGCTTGTTTGAGCAAAGATAAAGCTCCATCATAGTAGCCCAGGTTACGCACGTGAGCGCCAGCATCGGTAAAACCAGGCAAAATATGAGGATGCTGCATCATTGCTAAACGGGGTTTTAGGCGATCGTTCGCTCCTGTCGCCACCCAGCGTAAATCTGTATCGTATTTTTGTAATGCGTCGATAAATAAATCTACTGATTCTTGTTGCTTTTGACGAGCAATTTGGGCAAAACTTAACCCTTGCCAACTTGCTTCGGGACAGTGAATAACTTCCATCAAATCTAACTGACGATGGAATGATTTACGCCGTTTACTCAGCCATTCTTGGCGAAACTGACGACGAAAAATTTCCGATGCCCATAGTTGTTGCCTTTCCTCTCGTGACTGACAGCCATTGAGTTGTGCGCCTGTGGAGAATTCTTCAAATAAGGGAGTCACAGATCCATCAGAGTAAATGGTGAAAGGTTCAGTTAGGGTTTGAAAGCGCACATTACCATTTAGAAGCCGATTCCAAATAAAAAGTAGGGGGGAAAATATTCGCCATAGTTTGCGATTGTGTACGGCATCTAAGGCTGAGAGGACAGTTAGCCGCAGTGGTTTTTGTCCAATCCCTGAACCCATACGCAGAATATCCACAAAGGAAGCGAGTCGTTGTAAATTGGGTGTGACTTGAAAAACGCGATCGCACCGCCGACATAAATCCGCCAACATTGCATATTCATTAAATTTCGCGTGTTGAGAGGGAATTGTGCAGCCTTGCCATTTTCCACTCATCCGATGCCAGGGAAACATATCAATAGAAATGCCAATAAAGCCAGCATCTATTGCATCTCTAGCTATGCGCTGCATAAGATTTAGTTCAAATTTTGTCGGCTGAACAGTTAAGCTGCGTTCTAATCCCATCACATAAGCGCGTAAGGCACTGTGTCCAAACATTGGGGCAACATTGGGGCCAAGGGGTAACTGTTGTAAATGCTGTAAATATTCTGCTGGTGTCTGCCAGGAAACCGACTTTTCTAGCCATTTTGCAATCAGCCGATGGGAAAGTGTCTCTACCCTCTGAAAAATATCAGCCAGGATTTGGGGTTCTGCGATCGCAACAGACAAGCTACAGTTACCAATAACCACACTGGTAACACCATGACGCACTGATTCACTCAATCCTGGTGCAATTTCTAACTCTAAATCGTAATGAGTATGAATATCTATAAATCCAGGTGTCACCCATAACCCAGAAGCATCAACCACTTCACGCGCTGGGGTAGTTAAAGAGGGTGCAAGGGTGACAATGCGGCCGTTTTGAATGCCAATATCTCCGCGCAAAGTTGGAGAGCCTAAGCCATCAAAAATTAACCCGTTTTGAATCAACAAATCTAGCATGATTATTTGTTTGATCGTGATTGCTAATTATCATTATTAATTTCACATAAGTATAAAATAATAAAAATTTCAAATAACAAAGATTCATAAAATATTACTGCTACGTTTGTTTGAACACGCCTTCAATTATATTTATTAATTCACTTAAATAAACCTTATCATTTTCTAATATCCACTTCGTAATCTCAGGAGAATGTTTAGTTTTCCTAAATTCTATTTTATAGTCATTAAACAATGTTTCTAAAATATGTGAAGCATGGATTTCCTGATAAATCCATTCTTGATTATTATTTTTTTCTTTTTTAACACCATTTGGAAAATATCTTTTGTTATTAGATTGAAATTCTTTATTAATTTTGTCCCTTAACCACATTTCTAATTTTTCAGTAGTTATGGATTCTCGTGGTAATTCATTTACGTCTCTACTAACGGTAGCAGTTTGTAACTCTTTATTAATTACGTATACTAAAGCTTCTGGGTGCAATATGTAATTTTCATACATGGTTCGAGTTAACCAAGTAATTGGTTTATGTTTGAGTTTCTCCATATATCTACAATTTTCACTTCTTTTTTCCAGTTCAATACACTGTTCTTTTGTTTTACCTTCCTTATCAAATACAAAACCAATTGCTGGTGGAAATAAACTTTCTTTATTACTAACTTTTTGATAAAGCCAAAAGAAAGCCTCAGATAATTTATCTTTTTTAGTATCAACTAATGTCCCTGTGGAATGAACACGTAAAATCTGAGTTCCTCTAAGCTTTTGTTTTGCAATTTTTTTCAAAATTAAAGGAAAACATATTTCTTCAGTTTCACCTTCTACCCAAAGAATACGATCCGCACCAAAAATATCTGATAATTGAACTCCAATTTCACTTAAGAGGCTATACATATCCTGTGTCCTTTGTGAATCAATTACAGATATAACTGTTTTATACTCTTTTTCGTCATATTTAAGTTGGATGATATTAGAAGGTTCAGCAACAGCAATAATTGCTGGCGAATGAGTTGTAATAAAATATTGATGTTGAGGAAACTCCTTGAGAATTTCTATCAAGTCTTTCGTCGCTCCTGGATGCAAAAAAGACTGAGGTTCATCAATAATAATAGTTCTAGAATCTTGTGAGGTAACGACAATATATAAAATAGCTAAAACTTGGCTAATTCCAGTACCGCATGATTCCAAAGAAAGTGCTAAATCGGATCTTTCTGTACTTGGATATATATTCCAAACTAAGATTTTAAACTTTCCATTATTAGGAATAACCGAAATCCATTTAATTTGGGGAAAAATCAAGTTAACAAAATCATTAAATTTTTTAAATCTTGTTGGATTTGATTGCAAATAATTCAGCACTTCTGCAAGATTAGAGGCATCCGGTTTTAGTTCATCACTGTCTCCATAGGGACAAGTACCAGCTTGAGGACGTTCTGCATAGAATCGATAAATACGAGTTTTATATAAATCAAAAATTTTATAGGCTATCGATTTAGTGTAATCTCCTACAAAACGATCATAATGAGAAAATACTTCATAACTTTCCCCATTATCATATTCTCGCTCATTAACTAATATAAGTTCAATAGCATTATCATGACTGTGTTTTTCAATTTTGGCAAAAAGATAATATCCTTTCCCTGTTTGATAATTATATGTGTATTCTGGATTATATATATCAAAATTAAATCTCTTGCTACCTTTTCCATTTTCTAATAATTTTGAATTATCAGAAATAGATAAACTCAAATTTATTAGTTTATCATCTTTGGCTAAAAAATCCTTAAATTTTTCAAAACTTTCTTCAATCTTCATTATATGAAGGTCTTTTGGATCTGCTATTCCTTCTTCTTTAGCTTCTCTGTAGCTATTAGATATAAGAATAGGAATTCCCAGAGGTTTAGGTATTTGCTCTAAAAAGCGATAAAATTCTTGATGAGTAAAACTTAATGTAATTTCAGCACTAGAATTGGTATTTATTAAGGTTGTGTATCTATCAGGTAAAGTTTTAATGCTACTATGTGGTAAGTTTTTAAAGTTGAGATTTAATCTTTCAATTAGTGCAGTTTTGCCAGAATTATTCTTACCTACAATAATATTAATACCTGAATTAAATTCAATGATGTCAGTTTCTTGAAAACATTTATAATTGGAAATAGAGAAGTTTGAAATATACATCTGTCAAAAGAGTACAGAACAAGCAAGCCGGATTAAAGGTGCTGACCTTACAGTATCTATGAGACTGTAAGCCATTATAGACTCAAAATTAATTAAGTAAGGTGATTTGCTACAAGTTTTTAATTACACCATGATGTTCAGTTTTCACCCAGTGCGATCGCTCCCTTTGCACACACATCTTTAAAGTCGTCACAATCATTACAGGAATCCAATGCACCATGTAGAATGATCCTTGAATTGTTGCCCAAAGCAAAGACCATCCTCGTAAATTTTGAAATTGGTAAAGTCCAGCAATAAAGGCAATCGTCAGAATAATGCTGAGTAGTGTCTGGAGGGAAAACAGAACTGGATGATGGCTATAAAATATTGTCCAAAGTAAATCAGGTATTAGTCCAATTGGTAGAAGAAATTGTAATAGAAAAAATAATAGTAAATCAATTTCTTTCGCCCAACCTAAAGTAAGAATTTGCGGAAAATAATCTAGGTAACGCTGATAGCCACCCTCAGCCCAACGACAGCGTTGATGCCAAAGTTTTTCCCAAGTAGTTACACCTTCTTCCTGAATTGATGGAACTGTCACAAACTCAATTTCCGTACCTGCTAAATAGAGTTTGAAGCAAAGATCCAAATCATCGGTGACAGTGTTCTCATTCCAACCTTGACACTTTTCTAACAATTCTCGACGAACTAACATCCCATTACCCCGCAGTTCAGACATTCCACCAATAGCAATGCGATGGGTTTGTAGAAAGCTATCACAGTTCATTTCCATCTGCTGACAACGGGTTAAGAAATTGGTATTAGCATTAGAAATCGCTTTTCGCACTTGCACTGCACCGATCGCTTGCTTCTGAAATAGAGGTACTGTTTGCTGGAGAAAATTGGCTCTTAATTGAGCATCTGCATCGCAGACTAAGATAATTTCCGCTTGAGTAAAGGGAAACACCGCATTCAACGCCCCTGATTTACCACCTTTTGATTCCCGTCGATGAACTTGCAAAGATGGAAATTTAGTTTGTAATTCCCTCAAAACCTGGGGGGTTTCATCGGTACTACCGTCATCAACAACCCAGATATCTAGGCGATTGCTGGGATAATTTAATTGGCATAGGCTGTAAACTAGATTAGCCAAGACTGGACTTTCATTTTTAGCTGGAACTAAAATCGAGACTGGCGGTAAATTAATCTCATTCTCCATCACCGCCGCCTCTGGCTTTGCTAACAGCATCCGTAATGTTTGCACAGTCAGGATTGCCGTTAATCCCAGCATCAACCATTGTGTTTCTGGTAGCCAGTGCAGCAAACTCACGCCACCCCAAACTAATAAAACTACTATGGTTGCTTTGAGACGACGATGAAAGCTAATATTTTTATTGGGCTGATAGGTGCTTCTTCCCACTTTATTTGCTATATCCTTTCGGTTCGTGGCTTAGTTCTGCGACGTAATAATAGCATCGTCACTGCTCCCAGAAGGAAACCGCCGACTCCTGCTGCAACTGCTAGAATTCGTCCCAATTGTTGAGCAGCATTTAGCACTGGGTTATTCAGCAGATTTGAGGAGAAATGCAGCGATTAAATCGTCCATTTATCTTGGAGTTTTTGCAGCACTGCTGTCCATCGCAACGCCATATCAGCCGCTTTGCCATCTTTGAAAGAGAAAGATGCGATCGCTTCTCCAGAGGCAACATCAATTTCTGGAGTAAGAAATGTTCTGAGAGTATCTCCCTTTAATTGCATTTTAATATCTTTAATGGAACTGGAAAATTGCTGATTCCAGTACTTTTCAAACTCAGGGACTTGATGAAAAGTCTGATTATCAACCGTTGTGATTGTGAAGTTTGGGTGCAAGTAAGGCTGTATTTTGGTAAAATCGCGGGTGTTTATGGCTTGCAGGGCAATATCCCGCGTGTGAATAATTGCATTTATCTCCTGTGAGTTGACATCTGCCAGAGCGGATTGGGGTACATTCCAAATTACCAACACTAACAAAACACTCCAAAGTAGCTGAGTGTATTTGTATATACTTGCCTGTCTCTGTTTCATCATCTAAAAAACCTGTAGATTGAGTGACGCATACCGAGAATTTTTTAATATTACTATCCACATTTAGCACTTCTTTTTGTTAGACATAAAGAAATACAAAAAGAAGTGCCGATCAAGTCAATCAGTTTTCTCCAACCCTGATTTTAGGTTAGGTATTTTCATTAATCTATAATTGTTGACAATCAGCCTGTATAAAAGCCGGGTTGTTTGAGAACTTACCGTGAAAAATCAGATAGATTAACCAGTTGGAGATGTCTGCTGAGTAACTACATTAGTTCCTTCAAATAGTAAGTAGGTTTTAACGGAGTTTACTTTATACTTCAAATGACCATTGTGAAGTGCGATCGCTTTCCTAATCGCACTTCACAACGGTCACTCAATTTTTTATTTTGTCATAGGCGCGATCGCGCCTATGATTTTTGTCTTACGAAGCAAGACGACGTAACACCATGAGAGAGCGGTCTGTAACTGGCACAGTTTGCTCACCCATAACCAACTTTCCTGGGCTAAGGAAGCGAGATTCATTGGTGTCAATAACTATTTCCCATTCCCTGTCTTTGAAAACCTTGGGTAAAGCAAACTCAATCGTTTCGTAGTGAGCATTAAAAAATAGCAGAAAGCTCTCATCAATAATCCGTTCACCACGGCGGCCAGGAGTAACAATACCCTCGCCATTCAAGAAAATTTCCATAGCTTTGGCATAACTAACTAGCCACTGCTTTTCAGTCATTTCGCTGCCATCGTCATTAAACCAACCAATATCACTGATCCCAAAACCGTGAATAGGACGGCCTTGAAACCACTTACGCCGCCGAAATACTGGATGCTGATGACGAAAATAAATGAGTTCGCGGGCAAAATCTAGTAGTTCGGAATTAGACTTTTGTAAACTCCAATCACGCCAGGCAATTTCATTATCTTGGCAGTATACATTGTTGTTACCCTTCTGAGTGCAACCAATTTCATCTCCTCCTAATAGCATGGGTATGCCTTGAGACAGCATTAGAGTCGCTAAAAAGTTGCGTCGCTGACGTTGCCGTAAGCGGATTACATCTGGGTCATTAGTTTCTCCTTCTACACCGCAATTCCAAGAGCGATTATGGCTTTCCCCATCCCGGCTATCTTCGCCGTTGTCCTGATTATGCTTTTCGTTGTAGCTGACCAAATCATTGAGCGTGAAGCCATCATGAGCAGTGATGAAATTAATACTGGCGCTGGGATTACGCCCGTTTGCTTGGTAAAGGTCAGGGCTGCCGGTAAAACAGTAAGCAAATTGCCCGAGGCTATCATCCTCACCACGCCAAAAATCCCGTACAGTATCACGATATCTGCCATTCCATTCAGACCAACGTAAAGGAAAATTGCCAACTTGATAACCGCCTTCTCCTAAATCCCAAGGTTCAGCAATCAGCTTTACATCTGCCAGAATTGGATCTTGATGAATAATATCAAAAAAAGCTGCGAGATTATCTACTTCATATAGTTCTCGCGCTAATGCTGAGGCTAAATCAAACCGAAAGCCATCAATATGCATTTCTGTTACCCAATAGCGCAGGCTATCCATGATTAACTTCAGAACTTGGGCATGACGCACATTGAGAGAGTTGCCGCAGCCTGTGAAGTCCATGTAGTAGCGGGAGTTATCTTTGACCAAGCGGTAGTACACAGCATTATCGATGCCTCGTAGCGATAATGTTGGCCCTAAATGATTGCCTTCGCCAGTGTGGTTATAAACCACATCTAAAATTACTTCAATACCAGCAGAGTGTAAGTCCTTGACCATCTGCTTAAACTCGGTCACTTGTTGTCCGACTGAGCCACTAGCACTGTAACCAGAGTAGGGGGTGAAATAATTAATGGAATCGTAACCCCAATAGTTTTTCAATCCTTTATTTACCAGAAATCCTGGAGAAGATAAAAAGTGATGTACAGGCATCAATTCCACAGATGTGATTCCTAGTTGTTGGAGATATTGAATTGCAACTGGATGTGCCAGCCCTGCATAAGTACCACGTAATTCTTCTGGAATTTCTGGGTGTAATTTAGTAAAACCTCTAACGTGAGTTTCATAAATAATAGTTTCGTGCCACGGTATAGAAAGTAGTTTGTCATCTCCCCAATCAAAGGATTGATCTACAACAATACACTTCGGCATAACTTCGGCATTATCTAAATCGGAAAAAGCTAAGTCTTGTTCTGGCGCATCTAAAGAGTAGCCAAAAATAGCTGCGGTATCGCTAATTTCCCCATCAATTGCCTTGGCATAGGGATCAATTAATAGTTTATTAGGGTTGAAGCGATGACCAAGTTCTGGGGCCCAAGGGCCATGTACTCTAAATCCATAGCGTTGCCCAGGCCCTACTCCTGGTAGATAAGCATGCCAAACAAAATTATTTTTTTCTGTTAAAGGCAAGCGAATTTCATGATTGTCAGCATCAAATAAACAAAGTTCTACACCTGTTGCATTTTCCGAAAATAAAGCAAAATTCGTACCTTTCCCATCCCAATTAGCACCCAAGGGATATACATTCCCAGGCCATACAGCTACATACATAAGCGAATTACCAAGAACTAATTTTACTGTTAATAAAAAACTTGAAGATGTGTTTAATACTAATTAATACAATTTAATTTTAAGGTTAAATCTAATAAGTTTAAATTAACGAAAAATTACTATTTTATTGCAATTTCCATCCTTAAAAATCTTAAGATCTGATGATGGCAAGGCTCGTTTTAAATTCAAAAATAGGATTTTTCATCGTTAATTGATAATATTGGAAGCATCCTTGTTACCTTTGAAGTCATAAATATGCTAACAAGTTTCTCTGCACATTTTTTTCAGTTTCATAAATATATGAAAAATAGCAAATACGGACATCTACCAAAATGAATAAATTTATTTATATCAGCGTGTAGATTTACTTAAAATATCTTTTATGAGACTATTATATAGATTTTGGCATTTACTTATTGTTGTAATATTTGTATCTGATAGCAAGCATCATCTTGAGTGATAGAATTGCCCAATAAATATGGTTTTCCTTTAGCCAATGCGTTGTTGTGGAAGAAATAAATTTACTATTTACTAAGTGTATTGATATGTTTTGGGCAACAAAAGTTGCAGATAAAACTGTAACTACGGTACAAGAGCGAGAATACGTTGAATTTTAAAGAGAAATATCACCTTACCATTTATACCATCCGGTATATGTGCGCGAACCGCAGTAGCGATTAACCTAAATATTAGGAAAATGCGCGAATTGACTGGGGTTTAAGCTAAAGGGAATCAATAAAAGCCCTCTGGCTTGCTTTTTGAGCAATGGTATTTACGTAAAGTCTCACTGCCTGCGTTTTTCAGCCTTGGGAGTTTTTAACAAGCTTACTAAGTTGTTATGCTGCCGTGTTTAGGCAAAATCTCTAGTAGAAATCAACCTGTATAAGGAAGTGGGCGATGCACATTGGATTTCTCAACCCTCAAGGCAATTTTGATTCAAACAATAGTCACATAACCAAACACCCAGATTTTGGGGGTCAACTGATCTACGTTAAGCAAGTCGCCATAGCCATAGCCGAAAAGGGACACAAAGTTGATATTCTCACCCGTCAAATTATTGATCCGGAATGGCCGGAATTTGCCGAAGCGTTTGACACTTATCCAGGAATCGATAACGTCCGCATTATCCGCTTACCAGCTGGGCCAAAAGAATTTCTTCCCAAAGAGTTGTTATGGACTCATCTGATTAGTGATTGGGTACCCAATATCTTGGAATTTTATCAACAGCAAGGTGGCTTACCCGATGCTATGACTGCTCACTACGCCGATGGAGGGCTGTGTGGCGTTCTAATTGAAGAGGATACAGGCATACCTTTTACCTTTACTGCTCATTCTCTTGGTGCCCAAAAGATGGACAAACTGGAAGTCACTTCAGAGAACTTGTTAGAAATAGATGAGCAATTCCATTTTAAATATCGCATCCTAGCCGAACGCCTGAGCATGAATCGCTCGGTCGTTAATATCACCAGTACACGACAAGAACGCTTTCAACAGTATTCTCATCGAGTCTATAGGAGTGCAGTGGATGTAGACAACGACAACCGCTTTGCAGTGATTCCACCGGGAGCAGATTTCTCGATTTTCGGTGCAAAGGCACGTTCCGAAAATGAGAAAGCGACTGAAGAGTTCATTCAGGAGCGATTGGCACGGGACATTGCAGAGCCACGTCGAGATTTGCCTGTCATCGTAGCATCCAGTCGATTAGAGCCTAAAAAAAACATATTAGGGCTAGTGCAAGCCTTTGCAATCAGTCCAACACTTCAGGAACGAGCTAACCTGATGTTACTTACAGGGGGGCTGGACGATCCCTTACGCGAGGAGACTAGTGACAGCATAGCTGAAGAGGTATTAGCCCCCATTCGAGAGGTGGTCAAGGAAAACGACTTATGGGGCAAGATTAGTGCATTTGGCTTGTCAGATCAGTCTCAAGAGTCACTGGCAGCAGCCTATCGGTTTATGGTTAAACGCCGCTCGGTATTTGCGCTGACAGCACTTTACGAACCCTTTGGACTTGCGCCCTTAGAAGCAGCAGTTGCAGGTTTACCAGTGGTAGCAACCAAGAACGGTGGCCCTAGCGAAAGCTTGCGACAGGGAAATAAGGAATATGGCATACTCGTAGACCCAGAAGATCCTGCTGATATTGCACGAGGCTTGGAGCGGGTGCTATGTGATGCTCAAGAGTGGGACTATTTTGCCCAAGCTGGTCAGCAACGGGTGCTGAAGACGTACAGTTGGGAATCTACTGCTGAAAACTACCTGACTTTGCTTGAGCAGATTCTGTCTTTACCAGAAACCCGCCCTCGCGCTGAACTCCTGCCCATCCATCCCTACTTTCGTAATCCAGAATCGCAGACCGATATTTCTTTGGAAGAATTAAGCGACCTCTACTTTGGATCTAACCAAAAGTTACTCAGTACATCTAGCCTTTAAGAAGATTTGGTAGTAGGGGCGTACAGTTGTACATTGGTGCGAACTTAAGCTAAAACCCTTTTCAATTCTCGTTCCCAGCCAGAGTCTGGAAATGTTGCTCATTGCGGCTCTGCCTCAGCGACGGGCATTCCCAGTCGGACACTGGAAACGAGATAAGAGATAATCTTTAAAAGCTGTTTATAGGCTGGCTTTCACGTTAAGTTGACACCAATGTACGCCTGCGAATCTCTACAAGAAGGGATTGTGGTTCAAATACGGGACTTAAACAGAGTCAAATGTATTTTTGACCTTTGGCATAAATTACTTTAAACTTCTGGTACAGTATCATCGTCAACTGGCAGTGGCAGTGGTGGTAATGATATTGGGTTGGGTAATTCGGCCCAAATATATCTGTGCTGATGAGATTGATGTAACCAGCCCTTTTTTAAAAAAATAAGCCAACCAAAAACCCAAACTAGTCCTTGTAAGACAAACCCTAAAAAAAAGCATAAAACTACAAAGAAAATTTCAATATTATTGATAGGAACAAGTTCTGGTGAAAGCGAACGAACGCTTAATATTTGTATTACACTCATCACTACAAACAAAGGCAAGAGGGCAATTGCCGAGAGGATTAACAACCAACGTCGTTTGCTCTTTGGAACGTCATTTCCAGTGTGCATTGTATATAACTTGCCAGATAACCATTTTAACGGCATCATCCACACGAAAAACACACCAGCCCATCCCAGAATATAGAGAATCAGAGTTAATATTGAAACTCTCCACAATGAAAAAGTATTAGGTATAGGTACTAGAAGACACCCCAAAACAAAACCAAATCCCAATACCAACGATAAATACACTAGTTTCATTGGTGAAAGTAAACGTTCTTCAGAAAAATCAGCCTTGTCAGCAAAGGCAGCTGCTTGGAGTTGAAGACCAACAGTAGTGATAACTGGAAGCAAGCCAAAAGCCGTGACGAGAAAAGCAATACTCAATAAATATATTAATGAAAGTGCCTTAACAATAATAAATG
Source organism: Nostoc sp. LEGE 12447 (assembly GCF_015206985.1). NCBI lineage: Bacteria > Bacillati > Cyanobacteriota > Cyanophyceae > Nostocales > Nostocaceae > Nostoc > Nostoc sp. LEGE 12447. The sequence continues at coordinate 123,835 of NZ_JADEXT010000001.1, read as the reverse complement.
CTATTAAGACGATTGTTCGATCGTTAATGTCTTGTATTGCGTGACTAATCCAATGCACAACTTCCCCAAGCTGACCCATTGCAGCTGCCATAATAAAACTGGCGTTGAGCGCTAGCCCGGTTAGAAGGCCTGAAATAAAAGCAACTTCATAATTGAGTCTGAAAAGCTGACGGGTATCCATTAAAGCAGTAATGCGTTCCCGATTGGTTGGATGAAGTGGTGCAAATTTTGTATGGAATTGTTTTTCGATAAGATTCCACAGTGAAAATGCAGCTTGCTGTAAACCATTCTGTTGCATTTGAGATATGACGAGTAAAACTTGCTTGCCAAAATCCTTAATTTCACTTCTGCCCGAAGAAGAATTCTTCTCAGACAAGAGTTCAATCAATGGGTTTGCGGTTCCAAGCCATTGCTTAGCACATGCATCGGCGTAATATTCTCTAACTTTCAAGATACTATTACGAATTACTTCGACTAACAACAATAGTAAAATTGTTTTAATATTAATTTCTACAATCAATGGTATTCCTTCCCAAACAGAAGCAAGTGTTTGTCCTGAAATTAAGTCTTTAACTATAGATAAAACAACATAGGCATTGAACAGTAATAGAATAGTCAATGCCACAGGAAAAAAACATTGAGTCAGAGCAATAGCAAAAATAGTTTTATTCACATCTCTATTAGCTATGTGACCCAGTTCATGGAGAACAACTGCAATAAATGAATTTGGTAACAGAAGAAATGCTGTATACAGACCTTTTCTAAGACAAACAAGCTTTTGTTTACCAAATCCAAAAGCCATTCCAGTCGGGCGATCGCAACCTTGACTTGTATCATCCCAAATAAATCTAGGATTTGTTGCTTTTACATTCGGAAGGGTTTCTACAATTGCTTGAACATAGTCTGCTAACTGTTGTAGAGAATTAGCTTCCTTGGGGTCTTGGCTTGAAGGTGGAAAATCTTTCCAACCCTGTTTTATAATCTTGCTATTTGCATACCATTTTGCTTGATACCATGCCCATATAAAAACAAAGAGTGTAACTGCTATAGCAAATAAAAATGACAGTAATACACTTAATTTTAATATTCCTCCGGCAATAGCATCGACTAAAACTACTGTGATACCAATAACAGCAACGACTAATAGCAAAAAACGAGAATCTGTCTCTGACGGAAAAATAAAAGGATTAAGTTGAGTTGTATTAGAGCGAAGAATAGCCTGGTTCATGAAATAACCTCCCGCTATTTTTTGCAGGGCAAACTCACGTAGAATATGAAACCCTTCCAAGCTAAGAATTTTAAAAAATACACTAAATGAGAAACGGCTAAACGCTTGCTATTCAAGGGGTATACTACTTTGAATACATTTAACATGCTATTTCTTGGCAAGGGCAAGTCTGGTTATTACTGAGTCAGTAACCGTTGTAACTTTGACCCATTCAATATTCTCAATATTCTGTGTATTTACTTTATCATCGGTAATTTTTTGAATAGTTTTTGCAATTTCTTCTAACTGTTCCTGACTAAAAAGTGGTTTTGGTTTCGGTTCTGAAAATAAACTTCGCAACCATTGAGATGCTTCTTGAAAAATTTCCTCTCCAGTTTTTTTAGCCATTCCTTTAGCAACTTCAACTATTAAATATTCTAGGATGGGAGTAATAATAGGAAATACTACTTGTGTTAAAGTTCCTAATATAGCTATTTCTCCCATTCCCAACGGCTCATCAATGGCTTCACTAGATTCTTGTGAAAACTTTTCTGGATTAGCAAAGTATTTATCCCGAATTCCAACGTAAAGCGGTCGTTCTTTAGGAGCCTTTTCACTCACAATGCGATATGCTACTTCATTAATCAGTTTTCGTCCCTCTTGAGTATCTGTTAGCATTTACCATCTCCTTTACTTTTTTTGAAGAAGATTTAAAAGGGAACAAGGAAGGGGCAACAGCGAACAGGGAAATTCCCCTAATTAAAATTAGAGGATTTGTATCAGGACATATTTGTTTTTTCTACGAGACGCTGCACGAATGCATTACGTGTCTCGAAAAAAAATGTTTTTACCTCTTTTCATCAATAAATTTATGGGCTTAAAACCCAGTATTTGGTCAGGATTTTACGACTGTTGCTTGTTCTCTATTCCCTCTTCTGTGCCCGTTGGCGCAGCCGACGCACCAGAAGAGCTTGGTGACGATAATCACTAGATTCTTCAAATGAGCGCTCGAATAATAACTACATAATCAAAGTCTCACCAAGAATCTTAAGGTTTTAAATATTGTTTTTGCAAAAACTTTTTTTCCATTCATCTTCTAAAAGATGTATGTACAAAAGTTCTCGTATGTTCCTTTCGAAGGATAAATTGACGAACTGAACTTTGGCGGAAGCTCTGACGCGGCGACACACCAGACGCGGACAGCTTTTTTTGATAAGTGATTAGGCGGACATAATAATATCACGTTAATCCAGAATCGCAGACTGATGTACGCTTAGCCTTTAAATAAGCTTTAAGCGATCTCAGCTATGAGCAGCCAGCACAAAATCTGCTGACTGCTTCGCTAAACTGCTGATTTTGTTCCATCAATGCCATGTGTCCGCCTGGTTTGATGGTGACTCTTTCAGAGTAAGGTAATTCTGCTTTCATGCGATCGCTTGCCACAGGTTTAGTCGCTATATCTGAAGCCCCACACATGACCAATACAGGTACGTTAATAGTTGCGAGTGTTTGTGCTTCGTCAAACTTCAACATTGCCAGTGTGCCACGAGCCAGAACACCAGGCGAACCCAATGCTGATAGGAAAGCGGCAAAATTAAGTTGACCGCGTGTTTCAGTACCCGTAAATCCAGATAGTTCTACGCTGATATACAGCGAACCATTGAAATACGAAAGCCAAGTCATCAACCAAAAAATCGGCCACAGCACGATAGTCAGGTATAACAAAGGTTCGAGTAGCGGTTTCTGTAATTTCCTTACCAGATTGCTGAAGATGCAAGTTTTAACCGGATTGGTGTAAGTAGTATCCACAAGAATTAAGCCAGCCACCCGACTCCCTAATTGCTCTGGAAACAGGCGACAGAATGTCTGGTTAATCATCCCGCCCATGCTGTGTCCTAGCAGGATAACAGGTTTATTCCCTGCTATAGCAACAACAGCTTCTAAATCACGGGCATATTTTTCTAGGGAGTGATCGTTATTTTTCGGTTTAGAGGATTTTCCTAACCCTGGTAGATCCCAAACAATTACTCGGAAGCGATCGCTTAATTGTCGTTTGGCATAGTACCATATAGTACTGTTTGGTCCCCAACCATGTGACAAGATAATTGGTTGACCATCTTCAGGGCCAAAAAACTCTACTTGTAACACGCTCCCATCAGGCCGTGGCAACCGTTGCACGGTTTTACTACGCATAAACTTGGGTTCCTGATTTCCAGGACGACGCAGCAGTGGCAAACTGATAAAACGGCCGCCAAAAGTCCACAGAACCATTACTAGTCCAGCTACTAAGTAGGAAGTTCCTATAAGTTCTCGTTCGTACCACTCATAGAGAATGTAGATTCCCCCACCAAGTATCCCAACGGATAGCAGTTGAAACAGCCATATAAGTAGAAAATTATGAGGCATGAATATCATGAGCCTAAACCTTGGGATACCTTGTTAACTGCATTGTCTTTTAGGTTCATACCATAGTTATAATCATCCAACTTTCACTCCTAGGAATGATTTATACAGTGTTGTCAGGATGATAAAAATACTGAGTTAGCTAATAACTACTAAGTAAAAAATGTAATGATGCTTGGAACAGATTAATTGTGAAGATAAAATATTTTCTATAGGAATCTGCTTTGATTTTTGTTCGCACAGGGTGGTGTAGCCATACTTACTTGCGTGGAAAGGCAAGAGGCAATAGGCAATAGGAAAGAAGCCTTTTTGAGTAGTACGGAGTTTTTTGAAAATCAAATAGGATTCCTATATATCAGGATATTTAAGAGAGTAATTGTAATCCCTTAGTCTGTAAATGCTGCTCAATATACTGCATTTGTTCGATAGTTTCTCCAGCAATGATCGCATAGAGATCGGTATAGATTTTTCCGTATTTAGCCTTCTCTAAAGCCGATAAAATAATCAAGTCTTTACAATCTAATTCTGGTTTCAAGGTTATGAGGATTGATTCTAATGTTCCCTCCATTCGGTAGCTGCTGGAGTATTTAGCTACTTCTTTTCCCAGTCCCATTAGAGTATGACGCTGCAAGCACAACGGAGTAGAACCATTAACTCGGAAATTGGCATCGATCGCGTAAAATTGTCCGTCTTGGTTTTCCAATACATCAAAGCCAATCACGCCAAAATATCCCTGTTTGTGAGCATAATCACCAATGTTGGCAATCATTTCAAAGAACTTGCTCATGTCAGTTTTACCGTAGTCAATAACTCCTCCTAAATAGTTGCCTTCTGGAGTGACGAGTTGTCCAGTAGTGCCGATAAGAGTTATCTCCCCTGCTTTGTTGACATAGAACTGTACGCAGTAATTCTGCACCTCATTCTTGACGAACTCTGAGACAATAATCGTATCAAGCAACTTAATATCAAGATATTTCCTAATTTCTTCAAGGCAGTAGTTTAGATCGCTGGGACTTTTGATGATATAAGTGCCTTCTCCTGAGAGTCCGTGGGACGTTTTAATTAAGTAGGGAAATTGTGGTAACTGAATGTCTGCGATATTGACTTGGTGCAGATTGTAGCTCTTGTATTTTGGACATTGCACCCCTAGTTCGTCTAGCGTTACTTTGCTGAGTAAACGGTAATGGGTGTCTGAAGTAACAGCGTGTTTTTCAGGTTTTAGACAATCGAAGGGAAATAGAGTGATGAGTTTATCAAAGCGTTCGCTGTGGCTGAGATCGTCTAAATAAGTCGAGCAATCCATCATCTCAATATTGGAGTGCTTGAATCCGAAATGCTCTTGCCAGTATTCAAGCAGGGGCTTTGGTGGCGGAATAATCACAATTCCGGGAATGCGATCGCCTAAGACAGCCAGATTTTTCCAAGGTTCTTTCTGACAAATCTTGTCGAAGGAGGTTTTGCCGGCTTCACTACTACCATCTTGAATAAAATATTTTTTCCGGTTGGGATAAGCAGCCCAACTCGCAGTTGCAGGATAATTTAAGATAAATCCATAAGATCCATCTGTGATATCTTGAGCAAACAAGTCAGAAAGAGAACTGCCTTGAAAGTATTGAAAGTTATATTTTGAGTTCATTAATTCCTCCGATAAATTGCATTCATTTGTGAATGCGGTTGTTTCTATAAAACAAGCCTATTGGATTGATAAATAACGCCAATACAAAGAAAGCTGAGGTTTTAGCAAATTCTGGTGTAATTAATCTATCTGCTGCTTGAGATTGTTCCTAAAGCTCTTGTAGTTTTTTGTTCTGACTAGCTTTGATGCCCTGAATATTGGCATAAATCTTTTGCATAAAACTAACAATTTATAGTTTGATTTTCAAATATGGATATTGTTTTTTATTTTGGTCTTTTTTAGTTTTGATTTAATCTATCAAGAGAAATAAGAAATTTAGCTAGATAATTCCATCAAAAGAAAGCTCCTCTAAAATGGTTCATAGACCAAAGATGATCCAGTAAACTAAATAGCCTTTACGATAAAAAACGTAATATTCGATATTCTTCGTTTCACAAATAGGAAATAAACAGTGTTACCAAAAAAGGCCACCGCTCGCAATCAAACTCAACGCTGGACATTTGCTCAACTTTTTGGACTGGTAAAACGTAATCCCCTGATGATTTCGCAGTGGGTGCTCCTCTGGGTAGCTGTAGGTACTGCTGGTGGTCTATTCGCTGCGTTTTACTGGAATGTTTTAGAATTTTTAACTCACTATCTGCAACGATTTGAAGGTTTTAGCCTGCTGATAGTGATGCCAGTCGCCGGTTTAGTTATTGGGCTGGTGATTCATTTCCTGGGAAATCCCGGTGAAATCGCCGTAGTTGTTGATAATATCCATTTTCGTGGCGGACGCTTAGATGTTCGCAAAAATCCCTCAATGATTCTTGCTTCTCTAATCAGCATATCGGCAGGCGGTAGTGCTGGGCCAGAAGCGCCACTAGTACAAGTAACGGGTTCTTTTGGTACTTGGGTTGCCGATCGCTTAAAACTCCAGGGTGAAGACCTCAGAACTTTGAGTTTAGCGGCGATGGCGGCTGGCTTCACAGCGTTGTTTGGCGCACCTCTTGGCGGTGCAATGTTCGCGTTAGAAATTTTGCACCATGAGCATATTGTGGAATATTACGAAGCCTTAATGCCAGCCATTGTTTCAAGTTGCGCGAGTTATCTGGTATTTGCAGCGATTACGCATTTGGGAATTGCACCCACTTGGCATTTTCCCCAGTACCACCTAGAAAAAATTGATGATTTTGCGATCGCGATCGTATTCGGAATCATTGGGGCGGTGGCGGGATGGATTTTTATGAGCATTTTTCGGGGCTGCGATTACTTGTTTGCTAGAATTCCAGGCCCCATTTATGTACGCACAACATTAGCAGGATTTGGGCTTGGCACTTTAGCAGCTTTATTACCCCTAACCCGTTATTTTGGACATGAAGAATTAGAGCCAGTCCTCACTACTAGCTTTGGTGCTATTTTTCTCTTAACTCTTGCTCTTGGTAAAATGGCAGCCATTAGCATTACGGTAACAGGTGGGTGGCGCGGTGGATTCATCATCCCTCTGTTTTTCACTGGTGCTTGTATTGGTAAAGCAGTAGCAGTGTTAATTCCGGGGCTTAATCCCGCCCTTGCCATGATTTGTACAATGGCGGCCGTCAATGCAGCCGTAACGCGCACACCTATAAGTACAACTCTGCTGCTGTCAAAACTGACTAACTTAAGTCCTTTTACACCAATCCTTTTTGCCAGTTTGATTGGATTTTTTCTCTCGCCCAAAGTTCCTCTGATTGCATCTCAACTAAAGTCCCGGAGAGAAGCTACTGAATGAAAGGTTAGCTAGGGGTATTGGGTTAATTTAAGTAGGTTGGCGAAACTAAAGTTAACCGGCTAAGGCTGTCATTTGTCCTTTGTCATTGGTCATTAGTAAGGATTTTAAGCCTATTTACGTTTCGTAACATACTTAGTTTTTTCACACTAACTTATTTACCTGCCAAAGTGCGATCGCCTTTTGATTTTCCTGATGAACGCTTGATTTTTAGGATGGCGATCGCTTCTTGCGTGTAACTTCGACTCTTTTGTTTACCAAAACTGTATTACTGACCGAAGAGTAATTTAGCCTAGTTTGTACCTATTCCTCTTGCCATTATTGCTGCTAATAAAGGAATTAGGGTAAAACCAACCAATTCAATTCTAATGAGCCAGATGAGACGATTTAGTTTTAGTAATTCTAGCTTGGGTGCTTGTCCCTGTCGCAGACTTTTCACCCAACCAATGAAAGAAATAGTGGGATAGAGAGATAGCAAACCCACCACGATGAAAACCACAATTTTGGCGTAAAAAACTGGGTTGCTTAAATAGTAAACCGTGCCTTTACCAAAGTAGATAACACGTAAAATGCCTGTGACAAGAACGACAGTTGCTGATATACCATATACTGCATCAGCTATGACAATCTTCCAAGCCTCATTTAAACTCAATTCTTTTTTTAAATTCAATGCTTCTGATACCAGAGCGCCAAAACACAACATGAAGCTTAAATAATGTAAGTACGCAACTATGGCACTTATCCACATATTATTTTTAGTTTTTGCTAGTTTACTGTTTTGATATTGCTTTTGATGCGAAAACTTTCATCATCAAGCTCAAATTAGCACTAAGACAACTAGCTAAAAAGTGACCAATAATTCAGATTTTCATTGACTACGAACCCACAATCATTAACAGGGGTTGTTACTGCATTCCCTGGTGATTCCAGCTTCGAATTTCAAAAATTAGCTGGCATCGGCTTTGTTGTGGCCAACGTTAAAAAGTTTGATGGTGTAGATGAATATAGGAATAATCGAGTCTTACTGTAACGGGTTTTTAGAAATTGTACCAGAGAGCGATTATTGGCAGATTGTAGCTATACATATCAATGGCCATGCCTACTGCCCTACTCCTCGGCTTTATCGTTCAGAAAAAGTGGCATTGGCAAAAGCTGCACAAATTTATGATTGGCTAGCTGATCGCGAAGGAGAAATTAGTGATGGGGCTTGTAATTGTTCTGAGTTGAAACTCATCTTATGGAAGCAAACGAAAGTATCTTAATTACCGAAGAAAGGCAGAGGGCAGGAGGCAGAAGGCAGGAGGAAGAAAATATATTTTTTGCCCTCTGCCAAACGGGTTTAAAGCCCCTAAATTTATTTATGAATAAAGGTAAAAAAATGTATGTATTTTGAGACGCGTAGCGCAAAAAATACAGCGTCCATTATAAATCCCCTAAATTTATTTATGGGGATTACCTCCTGCCTCCTGCCTCCTTACCCTTGCGATCCAGAATTTCACTTTAAATTAGTCTGAGTGGCGATTTTCTCCAAAGTAGGGAGTACCTAAAGCTTTAGGAGGTGTAGATTTTCCCGCTAATCCTACTAATGCCAATAAAGCGATCGCATAAGGTAGCATGACTAAAAATTGGTAAGGTATATTTGCCCCTAATGCCTGAATTCGCAGTTGTAAAGCTTCTGTAGCCCCAAACAGCAAACAAGCCAAAGCACTACCTACAGGATGCCATCTGCCAAAAATTAATGCTGCGATCGCAATAAATCCCTTACCAGCACTCATCCCCTCGGCAAAAAATCTTACTTGTACCAGGGTTAAATAAGCACCTCCTAAACTTGCAAGACAGCCACTAATCACCACAGCGATATAACGGATATTTCGTACTGAAATTCCAGCCGTGTCAGCAGCTTTCGGAGATTCACCCACTGCCCGCAATGTCAGCCCAAAGCTAGTTTTAAATAAAAGGTATGTAGTTAAAATAACTAAGATAAATAATAAATATACTAAAAAATCTGACTGAAATAGTAGCGGCCCGATTAGGGGAATATTGGCTAAACCAGGAATAATAATTGCCCCGATTCCAGGTAACTGCTGTGTACTACTGCCACTAAACACTAACCGGGCTAAAAACGATGTTAATCCAGCTGCAACAAGATTAATTGCTAGCCCAGACACCAATTGATCGACACGCAAAGTTACACACAAAACAGCATGGAGTAGTCCGACTAATCCCCCAACAATCAAGGAAGCAAGGATACCAAGCCAGGGATTACCAGTGTAGAAAGTAGCCGCAGCACTAGTAAAAGCACCTGTAAGCAACATTCCTTCTAAAGCGATATTTAACACCCCGGATCGTTCCGAGTACAATCCTCCAAGGGCTGCAAATGCTAGGGGTACGGCTAGACGTAAAGTAGCTATTAAGTAATCAGAGAAGAAGTTTAGATTATTCATAGAGTTATTTTTTAACGCAGAGGTTCGCAGAGGGAAGCGCAAAGTATCGCAGAGTTTTCTCCGTGTTCCTCTGCGTTAAACCTTTGCGCCCCTTTGCGTTTTTACTCTTATTTCTCTTTCGACTGCGAAACTGATAGCAATAAATAACACCATAAACCCCTGAATTGCGTAAACCACTGTTACCGGCACACCTGCACTACGCTGCATCACATTTGCACCACTGCGAAGCGCTGCGAAAAACAAAGAAGTTAAAACTACACCGACAACACTACCACGACTTAAAAAAGCGATCGCAATGGCATCAAATCCATAACCTGGTGAAACTTGTTCAAATAGCCGATATTTCAACCCCATCACTTCACAACTCCCAGCTAACCCAGCTAAACCACCCGCAGCAGCCATTACCAGCATAATGGTACGTTCAACAGATATGTGGGCATAACGGGCAGCAATGGGGTTAAATCCCACTGCTGTCATTTGATAACCTAGAGGCGATCGCACTAACAATACCCATAAAATACCTGCGGCAATTAAACCGAATAAAATCCCAGCGTGGGCGAGGCTTTGCGGTAAAATAATCGGCAAGCGGGATGTTTTGGCAATTAATGGGGAATAAGGGCTAGGCGCACCTGCTGCCATTAATGGATTTTGGACGAGGTAGCTAACTAAATTCACTGCAATATAGTTGAGCAACAATGTAGTAATTACCTCATTCACTCCGCGTATGGCTTTGAGATAACCAGGAATCCAACCCCAAACTGCACCAAAAACAAATCCTGCTAAAAGTGCTAAAGGGATATGAATCACCGCAGGTAATCCTTGCACATATAACCCAATTAAAGTACTTCCCAACGCACCTAGATAAATTTGTCCTTCACCACCGATATTAAATTGCCCAGCCCGCAACGCCACTAATACGCCTAAACTAGCGAACAATAGCGGTGTCATTTTGGTGAGAGTGTTACCAAATCCAAAGTAGGTAGAAAGAGATTCTTGAAATAAGATGCTGTATGCGGTGATGGGATTTGCCCCAGCAATTAGCATCAGGATAGCACCGACGATGAGGGCGGAGGCAATCGCAATTAGCGGTGATAGTAGGGGTAGCAATCTAGGATGAATCCGATTAATTAGTGTCAGCACGAGCCTAACCCAATAGAACGCTTGCACTGAGGCATAACTGGGAATTTATGTGGTAGTGTTTCCAGCTTGAAAAATTTGCTCGGCGGTTAAATTCAATTCCGGGAAAGTAGGTGAGATAATGCGTTGTTTACCGCCGCAGGCATCGCTCCCACGGAACTGTCTGACTTGGTATTCGCCCTCAACTAGTGAATAAATCGATATTGTAGGCTCTTTGGAATTGCCAATGAACGATTTGCCTGCCAGAGCTAGGTAATCTACAATCCAATACTCTAGAATACCAACTTCTTCATACACGCCACGCTTAGTGTAATAGTCAGTACGCCAATTGGTACTAACTACCTCAATCACCAGAGGAATTGATGCAGCCTGAGTAACAGTAGATTCCTTTTTCCACAAAGGTTCATTTACCAGATTGGAGCGATTGATTATTAATACATCTGGAGAATAACCGGATTCATTTTCAGGTGGTTTTACGAGTGCTGTTTTTGGTATGAAGTAAGGAAGTTTAAGCCGATCGTATTCGATTGGAATTTTTGTAGCTAAAAATCCTCTGATCTCTTCATGATCGCCTAATGGTTGTGTCATTTCTACAATTACTCCATCATGCAGTTCATATCGCCCCCCGTCAGGTTTCCACTGTACAAATTCTTCAAAGGTTACTAGCTTGGTTTTAGGTAAAGCTTGAGTCATAGAGTCACCTTTATGAATTTTTTCTGTTTTTATTGTTAATTGTCTACTGATTTAGATTTTCGTTTAGTAAATTTATCAAGAAAATCCCCCAGCCATCAACAAACCAATTTCTTCCACCTTCGCTGTAGCGGCATCCAAAATAGCCACAAACTCACCTCTGTAGATTACTGCAATGCGATCGCTCATTGCCATCACTTCTTCTAACTCAGTAGAAATATACAAAATTGCCGCACCGCGATCGCGTTCTGTTAAGATTCGAGATTGGACGGCTACTGTCGCCCCGACATCTAATCCCCTTGTGGGTTGCATAGCGATAATTAAAGCTGGTGTTTGCGCCAGTTCTCGCGCTAACACCACTTTTTGTTGATTTCCTCCCGAAAGCTGACTTACCAAGATATCTTTCCCACTCGCCCGAATGTCAAACTCTTGCATTGCAGCTTGGGCACGATTAGCGATCGCTTCTTGTTGTAACAAAAAACGGCGACAAAATGGCAGATATTTAAAAGCTTTTAAAATCAAATTTTGGGCGATGCTAAATTGCAACACCAATCCCATTGTCTGCCTATCTTCTGGGATGTAGCCCACTAAAGAATTCTTGTGCGTAAACTCAATTTTACCCTGCTTAATAGTCCGCACAAGAGCGATGGCATCAGCTACTTCTCGCTGTCCATTGCCATCGACACCAGCAATTCCTAAAATTTCTCCCGCCCGCAGTTCAAAAGATACATTATTTACAGCAAGAATATTTCTTTCGTCAGCAACTTGCAAATTTTGCACCGACAGAATGATTTTTCCTGGCAATGTCGGACTTTTATTTAACTGTAAAGCTACCTCCCGTCCTACCATTAATGTTGCTAACTGCTGAGGTGTTGCCACTTCAGTTGATGTTGTTCCTACTACCTTTCCCTGGCGCAAAACTGTTACTGAATCACAGAGATTCATTACCTCTTCTAATTTATGACTGATAAAAATGATTGTGTTGCCTGCGGCTGCCAATTGGCGCAGGATAGCAATTAATGATTCTACTTCTGGCGGTGTCAAAACTGCTGTAGGTTCATCAAGAATCAACAACTTTGCTCGACGGTAGAGAACTTTGAGAATTTCTACCCGTTGTTGTACCCCAACAGATAAATTTTCAACTTTGGCAGTAGGGTCAATTTCTAATCCATAAGCTTGGGATAAAGCGGCGATTTCTTGCTGTTTGGATTGTAGATTTAGCCGCCAAGTTTTCTCTATCCCTAAGATGATATTTTCTGTGACAGTCAATTTCGGCACAAGCATGAAATGTTGGTAAATCATGCCAATCCCTAATTTAATTGCCTCATTTGGTGAAGTAATTTTTATTGGTTGTTCTTGGAGATAAATTTCACCAGCATCAGGTTGATAGAGTCCACTAATAATATTCATTAAAGTACTCTTCCCTGCCCCATTTTCGCCTAGTATTGCATGAATGCTTCCAGATGCCACAGAGAGGTTGATATTGTCGTTAGCAATAAAAGACCCAAAGCGTTTAGTAATATTGTTTAAGCGTAAATAGTTCATATTCACAAAACTGATAGCTCGTAGTGAGGACTTTAGTCCTCCAAATCTGGACTAAAGTCTTAACTACAAAAGGTTTTTAATATAGTCTGCTAAACTTATGTTGTTGCTTTCTTCACACAGCGCGTATCTTTACCAGCTTCTTTGCAGTCTTCAAAAACAATTTTTTTATTAACAATTTCTTGCTTTGCATTCAATACCTTTTGCTTAACCGCTTCCGGTATGATTGCCCCAAATTTCCCTAAAAATAATATATCTGGTCTTTCCAAACCAATTGTATATATTTGTCCTTTGATTTGTTTTTGTTTACCTAATTCTGCTAGGTAAGCAATGGCTAAATCTAAGCGTTTGACAGCGCTGGTTAAAACAGCTTTTGGTGCAACCTCTAATTGATCATTGGTATTACCAAAAGCATATACTCCTTTTTCACCTGCTGTTTGTAAAACTGCGGCTGAAGCATTATCTAACCATTGATAGATAACATCAGCACCGGAAGAAATTAATGCTAGAGTCGCTTCCTTCGCTTTGGCAACATCATTCCAATCACCTGTAAAAGTAGAAGTAATTTGGATATTTGGTTTAACAGATTTTGCCCCTAATTCAAATCCCCGCAGTTCTCCCTCGGTAGCGGGAAACTTCTCTCCAGCAATATAAGCCAATTTATTAGATTTAGTTACAAAAGCAGCGATAATGCCACATAAATAACTAGCTTGTAGGTGATCTATTCGTAAAGAAGCAATATTCTCACCCTTGAGATTACCATTTACTCCTACAAAAAATGTGTTGGGGAACTGTGAGGCGACTTGTTCAATTGCGGCATCAAATTGTCCGCCATGCGCGAAGATGAGATTGTACCCTTTACGAGCAAAATCTGTTAATACTTCTGTTTGATCTGCTTGTGCTACTTTTTCGACATAGGCAGTTTCTGCACCTAGCTTTTGTTTTGCTAGATTGATTCCTTCATAACCAGATTGATTCCAGCCTTTGTCGGTAATCGTGCCAGGGAGAGCGATCGCTATTTTAAACCCTTCAGTACCACCCGTTGTTGTCGCTGTTGGTGTCGTCGGCTTATTACTGCAAGCTTGTACCACTAAGCTGGTAGCAAACGCGCCTGAACCAAACAAGATAAATTCACGCCGACTAAAGTTTGTTGTCATACCTCGCCTTCAGATAAATAGTTATTTGAGTTATTTCAACACTCTAAAGTCGTAGGTGCTATTTTGGAAACAATTTCTCCCGAATTTCTAAATTCAGCAAAATCATCGCATTACCTTGACTGTTTGAAGACAGCAGTGATTTATACGATATTTTATTACTTATAAAACCACCAGCCAATCGTAAATAACTCATTTGCAGCCCTGAAGAGCCGGGATTACCATTCTGAGTGATTGGTTGATAATCAATACGGTGAATAAATTTTATAATTCATTAACCGTAAAGGGAACTATGGATGGTAAAAACTCTTGAAGAGATGGGGAAAATTCTAATCTTGCTGCATAATCATCTGTTTGTGATACTTCTAATTCAATTGTTTGCTGATTCTCTTCATCAAAGAGCAATTGAATTTGATAATCTGTCCAGAATTTTTCGCCTAGTTCATCTTCTAAATCGAAAAGGAGTTGTTCATCATCACTCCATATATTCGACCAAAGTATTATCCTATTAGCGCGAAAATGATTTTGACCTGTTGTATCTCCAATTACAAAATATGCTTCGACACTTAAATTAAATTCTAACTCATCGACTTCTGCCTCTGTGATGTTACATTTAACCACTATTAAAGTATCTGGGTTAACGTTTACTAGCTCCTCTTGGCGTTTTAATAATTCTTGAAATACAAAATTTGGCAACAACTGGGAACTCTCTTCAAGTGCTTGCTTTTGAGTTTCTGGTGAATAACGAGTTTTTAATTCTTGTGTGATTATATTTAAAATATCTTTACTTGCTAAATTGATAACTATCTTTTTATTTGCAGGATTAAGGAAGCATCCTTGATTAAGCTCAATGCGCTTTTTTATTGTCATAGCTCTCTAAAGTACTTTTACTGCGATCGTATCATCTATAAATCAAACTAAAATTTGGTCGCATTATTTTAGCCTTAAGCTACGCCAACACAACAAAATGCGAACAAGCCTTTTTGATACCCCAAAGACTTGACACACCCACTAAATATTAAAAACGATCAAATCCGAGTCAGCAGCCTCACCTTTTCCCTAGATGATAATCTTGATCGCACAAGTCAAACCTTCTTAAAAAACCTTTTTCTCCTAATCCCTCAGAACTCACACCAATAATTAGTAAAGGGGATAGATGACATTCGCTTGTGGCGAAGCACCCATCCCCGAATAGCTGCCCAGATCATTAACCTGGAATCTATAGTCCGGTATCTAATCATCCCAGTATGGTCTGAGATATGTCGATTGTCACTGGGAGAGATACTGATTTAGAAGATATCTACGAAAAGATAGTTACACGTTACTCTTTTTCACGCCTTCCATACCCAATAACGCCGTTCCGTAAGCAGCTTCTGTATACACTGACACTACTACAGGAATCCGCAAATAACGCGCTCTAATCGTAGTCCAAGTATCATTAGCCGCACCACCGCCAGCAGTATAAACACGGCTTAACTTGTCTGCTCCCATTTGCTGTAATAATTCATACCCTCGCACTTCTATGCGGGTAATACTTTCTAACAACCCATGCAAAAATTCCACTGGGTTATCTGGGCGTGGTTCCAAACGTGGGGCTAAATTGGGATCATTAATTGGAAAGCGATCGCCTACCTTCAACAACGGATAATAATCTAACTCGCTGGCAATTGATGGATCAATCTCACGGCTAAGGCTTTCTAATTCAGCATTGCTGAAAAATTGCTGAAGTACTGCACCTCCAGTATTAGAAGCACCCCCAGTCAGCCACAAATCCCCTAACCGATGGCTGTAAATCCCATATCTGGCATCTTCTACACGGGTATGACTTAATAACTTTAGTACCAATGTTGAACCCAGTGAAGTCACGGCTTCACCAGGTAATTTTGCCCCACTAGCGAGAAAAGCCGCGATACTATCAGTTGTACCTGCACATACCAGGCAATTACGGCTAAAACCAAACTTATCCACAATTTCCGGACGCAATTCGGCAATGGGAGTCCCAGGAGTTAAAACTTTGGGTAGCTGAATTGGTATTTGCAGTTTTTCTAGCCATTCTGGGTATTTCAACTCTTCCACGTCATAACCCAGCTTTAAAGCATTATGGTAATCGCTAATTCCCAACTGTCCATGTAGGAGAAACCCCAGCCAATCTGCCTGATGCAGAAAATATCTAGCTTCACTAAAAGAGGGTAATTGCCTCATCCACAAAAGTTTGGCTAGGCTGGAGGTGGCACTCAACACGGTATGATTTGGAGGTGCTATACTCCTCAAATGCTCTAGCAGCAATGATCCCCGTGCATCGTTATACATCATTGGTGCGTCTGTTGGATTGCCAGCAGCATCAACCAGTAAGACGGTGGAAGAAGTACCATTAATGGCGATCGCTTTAATTTTTCGCCGTAATTGGTCAGGTATTTGTTCCAGCAGCACAAACAAAGCCTCCTGCCAAATTTTTGGCGTAACGATGGCTATTGACTCCTGGAAAGGATATCTCACCTCAGCTTGAATACAATAGGCTTCCTCGTCAATTACCACGCCGCGTGCGCCAGATGTACCGAAGTCGATACCCAAATACAAATTCATAATTTTTATAAATTTTTTTAATAGAGAATAAATAAGGAATACTGACTAATAACTGCTTTTGTTGCATCTTGTAACAAGATATTCCACAATTCTGGCAAAACAAGGAAAAGTAGTAAACGAACTGTTCAAAATCTATTCAGGTTAGGAGGTTTTCAGCCATGCCTATCTTAGATACTCTGTACATCGCTCAGATATCTTCCATCTCAGACACTCAAGTCTACATCGCTCTAGTTGTAGCGCTGATTCCAGGAGTTCTAGCTTGGCGATTAGCCACAGAACTTTACAAATAAGGCTACGATGTGACACAGTTGAAAAGCTAATAATCCTGGCAGTACGGGGTGCAATTTCCTTTCTTCTTTTGGCGTTATGCCATCAGTAGCGAGGAAACTAGCACTTACGTAAGCCAGGTTATTTTTTAACTGGTGCAACACTTGTAGCTATTTCGAAAAAATGAAGTAATATGACAGCTAAATCAAGCATTCAAGAGTACTGAGTGCTGTTAGCAGTAGCGGGGCGTTTAGCCTGTGCTGAGTGCCCAGGAAGAAGTAATGAGTAAAAAGTAGTACTTATGAACCTTCCCACTCTAAGCCGAGGCACTAGCTACTCTGAACTGATTTGATGCTGAGTGTGATTAGTTATTTTTTTACTCAGCACTCATAACTCAGCACTCAGCACTCTTCATAGTGCTTCCCTTCACTAAGCGAGGTTATCTTTTAGCATCATGAACGCGATTCAACCCTCCAGACCACCGTTACAACCTATACAAAAACGCCGGGCCATTCCTCGACCAAAGCGGCATCTTCGTCAACGTTCTTACCAGGTGATGGCACTAGAAAGCACAGCTAAGATAGCGGTTAATCTTGTAGTTACAGCCGTTGCAGCATCTGCTTTAGCACAACTTTTGCCTCATCATTGGTTACAGCAAGAAAAGTTGCGAGAAATTAATACTGAAGTCAAGTTGATGGAAGTACACGTCGATGGTTTACAGGTGGAATTTAGTCGTAACTTCGATCCCCAGCAAACTAAAAGAATTATGCAACAACAAGGATTCCGATTTGCTCCTAATCAGCGTCGGGTCGTGTTGATGAATAAGGATCTTAGAGAAGATGAACAAACAGAGTCATCACCTTAAGCTAAATGGCTAATTTGGGATTATTTAGGTTTCTTGTGATTTTGGCTACGTAAAAACCGGGTGCTAATTTTTATTATTGCTAATAAATAATGGTTAATAGCTAATGTTTGAATAGCTATGTAGTTATCATCTATTAGTAAAATTCTATTCAAAATTTAATCAATTATTTTGAATTTTGAATTCTCAGTAAGTAAGTCGGCGTAAATAATTATCCTTGGGATCAGCCAAGGGACAAGGAGCAGTAAAAAAAGGGCTTGAGCCTTGTTTACTTTTCTTCACGCAATTTGGTTTTATTGTGCCGACTTACTTAGAACTAATCTACCAAATAGGAAGTAGGATGCTCAGGAGATAACAAATCGTTTAGCCAATTTTCGATTTGTAAACGCAAGTGAGAACCAGTGAAGTCCCTAGTTGTTTCGAGAGCAGGCAGTTGGGTGAGGGCACGACGATAATCAGCGATCGCACAATTCCAGTCACCCCAAAGATGGTAAGTTCTGCCGCGTTCAGCCCAGATATGACCTTCTAGTTGACCGAAAAGCTGTGCTAACTCAAAATTCTCAATTGCCTCCTCGTATCGCCCCAATTCACGCCAGGTAATGCCTCGGTTAATCCAAGCCCGAACATAGCCAGGATTCAAATCAATGGCTTGATCGTAGTCGGCAAGTGCTGTTGCTAATTCTCCACAAGCTGCATAGTAATTTGCCCGGTTATTATAAGCACTAGCCAAATAGGGATTGAGTTTCAGGGCGGTGTTATAGTCGTAAAGCGCTTTTTGCCTTTCACCACTTTGGAAATAAATTAGTCCCCGGTTGTTGTAATCAACGGCATTGTGCGGACGGCGGTAAATTAGTTGGCTTAAAAGTGCGATCGCCTCAGCATAGTCACCTTCTTGAGCCGACTTCAAAGCAAAAGAGCGTAAGTAGTTATTCCCTAAAGTAGATGCGCTGCGATCGTTTTTCTTATGATCTTGGACTTTGCTTGTATTATTTAAAACACATTTATATTGCTTTCTTTGCTGGTCATCGTCAGCTAAAAATGAGTGAATATTCATCTTTCCCTGCTTGAAATCCCTGCTTTGTAAAATTAAATTCTAGTTTTTGCTCGGTAGTGCTTTTACCACTGTGTCTATTTTTAAGGTATTTAGGGTTACAAAAAAGCCATCTAAAGAGAGAACTTTACCTAGCCGCACAAGAGAAATATACGTCCTAAATAAACAATTGCTCCTCAAACCTAATGATGGATACTTGATCCCAGAGGTCAATTCCAGAAATAGCAGATGTCAATCTCAAAGACTAGTCAGGTAGTGAGAGCGACAAATTGGTAGAATGCCAACAAGACGTTCTTTTAGAGATGAGAAAGAGGGGAGAGGGGCGGAGGGGGACAAGGGAGATGAGGGAGCAGGGGAAGCAGGGGGAGAAAGAATAAAGAACTAATGCCCAATGCCCAATGCCCAATTCCCAATGCCCAATGCCCCATGCCCCATGCCCCAGCATCTAGATTTAATTTTTAAGTTTTGAGAAATTTTCCAATGACAACTGCAATTTCCTATCCCAATGCCCCTGATTTAGCAACCGATGACTACATTGTTCTCGGCTTGGCAACCTGCTTCGTCAAAGAAGATGGAGAAGTTTATCAAATCGAAGTCATAGAACCGATTCCCTCTGCGGCTTTAGAAGCGCTTTTAAAAGGCATTCCTACCTCCTATAAGCTGGCTCATGCAACAACTTTGGGATCTGTCTTGGATGGCGATTCGCAATTCCTGCCAGATGGCTTCCCAGAGTCGGCTCAGTTTGGAGAGGAATTTGTGCCGCGAGTATTTGCAGCAGCTCGTACATACAAGCGTCGTGAATCTGCAAAATCCCTGATTCCATTAGGCACAAACTACACTGAATTTAAGTATTCCATTGAGCGCAAACGGGTGCTAAATGCCGCTAGGGTTGTAACAAAAGAAGATAACGTTAAACAACATTCTCACACTCACAAAGTTCTTTAAGTAATTATGCTCAAACTTTACGGTGGCGCTCGTAGTCGAGCCTCAATTGTTCAATGGTATTTAGAGGAAATACAAGTTTCTTACGAATTCGTCAAACTCGATATGCAGGCGGGTGAACACCTCAAGCCTGAATATTTGGCAATTAACCCAGTTGGTAAAGTTCCAGCAATTGTTGATGGGGATTTTCAGCTTTGGGAATCTGGGGCAATTTTGCTGTATCTTGCTGAAAAGTACAGTAAAAGTCCACTTTCATTAGAGGAACGTGCTGTATTTTCCCAGTGGGTGTTGTTTGGCAATTCTACCCTAGCTACAGGGATTTTTGTAGAAGCAAATCGGGAGCGAGAAATGCCCCGCTTGTTGAATGCGTTAAATGAAATTTTCAGTAAGCAGCCTTTTTTGCTGGGTAATGAGTTCACTGTTGCTGATGTGGGAGTGGGTTCTATTCTGAGTTATATTCCCATCATGCTGAAGCTAGACCTCAGCCCTTACCCAGAGGTGTTGAACTATATCAAGCAGTTATCTGAGCGTCCGGCATTTCAAAAAAGTATTGGCGGAGGGACTTGATTCTAGTCAACTTAAGCCTCGGCTAATGGAATGATGCCTCCGGCACGCCAAGGGGGAACGCGGCTACACAAACAAAGCCCACCTCCGTGGGATAAGATAAGAGAAAATTAAGGTTTTTAACCCGCACAGGCGGGTTTTGCCTGTGTAGACGCGGTTTCTAACCGCCCTTTTAGCGTTAAGTTAACTACCGTGTCTTAGATCCAAACAAAAAATCTTCACAAAACTGAGTTTGGATAGGTAGTACCCACCATGCAAATGTTTTAACGATAATTTGTAAATTGCAAAGCTACCGGGTAGTCTTCTTGTTTGAGTCGCTGCATGACTACTTGTAAGTCATCTTTAGATTTGGCAGAAACCCGCACAGCATCACCTTGGATTGAGGCTTGTACTTTTTTGAATTCGTCCCGAATCAATTTGGAAATTTGCTTGGCGATTTCTTGACTGATGCCTTTTTTGAGTTTGATTTCTTGACGGACGCGATTACCGCTAGCTGATTCAACTTTGCCAAAATCAAATATTTTCTGGGAGAGGTTACGCTTGGCGGCTTTTTCTCGCAGGATGGTATGGACAGAATCTAAGGTAAACTCGCTGTCAGTACTAACGTTAATGCTTTCTTCGACCAACTCGACAGTAGTTTGAGTGTCTTTGAGGTCGTAACGACCTTTGATATCTCGTATCACTTGATCGACAGCGTTAACCAACTCTTGTCGGTCAAAGTCGCTCACAATGTCAAAGGAAAATGTAGAAGCCATAAAACATTTTAGATTTTAGATTTTGGATTTTAGATTGGGTATGGATTTTGGCTTGGCTATTGGCTATTGAAAAGAGGCAGAGGGGCGGGGTGCTGCTCTTGCTGAGGGGAAAACTTCTCTCCCTTGCTCCCTACTCCCTTGCTTGTTCCTATTCCCAATTCCCAATTCCCCATTCCCCATTCGCCATTCCATACTTAATTAGTAGCTTGGATAATGCTCAAGAAGATGAGAGTGGTAGAGCCAAGCATACCAATGGCAAACATGAGCGATCGCAAAAGGGGTATATTCAAAATATAAAAAATCGAGTATAGCAAACGAGCCACCACAAAGGCGATCGCAGCCACTTGTCCTGTAAAGGAATTTACACCAGTTACATAAGCCATCAATGCGGCTGCGGCAAATACCATAAAGGCTTCAAAGGTGTTCTGATGTTCCCAAGTAGCTCGTTGAGCATAAGGCGGCAATTTATCAAACATGGCGCGAGGAGTAGCAAGCATTTCCTTGCCAATACGCACACGGGCATAAGCTACTACCAAAAATGGCAGGTAAATCAGAACGACAGCAGCAGCAATCGAGTACAAAAAAATTATCATCACTTAATTGTTGTTGGTTATTAGTCATCAGTCATCAGTCATTGGTCATGAGTCAAATACAAATGACAAAAGACAAATGACAAATGACTAATCAAAGTAGAAAAGCGTTACCACTTTTCTTTGTTCTTCTGCATCTTGACAAGTTTGCAACAGGGTGCGACTGTCGTGAAACGCAAAACAGATCAGTTGCTGGCAACGGGAGACAATCTCCTTGTTGCACAAGTAACTAGCTTCAGCAAGAGACAGATTATCATTACTGGGATTTTCCACTAAATGCATTACCTGTTCTAGCTGCTGGCGCGATTCTAAAGGCTGGCGTTCCAGGCTTTGGGGTAGAATCACCGTCAACAAATTTGCATCAGCCCGCGTTGCTCCCTTGATGGCAGCTGAGTTTGTACCTGTAGCACCAGAAGTAATGATGCGATTACCCGATAAAACTAGGGCATAAGTCATCATTTCAATAAGATTCTGGTGCGTAATCGGAACGTGACGAGAACCCAACAAGGCGATTCTTTTAGAACCCGTTTGCTGGATGGTCGCCAGTTCTTGCGCTAATGTGTCTAGGTTAATAAGGTCTGTTGATTGGCTCAAAGATAGACATAATCCGATTAAACGACCCAGATATTTTACCAAACAGCGTGTAGATGCGAGGAAAACTTGAGTTAGACATTGCTACAATTTTTCGACTGTTTGGTTCAATAACTCCATTGCTTGATTACACCAGGTTAGCCAATTTGTTTCATAAATAAATTTATCTACCCACGAGGGGTAGGACTGATTCAGTATTGGCGATCGTTTGAGGATTTGGAGTATTTTGCCAGAAATCAAGCTGATGCACACCTATAAAACTTGGCAAAGATTTAATCAAGCCATTGGTACTGATGCAATACTTTTCGGTTTTTGGGGGAAAGGTTAAAGGGTAATGGGGAAAGGGTTTGAATTTCCCTTTCCCCAGATCAAAAGAGAGATTATTAGGTTTAACCGAAAAGTATTGGGTACTGATGGTAGTGTTGGTATTTGGCACGAAACTTATTTAATCGAACCGGGAAGAGATGAAGCGATTTACGGAAATATGCCTGTTTTTGGATTAGCTGCTGCAACTAAGCACGTCCCAGCTATGGGGCGGAGGGAAACAGCCCGCCGTCGCCTGGGAGGTGACAACGAGCTGGTTATGCCTTTACCAGTAATACAGCCTCCTAACTGATAACTGAGCATTGATGATCTCAATTATTTGAGTTAATGAGGTTAAGACAATGCTGCTGCGGGAGTTAAACCCAGTTTCGATAACAAGCGGTCAATGTCAAAATGCTCAGACATTAACTGGCGAACGCACTGAACCTTAATCGGCTCGTGGAGACGGACTTGGCCAAAAGTACGGTTAACAATTTCTACAGTGGTGAGAGTGTCTAAGTCAACAGATAGAATAGGGATTTCTAGTTCTTCAGCACGACTGAGAATGAACGGTGGCGGTGGTAGTTGCCCGGTGAGAATTAAACATTGGGTAGAAGTTTCCAAAGCGGCTTGCTGAATTTCTACGCGATCGCCTCCTGTCACCACCGCCATATTTCGGCGTTTACGGAAATACTTGACAGCAGAGTTGACATTCATTGCTCCAATTGCCAGACTTTCCACCAACAAATCCATGCGATCGTTGCGACAAAGAACATCAGCCTTTAACTGCTTCACCAGTTCGCCAACACTAATACTGCGGAGCAAATCGCTACTCGGCAGCATAGCTAGCACAGGAATCCCTTGCTGTTCCAAAAACGGACGCAAGAGAGTGTTAACCGCTTCTAGTTGGGTGACAGGGATATCATTGATCACAACTCCCATCAAGCGATCGCCCACACGCCCTTTAGCAGCCAATAGCGCCTCAACCGAAAGCAACGATTTATAGCGGCTTACTAACAGCACACCAGCATCCAATACTTCAGCCATTTGCAGCAAAGACAAGTCAAACAAATTGCCTTCGGAAAAATCACCAGGCCCCTCCAGTAATACCAAATCTCCTTGGGACATTTGCAAATATTGCTGTATTAGGGATTGCTGATAATCGGTTTTGTCTTCCCCTCGTAAGCGCTTTTGCACATTGAGTTCATCCAAAGCCAGCATTGTAGGTGCAACACGGTTTTCCGGCAAATTGAGGCTAAGAGCGATGAATTGGACATCTTCCTCAATTACGGTTCCACTAGACGAATTTAGACACGTACCAAGCGGTTTACCGTAGGTAATATCCAGTCCTTTTTGCTGTAGCTGATGAGACAAACCCAGAACAGTTGCAGATTTACCGCTGTAGGTCTCGGTTGATCCAATCAGCAAATATTTAGGGGATTTTGGCACACATGCACTCCTAATTTCAAAATTCAGAAGAACCCAGCTAGGTGTTTCCTAATTCTAGTTCCTTCTGGCAAAAGCCTTTCGCTCTCACAAATTAAGGTTTCCCATAATTATCTTCTAAATAAGCAGGGGTAAGTAGACTTGTTCCCACTGCACTATGCGCTTTTTTGGTCAGAATGAATTCTGTCTGTTTATAGGACTTACGCAAAATTACACGCACGGTAGGATATCCTGCGGTTACTCCGTTGGAGAACTTGTGGAGTACCCAATACTTGTCGGTTAAGGGCAAAAGGGAAAGGGGAAAGAAAAAACCTTTAACCTTTACGCTTTAATCTTTTCCCCAAACCCAATTCTGAGTTAAAAATCCTTAACCGAGCAGTATTGGTGGAGTATCTGCTTTGCGTCTACATGAATTGCCCTAAGAAAAAAATCTTTCTTTTTGGCTAAGGTTTTGCGTAAGTTTCGATGATAAATATATTTTTTAATTACTTTTCTCAGGAAATACTTCTAAGTGTAGATGACTAGATGATAGGGAAAGGCATAATGCTGAAAGAGTTGATCTTTTCTGACCAATTACTGACTAGGAGATTATTTGATGAAAACCAGAAAACTAGGAAAACTTGGGTTAGAAGTTTCAACTATCGGACTTGGTTGCATGGGAATGTCTGAGTTTTATAGTGGTCGTGATGAAAATGAGGCGATCGCTACAATTCATCGAGCATTGGAACTTGGAGTTAATTTTCTTGATACTGCCGATATGTATGGGCCTTTTACTAATGAGCAATTAGTAGGCAAAGCAATTAAAGATCGTCGAGATCGAGTAGTATTAGCAACCAAATTTGGCAATGTCCGCACTGAAGATGGTGGTTGGAAAGGAATTAGCGGCAAACCCGAATATGTCCATCAAGCTTGCGATGCCTCACTAAAACGTCTGGGAGTAGAAGTAATTGACCTCTATTATCAACATCGGGTAGATACAACCGTACCCATTGAGGATACTGTAGGAGCAATGGCGGAGTTAGTAAAGCAAGGAAAAGTGCGTTATTTAGGGCTTTCAGAGGCTGCTCCGGCGACGATTCAGCGGGCTGTGGCAGTTCACCCTATTGCGGCACTCCAAACAGAATACTCTCTTTGGAGTCGAGAGCCAGAGGATGAGATTTTACCTACTGTGCGGGAATTAGGAATTGGGTTTGTTGCCTATAGCCCATTAGGAAGAGGGTTTTTATCAGGTGCGATCGCTAAACTTGACGATCTAGCACCTGATGACTATCGCAGAAATGCGCCTCGCTTTCAAGGTGAGAATTTTGATAAGAACTTGAAATTAGTTGAGCAAGTGAAGGCAATTGCCACCGAAAAAGGAGTAACCGCTAGTCAGCTTGCACTAGCATGGCTATTGGCTCAAGGAGAAGATATTGTCCCAATTCCTGGTACAAAACGCCGTACCTACTTAGAGGAGAATATTGCAGCTACCGAAATTACCCTGACTGAAGAAGAGTTGAATCGACTGGAAGCAGTTGCACCAAAAGGTATCGCAGCAGGTGAGCGCTACCCTGACATGAGTACTGTTAACCGTTGATCCATTAACGAAATGTAACCAGATTTATGCCGATTGTTCCCAGTAGTGCGATGTCTACGACGGGCTACGCCTACGCAGTGAAAAGCTAGGACTACACAAAATAATTATGTTGTGAATCAAGGTAAGTATGTCATTTCAGGTTTTTATTAATCATTTTCGGATGGTAAATAGACCTGCGCTGTAGGGGCAATTTATGTAGATGCAAAGCGGCTTCCCTCTAGATATTGTCCCTACGACATACATGGTTTTTCAAATCATCTATACTTGGTATTTATTGTTAATGCGATAAGCTTTAAAATTGTTCATAATTTTACTCAAAATCCCAACACCTGCCTTGATTTTTCAAGTACTTCTTTGGGACGAAATGGTTTAGTTAGATATAAATCTGCACCAACCTCAATCCCTTTTTGTTTATCAAATTCCTGTCCTTTAGCTGTCAATATGACAATGTAGATGTCAGTCATTTCCAAGTCATGTTTAACAATGTGGCAGACTTGCAAACCGTTCATTTTAGGCATCATCACATCGAGAAAAACTAGATTTGGTTTTTCAGTTTTAATAGTTTCAAGAGCTTCTTCTCCATTTCTAGCAGTTAGAAGTTCTACACCCTCGTCTTCTAATGCTTCTAAGGCTTGTTCCATCAAAATCAAGATATTGGGTTCATCGTCAACAATCAGAATTTTATGAGTCATAAGATTTAGGGATTGGGGATTGGGAATGGGAAATTGAGAATGGGGAATGGGGAATGGGAAATTGGGAATAGTAATACCATTTCTTTGTGAGGCTGCGCCAAATTTTCTTTCTTCCTTTGTGTCCTTTGCGCCCTTTGCGGTTCGTTCCTTATATAATTTGGCGCATCTTTATACAGAATTGGTATAAGTTCTAAGCTTGACGCTTTACGCTTTGTGTTCAGAGGTTGAAGTTTCGAGTTCAGAAGTCGAAGTGCCAAGTTCAGAAGTCGAAGTTCCGAGTTCAGAAGTCGAAGTGCCAAGTTCAAAGCTCAAAGTAATCATCTTTACTCTAAATTCCTAATTCGCAATTCCCAATTCCCAATCGGAGAGATTACTGCTCAGACAGCATAATAAAAAATACATTTTCTAACTCTTTCTCAAACCGTAGGGTTTTCACCAAATCACCTTCTTGAGAGAAGATAGAATCGATGATGATCATGTCAGGTTTGGCTGACAGAGCTTTATTGATGCATTCTTGCGGATTTGAGGCTTCAATCACGTTGTATCCCTGAGCTTCTAGTACATCGGATAAGGTTTTTAAAGCTGATGCATTTTTATCTACAACTAATACCTTTTTACTAGAAGTACCCTGGTAAAGCAGTGAGCCAATTTCGTTGAGGAGTTTCTCTGTATTAATGGGCTTGGTGAGATAGCGATCAATACCAATATGGTAGCCCCGTTCTTTGTTTTCAATAATTGACAAAATAATGATCGGAATGTCTGCGGTCTGAGGATCATTCTTGAGAACAGCTGCCACATCAAAACCGTTGATTTGGGGCATCATCACGTCCAAGAGAATCAGATCGGGACGGGCTATTTTAATTTGATGAATTGCATCCACGCCGTCCTTTCCTTCCTGAACGTTGTAGCCTTCATTTTCTAGTTGTTGACGAAGCAGTTCCCGAATGTTAGCGTCATCATCCACAACTAAAATGGTTTTACGGTTTTTGTTCACCACTGGGCTTGTGGTAATGACGTGTTCTTTAAGTTGTTTGACTAGCGTATCCAGATTCAGATTAGCAGTGGTTTTTTGATCGCTGGTGTAGGTGGGAATGATGAATGAGAATATACTGCCATTCCCTGGTTCACTTTCAACCCAGATTCTACCGCCATGATGATCGATGATTTGTTTACAGATGGGTAGTCCTAACCCTGTGCCTTTGGGTTTGTCGGTGAGGGTGTCACCAACTTGGCGGAATTTCTCAAACACTTTTGGCTGATCTTCTGGTGCAATCCCAATGCCTGTGTCGATGACGCTGATGCAAACACCGTCGTCTCCTTGTTTGACGCGGCAGGTAACACAACCAGATTCGGTAAACTTAACGGCATTGGAAATCAGGTTGATTAAAACTTGCAGCAGACGGTTGCGATCGCCTACTATCTGAGGCAGTCCAGGTTCAATCTCGCTAACCAACTGCAAGCCATTGGTTTCAAACAACCCGGCGGTAGAATTGGTTGCCCAATCGAGTAATTCGCTGGGATCGAGCGGCTGCATCTGCCATTCCACCTTACCTGCTTCCATCTTGGCGATGTCTAAGACATCGTTAATCAAAGATGTGAGCCGTTCTGCTTCTGACACAATAATGTTGAGATTATCCGCCACCCGCTTAATGGTTTTTTGAAGCTTGCGGTCTTCAGTAGAAATTATTGGAAACACATCGGTTTCTAGCTTTTCTTTAATAATTGATGCAAAACCGAGAACAGAAGTTAGTGGTGTTCGCAGTTCGTGGGAAACCGTTGAGATAAAGTCGGTCTTCATCTTGTCAATCTCTTTTTCTGCTGTTATATCCCGAATCAGCAGCGCAGAACCGAAGCAGGCTAGGGGTTCTTGCTCTACCGTTTTTTTGAAAATAGCGGTCGCCACTGCCTGACCAATACGTTCCTTCGTCAGTGCAACTTCAGCAGAAAATACCTCTTCGGGATGAGATTGAGTTCGAGCAACCAGTTCTGCTAAACCAGATATCGGCAGTTCTCGGTAGTGACCTTTGAGGGCGGTAGCTGTCAATCCATACATGGTTAAAAAGGCAGGATTGAAGTGGGTAATTTGTCCTGCGGTGTCTGCCACTAACAAACCATCTGCTAAGTTATCTAAAATGGCATTTAATCCCTGCGCTTCTGCTAGGGTATTTTGCAGGGCAGCTGTCCGGTCTACAACTCTGGCTTCCAGTTCTTGATTCAGTTGCCGTAGAGCGATTTCTGCTTGTTTGCGGGCAGTGATGTCGGTATTGATTTCCATCACCGCGCAGGGCTGACCAGAGATGTCTCGTTGCAAAGTCCATCGACTCTGGACGGTAATCAGTTTGCCATCATGGGTGAGGTGTTGCACTTCTCCTTCCCAATTACCTTGCTCTAATAACTCTGCGATGATTTCTTCTTTTGGTTTTGGAAAAGTTTTTTTGATAAATGCTTGAATGCATTGGCCTTTTACTTCTTCACGCGTCCAACCGTAGAGTCTCTCGGCACCCTGATTCCAGTGAGAGATTTTGTCGCTCATATCACGGACGATGATGGCATCGCTGGAATGATTCAACATATCCAATAAACGTTGATTTTCAGCTTCTGCCAGCTTGCGATCGTGAATATCATTACAGGTGCCAATCCATTCCCGAATGCTGCCGTCTTTCTCCAGGACAGGGGCACCACAGACAGAGAAGTAGCGGTATGTGCCATCTTTGCTACGCAACCGATATTCGGTTTGGTAGATAGCTCGGTTTACCACAGCAGTATTCCAAACTTCTGTGGAACTGGCACGGTCATCGGGGTGAATTGGATCAATCCAGCCCCAACCCTCAACTTCAGCTTCGCTCTGCCCCGTATAGTCCATCCAGGTGAGCATTTCATTGCTTATTCCCAGTCCTTCCGGGGTAGCTCCCCAGACGATCTGTGAAGTAGCAGTTACTAACGAGCGATATCGTTCTTTAAGACGCTGATTTTCGGCTTCTGCCAGCTTGCGATCGTGAATATCGGTACAGGTGCCAATCCACTCCTTGACGCTGCCATCTTCTTCTATAACGGGCGCACCCCAGACCCAAAAGTAGCGATAGTTGCCATCCTTGCCACAAATTCGGTATTCAATTTGATACATACTCAGATTTGCCACGGCAGCACTCCAGACTTCTCCGGTGTAGGCGCGATCGTCAGGATGAACAGCATTAATCCATCCCCCATTCTCAGCTTCAGCTAGACTTTGACCTGTATAAGCTATCCAGCTTGCCAGTTCAAAGCAAATTCCTTCTGGTGTGCTTACCCAGACAATTTGTGTATTAGCTGTCACCAGAGAGCGGTATCGGGCTTCACTCTGTTTCAGGATTTGTTCAGTATGTTGGCGTTCCTGCTGAACGCGTCGAAGGTCGCTGATATCCTCCACACTAGACCAGATCAGTTGCTCCCCATCTTTCTCAATTATCAGTCCAGAGATCCTGACTGGAACCAGATACCCTTCTTTGTGGATTAACTCCTTCTCATAGGGACCATAGCGACCAGTTTGTTCTAGGTTCTCTAGCGTAGCTTGGTCGGCGATCGCATAGTTTTCCGGAGTAATTTGCCAGTAGTTGAGATTCAGTGTTTCTGGAACAGTGCGCCCCAAAATGGCAGCATAGGCGGGGTTGATGTTAATTAGTGTCCCATCTGTTCGGCATAGTACTAGCCCAACAGGACATAGTTCAAATAGCTGACTGTTGTATTCATCAAGTTGGTTAAACATGGTTAAGGTTTCTTTAGTGGCGTATTTGGGTAGGGTTAGAACAACAGAACCAAGACAACAAAGTGGCGTAAAGCTTTAACGAAATTGGGTGGCGTTGGAACATCTGGTAAATTTGATCGGGTGATGCACCTTCCACACCTGGATTGTGCTGTGAAAGTCGCTGGATCAGTTGAGTATGGCGAATCAGCAAATCTGTCGGTTTGAGCATTGGAGCTGTTGATGGAATGAAGCCGTCAGCATCGGGAGTGGGGGATGATGTGGTTGTGGGAGTTGGCGAGGCAGAGGTGCTATTTTGTTCTTCAGCAGCGTCTGCCAATGCACAATTTACTGGAATCTGAATCCAGAATTCTGTGCCTTTACCTGGTTGAGAACGACACTTGAGCATTCCCCCATGTTTGTCTACAACAATTTGGTAGCTGATTGCCATGCCTAACCCGGTTCCCTTGCCAACATCTTTGGTGGTAAAGAAGGGATCGTAAATGCGGTGGATTACTTCCTCCTTCATACCTGGGCCGTTGTCGGCAATGCGAATCACAACCCATTGGTTGTCGAGGACTTCAGTGCGAATGGTGATTTGTCCCGTAGGGGGGGATATTTCTTCATTGCCCATTCCCTCCTCTAGAGCATCAATGGCATTTGCCAGGATGTTCATAAATACTTGATTCAACTTTCCGGGGTAGCATTCAATTAAGGGAAGTTTGGCATAGTCTTTAACTATTTCAATTTTCGGTCGGCGAATAGCCGCTTTCAGGCGATGGTGAAGAATCATCAGCGTCCCATCGATGCCATCGTGGATGTTGACGGCTTTCATTTCTGCCTCGTCATGGCGGGAAAAGTTTTTCAGAGATTGGACAATTTCTACGATGCGACCTGTGCCCAGTTTCATGGAATCTAGAAGTTTGGGGAGATCCTGTATGATAAATTCCAGGTCTATATTGTCTAACTCTGATTCCAGTTCTGGAGGAGTAACAGGTAGGAATTTCTGATACTTTTTCAACAGGTGCAACAAGTCTTGAGCGTATTCGGCAACATACCTTAAATTGCCGTAAATAAAGTTAACCGGGTTATTGATTTCGTGGGCAACTCCGGCAATAAGTTGTCCGAGACTGGACATTTTTTCGCTTTGGATTAACTGAGTTTGGGCCAATTGCAGCTCATGAAGAGCTTGCTGAAGCTTTTTTGTCTGGGCTTGTGCTTGGACAGCTGCTTGAGTGCTCTGCTCGTAAAGCACAGCTTTGTCAATGGCGATCGCTGTTTGAGAGGCAAAGATACTCACAAGTTTCAGGTGTTCGGCTTTGTATGATTCGGTTTTGGATGCCCCAATCGCGATCGCTCCCAGTACCCGCTCTTTGGCTCGTAACGGTACACAAATTATGGCGCTAACGTTTTTTTTCACCTCTAATCGAGGATCGGTTTGCACATCATTGATCAGTTCTGCCCGGTTGGATTGCACAATGTTGCCAATAATTCCCTTACCTGGTTGTGGGTGGCTATCGTCAAAAAACTCTCCAAATTCGGCAATGATTTCAAATGCAGTTGCATCTGGACTCAAAAGCACAATCATCCCCGCAGACGATTCAATTAATCGACTTAATTCCTGAAGCACGAGTTGAGCAATCTGTCGCGTATCCAAACTTGTTGCAAGTTGAGTCGAGATATCGTCAAACAAATCAATTTCTTGGTATCGCTCTAGCAATTCTATGGCCAGTACTTTCTTCTCAGCTTCTTGCTTTGCCAACAATGAGAGCAAATTTGCAACTAGAGTTGCCTGTTCTCCTCCTACAACCCAACCGATGATTTCTCCTGACATTTCGATTGGATATCGGTTTTCGGTAGTTTGCTCCCCAATGCTAAGTAGTTTTGTACCGTCTACCAGTTCAATATCAATCGCAATGTTGAGCTGGTAGACTAAGTTATGAAGGAGAGATGGCAATTCTTTTTTGTTGAGAATCTTTCTGAGGCTAACTGGGGACATAAAATACCTCATAAGCAGCAAGTTGCAAATTAACCCCAGTCAAGCAAATTGGGTGATTAATTTTATCAATGAAGACAGGAAATACAGGGCAAGAAGTGAGACAGGGCGGTCTTGGGGGTTTTCCCCATGAGCGACTGCGTTCGCGTAACGTCTCCGTTCGCAAAGCGTGCCCGAAGGGCTTAGGAGATACCCGAAAGGTAGAAGGAAAACAGCCCTCTCTGGAAAAGAGAGAAATTATCATAAAAATCTAGAGATATAATAATTTACTAATTAAGACTAGTTTTCCCAAAAATATTGGCGATATAACAGTGAAGTTGAACATTAGCAAATACCTTTATACTTCGTTACAAAGGTATACTTCTGTTTGTGTAACTCGCTTATTTTAGGACTTACACAAAGCCACATACAGTAGGGGCAATTAATATATTTTTCTGAAAAGATAAATATCGTACCAAAAGAAGCTGCGATCGCAACTTCTTTTGGTACGTTTAAAAAGTATTGAGATAAGTAGTAGCTTCAGTTAGATCCGAGAGTAGCGAACACGAAGTCTGAGTAACCGAAGCCAGCGTAACCACATTTGTGCAGGTTGTTCAAAGAATGTAAAAATATCACCGAAACCTAAATTAGTTTTGTGATGATGTAACCAGTGTCTCTCAGGAGTAGTAACAAATAAAATTTGGCATAAAATATTTATAGGCTTTGGAGTTTGCCAACCAAGTACACTTATGTGTCTCCACCATACATGAAACTGACCAAGCAGTAATCCCGAAATAACGCCAATGGGAGAGAAAGACCACAAGACTACTGCTATGAGTACATAAGGCAAAGCTCCTAAGATACCATCTAAAAGAACTTGAGGATTAAAAGTCAGAATAGCGTAGTGGCGGAAATCTTTTTTCCAGGAGTGGTGCGTTTTTAAATGAAGGCTACCAAAAACATGCTCGGGTACGTGGTAAATAAATGTAGATAGAAAATCACCAAAAAACAGTAATAACCAAGCAACAGCGATAGCCTCAAGCATTTGTACTCCTCAAGAATAGTTAAGAAAACTCCACAGAAAATATGCAAATGTCATGCTGTCGGCGTAGACACCTGGTTTCCTCCGTGCAAACAGCATTTGTGCTTATCATGGGTCTACGCTCCAGTGAATTTGGTTCAGAGTATATGTAATTGGATCAGTTGCAGTTTCATGAATCTCCAATCCTTAAATGCAGTAAACAGTAACTCCTAAGAACCTCCAGCTTGACTTCTAGCTCTAGGTTAGTGGTAGTAATACACCTAAAAACCGATTGGAATACAGTATTTTACCAGAGTTACTACACAATCTTCTTACTAAGGCATACAGCGTAGGCAAAGATTGAGTTAAAGTTAGTACAAATTTAGGTTAAGACTTTTTTCGAAATTGTTAATTACAAATTGATTGCAATCAAGTCTCAATGATGAATTTAATCAGAGCCACAGAAATAAGGATTCTGCCAAAACAACTTGGGTCATCAAGGTGAGTAAAGTGAGTTTACAATTAAATTGAGATATGGCAAAATTTTGAGTATATAGAACTAACATGATTTTTCAGAGACAAGTGATGTAAAATCTACATTTAGATCCCTAAAATTCAATTCAAATTTTACCCATAAAAAGTAGATAAATGCCTTGATTTGGCTACGAATAAGCTAAAATTAGTCCTGACATTATGATCCTATAATAGAAAAAATAACCCTGTTTTTTATAAGCGGGTTCGGATGAGCTTCTGAGGCGAAATATGACTATTCTAAGCATATTGCCATATATCCTAATTATTTTATAATCTAACAACAGAAAGAGCTTGATGAGTAATTTATCTATAAAAGTTGCTAAAATTCCTCAAGATTTTCCTACAATTAAAGCAATTAGACAAGTAGTCTTTCAGGATGAACAAAATGTAGATCCTGCTTTAGAATTTGATGGCAAAGATGCAATATCTGAGCATTTGATTGCTTATTTAAATGAAGAAGCTGTTGGTACTGCCAGAATTAGATACTTGGAAGATAAAACTGCCAAGATAGAAAGGCTTGCAGTTTTATCTACAGCTAGAGGACAGGGTATTGGTACAAAAATTATGGAGAGGGCACTACAGATTATAGCTAACAAAAATATTACAGAAGTTGTGATTCACGCTCAAGAATATGTGAAAAATTTATACAGAAAGCTGGATTTTATAGAAGAGGGAGAAATATTTGAAGAAGCAAGCATTCGCCATATAACAATGAGAAAAAACATCTCATAGTCTAAATAATCTGCTTATTTTAATAACTGGTAATCACAGCAGTTGACAATGATTTTAAATACTAAATTGCCTAACCAATAAACAATAAATTTCATAGTAAAATTAGCTCAAGTATCGCATTAGTAATGACTCTAGATGAACTGTGCGGATTGGCTTAACAAGATAGTCATTAGCACTACCTGGTAACTTATTAATTTCTTTTTCTATAGGTTCGTTCAAGGTCATTATTACAATTGGTGTATCTTTCCAAGAAGGCTTTTGTCTAAGGAGATTTAGCAAATTTAAGATACTAGTTTTTTTAGTTAGCTGTAAATCAAAAAAAACTAAATCTGCTTGGAGGCTTTGCACCTGGTTCAAAAAATCGTTTTCATTATCTATCCACTTAACTTTATAGCCAATTGACTGAAGATAGTCTTGCAAAACTGTTGCAGTTTTTTCCTCTTCTTCTATAAGTAAAATAGTTTTATTTTTAGGGATGTCTGGGGAGGAGGATAAAGTAAACTCTTCTCCCTCATCTCCCTGATCTTCCTCATGCTTTTCATTTTCGACTGCTTTCGAAAGTACTGGATTTGGTAGAAACAAAGTGAACTGACTACCTTCTCCTAAAGTCGATGTAACAGTTAAATCTCCACCATGCAAACGCGCTAGTTTGCGTGTTAAAGCTAAACCTAAACCAGTGCCTTCATACTGCCGATTTAATTGGCTATCAAGCTGTTTAAATGGTTCAAATAGAAATTGAAACTGATTTGGGTCTATACCAATTCCAGTATCTGAAACTGTAAAGGTTATTCCTTGAGGTACTTTTTTCACTACCAGCGATACATCACCGGCTGGGGTAAATTTAATGGCATTGGTGAGCAAATTGAGTAGCATTTGCTTGATGCGCCGCTCATCAGCAATACAAATATCCTCTTGTAGGTCAATTTTGTAGGTGAGTTTTAACCCCTTTTCTGAGGCGCGATCGCGCACTGTCCAGATGGCATAATTACATAAATCAGATACTGGTAAAGGTGACAGTAACAGTTCTTCTTTGCCTGCTTCTACCTTCGATAAATCAAGAATATCGTTAATCAGTGCCAGCAAATGCTCACCACTACTATATATACAACTTACATATTCGTTCTGCTTTTCATTGAGAGAGCCAACTACTTCTTGTTGCAGCAACTGTGATAAGCCCATAATCGCATTAAGAGGTGTTCGCAACTCGTGGCTCATGGTTGCTAAAAATTCACTTTTTGCCCGACTAGCAGCTTCTGCTGCTTCTTGAGAGGCACGTAGTTTCAATTCTGTTTCCTTGCGTTCAGTAATATCCTCAATCATCGCTAGAAAAAACTCAGGTTCACCATTGCTGTCTGGTATAACAGAAACAGAGATATGAGTCCAAACTAGGCTACCATCTTTATGTAAGCAGCGTCTTTCCATCTCAATGCGATGTTTATCGACAGCCTGTTCCTCAAGTTGGGAGACTGGGAAGGCGAACCTTGAAGTTTTCCCTGAGTTTTTGCCAATTTCTGACACCAGTTGTTTGTAAAGTTTTAAATCCCCCTTTTGCGTGGAAATGTAATCTGTAAAGCGCTTACCGTATAGTTCTTCTCGGCTGTATCCTAAAATCTCGCACATTACCGGATTAGTATCGACTATCTGCGCTTTCATATCTATAAGTCCAATACCAATAGAAGAACGTTCAAAAATTGCTCGAAATTTCGCCTCACTCTGCCGCAGTGCTTCCTGTACCATGTTTCGCTCGCTCGCTTCTATAGCCAAAGTCACGAAATCTGCAATCGAGCCAGCAAAAGTTTCTTCTTCTAAAGTCCACTCGCGAAGTTCGCCTATGTGTTCGTGGCATACTACGCCTACCAAACGACCCTCTAGCCAAATGGGTGCATCCAGTAGGGATGTGATGCCTAAAACACAAAGATAAGGCTGGGATAATTCTTGGGTTCTTGTATCGTTTCTGGCATCATTTGCGGCAATGGTACGTTCTTCTTCTAAAGCCTGGAAATAAGCTGGATAATTTTCTTGTGAAAGCGAGTTACCAAAGCTATGCTCCTTAGTGTTTACATCATATAAATCGATGCATTCAATTTTTGAGCGTTCTTCATTATATAACCACACCCCAACTCGCTTGACTAAGAGCGTCTGAGCAGCAGTTTCTGTAATCTCTCTCAATACTGCATTAAGATTGCCTTGTTGAAATGTCTTGCTTCTTGCCAGTTGTACTAATGTCTGGCTTTGTTTTCGACGACTATTTTCTCTAATTTGTAAAGCCTCTTGGGACTGATTTTGCTCTGTAATATCTCTAGCTGACACCACCTGCATTACTTGACCTCAAGAAGAAATAATTTTGCCTTCCAGTTCTACGCAAAAAAAGTAGAACCGTCTTTGTATAACTACAATTACTTGGTATGGTTTTTCATAACCGGAAAGTATATTTTTATAACCCGATTTTTTTAATTCTAGATAAGGAGTTCCAAAATAGATATTGCTAATCAATTTTATTACTTTATATCAGTAGCTTTTGCTAGGGATAATTAGCATTTACA
This sequence comes from Nostoc sp. LEGE 12447, assembly GCF_015206985.1. Lineage (NCBI taxonomy): Bacteria > Bacillati > Cyanobacteriota > Cyanophyceae > Nostocales > Nostocaceae > Nostoc > Nostoc sp. LEGE 12447. The sequence goes on along the minus strand of NZ_JADEXT010000001.1, from coordinate 87,133 downwards.
GTAATTTTACTATCAAGTAATTTCACTCAAATATTAAGTAGTATAGTGTTTTGATTTGGGAAGTAAGAAGTAGTGTAGTTTAATTACTTGAAAAGGGCTGTAAGTCAATTAGTTGGTTAGTGTTAATATTAATTCATTTTTTTTGGAACTGTATAAAATCAAGCTTGCTGAGGCAATAGGGCATAAATCCTAAGTTCTGAAGCAACTTCACAGATAATCGATATGATTACCAAAACACAGTTGATTCCCCTAGAGAAAGATACTTAATGACTAAAATTTTGAGACTATTAAGGTAATGCGAGCTTTTATGGAGGTGGAGCGATGACGGTTAGTAATGTGAGAATTGTTTCCCTAATTCCCGGTGGAACAGAGATTTTAGCGGCACTAGGATTGGTTAATGCTATTGTGGGGCGATCGCACGAATGCGATTACCCTCCAGAAATCCTCGATCGCCCCGTTTGTACCCAAGCACGCTTAGACTCTAATGCCTCCAGCAGCCAAATTCACGATGAGGTGAACGATTTATTACAATCTGCTCTCAGTATTTATGAAATCAAAACTGATGTTTTAGAGCAGTTGCAGCCTACTCACATTCTCACTCAAGACCAGTGTGATGTTTGCGCTGTTAGCTTAGACGAAGTTGAAAAGGCAGTTGCCACACTCATTGACAGTAAACCACAGATTATTTCTTTACAACCCAATATTCTCCAAGATATTTGGGCTGATATTGAGCGAGTTGGTAATGCCTTCGAGGTAGACTCGGTAAAAGCCTTAGAAAATTTAGAAGCTCGCGTCAAAATTTGTCAGCAAAGAATCCAAGGACTTTCTTTAAATGAACAGCCTACAGTTGCCTGTATCGAGTGGACTGATCCTTTGATGGTTGCCGCCAATTGGATTCCTGAATTAGTTAACTTGGCAGGAGGACAGTCTCTATTTTGTTATACAGGTCAGCCTTCTCCTATCTTGCCGTGGGAAACACTATTAACAACTGATCCAGATGTAATTGTTTTTATGCCTTGTGGCTTTGATTTAAATCGCACTCGCCAAGAAGCCAAATTGTTAACTCAACGTCCAGAGTGGGAAAAACTACACGCTACGCAAGCTGGTAGAGTCTACATCACTGATGGCAATTCTTACTTTAATCGTCCAGGGCCACGACTGGTAGATTCTCTAGAAATTTTGGCTGAAATTTTACATCCCGAAATTTTCCAATACGGCTACAAAGGAACGGCTTGGGAACTTTTGTAAAGAAGAATTCAGAACTCAGGAGTCAGAATTCAGGAGTACGATGGTTACTGAGTTTGTCGTACCACTTGCCTACGGCACGCTCCGCGAACGTGGAAGCAAGCTACGGTCAGCGTCTCGTAGAGAAGTACTGAGTGATATAGTTTAAAGCTTTGGCGGGTTCCAATAGCCCACAAAGAATAAATTCTGATTCCTGGATTCTGAATTCTTCTTCAAGGTGTTTCTTCAGAATCAGCCGATGGTTCATTGTTAAAGAACAGCAGGCGTGCAGCAAGGATGGCAAATCCGATCGCAGCGATCGCTTTTAATAAACGTGTAGGTAATAATTCGGCTACTGCTCCCCCTGCTAATGCCCCCAACAGGCTAGTCAACAGCAATGCGCCTGCTGCACCAAAAAATACCGCGCGTGGAGAGTTAGAACGCCCTGAAAGTGCGATCGCTGCTAGCTGACTTTTGTCACCCAATTCTGATAAAAAAACTGTAATAAAGCTCAGTCCTAAAAGATGCCAATCCATATTATTAAGGGGGAATGGGGAATGGGAAATGGGAGTTTCTCCAATGACCAATGACCAATGACCAATGACCAATGACCAATGACCAATGACCAATGACCAATGACCAATGACTAATGACTAATGACCAATGACAAATGACTAATGACTAATGACTAGTAAATACATCCCAAAACAGCATTAGGGAAATTACCAACAACATCACACCTGCTGATTTTTCTACAGTTTTTGGGCTGAGTCGGCTAGCCATCCAACTACCTAAAAGTACCCCTAATAAGCTGGTGGTTATCAGCGCCGCTGCCGATCCGAGAAATACCACCCAAGGCGAATGAGATTCTGCACTCATTAATAGGGTGGATAGCTGAGTCTTATCTCCAATTTCTGCGAGAAAAATGGTTACAAAAGTTGTGCCAAAAACTACTAACACTGATTGCTGCTTTGGAGGACTATCGGCAACTACAGGCTGAACTCGCTGGGCGATCGCAGGAGTTAAGTTAAAATCAGTGCTGTCTTTCACTTCTAGCTCGATTTCAGTCTGAGCTATGCCAGAAATCTCCAAAGGTGCAGAGTCAAGTTTCACAAGCAGTAGTTTGGGTTGCTAGGTTATTTTCATATTTCTATCATATTCTCAGATTGTTGTAATAAATTGCAACTACATAAATGGTGATAAAAAAATTATGGGGGTGTTTTTGTGTCCTAAAGATCCTCCTTACAGCCCAATAGCTTGATCGAAGCGTAGTATTTCTAAACTGCGATCGCCGTATACTCCTTCTATTTGCTGGCGACAGCAGTCTATAGCAAAATCGTTGACTTCTTCAGGTTCAACCCCATACATATCTTGAAAAACCTCTGGTTCCACGCGGCAGAAACGAGGACGATCTGAGTAGATGCGACATTCGCGCGTGGTATGGTCGAAATTAACGCACCAGCCGCCTTCGCCTACCATGCTGAGATAGAGTTCTAGTTCTGGTGGAGAGAGATACTCATCCAAATCTGGACGATCTGCTGGATCAAGATTACAGCAGGCTCCACATTGTTTTACACATTGCCAAGTTGCCATTTTGAATTAGGGAGTGGGGAATGGGGAATGGGGAATGGGGAATGGGGAATGGGGAATGGGGAATGGGGCAGGTGGAGAATTCGTAACTCCTAACTCTTCACGGGCTAAACCTTAGCTATCCGCTAACGGAACTGTTTTGCCCAATGCCCAATTCCCATATTTTACGTTTTTATGTCTTTTCTTATAATTTTGTTAAGTAAATTAAATCCAACAGGCCATAGACAGATATGATCGATTGCGGGTTTTGTAATTAAGTTATTGAATTTTTTAAGACAATTGGGAGGAGAAAGGGAAAAATGTTTGACGCTGTATCTGACTTGTTTAACGCTTTTACCAGTATCAATTGGGAAGTTATTTTCCAATTGCTGTCCGTGGCGCTAATTGTGATTGCTGGCCCAGTGGTAATCTTTTTGTTGGCATTTCGCAACGGCAACCTATAAGATTTATGAGTGCTGATTAAGAGTTAGGGGTGAGGAGTTAGGAGTGAGAAATTAAATTTTATTCTCAACTCATAACTCATAACTCATAAATCAGCACTCACAGTATCACAGTCAGAAGCAATAAGTTAATAAAGAACTTCTAACTCTTAACTGACAACGCTTGAAGTGCAGCTTGAATAATACTGTCATACTGTGGCTGAGAAATATCAACTTCTTTAGCGTTTTGACGATTAGTACCAAGTAAACCGATTATATGTCCTGGCTGCATGGCCAAGACTTTGCCTTCAGAATTTTTAATTCTTAATTCTGCTTCAATACCGTTTTTATAGAAACCACAAGTATATTGTCGCTGGTTGTACTCAAAGGTGGTGCTTGACTGGATAGGTGAAGAAGCAAAAAATTGTTGAATCTGAATTGGCAGTCTGGCACCGACTAACTCTAGCTCGATAGTGGTGTTACCGTTAAAATAATTTTCTCGCAGTTTGTAAGCTACATCCACTCGCGGCGGTAAGCGGAAGTAGTCGCCCCAACGCCAAGCGATCGCTTTAATTCTGTAATCCTGATTATCAATAGTTTGGGCAATTGTTAGTTTGATGTGACCCTTCCCAACGATTTTTTGCTCAACCACTTGAACATTAGCTGTCCAAAAAACTGGATCGGGGTTGTCCATACCGCAGGGATGTAGAGCATTAAGCTGTTGGTAAAGCTGCTGATTGATCTGATCGAGGTTGACTTCGGCATCAATTTTGAGCAGAGGCTTGAGATGCTGGGGTTCAAGACACTGGTTAGCAAACTCAATCAAACGCGATCGCACCATCTGTAAATTCTCTGCTGGTAGAGAGAATCCCCCGGCGGCTTTGTGTCCGCCATATTTCCCTAGTAAATCGTGACAATATTCTAAAGCTTCAAACACATTAAACTCTGGAATTGAGCGTGCAGAACCGCGTATATGTTCCCCATCCTCATAAGTACCGATAAATACAGGAACACCGTAGCGTTCTACCAAGCGGGAGGCAACAATCCCAATAACGCCGTGATGCCAATTGGGTTGAACAACAATTAATACACGGTCTTGTTGTAGAGATGTAACAAATTCTAATTCTACATAAGCGATCGCTTCTTGTTCAATTTGCTGACACATTTCCTGGCGAGAAGCGTTGATTTGTTCGCACTGCATTGCTCTTTCCAGCGCCACCCCCATATCATCTGTAGTCAGCAATTCAATCACAGTCTGGGGATTACCAATTCGACCGATAGCATTAATTCGTGGCCCTAAGCGAAAACCAATATCTTCAGGCTTGAGCGATTTTGGATTAGCAATTTTCTTCTCTGCTCCCCTGCTCCCCTGCTCTCCTGCTCCCCCTGCTCCCTCATCTCCCCTCGCTTGCACGCCACCTACCTGAATCAAAGCCTGTACCCCAGCTAAGTTGGATTTGGGTAAATGCTGTAAACCACGTTTCACCCAACGGCGATTTACACCAGTTAAGGGAGCTAAATCTGCGATCGTTCCTAGCGTAAATAGTGCTAGCATCGGCTGGATTAAGCCCTTAGTCTCGCCTAGCTGTTGTGCTAGAGACACTGCCAAAATATAGGCAACACCAACACCAGCAACACCCCTATAGGGTGACGATTCTGCTATTAGTTTAGGGTTGAGGATAGCATTAGCTGGCGGTAATTTTTGGGGGATATCGTGGTGATCGGTGATAATCACTGCTAGACCAAGTTCTCTAGCTCTAGCGACTGGTTCAAACGCAGATATACCATTATCTACAGTGAGAATTAGCCCCACCCCTTCACTGTGGAATTCTTCAACTATGCGTTTATTAATACCGTAGCCTTCGTGCATCCGGCTGGGAATAGCATAATCTACCTGTGCGCCTAAAGTACGGAGACTACGCAAAAGTAGAGCCGTGCTGGTCATCCCATCAGCATCGTAGTCACCACAAATAGCAATTTTTGTTTGAGAAGCGATCGCATTTTGCAACAACTCCAAACTAATTACCAAATCTGGGAAATCTTCTAACGGCGAAGGTAAGATTAAAGACTCTGGCTCTAAAAATGCTTGTGCTTGTTCTGGTGTTTCCATACCCCGATTAATCAGCAATTGGCTGATAATAGGTGAAACATTAATCAAAACCGCCAGTTTTTGGGCAAATTCTGGTTTTTGTGGATAAATTTGCCAGCGCTGATTAGGTAAGCGCCTGGTAGGTTTTGAGAATTCAGATACAGGTCGGTCTAGCACAATACAAGTTAGAATTTACTTAGTTATGAGTGTTGAATTGAAAGTTGTTTCTTAACTCATAACTAATAACATTAATTTGCTGTCTAAAACACGTTTATTCTACCATCATCCATAATATACAAAGAGCGATCGCCTGGAGAGCGCCAAGTCGGACGGAGTTCGAGCCGCAATGTGCCAAAGTTAGGTTTCGAGACAATTGCTTGTAGTGATAAACCTTTTTCGCTCCAAAATATCAGAGATGTATTTGGCTCCGTACCCTCTATTTGTTCTAAACTTAGTTTCTGCCCTGGACTCAAGGTCATTGCATCAGTCCCAGAGGGTTTTTGGATTTTGATGATGTTAGGCGTGCTATTTATCACTTCAACTCGGATGTGTTGCCCAGGTGTAAACTGAATTGGATGCGACCCACACTTAGAAGCACAAGTTCGAGCTAAGGTAGCACTGGGATTATTGATTGATGCTACTAAAACCGTAGCTGCAACTAAAGCAAATGACAGAGGCTTAAACATAATACACAGTATAAGTACCAAACTGAAATGTTACTTCAATTTAGTACTATTAAGCCTCAGCATATTTTCCAGAATTAAGCTAATGCAAAGCAACATCAGCTCATGATTCATCGATAAGCGATTTAATCGTGATTTAGCCAGTCGTCGAGTTGTTGTTGAGTCACCACTGGGTGCGTCGCTTCGCTATGCTAATTGGACTGGTGTAAGCCATAATCAAGACAGAATTAGGAATCAGAAACACAGAAGTGAATCATACACATCCTATCCCTTCATTATCCCGATGACTTACTCATTACCTCTGGTAAATCACCCCAAGCGTTAGAAGCAGAACTCACATTTTTGCTCGCAGTCAAACTATTTGAGCTACGCCGACTATCGCTTGGTAAAGCCGCCGCCTTTTGCAGCATGAACAAACCGCAGTTCATGTACGAACTAGGACGTTTGCAAATCCCTGTTATCAACTTAGATGATGACCAAATCGCCGACGAATTGCGCGAGGATTAACTAGTCCACTCCAGATAGTACGGTACTTTTGGATGATGCTCAAGCACGAAGGGTTGCAGAACGCTTAGGAATTCGCCGGATAGGTACTCTTGGCATTTTGCGTAAGGCGAAAAAAGCAGGCTTGATTGTTGAGCTTAAAGTATATATTGAGCAGTTACGCACCAATGGAATTTATATCCGACCTAGCCTCATTGATGCAGTGCTACGGGATGTCAGAGAAATAGACTAATCGCGGGTTCAGATAAAACTCAAGCAAAATTTTTTGAGTGTTATGCACCATAGGGTGATTCTTCTACGCATTATAGATTGAGTCTGTAGTGCGATCGCTATTTTCGTGAGTCTGGGATCACAAAACAAAACCCTGTACAAAGTTTTAACTTATTGTACAAGGTTATCTATTATCCTAAATACTTAGGACAAGCTCTTTAACCGAAGCGTCCACTGATATAGTCTTCAGCTTCTTTAGTTTGAGGAGAACTGAACATCTGGGCTGTCGGATTAAACTCAACTAATTTTCCGCGACGTTTGCCATACTCGTCAATTTCTGTATTGAAGAAAGCAGTGAAATCTGCCACTCTGGAAGCTTGCTGCATATTGTGTGTCACCATGATGATGGTGTATTGCTGCTTCAGTTCTAAGCAGAGTTCTTCTACTTGGCGGCTAGAAATTGGGTCGAGAGCAGAACATGGTTCATCCATCAATAATACATCTGGCTTCATTGCGATCGCACGGGCTATGCAAAGTCGTTGCTGTTGTCCGCCAGATAATGCAGTACCTTTCTCTTTGAGTTTATCTTTGACTTCATCCCAGATAGCAGCACGTCTGAGGGAATCTTCCACCAATTCATCAATGTTACCTTTGTAACCGTTAGAACGCGGCCCAAAAGAAATATTTTCGTATATTGACTTGGGGAAAGGATTCGGTCTTTGAAAAACCATTCCGACTTGGCGGCGTAATTTGACAGAATTTATCTTAGGATCGTAAATATTGCGATCGCGGTAATTCAGTCTACCCTCAACCTTAGCTCCAGGGATTAAATCATTCATCCGGTTGAAGCAACGCAGTAAAGTACTTTTACCACATCCTGAAGGCCCAATAAAAGCAATAATTTGTTTTTCAGGAATCTTGAGATAGACATCTAAAAGTGCCAGAAATCCCCCATAAAAAACCTTCACACCTTCAACATCGAATACGCTCTTTTCATAGTCGATTGTGGCACTATCTGATTGACTTCTACTATTATTGCTATAAGTCATTTTTCCGATCTCCTAATAATCGTGAATGTATCCAATTAGATATTTAATTACCTAACGTATTGAGAAGCGTTGTCTAATATAAATTGCTACACCATTTAAAACTAAAATCAGAAGTAACAACGCAATAATTGTCGCTGCTGCTGCATCAGCAAAACCCGGTTCAGGACGAGTGATGTAACTGTAAATTTGAATGGGTAATGCCATAAATCTCTGAAACAAACCGGGGTCAAAAGTGAGAAAACCCACAGCACCGACAACAATCAGAGAGGCTGCATCACCAATAGCGCGGGATACAGAGATAATCACCCCTGTCAAAATACCGGGAATAGCATAAGGTAAAACATGACTGCTGATAGTGCGCCATTTTGTAACACCTAATCCATAAGAAGCATTTCTCAGGGAATCGGGGACAGCGCGAATCGCTTCTCTAGCTGTCACAATAATTACTGGTAAAGACAACAAAGATAAAGTCAATGCACCAGAAATCAAAGCGGGGCCAAACCCAAGCAAATAATTGAAAACTCCTAAACCCAGCAATCCATAAACAATAGAAGGTACACCCGCCAGATTACTGATGTTAATTTCAATAATCGCTGTCCACCAAGCTTTAGGTGCATACTCTTCTAGATATAATGCTGCTCCAACACCAATGGGTACAGTAACCAAAATTACAACTGTTCCTAAAAGAACACTGCTGATAATTGCAGGACGAATACCACCTTGGTCAGGAAAACGAGAAGGAGTTTCTGTGAGAAAACCGGGTGTTAAAAATCTGCCTAATCCATCTCGAAAAATATCAAAAAGTAGCAATACTAGGATAAATAAACCAATTAATAATCCTAATAAAAAAATTACTTCAAATACTTTTCCTAATGTCTCCCTACTTTCAACATTATCGGTAAATTCTGCCGCCGAATCTAGAGAATCATCTTGTTGGTAACTTGTAGCCATACTTATTAATCGTATTTTTCTTTAAAGCGATTTGCAACCCAGTAACTAACAATATTCAAAGCTAGGGTAATTATAAACAGAACAGCACCTACAGCATATAATGTCTTGAAATTTAGACTACCACGTGGGCTATCTCCACCAGAAATTTGTGCCATGTAAGCTGTCATTGTTTCTATTGATTCCGCAAAATTAACAGTCAGCTTTGGCTGTAGTCCGGCAGCGATTAGGACAGTCATTGTTTCACCCACAGCGCGAGAAATACCCAATATAATTGAAGCGATGATTCCAGAAAGCGCGGCTGGTAGAACTACTTTAAAAATGGTTTCTAGTTTAGTGATACCTAAAGCATAAGATCCTTCTCGCAAAGAGCGTGGAACTGCTTTAATAGCATCTAAGCTGATAGAACCAACAGTAGGAGTAATCATTACGCCCATCATTAACCCTGCACTCAAAGCATTGAATATTTCCAGAGGGATAATATACCGCAACAATGGTGTGACAAACAACAGCGCAAAGTAACCATAGACTACTGTTGGTATTCCTGCTAAAAGTTCTACTGCTGGACGTAAAACTGCTGCTACTTTGGGTTGAGCATACTCACTTAAATAAATGGCCGAAGATAAACCCAAAGGAATAGCAACTGCCATCGCAATAGCTGTAGTCAAAAAAGTGCCATTAATCAAGGGCCAAACGCCAAAATGTCTATCTGCAAATAGAGGTGTCCATTTAGTATCAAGAAAAAATTCGGCAAAGGAAACTTCTTGGAAAAAACCAAATGTCTCTTGAAAGATAATTACGACAATACCAAAGGTAGTCAAAACAGAAACTAAAGCACAAGCAAATAAAATTACTGCAACAATCTTTTCAGAGATATCTTCAGATGGGTTTTTATCCAGTGACTGTCTAGATAGTAAATAAGGATCGTCTTGAGAATTGAGATTTTGCATAAATAGTTAAGTTTGAACTCTACTCCGACTACAATAACTGCAACTTTATTTAAATAAAGTTTGTGATTGGTTCACCTGGTTTTGCTTTTTTAAACTTTGTCCCAGTTTCACCCGTAGCAAATTTTTGTTTAACCTTGACGTAAGCTTCATCGGGTAGTGCCACATAACCAACACTATCTACCCACTTCCAAGAATTTTCTAGATAAAAGTCTACAAATTCTTTGACTGCTGGCTTGGTATCTAAAGACTTTTTGCTGACATAGATAAACAGGGGACGAGATAAAGGTGTGTAGATATTTTTGATGACATTATCTACTGGCACTGGTTTTTCGCACTTTCCAGTAGGACTTTCTACAGCGACCAAATTGAGTTTTTCTTGGTTTTGAATGTAGTAAGATATCCCTACGTAACCCAATGATGATACATCCCCGGATACTCCTTGTACTAAAAGGTTTTGATTGTGGCTGGGAGTGTAATCTGTACGGCCATTTTTGGCTTTTCCAGTAACAGCTTGAGTCATATAATCAAAGGTTCCAGTATCAGAAGCTGGAGCATACAGCTTCAGCTTTTGGTTAGGAAATTTGGGATTAACTTGATTCCAAGTTAAGATTTTCCCGTCTGATTTAGCACCCCAAATCTTACCCAGTTCCTTAATAGTTAGACATTTGACGAAGTTATTTTGACGGTTAGCAATCACAGCGATGCCATCTAAACCTATAGGCAACTCGACAAAATCAATATTTTTACTTTTACATTTTTTGATTTCTTCATCTCGAATGGTACGAGAAGCACCGGCAATATCAATATCACCATTACAAAATTTACTGAAACCACCACCAGTCCCACTTGAAGCAACGCTAACTTTTGCTTCAGGTTTAACTTTGCCGTATTCTTCTGCAACTGCTAAAGAAACAGGAAAACCTACAGCCGCACCATCAATACTCACTTGACTTTTTAATTCCTGTCCGCTATTACAAGCAGTGACACTGCTGGTAATCAGCATTAAAAAAGTGAGTGAAAAGCCATCTTTCAATCGGCTATGAAAACTCATAAATTATCAATTGAGGTAAAGTGATTGAGAATTATTTATATTTGGCTAGCTGCTAGAAAAATATAGATATTATGCTTTGCTGGCAGCTTGAACTTTGTCAAAAATTGCCCCATCGCCAAAAAACTTTTTCTGGATAATATCCCAACCGCCTAAATCTTGAGATGTAAATAAAGTTTCAATTGGCTGATATTGAGATGCTACTTCTTGCGTGACAGTGGGGTTAACAGGACGATATTGTAATTTAGCAAATTCTCGTTGAGCTTCTGTAGAGTAAAGAAAATCAACAAATGCTTGTGCTACTTCCCTTGTACCGTGTTTCTCAACGTTTTTATCAACTACAGCTACAGGATTATCAATAGAAATATTGACTTTGGGTACAATATAAGGCAGCTTATTTCCATTTTTACCTGCTAAAATTACCTCATTCTCGTAGGTGATTAAGACATCACCCTGATTTTTTTGAAAAAATAAATCGCTAGCTTCACGGGCATCTTTCGTCAAAATGGGAGTATTTTTATAAACTTTAGTGACGAAATCTAATGCTGTGGCTTCGTCACCTCCGTTTAGAGTTACCGAACCCCAAAAAGCTAAGAATTCCCAGATAGCAATACCAGAAGTTTTTGGGTTTGCCGCAATCACTTTCACGCCATCTTTTGCTAAGTCTGCCCAAGTATTTATACCTTTGGGATTACCTTCACGGGTAACGATCGCAGCAACCGATCTACTCACAATACCACTTCTGGGAGCTTTGGTTTCCCAACCTGATTTTATCAAACCTGCAAGAGCAATTTTGCTGACATCCAGAGGAAGCGCTAAATGTACTATATCTGCTTCTTGGGAACCAGCAATCACAGCCGCCGCTTGAGCTACAGAACCACCATAACTTTGCTCAAATGTGACGTTTTGGTTATGTTCTTGCTTCCATTTTTCGACAAATTTGGGGATTATCTGGTCATGAGCCGCTTTGGTGACAGAGAAAGACACAAGTTTCAACTTGACATCATTTTTGCTAGCTGAACTGCTTCCAGAGCAGGAGGCAACTGTTATACTCAAAAAAGCACCCACTAGAAACAGACTCACAAAGCTTTGCACAGTGTGTCTATTTAACCAATTTCTAATTGTGTCTTTATATGAGAGTTGTATGGTCTGTAATGCTTTCATGACATAAGACTGTATTCTCTCAATTAGCAATTTACTAAAATGTGTCGTTTGTTGCGACTTGCTCATCAGAATTCACCCCTAAATCTACGGTATTTCTAAGCAGATACCGTATTAGAGATTATAGGGTATATAGAATAATATTTATCATCTGACTTGGATTTTTTTTATAAGTAGCAATAGCAGGGTCTAAACTTTGCGTTCTGCCAAACTTCAAAAAGCTGATTTGTTTACAGCATACATACATTATTTTTGTATAGAATTGCCACAATAATTTATTATGAAGAATTGGGGGAAAGCTAAAAAAGTTTCTCGCTTTTGTCCCTAAAAGACTTCTCCCTGGTTTTACTACCCAAAACCTGTCCCTCTGCAAAGCTGTGAGGGAGAGAATTGAAGTTTAAAGAAGTTCGTCGCACTTACGTAACATTAGTTCAGTTGATGGCTGAGGTAATTATCGAAAATCGATATAATTCGTAAGATTGATATAAGTATCTTCACTAGTAATTCAGCCGTAGACTCTACTCGTATTATTACAACCAGCTTAGGATAGACTAAAAGCAATTTTTGCAAAATAATGGTAGAAAAAATCACAGCTGTGTTTAATGGCAAAGTCTTCTATCCGGCTGAAACGATCGCACTGCCAATCAATACCCGCGTGCGAATCAGTATCGAAATTTTACCGCCAAGCGAACACGAAACGGTGTCATTTCTGCAAACGGCGCGATCGCTCAACCTAGATGGGCCATCTGATTGGTCTAGCAATATAGATAAATATTTGTACAGTAAGTAAACTTCCCATGCATTCTGAAGTCTTTCTTGATACATCATTTGCCATTGCTTTATCTGCACCGAGCGATCGCTTACATGACCGAGCCTTACATCTGGCTAAAATGTTACAAGCGGCAGAAACTCGTTTGGTGACAACACAGGCGGTAATGTTGGAAATTGGCAATGCCTTATCCCAACAACCTTATCGTCAGGCGGCAATCATATTATTAAATTCTCTAGTAGCAGACTCCAAAGTAGAAATTGTCCCTCTCTCTCAAGAACTCTACGAACGTGCTTTTGAGCTATATCGGGAACGAACTGAGAAAGAATGGGGATTTGTGGATTGCGTATCTTTTATTGTGATGCAATATAGCGGAATCACTGAAGCACTGACTGCTGATGAGCATTTTCAACAAGCAGGATTTCGAGCATTACTGCGAGAAAATTTGCCTTAAGAGCCAATACGGTTCGGATCAGAATAATTGTCGTAGCACGATAAGCTTAATTTGAGGGTTGAATAATAGAATAGACATCTCCAAAAAACAATGTAGAGACGTTGAATTGCAACGTCTCTACAAGGGTTTTAGGTAACGCATAATTTTCTGGAGATGTCTAATGGTATTATTTGGGACTTTATAGTCTGTAGTAGTGTATCAAAATATTTGTTTACCCCACCCTAACCCTCCCCGTATGTATTGGCTACGGTGTACACACATCTCTCTACAAAACCAAAATATTGTAGATCCTCCTAAATCCTCCTTAAAAAGGAGGACTTTTAGAGGTTCTTGCCCCCCAATTTATCGGGGGATTGAGGGGAGTAAAAATGTGATTTTAATCATAGCCAACCACTTTTAAAATAATCTCTAAACTAGGGAATGTCAAAATCCAAGAAAATTATTATATGAATGCTGAAGAATTTTTAAACCAAGGATTGAACCACAGTTTGCAAGGCGATTATCAAGGAGCGAAGGTAGCTTACACCCAAGCAATTAAGCTCAACCCTAATTCTGCCGAAGCTTACCATCATCGAGGAATTATTCTCACTGGTCAACTCAAAGATTATCGTGGTGCGATCGCAGATTTTAATCGGGCTATAGAAATCAATTCTAATTTTGCCACAACCTACTATCACCGGGGTAATGCACGTTACTTTTTAGGCGATTATCAAGAAGCGATCGCAGATTATAACCAAGCATTAGAAATCGATCCAAATCTCGCCCAATCTTACCACAGCCGGGGTAATGCCTACTTTGCCTTAGAAAAATACGACAAAGCGATCGCTGACTATATCCAAACAATAGAAACTAGCACCCAGTTAGCTGATAATATCAATATTGATCTTGCCAATGCTTATCATAATCGGGGTGTAGTTTGTTTTGAAAAGGGCGATCATCAAGGAGCGATCGCTGATTTTCAACAAGCTTTACAGTGGTATCCCAATTTTGCCGCAGCATACAGCAATCGGGGTAATATTTACCATATCTTAGGAAATTTCAAGGAAGCGATCGCCGATCATGACCGAGCATTAAAATTAGATCCTAAGTTGGCGGAAGCTTATCATAATCGAGGTAATGCCCACTACTCTTTAGAAAATTATCAAAGTGCGATCGCAGATTACAACCGCGCCTTAGAAATCAATCCCAGGTTTGCTGGAGCATATTACAACCGGGGTTTGGTTCTAGCTCATCTCAAAGAATATCACCGAGCAATTGAGGATTTTAATCAAGCGCTAAAGTTCAATCCTGATGATGTGCAAGCCTATTGTGAGCGGGGTCTTGTCCGTAGTACCCTTGAAGACTATGAGGGTGCGATCGCCGATTATGATCGAGCTTTACAAGAAAACCCGACTCTAGCTTTAGTATATGGCTTTCGGGCGAATGCTCTCCGCCGACTGGGAGATTATCAAGGCGCAATTGAAGATAGCAATCGGTTATTACAACTCAATCCTAGTTTAGCTGAAGGATATTGCGATCGCGCGGCAGCTCGTCGTTCTTTAGGAGATCATAAAGGAGCAATTAAAGATTATGATCGGGCATTACAGATTAATGATAAATTAGCCGCAGCTTATTACGGTCGGGGGATTGCCCGTGAAGCTCTGCAAGATTTACAGGGAGCAATTGATGATAACACCCAAGCGATAGAGTTGGTTCCTGAATTTTCGCAAGCGTACTGCAATCGAGGAAATGCTCGTCGTCTTTTAGGGGATGAACAAGGAGCGATCACTGATTATAATCAAGCATTAAAAATTAATCCTGATTTAATTGAAGCATATTACAATCGAGGTTCAACGCATTATGCTTTAGAAGCTTATGAAAGTGCGATCGCAGATTACACCCAAGCTTTACAAATAAATCCTCAATCTGCTGCATTTTACAGCGATCGCGCTAATGCTCGCTATGCTCTAGAAGATTATCAAGGAGCAATCGAAGATTACAGTCGGGCGATCGCAATCGACTCCAGCTTTGCTGAAGACTGGTACAATCGGGGTCGTAGTCGTTCTCTACTGGGAGACTTACAGGGAGCGCTCACAGACTTAAACCAAGCCTTACAACTTCAGCCTTATTGGGCTTCAGCTTACATCCTGCGAGCAGATGTCTACCAAAATCTGGGTGATTCTCAAGGAGCAATTGCGGATTTCCAAAAATCCGCAGATTTGTATTACCAAGAGGGAAATGTTCAGTATTATCAACAAATTATGGAGCTAATTGAACAGCTTCGATGAAGGGATTAGGTATTGGGTATTGGGCATGGGGGGACAAAAATGGCGTTCCTGAATTCAGGTATGAAAATGATTTTGCGTGATTTCAAAACCCTTGTAGAGACGTTGCAATGCAACGTCTCTACACCAAGATTCATATATTTAATCAGCAACGCCATAAAAACTACCTCTTTCCCCTGCTCCCCATTCCCCATTCCCCATTCCCCATTCCCCATTCCCCATTCCCTTATTTATTCAAAACGGAAGCGTTTCATAAAGCGGCGGTCAATACAATCTTTGTAATGCCACAAGAGTTTATGAGGTGGTAAAGTAAAGATGCCTTTTGTTGCAATTGCTCTTCCATCTCCTGTACCAATTAGACTTAAATATTGTTTCTGCGGCTTATAGGGTTTGAGTGACTTACCTAATATAATTCGCTGCAAATTCTTAAATAAAGGTTTACCTTGTCTAACAGCAAATACCCCAGCTTTTGGACGCGGATAATTTACCATTGTGGCGATGTCACCAGATGCAAATACCTGCGGGTGCGTTTGAGATTGTAACGTGTCTTCTACCAGAATAAAACCTTGCTCATCAGTTCCTAGTCCCGCAATTTTTAACCATTCGGGTGCTGAAGCTTGTGTTACCCAAAAAATTTTATTACACTCTACTCTCAAACCAGAGTCGCACTTAATCTCAAATGTTTCTCTAGTTTTCTTGGAGTTTTTAGGTGCGATATTACACACATTTTCTCCAAGATGTAGCTTAATACCTCGCTCGGTGAGAATTTGCTGAAGTTGATGCCGTACTGATTGATGATAATTGGGCATCAGTTGTTTGTTACGCTGAAATAAATGAATTTCCAGATTTTCAATTGGTTGTTGATTTTGATGGAAAATCTGATGTAAATGAGATTGCATCGCCAACGCCAATTCTACACCGCCAGCACCTCCACCTGCGATCGCGATCCGAATTGATTCTTGAGGATTTTTACCTACAGCTGCAATTAGTTCATACCAATGTTCCAATAGCTGGGATACTGGTTTAGCTGCGATCGTATATTCTGCTGCTCCTGATACAGACACTCTGGCCGGAGTGCTGCCAATATCAATAGACAGCACATCAAAATCTACCGCCAATCCGTTAGCACAGAGAACTTTGTTGTTTTCCAAGTCTAGGGCAACTACTCTGTCAATATACAAATTTGCTTGAGCAAAGTTAGCCAATGGTTTCAAATCAATATGACATTCATCATGGGTGTAAAATCCAGCAATATGTCCTGGTAACATTCCAGAGTAGGCTGTCTTTTGATTTGCAGTAATCAACGTCAAATGCACTCCGGGTAACGGCTTTATTCCAAACATTTTCAGGGCAATTGCATGGCTGTGACCGCCACCAATTAGCACTAAGTTTTTAACCATAGTATGTTGACAGTAATCATTAATTATTTTCACGCTGTAAAAGATATTTCATTAATCAATAACAGTCAATTAGCAAAAATATATCTAGGGATACAGGTTTTCCAAGAAAAAATTATCCAAACTCAACATAAGTCCCCAAAAGATTATTTAAGAATAGCAATTGAACAACTAGAAAATAACACAACAGAAAACAGTTTAGCTGTAATTAATGATTTAGAGCAAATTGCCAAAAATCATCCACAGTACCACTGGATAATTATGAACATTCTTACTACTTTTATCCGAAAAAATACTCTTTATCTACCTCAAGAAGAAGTAACAATTAATCTGTTAGAAAAAATTCGTCTAGATATTCAAGCAGCCCTTACCGTTATCGCTAAAAGAGATATAAATAAAGACCCAGAAAATGAGCAGCTTGATTTGAGTTATATCGATATGAGAGGAGCAAACCTGAATAAGGCGAATCTACAAAAGACAAACCTTTATCAAGCTAATCTTGCTGGGGCAAACCTCACAGAAGCTAATCTTGCAGGAGCAATTCTCAGTGCGGCTAACCTCGAAGGTGCTAACTTATATTTAGCTAACCTAGAAGGGGCAATTCTTAGTGCAGCTAACCTAAAAGGAGCTAATTTAAAAGGAGCTAACCTGCATTGTGCAAGCTTATATCTAGCTGATTTACATGGGGCAATTCTCAATGATGCCATACTTGATGGAGCAAACCTTAGAGAAGCTAAATTTTCTGAGTAAAGCACCAGTCCTGCAAGGCGAAAGTTAAACTTAAAAAGTTTATAGGGTAAGATTTTCACCAATTTTCAGTAATTGTTCTATTTTCGCCCTAATCTCCTAATATATTCGATATTATTACTTAGTTAAAGAGGTCTTCTGACACCTATTATAATTTTCTGCTAAATGCTATACTATTTTTTCCAAGCATCTAAGTAATAATTCTAGGTTGTAAGGAAAATCTTTACCATGTCTTCTAAAAAGACAGACACTCTGTTGAATTGGTTGATAACTATAACAGTTATATTTGGCTGCTCATTGATTGTAATTTTCTTTGCTTTGTCCAGTATTAAAGAATTGTCAATTCAGGAAAAGATTGAGTATAGAAACCAAGCTTTAACAACTACTGCAATAGTTTTTCTGGCATCGGCGGCAATGTTTAATACCTATTACGCAGCAAAGCGGGCCCAAGCGATGCAGAAAAATGCGATCGCAGCTGAGAAAAACCTAGAAATTGGCCTTCAAAATGCCAAACTCAATCAAGATAGATTGATTTCAGAACGATTTATGGGGGCAATTGCCCAGCTTGGTCATGATAAAGTTGAAACCCGAACAGGTGCAATTTATGCCTTAGAAAGAGTTGCTCAGGATTTTCCTAAAGAACACTGGACAATCATGGAAATCCTCACTGCCTTTGTGCGAGAAAATGCACCTATCCAGCAGGTAAAGGTTGAGCAACAAAAGCCGGAATATACACCAGATGCTTATTCAGGTAGGCGTAGAGTTGGGCCGCGTCCGACACAGCAGTTAGAGCAAAACCTCCATGAAGAATTTCCCACAATCCGCACTGATATTCAAGCAGCCCTAACTGTTATCGGCAGGCGTAATTTACTCGAAGACCCAAAAGATCAGAAACTTGATTTACGTCATATCGACATCAGACGAGCAGACCTGCTAGGAGTTAACCTGCAACAAGCAGATTTACGTGGTTCTGACCTGAGTGGGTCTGACCTGCGTGGAGCAGACTTGAGTGAGGCTGACTTAAACGGCGCTAAACTCATTAGGTCTATTCTCTATGAAACCAAATTACTGAAAGCTAGCCTCTGTGGAGCTAATCTATATTGCGCTAATCTTAATCGTGCTAATCTCTCAGGGGCTAACCTGCGTTCAGCCAACCTTTCTGGAGCAAGTCTGCGTATAGCGAATCTCCAAGGAGCAAACCTCTATAAAGCCAACTTGCAACAAGCAACTTTGAAAGTCGCCAATCTATCTGGAGCGAAGCTGTTTTTAGCTAACTTGCAAGGTGCAAAACTGGGTAAAGCCAACCTAAATCTAACGGGTTTGATTGGTGCTAACCTTTCAGGGGCTAACCTGAATGGAGCTAATCTTTCAGGGGCTAACTTGAATGCAGCCAAACTTCACCAAACAGAAGTCTATTTTGCCAATCTCTCAGAAGCCAGTTTAACGGAAGCTGACCTGCATCAGGCAAACCTGATTGGAGCCAACCTGCATAGAGCAACCTTTTATCAAGCTAACCTGACTCAGGCAAACCTGATGGGAGCTAACTTTTTAGAAGCTGACCTCAGTGATGTCAAACTGGAAGGGACAATTTTAACAGGGGCTAAAAACTTAGAGTTGCATCAGATTAGAAAGGCACTTGGCGATCGCACTACTCGTCTACCTGATTATATAGAAGCACCGACAGATTGGCGGCAATCAGGTTGAGTTAACGCAGCATCAGTTAGTTATTTGGGTGCATTCTACCGTTTTCACTTCAGCTTATTTTTCCAGACTCCAACCCAGTGCTAAGGCTACTTCAGCAGCTAATTCTAGCGGATTGAATGGTTTAGCGATCGCACCAATCATTCCCATCTGATTATAACGACGGCGATCGGAAGCCTGGATTTTGGCAGTTAACAAAATTACGGGAATCTTTTTAGTTACCGGATTAGCTTGTAACTTTTCAAAGGTGGCAATCCCATCCATCTCTGGCATCATTACATCTAGTAAAATCGCATCTGGTTGGTAAATCTCAGCTTTCATTATCCCCTCTTCACCTGAACTCGCTGTTTCAACTTTCCAGCCTGCAACTGTTTCCAAGCAAATCTTGGCAACTTCTTGAATATACTGCTCGTTATCGACCACTAGAATTTGCTTTGTTGCCATCATTACTATCCTCTTTTTGGTTGTGATTCAATACTTTTGAGTTAAGCATTTTTCACTCGGAATCGGGTTTGGCGTAAAGGATACTGGTTACAATACTTTTCAGTTAAGGGGAAAAGGGGAAAGGGAAAGGGTTTAAGTTTACCTTTACCCCAAACCCAGTAAGCTTTCCCCAGACCAAAAGAGAGATTGTTGGGTTTATCCGAAAAGTATTGATACTGGTTAAAGGTTTTTTCTTTCCCCTTTCCCCAAAATCCGATAAATATTGGGTTGTGATTAATTCGCTGAAGTAACTCCATCAATCGTTGTTCAAATTCCTAGGGACAACACGCCCTTTGGTCAAAAATTCTGCATCTTGACTTAGGCGGCTATTTATAATTTGCTCGTGACGACTATAAATTACAGGAATATTGGAAGAGTTTTGTAAATCAGTATGTGGTAAAGTCCCAAACAACGGCAGAGTGACGTAAAAAGTGCTACCTTCGCCCAATATACTTTCAGCCCAGATGCGTCCGCCGTGCTGTTGCATAATGCTTCTACAAATTGCTAAACCTAAACCAGTACCATCATGGTTACGCGAATCTGAAGAGTCAACTTGTTGAAAGCGCTCAAATATACTCTCAAGTTTGTCAGTTGGGATGCCGCGTCCGGTGTCTTTGACTGTCAAAAAAACTTCGTCACCTTCTTGTTGTGCCCCCAACCAAACCGTAGATCCGGCAGATGAAAATTTAATGGCGTTACTCAGTAGGTTAGTTAAAGTTTGAACAATGCGATCGCAATCTGCCAATACTTGACCAGATAGGGCAGAAATGGATAGTGTCACTCCGGCTTTGTCAGCCAAAGGCTGGATAACATTTACTGCTTGAGTAATCAAATCAACGATATTGCAGATTTCTGCTTCCATCTTTGCCTTACCCGACTCGATCCGCTCAATGTCTAGGATGTCGTTGATTAAGCGTACTAGGCGTTCGGTACTATCAGCAGCAATTTGCAACAGACGTTTTCCCTGCTCTGAGTCTGTCGCTAGCAAACCACTGGCTAGCATTCCGAGAGAGCCGTAAATCGAAGTTAAAGGTGTGCGGAGTTCATGACTAACAACAGAGACAAACTCATCCTTCATCCGTTCGATTTGCTTGCGCTCTGTGACATCTCGTAAGATAACTGTATAAAATATTTCATCACCCATATCTATTTTAGAGATAGAAGCTTCTGCTGGAAACTCACTTCCATCCTTTCGGCGACCATAAATTTCACGCCGTTCTCCCATCCGCCGGGCAACATTGGGAGATTGCCCAAAGTCAGCTACGTGTTGACGATGTGCTTGGAAAAAGCGCTGCGGTAAGAGTAAATCAAGACCTTGGCCAATCACTTCCTGGGCAGAGTAACCAAAAATCTTCTCTGCTCCTTGATTAAACAAGGTGATATTGTGGAACCCGTTGATAGAAATAATTGCATCATCAGCAATATCTAAAATTCGGGCAAATCGGGCTTGAGAAAACCGTAATTCTTCCTGCGTTTGCTGACGTTCATCAAGTTGTGACTGCAACTGCTGATTCACACTTATTAACTCAGCCGTTCGCTCTGCTACCCTCAACTCTAATTCATTAATAGCTCGGTAAGAGGAAGATGGGAAAGATGAGGGTAAATTTACTTCCCCTGCTCCCCCTGCCCCTCTGCTTCCCTGCTCCCCTGCCCTTCTACCTCCCTGCGTCACACGCTGCCGTAATTTCATTCGTTCTAAGCGATTGACGATCCGAGTTACAAGTTCTGGCCCGACAATGGGCTTGCTTACAAAGTCATCAGCACCAATGCTAAATACCTGATTTACCATCTCGGCATCGCTATGAACAGTGAGGAATAAGATGGGTAACTCACTCCAGTGTGAATCGTTGCGTACCAATCGACAAAGTTCTATCCCATTGATATAAGGCAATTCCACATCTAAAATCAGCATATCTGGGGCAACTGCTTCTAAAGTTTCCCAAAACTGAAGCGGATTTTCAAGAGCGATCGCTCTGAGTCCCCAAGGGCTAAGTAAGGTTTGCAACAATGCCTGAATTTGCGGATCATCGTCCATAACCAATATTTTAGTTTCTGCATCGGGATGATTTTGCAGTGGTTGCGTCACTGTTTCTAATTCCGGAATTGGTGATACAGATATTGCCTCTGCATCGTTTCCCTCTATTTCTCGACGCAATAAATTTACCCAACTTTGGAGGTTGCCAATCTCAGATTTACTCAAGATTTGGCCAGAACTCAGCAGCAGTTCGATATTGCGGGCCAATTTTGAGCCAAGAGGCAAGCCAAAAGTCCCTAAAGACCCTGCCAAGGTATGGGCTTCTTTGGTTGCAAGGGAGAGTAATTCGGGATTTAAACTATTATTTTGATTTAAAGTTGCGATCGCTTGCTCTAGCACCCTCACCTGCTGCTCCACCCGCCCTTGAAATCGTTGCCAAATTTCTGCAACTGCCATTAGCGCTTGCTGCTGTGATTTGAGATTGGGTACTGGCGATTTTACTCTATCTACTTCCCCTCTGCTCCCCTGCTCCTCTGCTCCCCTGCTCCCCTGCTCCCCTGCCCCTGTATCCCCGTGCTTATCCTCTTCCAGTGGTTTCAGACGATAGCCAATACCATAAACTGTTTCAACCAAATCACCGGGCGCTCCTACAGCTTTAAGTTTGTGTCGTAACCCTTTGATATGAGTGCGAACAGCTTCTTCTTGGGGAGTATCTTCATAAGACCAAAGATGTTCTAAAATCATGCCACAGCTAAACACCCGACGACTATTTCGCAAGAATAGTTCTAACAGAGCAAACTCTTTTGGGGTAAG
Organism: Nostoc sp. LEGE 12447; assembly: GCF_015206985.1. Lineage (NCBI taxonomy): Bacteria > Bacillati > Cyanobacteriota > Cyanophyceae > Nostocales > Nostocaceae > Nostoc > Nostoc sp. LEGE 12447. The sequence continues at coordinate 64,655 of NZ_JADEXT010000001.1, read as the reverse complement.
CGGGAGCAGATTTCCAGAATAAATCGCTTCACAGCTACTAGGGTCTAGCCGCAACTTCCCAGACTCCAGAACAGGTTGTGAGGTTACGGCTGGGCGACGTAACAGCGCCCTCACACGAGCAACTAACTCTTCTATATCAAAAGGTTTAACTAAATAATCGTCTGCACCTGCATCTAAGCCGATCGCTTTCTCATGACTACTATCGCGCCCTGTCATCAACAAGATCGGCATTTGCAGACCATTAGACCGGATTTTACGACAAAGACTAATGCCATCTAGCTTAGGCAAAACTACATCCAGGAGAATTAAGTCATAATCGTAAGCTTGAATAAAATCCCAAGCAGCATCGCCATCAGTAGCAACTTCAACCGCATAGTTTTGGTTAGTCAAAAGGTTGGTCAGTGTACATGCATTTAACTCGTCATCTTCTACAACTAATATTTTCATGTTAAAAGCTTTCCAAGTTAAAATGGATACAACAAATAAAAACTAATAAACTTAAATTGGAAAAAAAATTATATTGCTTTTTAAATAATTAAACCATATCACTCCCTACTCCCTACATCGTCTAAATCTTTCGAGTTATAAAACTTCCAATACGTTACAACAGAAAAAACCCTCTGTTAAACCTGTGAAAAAACGAGTAACACTAACCTTCCCGAAACGCGCCGTGCAAATGCCAGTCACTTACGTACTGGCCAAAGAATTCAACGTCGCTGCTAATATTATCCGTGCCCAAGTTGCCCCAAATCAAATTGGCAAACTCGTAGTGGAACTAGCGGGAGATATCGATCAACTAGATGCCGCTATTGAGTGGATGCGATCGCGCCATGTTAACGTTTCTTATACTTTAGGCGAAATTGCGATCGATGAGGATGTCTGTGTCCATTGCGGCTTGTGTACCGGGGTTTGTCCTACCGAAGCTCTCACTCTCCACCCAGAGACATACAAACTGACATTCACGCGATCGCGTTGTATCGTCTGCGAACAATGTATCCCTACTTGTCCCGTACAAGCAATCTCCACTAACCTTTAACAATCCAAAAACCAAAATTCATCTTTATTCCATCTTAAACACATCCGCTATTACAGCACCATCACCCACCAGCCTACTTTTTGCTGGAGAGTCATAAACTACCAATAGCGAAGGTATACCAGCCACATCCTGAAACAGCGTCATTCCCTCAGCATGATCTTCCCGATTTCCAAATGGAATATCCTGGACAAAATCTGGATTGCTAAAGACATTTTCTCGCAGATTCACGCCATTTACCCAACGATAAATTTGTACGGGCCCATCTAAATCCATCGTTGGGCCCGCTAAAATCAACAAATCTTTGCCATCTACACATAAATCCCGAATTCCCAAACCATTCAACCAGACAAAATGCTTTTTATATAATTCCTTTGCTTCCCCAATTTGCCGCAGTTTCAGAATTCCAGCGCTAGAATCTTCTAATTCAATTTCCAGCACCATAGCCCAACCCCGCAATACAGGGCCACGCAAACCCAAAAAAATCCGGCTTTGATAAACGCCTATTCCTTCAATATCAAAGCCATTATCTTTTCCTGGAATTGATGCCTTGATAAACAAGCCTAAATGAGGGTCGTCTGCCAAAGCTGTCATCAGCAAATTACCCTGTTCCGTTACCTCTAGTTTAGCGGCATTCAACTGCATATCTGGATTTTGGGGATGCGGGTAAGATGAGAATAAGCTACCGTTTATTAGAGGAATCCGTCCTAAGACGTAACGGTTAGGTTCTGATTCAATTTTTGCTAGCCGTTTAAAGTTTTGTGCATCAGTCTTATCAGGTTTAGGCTTTTTACGTTTGTAGCTATGAGAACCAACAAACCATAGATAATTATCAGTGTAAGCAAGTCCCTCGATATCTATTTCTTGATTTTCTGGTGCAGGTAGGTTGATAAATTCTGCTACCCGAAATTGTTGATGGTCTGTAAATTTATCAGTATCAACTAAAGACAGACGCTCAATAGTTGAAGTTTCATCTGACCCTAACCATAAATACTTCTGATGTGTTAGCAACAATGCTGATAAATCTTCTCTATGTTCTTTAAAATTATCTATAAAAGTCAAGATAACTTGATTCAGTAAATGTGAGTTTGACATTCTAAATTATCCTGATGATTGCAAAAAGGTTAATCATGCTATCATAATAAATTATTCATGTAAAAAATTATTATCAGCTATCGTAAATATTAAATCGCAAAAGTGAATCGGCTTTTTAGACCTTTGGTAGATAATTTATCTTACTATTAATAGTATGCAACTATCAATAGTAATAAAAAGCGTAACAACTTCATTGAATAAAAAATATATTAAAACTAGATATAAATTTTTAACTAATGTTATTATGCAATAACCTCATGAGGTAGTAATTAAGCTCAATTATGAAATTAGCCACACAAACCACGGTAAAAACTCTAGGGGACTACGCCTACCAAGCGATTCAAAAACACTTTAAGAAAACCTTGAAGTGGGAAAAATCAGTAAAGAAAGATGAAGATCCAGAAGCGCTTCATCAAATGCGAGTAGGAATGCGTCGTTTACGCACGGCTGTAACTAGGTTTGGACTAGCAGTGGATCTACCAAAACCAATCAGCGATAAAAATATTGGTAAAATAGCCCGTCGTCTTGGTAATCTGCGAGATTTAGACGTACTTAAAGAAAGTTTGGAAAACAATTACAAACCAAACTTACCCCACAAAGAACAGGAATCTTTACAAACAGCTTTCAACGCTTTAGCTAAACAACGTGAAGATGTACTATCAAGTGTACAGAAAACATTAAAAGATGAATCTTATAAGTCTTTAAAAGAGGCATTAGATAAGTGGTTAGATAAACCAACTTATCAACCATTGGCATCTATTACTATCCAGCAAGTACTACCAGATTTACTTCTACCAGAAGTGAGTAACTTTTTACTACATCCAGGTTGGCTAGTTGGTACTCAACTTGTGGAAGCAGAGGTAAAAATTCAGAAGAACTGGGAACCAGAAAAGATAGAACAACAATTAACAACACAAGGCGAAATTCTGCATAGTTTGCGAAAAGAAGCTAAACGTATACGCTACCAGATGGAGCTATTTACAGACTTATATGGTGAGTCTTACGGAGCTTATATGACAGAAGTGAAAAATATCCAAGAAATTTTGGGTACGATGCAAGATAGTGCGGTCTTAACTGACTGGCTTGAAAAGGTATTTAAATCAGAAATTAAGACTGAGTTGCCTACCCTTGCTAGTTTGTTAACTGAAAATCGTTATCAGTCGTGGCAGCAGTGGCAACCCTTGCAAGAACGGTATTTAAAAGCTGAAACTAGGCATAGCTTTCATTTAACAATATTGCACCCACTTTCGGGAGTAATCAATTAAAAGTTGCTCTTTATTGGCAAGCATTAAAGAAGGCAGGAGGAAGAAAATATATTTTTTGCCCTCTGCTACTTTCTTTAGGCTGCCGTGTATACACAAGTCTGAAATAGCTGATTAACCAAGGTTTTACCCCACCCTAACCCTCCCCTTATAAAGGCTTGTGTGTACACCGAAACTCCTTTTAGGAGAGAGTGCATCCAAACGAGAAGCGCTATGAAGCGCTATATAAATGATTTTAAAAACCACATCTATCGTAAGAGTAATTGATGAATTGCCCCTACAGCTCATCAAAGAATAATTTCTTCTGCTTCCTTCACCTGCCTTCAGCTTTACTATGAAAGTTAATCTTCTCTAAGATTTGGTAATTTGGCTCACCGGAATTTCAATCCAAAATTCTGTACCTAACCCCGGCTGAGAATCACATTTCAACACACCACCGTGTTTATCTACGACAATTTGATAACTTATTGATAACCCCAAACCAGTGCCTTTTCCCACTGGTTTAGTAGTGAAAAATGGATCACAGATTCTTGCTTTCAAAGCCTCGGGTATTCCTGAACCATTATCTGCAATGCGAATTACTACGCTCTTGATATTGCCTTCAAGTTCTCCGATCGCAGTACGAATGGTAATTTGACTGTTATGAAGTTTTGATGGAGATTCCCTGTAATCTTCAAGAGCATCGATTGCATTGCTTAAAACATTCATAAATACTTGATTCAGTGGCCCGGCATAGCATTCTACTAAGGGAAGCTCACTGTATTCTTTGACTAATGTAATAGCCGGACTTTCTGGTTTTGCTTTCAAACGATGTTGCAAAATTAGCAAAGTGCTATCAATGCCCTCGTGAATATCAACTGGCTTCATTTCTGCCTCATCAAGGCGAGAGAAATTCCGTAAACCCAAGACAATCTGACGGATGCGATCAACCCCAATTTTCATGGAAGATAGAGTTTTCGGCAAATCCTCAATGAGAAATTCTAAGTCGATCTCGAAGGTGCGATCGCGAATCTCAGGGCTGGGGTTAGGGGTATTTTGTAAATAGAGGTCTAGTATACTCAGTAAATCTTGGGCGTAATTGTTGACATGATTAATGTTGCCATAAATGAAGTTGACGGGGTTATTAATTTCGTGAGCAACACCAGCTACCAGTTGACCTAATGAGGACATTTTCTCAGTTTGGATCAGTTGGGTTTGAGTTTGCTTTAAATCATGTAGAGCTTGAGTCAGCTTTTCTGTCTGCTCTTTAGTTTGATTATGTAATTGGGCTTGTTTGAGTGCAACCCCAAGCTGATTAGCAATTTGAGTGATAAACTTAATTTCCGAGGCTTCCCAATGGCGGGGTGCAGAGTTCTGATAAGCTGCTAACAAGCCCCATAGCTGCTGCCCAATAAATATAGGTGCGATCGCATAAGCCCTTGCTTGAATTTGCTCTAGAACTGCAACGTGGCATTGAGAATGTCCAACTTGATAAATGTCATCAACTGCAAAGGTTTCGTTGTGACGATATCGTCCACCTTGGGTTTCCTGCAAATAGCTATCTTGCCAAACTGTCTTAGTATTAGAACCTACTAGTTTTACCCAACCATCGCCGACAAACTCGGCAATATATTCACCACTCCAATCAGCTTGGAAGCGGTAAACTGCAACTCGATCCGCTTGTAGTGATTTACAGATTTCTTGGGTGGTTGTCTGAAAAATCGCATCTAGATCGAGAGATTCCCTAACTTTGGCGACAACTTCAAACAATACCCGTTGTTGTTCTGCTGCTTGTTGTAAATTTAACGTCTGTTGTCGTGTCTGGGTGAGTAATTCAGCTTGCTGGAGTGCTACGCCCATTTGGGCAGCAATCTGAATGAGAAAGTTAACTTCAGAGGCTTTCCATTGTCGGGGGCCAGTGTGTTGATAAGTTGCCAGCAAACCCCAAAGTTTTTGCCCAACAAAGATCGGAGCAAGCACAAAAGCGTGAATTTGAAACTGCTCTAGGTTGTCGATATGACACTTAGCAAATCCCATCTTGTAGATGTCATCGACTGCAAATGTTTCATTCTTGCGGTAGCGTCCTCCCTCTGTATCTTGTAAGTAGGTGTCATTCCAAATTGTATTAATACCTAGTTCTGACTCATTCGACCAATATGGGCTAGCAGCCTCGAAATCACCAACAAATTCACCACCCCAATTAGAATCGAAACGATAAACAGAAACGCGATCCGCTTTGATTAATTGACAAACTTCTTTAGTGGTGGTTTGAAAAATGGTATCTGTGTCCAGAGATTCTCGAATCTCGGCAATAACCTTAAACACAGCTTGTTCTTGTTCCGATGACCGTTTTAACTCAACTGTGCGTCTTTTAACTTGTTTTTCTAAATTTTCATTGAAGACTTGTACTTGTTGCTGTAATTCATATTGCTGAATTGCTGAAGCAAAGTGTTTACCTAGATTTCTAGCCAGTTCAATCTCTTCATTCGTCCATTTTTGAGCTTGTGCTTTTTTAGATTCGCGCCAAACCTCAAACGATCGCCGGGGGTATAGTTGCCTTTGATCGCTATCATACTGCCCTGCCCATAAAGTCTCTGTATCTACTTCATTGCGGAAAATGCTTAAGTAGCCCAGTAACTGCTGACGATACTGGAGTGGGATTGTCAATATGCCACGAATTTTAGTTGGTTGAAAAGCAACTTGTAAGCTTCGCAAGTCAGAGCTATTATATAAATCTGAAATTGCCCAAACATCGTATTTACCAAACTTATAGTGTTCTTGCCAGATACTATACTGCTCTATTAGTGGATATATAGTTTGTTCTGGCATCACAGGTTGCTGTCCACAGATAAAAAGCTTGATACAAGTATTTCCTGGTATTAAGCATTCTGTTAAGCTAGTAAGATTGCCGTTGTAGTAATCAAAAGCCTCATTTCTAATGCAAAGCCTGCCACCAACACCATTAAAGGCAGCAACAGCCGCTTCTAAGGCTGGTTGTAATACAATTGTCGGTAGTGAATGTAGCAGCGTAGCAATGCGGTTAATGATAGTTTCCCGTTCGGCTGTTTTGCGGACTTGAGTGAGCAGAGTACTTTGAGCGATCGCTACAGAGAGTTGCTCTACCACCATCTGCACTGCTTCTAGTTCATATTCTGAAATCAAACGCGCTTCAGAATTATGAGAAACCAGTAGCCCCCAGAGTTGATCTTGATAGAGAATAGGCGCTACTACAGAGGATTTTACCCCCATTGCCGTCAAATATTCAATATGGCAGGAGTCTACAGAGCGGTAACGGATCTCCTCTGAGACAGTTTCTCCATTATCCAAGTCACGTAGGTGAATTTGACCAATTTCTTGAGTATCAACATTCACAACAGAACGCACCCGTAATTTGAGAAATAGCTCACGGGCGCTGAGGGGAATATCGTCTGCCGGGAAATTCAGCCCCAGTAATGACGGTAAACGATTATTGTAAATTGACTCAGCAATGACCTGACCGCTACCATCGGCATGAAATTTGTAAATCATCACTCGGTCAGTTTTTAATAGCGATCGCACCTCTGCTGTTGTCACTGTGATAATTTCTTCTAACTCTAAGCTTCGTCGGATACGGTTTGTAATCCGGCGTAGTAAACTTTCTTCCTGGCTATATAAAAAATTTTGTTCAGGATTGGAGGTCATTGCTTATAGAAAAATAAATTAGTAGTTTGCAAAATGAGATTAGTAATTCTAACAACATTGTGAAATTTATTTCATCAATTTGTCTTCAGTAAAACTACGGTCTAATTACTAGTAAAAATATTTTTTACCTTATGTAAAAATTCATCAAAAAATCATAAAAACAGACGCTAAAAAGTTGCGTCTGTACTAGCTATTAAGATAGAGTTCTTGCTTGTTAGTTCTAACTTTTTGTTGACAGAAAAACATTCAACAAAATTAAACTCTTGTGTTGTCAGAAAAGCGGATTTTTAGATAGTCATCTTCCATCTTTGCCCCTCCTGGTTGTAGTGCTGCTAAGGCTTGTGGCAAAACTAAGTTACGACGATGGTTGCCAATAGTAATGTTTAATTCGTCTCCGGTTTTACTTAGTTGAACTTGGTCTTTAGGAATACCAGGTAAATAAATTTCTAAGCTGTATTGGTTTTCCTCTTGCACGACTCTAAGAGTAGTTTCTTTGTAATAAACCTGAGTCGGATCTTCATCTTTATAAAGAGTTTCCTTGAGGCGTTCCAATGCAGCTAATCCACACATTTCTTCAGAAAATAGGGGAACTTCTTTCACTGGTAGAGGGTGGAAATTATCATGAATTTCCTGGCGATATTGTTCCTGACTTTCCTTCCAACGTTGGAAAAAGGGATCTTGGACAACGCTTGGAATAATCCGATTAGCCACTACTAAATCTGTTGCAACATTATACAAACTCAAATAAGCATGGGCACGCAGAGACTCTTTAATCACCATCTTCTCAGGATTGGTGACTAGACGCACTGAGGTTTGGGTATTGTCTGTTAATACTTTTTCTAGAGCTTCAATTTGTTCATAAAACTCATAAGGTGCATCCATTACCTCTTTATCGGGTAGCGAAAAACCAGCAATTGGTCTAAAAAAAGGTTCAACTAGAGGGCGAAGTGCTACCGAGATGTTTTGAAATGGTTTGTAAAAACGGCGCATATACCAACCACCAACTTCAGGTAGACTCAGCAAGCGCAGTGCAGTGCCAGTGGGGGCTGAGTCGATAATTAATACATCAAACTCACCTTCATCGTAATGGCGTTTCATCCTTACCAAACCAAAAATCTCATCCATGCCTGGCAAAATCGCCAATTCTTCCGCCTGTACGCCGTCTAAACCCCTCGCCTGTAAAACTTGGGTAATGTAACGTTTTACAGCACCCCAGTTTCCCTCTAATTCTTGCAGCGCATCCAGTTCTGCGCCCCACAAATTTGGGCGAATTTTTTGGGGTGCGTGTCCTAGTTCTATGTCAAAACTATCAGCTAGGGAATGAGCCGGATCTGTACTTAAAACCAATGTCTGATAGCCTAGTTCTGCACAACGGAGTCCAGTTGCAGCAGCGACGGAAGTTTTGCCCACGCCGCCTTTACCAGTCATTAAAATTACACGCATAGATGCTTCTATCCTGCCTGAGAATTTTTTACATTTATTTACATTATCGACTGTTTAAGGAAAATAAATGTTGTCTCTAGGCATGAACAGCATCTAAATCTAGGGCGCGATCGCGGCAAAAGCCTTGCGCCCCTAGCGTCTGGTCTATTTACCTGAAAATCGCTGTAATTATCAGCCCGTTTCATTTTTAGAACTGCGATCGCAAATATCCACATCCACTTTAGAGGATGTTTGAAAAGTCATCTTGCCGGTATCAAAAGTTCTAGATTCTCCTAAATACCCCCTTAAAAATGTGGGTTAGTGGGAACTCAAAGTGCCTAAAGTCACAGCAAAACACTTTTCAAACAACCTCTTAGTCTCACCACAAAAGCTACTAAGCTGTTATGCAAATAAGATTGCACATCAACTGGTGAGGTTGTCCTTTGTCCTTGGTAAACACAAATGACTAATGACTAATGACGGTCTACACGGAAAATATTGCAATATGTAGGCGCGTTAGCTTAGAGGCTTTGGAAGTTCTCCAAGAGCGATCGCTTTGCTTACTTTTTATTCCAGAGGCTTAAAAATGCTTGAGAGATAGCTGGGGTAATCTGACTTTGTAAGTGATTTAGTGCATCACGATGGTTTGGATTGTTGTCGTCATAATAAATAAACAAATTTGTCAGCTTGACAATCTCAGGATTTTGGTCGTTTGTCCCTCTCCATTTGTTAGTAACTTTGTGTAAAACGTCCTTGGGTAGGTTTTGTTGTAAGTTATTTAACGCTGCGATGTAAGAAGGATTTTGAGGATTCTTTTTGAATTGGAAGCACAAATCTATCAGCTTGAGTTGTGATTGTGGCGGGGTTGGAGGCTTATCTGTCAGGTTAGGCTGCTGTAGAATTTGACGCTGTTCAAAAGTGGCAATGCCATTTTCAGTTAAACCCTGAGATTTCTGAAATTTCTTGACTGCTGTATAAGTGGCTGGCCCATAAAAAGGCTTGTCTGGAGGAATTTCGGCAGGGGTTGCAAAACCGTGAAACTTCAATCTATTTTGAAGCCCTTTGACTGTCTCTTCCATTACAGTTCGAGTTTCAGCATCAGCGTTACCATTTACCACAAGTTTTTTTGAGTACTGCTTCTGAAACTTTTTAATCGCTTCTTCAGTAAGATCGTCTGTCAATGAGTTGTTGTTGCGCTTCCAGGGAGCGAATTTAGTGAGATCCGGTTTCGGATCAATCTCAGGTGCTAAATATCCCAGCCCGATCAAGATATGACGGATGACTTCAGGGCTACTAATGGCCATGCTCTTCGATTCCTTTGCTACTAAACTACCATTTAATGTATCTGGTTTTACAAAAATTAAGTAAGTAGAGATAAATAAATCTAACATATCTTATTTGCAAGGCGTTCCAAAAGTTAAGCGATGTGTCACACCAAGTTGCTTTTCTAGAAGAGGTTCGGCGTAAGTAACTAAACACCTGGAAAAAGAAAAGTGGTTTTAAGTCTTGGTGAGCGATCGCGATCGCTTATTCTCAACTATTGATGATGATACTACGTGCTAAGGGCATACATCTTAAGTCAATACGGTTCGGTTGAAGGGGAAAGGGAAAAGGTTTTGAATACATCCTTTCCCCTTTACCCAGACTACAAGGAAAGTGAAAAATGCTTATCCGAACCGTATTGCATCTTAAAGTTACACACTCCTACACTTCGCACTCGTTCTGTAACGCATAAACGAAGCGTGAAAACACTTGATTGGTTGAATGTATTTTTAGCAGATATTCACGATCTATGGCTGCGATCGCAACTCTTGCCTTAATTTTCTTCTGGTTTTTCATGCGCGAAACTAAATCTACAGCCTATCCGGTAAGCTCTAAATCGGGGCTTGCTACGTTTAGGGAATAGAGCAATGGTAGTTTTGCGATATCTCGTGATTATTATCACCTACATCGGGCTAGGATTAGGATACTTGCCCGGGCTGCGGATGAATCGGGCGACGATCGCCATTGTTGGTGCTGCCTTGTTAATGGCATTGGGAGTACTAGATTTGCCTGCGGCGTGGGGTGCGATCGACTACAAAACACTAATTTTTCTATTTGGCATGATGGTAATCAGCGCCAATCTCGCCGCCTCTGGTTTTTTTCAGCTTGCCCTTGATTATACAATCTGCCGCATCCACAGCCCATTTGGATTACTGGTGGTATTAACTTTTGGCAGTGGCATCCTCTCAGCACTTTTTCTCAATGATACGATTGCTCTAATTTTGACACCTTTAGTAGTTGGTATTACCCAGTTACTCAAGCTTAAACCTATCCCCTATTTGCTGGCGCTAGCAGGTGCAACTAACCTCGGTTCCGTTGCCACCTTGAGCGGTAATCCTCAAAATATCTTGATCGGTTCCTTTTCTGGCATTAGTTATCTAGATTTTGCGAAAGCCTTAACACCACTTGCGTTGATTTGTTTGACGATTCAGGTAGGTTTATTGTGGTGGTTATATCCAGAGGTGCGATCGCTTCGTCCTTACTTAAAAGTAAAACCCGCGCGTTATCACATCTTCAAGCCACTGTTAATTAAAAGTCTATTGATTACCACCGGATTACTAGTAGCATTTTTAATCGGAATTCCTACTGCTGAAGTTACCTTAATTGCCGCCGCACTATTACTGGTAACGCGCCGCCTCAAGCCTGAGCGAATTTTACAAAAGGTAGACTGGGATTTGCTATTAATGTTTTGTGGACTGTTCATCCTTACCGAAGGTGTACAAAAACTTGGTTCTTTAGAATGGCTTTCTCGTTTTGTTGACAATCCCTTGAGCATTTTAGGGATAACAGCTTTGCTATCAAATTTAGTGTCGAATGTACCGGCTGTACTGCTACTACATCACCTAATTCCCCATCCCGACACCCGCACTTGGCTACTACTAGCGGCGGCTTCAACACTAGCAGGAAATCTCACCCTACTGGGTTCGGTGGCAAACTTGATTGTGGCGGAGGCTGTTGCCAAACAGGGATATCGACTCACTTTTGGGGAACATTTGCGATTTGGGCTACCGCTAACTGCTATCACCTTGATGCTTACCTATTTTTGGATTGCTTAAAATCATCAATAGACATAGGAGTGAAAATGAATATAGAGACGTAGCAGTGCTACGTCTCTACAAGGATTCTGGATAACGCATATTTAATTTCTAGAAATGTCTAATGAAAATCGTGATGTAACATATAAATACATAAATGTAGTATAAATATACCAATTACAAGCAAATGAGTGATTCTCGCCTCGTCAAAATCAGCAAATATCTCAGCAAGCATCTGCGACATGCACCGGATGCAATTGGGATTAAACTTGCTCCTGGTGGTTGGGTTGCTGTTGATGAATTAATTACCGCTTGTGCTAAAAACAAGTTTTCGATTACCCGTCAAGAATTAGAGGCGGTAGTAGAATCTAGCGAAAAACAACGTTTTTCTTTTGACTCAACAGGTACTCTGATTCGGGCTAACCAAGGACATAGTGTAGAAGTCGATTTACAATTAGAACCTGCTGTTCCCCCAGATGAGCTTTATCATGGCACGGGACACAAATCTGTAGATTCAATTATGGAAACAGGACTTTGCAAAATGTCACGGCATCATGTCCATTTATCAAAGGATATTGCAACAGCACAAACTGTTGGTGCAAGACATGGAAAACCAGTGGTTTTTGCTATATCTGCTGCCACAATGCATCAGGCAGGTTACATCTTCTATTGTTCTGATAATGGTGTTTGGTTAGTGGATCGTGTACCACCTGAGTATCTCCAAAAAATTTGAATTTTCATCAGTTGTTAAGAGTGATTTAAAAAGAAACACTTGTAGAGACCGCGATTTATCGCGTCTCGAAACCCCAAACTTTTGCCAGTAGCCCTTAAATGAACCATATTGGGTTATAAAGATAGCAATCACTTATGTATAGATACAAAAAAGTCCGCTTTCGCGGACTTAAATAAGGGCTTCTGTCACTTTTTCGGCTACAATCATGTATGAATCATGATGCTTTTATTGTTAATTATCGACCAAAAAAAATCAAGATATTTCAGCTAAGATAATGGACATATTTACTGGAATTATATCTTTTTACAAATACTCAAACTGATTAAATTTTAATTGTATAAAATAACTTTTATTATTATTTTATTTTCATAAAAAACGAATTCATAATAACACGAATTGACTTAATTCCAAAAGTATATTTGGACAAAATCCAGATATATATGTCTTTTGAAAGTTCAATATTTACATGGCTTTTAGATTAAAAATGTAAAGGTGGTCAGGTATAACAGCCCCAGGAATGAATTCCCAGTCCTGGGGTTTTATTATGCGATCGCATAGAAAAATGGATTTAATATCATGTCCGGCTAATTAGTTATAATTTCCGCATCTGTGCAAAAACCTGAAAACCCTTTCTCCTCCTGCCCCCTGCCCCCTTGCAGTCTTAATGATAAGTCTTTAACCGAACATGATATAACCCCAACAAAGGAGAAGTTTCCCTTGTTTTTACAGCGCTTATCATGCTTATTCTTCCGTATAGCGGCGCGGCGTATAAACCCAGAAATTACCATCACTGCGTTTGATGGTTCGGGTTTTTGTGGAACCAACGAGAATAATTGTTCGCATATCAGCGCTTGCTGGTGCTAACTGCTCAAGTGCGATCGCTTTCACCGTTTGTCCTGGTCTGCCAAGATTCCGCGCCAATACTACTGGGGTATCCGGTGTTCTATGTCGCAGCAAAATATTTCTCGCTTCTGCCAGTTGCCAAGTACGTTCTTTGGAAACAGGATTGTAGAAAGCGATTACAAAATCAGCCTCGGCAGCAGCAGCAATTCGTTGTTCGATCGCAGACCAAGGCTTCAAGATATCAGAGAGGGAAATAGCACAGAAGTCATGTCCAAGGGGCGCACCAATAGCTGCTGCTGCTGCCTGCATAGCTGAAATACCTGGTGCTACATGAATATCGATATTTTCCCATTCGGGTTTGGCATAGCGATCGCACACTTCAAAAACTGCGGTTGCCATTGCATAGATACCAGGGTCGCCAGATGAAACCACAGCGACATATCGCCCAGATGCAGCCAAATCAAGGGCCATTTTTGCCCGTGCTTCTTCTTCACGGTTGTCAGACTCATGCCGTTGCTTGCCATCAGCCAGAGAACCGATTAAATCTAAATAAGTTTTATAACCTACGAGGTCAGTTGCCGACTTGAGTATCTCCTTCACTTCTGGAGACATCCATTGCGATCCACCAGGCCCCGTGCCAATAATCGCTAACCTTCCGCGTGGCTGACCGATAGTGTTGAGGTCAATTGGTTGGGGGGCAATTGCGATCGCAACATCAGAAGATAAGGAAGATAATGGAGATGTGCCTGTGGCGGCGATCGCAGCTGCTTGGGCAGGGCTATAACCTTGTGATAACAGACTTTCTAGCTGATTTGGGTTAAAAAAGCGGGCAGGTACTCCCAAGGCGCTAGCTACAGCATTAACTGCGGGATTGGCGGCGGTGATGGGTGCAAATATCCCGGCGACTGATGTTTTTTCTAGTTTGGTATCAACTAGTAGCTGCTCTACTAAAGCTACTGCATCATCAATGATGCCATTAATTGCGATCGCTACAGTTTTTGGGTGATAGACAAGACAGTTGGCTGTAGGAGTTACCAAACGTTCCGTAACTTGGATGGTCAAATCTCCATTGGGATTTATGGGTAATTTACTATCGCTCAACCAAGGTGCTATGCCTTCTAGTCTGACTTCTGCCCCAGCTAGCACATCTGAAATAAATTTCTTAGCATCGTCTGGGTTTGCTAAACGGTATCCGTTGGGAGGAGACAAAAGCGTTGTACCCAAACGTAAATCACCTGTAGTTGTAATTGCAGGTTTAACATCAAGCGCTTCGGCAATGCGGCGGGCCAAATCGTTTACCCCACCAAGTCCACCCAAGAGGGGAACAACAGCACTACCATCTTCAGCCACAGCTAACACAGGTGGTTCCTGCTGTTTATCCGAGAGTATGGGAGCTAGCGTCCTAATTAAAATTCCGGCGGCACAAATGCCAATTAGCGGCGTTCCCTGAGCAAATAACTCGCGTAACGTGTCGCCAAAATTAGTAAAGCTGACATCCACTCCCGATGTGCGACCCGCTAGACCGTATAGCGTCGCTCCTGGTAGAACGCTGATTATTTTGCGTGCTACTGTCACGCTATTTTGACCTAGTACTACAATGGCGGGTGCAACGTTCATGATCATAAGTAGATATCTTGCAAAATTCGATATCCTTCAAATGAAACCACAGATTTAGTCATGAAAAAATCATAACTGTCGTTCAATACTTATCCCGACTTGATTAGAAAGGGTTTCCTTTTTCAAATCTTTGTCGTTGCAATGCTTCTTCGTACCACTCTAATTCATCCAAAAATTGACCGACTCTCTTCGTCAAAGCGATCGCCTGTGAAGTACCTGCTTCATCCAGAGATTCCCCAATTTTGGAGATGGCAAAAATACTTGAAATCGTAGTCATTCCCATCTCTGACAGAAAAGAACGTAACTGTATGGCTGCCCGTACTCCTCCAAAGCCACCAGCTGAGTAAGAAACAATACCAGCCGGGCGGAAAAAGTATTCTTCTAAATAGTGATCCATCAGGTTGCTCAACCCTGGCTGAATGGAATGGTTATACTCTCCCGCAACAACTACAAAACCGTCTGCTGTTCGGATATGTTCTGCCAGTTCTTCCATCTTTGCAGGAGCATGACCTGTATCATACTCCTTATACATCCGGTCTAAAATGCCAAAGTCATACTCCTTTGCATCGACAAAAATCACCTCATGGTTTCTTTGCTCAAGCTGATTAATTATGAATCTGGCAGCTTTGATGCCCTGGCGATCGCTCCTGTAGGAACCATAGAAGACTACTGTTTTAAAGCTCATGATCAATAATTTTTAACAATGTCTAGCCACAAGTTGAATTTACCATCTACTTACAGCGTCAGATTGCAACAAGCTGATGTGTGTTTAGACATTTGGGTAATTAGGGCTACGCCTACGCATTTCCTGAAATTAAAAAATGCGTAGGCGTAGCCCGTCGTAGACATCGCTTCTTATTTCAATTAGCTTTACGCTCTTTAAGGACTTGATCTAGCAAATTTCTTGCAGGTTGGGCTTTAGCCAACGCTATTTGATGGTCATTATAAGCCCGCACAAGGCGAGAAAGACTGCTCACACCTGACTTGAGTTGCTCAAGTTCTTCACCAGCAACTAATTCGCCATCAAGCATCCGCCCAATTAACGGTTTGATGTCGCCTACTTCCTGCCGAACTTTTTGGAGCTTTTCTAGACTACTCAGCAAGGTTTTGAGTGAGTTCAAGATGTCGTCAATATCCTGCACATCCTCTACTTGTTCCGGCAAATCTTCAACTTTGACTGTATCTTCATCTGAGATTGTAGGCAATTCCTGTGCAGACATTTCAGTTTGAACCCCGTTTGACCGTGCCATTGACGCTTCCTCAAGGAATTTTCCTTAGTGTATCGCTGATTTAGCCTATGTTAAGCAATTTCGCCATAGCTAACCGTTGCAGTTTCCCCGTAGCACCACGAGGTAGTTGTTCCAAAATGTGAATTTGTTTCGGAACTTTGAAGTCTGCCAACATAGTTGAACAGTGAGCTAAAAGTTCTTTTTCGCCAACTTCTCCCTTGAGGACAACAGCAGCGTGGATATCTTCACCTAAAGATTTGTGGGGGACAGCAAAAGCTAAGGCTTCGGCGACGGCGGGATGGCGAAGCAAAACATCATCCACTTCTAAGGGAGAAATTTTTTCCCCACCCCGATTAATCAATTCTTTAATGCGTCCAGTTAAGCGGAGATAGCCGTCTGCATCCACAGTACCCTGATCTCCTGTACGGAACCAACCGTTTACAAAAGCTGTGGCGTTCGCTTCTGGGTTGTTTTCGTAACCATCAATGACATTAGGCGCTTTTACCACCACCTCGCCCAAGCTTCCCTGAGATAATAGGTTGCCTTCGGAGTCCATAATGCCGACATCCACACCAAAGCCATAACCTACACTACCTGGTTTCCGCACTTTTGGCGGTAAGGGATTGGTGGTCATTAAATGGGATGCTTCAGTCATGCTGTAAGATTCCACCACAGGAGCATTGAGAGTTGCCTCCAACTGTTCAATAATAATCGGGGGCAAGGAGGCGCTACTAGAGCGAATGAAACGAAAGGGGTTAGCTTTGACAATTTCTGTGTTACGGCTAGCGCGGGCCAAAATTGTCTGGTGCATGGTTGGCGCTGCGGAGTACCAAGTAGGTTTGTAGGTATCTACTAGTTTCCAAAACTCTAAGGCATTAAAACCATTAGGGCAAATTAGTGTGCCGCCTGATGCTAAAGTTGACAGCAAACAACCTACCAATCCGTGAACATGGAACAGGGGCATTAAGCAAAGTGTAGTATCAGATGCTGTGAGTGAGTAAGCACCAATGATGTTGTTGGCTGAGGCGATTAAGTTGCGATGACGAATCGGCACACGTTTCGGACGGCTGGTAGTACCGCTAGTGTGGAGAATCATAGCCAGATCGTCGGCGTTGGGCGCTGCGGGATTTGATGATTCAATTGGTTTTGAGCCTGTTTTGACTAATTCAAAGCTCAATGTACCGTCAGTATTTACCTTGGCATTAATCACCATCATATTGGGTGTGACGGCGGCGATCGCTGCTTCTGGTTCATCAGACAAGGTAATCAGTGCATTTGCCTGAGTATCTTCGTAGTAGTAGGCAAATTCGTCTTGTTTGTATTTGGGATTTAAGGGTGCAGCAGTACCACACAGGGCGGCAGCCAAAAAGGTAATAGCCATTGGTGAACCGTTAGTCATGGCAATGGCTATGCGTTCTCCCTGTGTCAATCCAAAGCTGTTGAGTTGGGATACGAGTTCAACAATATTCTCGCGTAATTGCTTATAAGTCAGCGATCGCCCCCCAGGTGTAACGAGGGCTGAATGATTATCTTCCCCTGCTAAAAGCTCAAATAAGTTCATTAAAAACCTCCAGATTAGTAAAGTTGGGCATTAGACATAGGTTATTAATGCTTCTCGCTCATTTCCTTTTTTTCATTAAAAAGTATTGTGCTTTTGTATAATATCAACCATTATTTGATTTCTTTTGGTAATAACTTAACGGCAAAAAACAAGAGCTAAAATTAAGTCAAGAGTGTATCTGTCGTTACTAGAAATCAGAAAAATATTTTTCAGCAACTAAACCCCATCAATAAAATATGGATCGTCGGAATTTTCTAAAGTATGTCACTTTAGCAGGATCTAGTTTTGCTTTAACGAGTTGTGTTCAAGGCAAAAATTCCAAATTGCTGGGTGAGGTGTCTCCCTCAGCGTCGCCTGTAGCGGTAAATGAACCTCTCAAGGTGGGATTTGTTTATGTGGGCCCTGTGGGTAATTTTGGTTGGACTTATGCCCATGATTTAGGTCGCAGAGATATGGAAGCCAATCTTAACGATAAGGTAAAAACTACCTTTGTCGAAAATGTCAATGAAGGTGCTGACGCTGAAAAGATAATTCGCCAACTAGCATTAGATGGTAACAAGTTGATTTTTACCACTTCCTTTGGGTATATGAACCCAACAATTAAAGTCGCTAAAGAATTTGGTGATGTTATTTTTGAACACTGTGCAGGATACAAACGTGCTGCCAATGTCGGCACTTATCTAGGACGTTTTGAAGAACCGCGTTACTTAACCGGTATGATTGCTGGCAAAATGACAAAATCAAATGTAGTTGGTTTTATTGGCGCATACCCAATTCCAGAGGTGATTCGGGGAATTAGTGCATTTACACAAGGAATGCGTTTAACCAATCCCCAAGCAAAAGTTAAGGTACTTTGGGTACAAAGTTGGTACGATCCAGCTAAAGAAAGAGAAGCAGCTATTGCTTTGGTCAATTCCGGTGCAGATGTACTGACGCAGCATACCGACTCTGGCGCTGTTATCCAATTAGCTGAGGAAAAAGGCATTTATGCTTTTGGCTACAACAGTGATATGAACAAGTTTGCTCAAAAAGCCCACCTGACATCAATTATTAACAAATGGGGCAAGTTCTATACAGATAAAGCCTTAGCTGTAATGAGTAATACTTGGAAATCTCAAAACGTTTGGGATGGCATTGGTCAAGGAATAGTGGATATTTCGCCGATGAATCAGGCGATTCCGGTAGAGGTACAACAACTAGTGAATGCGAAGCGCGATGAGTTTATTCAGGGTACTGCACATCCTTTTGATGGCCCGGTGAAAGACCAAAAAGGGGTGGTGCGAGTCCCAAATGGTAAGGTGTTGGAAGATCGAGGACAATTGGCGATGGATTGGTATGTTGAGGGAGTTGAAGGGTCAATTCCCCAGAGGAAACTATAGTAAGCAATTTTAGCGTTAGCGTATAACTTAGCGTCTTATAGAGAAACGGCAATTATAGGAGAAGTTCAGATACTACCCTACGAATTATCTATGATCCATGCGATCGCAAACCGCTATAGAGAGTTAAGAGTAAAAAGTTAGGAGTTGGGAGTTATTCTTTTCATCTCACTTATCCCCCCCTTTCAAGGGCAGGTTTTTAGAAAAGGGTAGAAGATAGAATAAAACATCGTGACATAAAGCAGGTCATGAACGAGTATTCAGGTTTAAACAGCTGGATAGCGATCGTTAGCACAAAGCTACCACATTTAAGTCAGCCACAGGCGAAGGTACTGGCAATGTGGAGTAATGGATCTGGGAATGATGCTTTTCCCCAGGTCTAACAACAGTAGCAGTATTTTTAGCAGAACTACTGGGTGAGAAAGAAAATACAGTCCGGCAAAGATTGAGGGAATGGTATCGAGACGCAGGTGATAAAAAAGGTAGTCATCGGCAAGAAATCGATGTGAAAAAGTGCTTTGCACCAATGCTTTGTTAACAATCATCGCTGTTGAGAACGGAGGACGACAATAGACTAGGGGTATGCGAGGGCGGGGGAACCACCCAGTAACGCTACGACTTGTTGTCACTGCTGCAAACAAATACATACAACCTTGCACGGTTCTATGGTGTAGCGTTACTCTCTTCCTCACCATCGTCATTGTCCGTTAACAGTGTGTACGTTTACCGTCAGGGTAGGGATAGCGAGAATCCCTACCCTTTTTTCTGTCTTGCCGTCAACGGTAGAGATAACGCGTGTTACCGCTACTAATGCTACCAACGATTTATTTATGTTGGATGCAAGTCTACTGCGAGTGGAAGCAGGATGCCAGAGGTGTTTTTGTCTGTAAGTTATGCCAGGAACCGGACTTGAACCGGTGACACGAGGATTTTCAGTCCTCTGCTCTACCAACTGAGCTATCCCGGCTGGGGCTTTTGTGAGCCACGATTAATCAATGTAGCAAACATCCCAAAATATAGCAAGCCCTTGGAGAAAAAAGATTTATGCAGCTTTCAAATTCAACTTAAACCAGATGAAAACGGCTATAAATAGCAGGAATTGTACAAGAACAATACTTGGACCAGAAGCAAGGTTGAAAATACCAGAGACAATGATGCCAGCAATGCTGCTGATGGAACCAACTATGACCGATATGACTAAAAAGCGGCTAAAGTGGTGACTCATCAATTTGGCGGTGGAGGCGGGAATAACCAAAAAAGCGTTCACTAGTAAAACGCCGACAGCTTTAATCGCTACGGCAACGGCGAGTGAAAGCAAAACCACAAATACATAGCGGTACAATTGGACGGGAATGCCTTGGACTTGTGCTACATCAGGGTTAAGGGTCAATAAAATTTGCTGTCGCAAGGTTGATAGTAAAAATATGCTACCTCCTACAAGTACTAACAGCGTCAAAATCAAATCTGTGGTATCGATCGCTAGAATATCCCCGAACAGCACAGCCATCAAGTTACCGCGATATCCTTTAATCAGGCTAGTGAGAATCACACCGATCGCTAATGCCCCAGATAGCACTATGCTAAGGACACTATCGCTACCTAAATCGGTTTTGTCGATGAAGTAGAGGACAATAACGCCGAAAACCAAGGTAAAAGGTAACAGCATCCAAGTCGGATTTATTTGGAGTAGTACACCTAATGCCACACCTACTAATGCTGCATGACCAACGGCGTGGCTGAAAAAGGACAACTGGCGCAAGGTGACAAAACTACCCAACATCCCGCCAAGTATTCCCATTAACACAGCACCGACGATCGCACGCTGCATGAAGGGGAATGTTAACAAGCTTACCAAGTCATTACTACTGGCGATCGCAAGCCAAGCTATCTGACAATCATTGAAGAAATCCATATTTATAAGCTTTAATGTTGGTGCTGGTAACGGCTGAAACCTGGGCCGTATGTTGCTAACAGGTTTTGCGGTGAAAGGGCAATTTCCGGTTTACCAGTACAAACAATGCTTTGGTTCAGGCAAAGCACGCGATCGCAATGGCGATTTACCATATCAATATCATGGGAAACTTGTAATACCGTCCAACCCTCCTCTCGCTTTAATTCATTTAGCAAAGCGTAAAAATCTGCTGAACCTTGCACATCAACACCAGCAAAGGCTTCATCGAGTACCAAAAGTTTCCGAGGCATTACCAAACAATAAGCTAATAAAACCCGCTTGAGTTGACCACCACTAAGAGTACCAATAGCTTGATGCTGTAAATGATAAGCATCGGTTCGCCGTAAAGCTTCTACTACTGCTGCCGATTTTTCTCTGTCTTGTTTCCACAGCTTGGAGAAAAATAAATCTCCCTTTTTTCCTTCCTTTGCCCATCCCAGTCCCACCAATTCGCTAACAGAAATAGGAAAGCTGCGGTCAAAGATGAAATTTTGCGGCATATAGCCCAATAAATGACGCAAACGCCCCAACCTTGCAATTGGACGACCGAAAATTTCAATCGTACCAGCACTTCGAGGTATCAAATCTAAAACCGCTTTTACTAAGGTACTTTTACCAGCACCATTGGGGCCAACAATAGCTGTATCTGTTCCTGGCAACAATTCAAAAGAAACATCTCGAACAGCTAAATAACTACCTTGATAGACAGTTAATCCTTCTACTTTTAAAATAGCAATATCATTAGTCATTGGTTCTTAGTCATTAGTCATTAGTCATTAGTCATTGGTCATTGGTCATTAGTCATTGGTCATTAGTTTTTACAAAGGACAGATGACAAAGGACAAATGACAAACCTATTTACACGACGTTTCCAAAATTTGTAAGTTAGCTTTCATTGCCTTGAAATAATGCTGCGGATCTGTTTCGCCAGTTTCCAGTGAATCCAGAGAACGCAAAGTTAATTTCAAGTCTTTTGAGAGGCTACTTAGGAGTTTATTATCTACTCCTGGTTCACTAAATAAAGCTTTAACTTTGTACTTTTTAACAGCATTGACGGCATTTTGCACATCAGTTGGTGAAAGTTGATCTTCGGGAATTTGCACCACAGCAACTTGCTTGAGGTTATAGCGTTTGGCTAAATAGGGAAACGCATCATGAAAGGTAATAAAGGTGCAACTAGGAGTTTTTTGTAAAGTCTGTTGAAATTCATTATTTAAACTTTCTAATTCTTTAATATAAGCCGCAGCATTTGCTTCATAAGTAGCTTTATTTGCCGGGTCAGCAGCAATTAATCCATCCCTAATATTAGTTACCTGTTGTTTTGCCAAAACTGGATCTAACCAAACATGAGGATTACCTTGGGCGTGTTCGTGGTCTTCTTTCTCCTTCGCTGTTTTTACAACGGGTGAAATTTCATTTAAGGGTTTAATACCTTTGCTGGCATCAATTTCAGCTAGTTTGGTATTTTCGGCATTTTTAACAGTATTTTCCAGAAACTCCTCTAAACCTAAACCATTTTTTACTAACACATTCGCAGTTGCGATCGCTTTGACATTTTCTGGTGTCGCTTGGTATTCATGTACCTCCGTACCAGGCGGCACTAGAATTTCTACATCTGCGACATTCCCAGCTACTGCCTTAGTAAACAAATATATCGGCAAAAATGTCGTCACAACTTTAGTTTTTCCTAACTGTGCTACTGGGGTAGATGCAGTCGCCTGTGCTTGCGGTGACTGTTCAGGTATTGTTCCCTGATTCGGATTCGATTGTCCACAGCCAGCAATCATCGACAACATTAGTAGAGTCATCATGGACATGCCACTTCTTTGTCTTCCTATGATCAGCCCTTTGCCATTGATCATCACGGTGTTTTCCTCCTCAAAATGGATGCAAGTCTATAAGACTTATTCTAAATTTTAGACTATAATAATTCTCATTCTCATTCCCAATACATAATATCATTCTCAGTTTCCTGTGTAATGAGTAACAACAAAACTTTGTCAGATGGTACAGTCCTCTGCAATTTAGTTTTCCTTGAATAATTAGGATTTCTTGACTTTTTTTGTTAAAAAGGTTGTCTATTTCTGATAATATTACTGACAAATATTTGCATGAAATACACGTTAAAAAAACGTGCTTTGGGTGTGAATTGAAGATCAGTGTGAGGAGAAAAATGCAAAATTTCTGTAAATATCTGCTAGTTAGTCCAGCAGTCTGCTGTGCAATGCTATTTGTGAATACTGCTGCATTTGCAGGTGAAACATCCGCTACGTCTGAAATCAATCAACCGCAAGTTTTAGCTAGTCCAGACACAAACACTCAGATAACGGGGCAAGTTACTTCCGTATCTCAATTTTCTGATGTACAACCCACCGACTGGGCATTCCAAGCATTGCAGTCGTTGGTTGAGCGCTATGGCTGTATTGCAGGATACCCAAATAGTACTTATCGCGGTAATCGCGCATTAACGCGATATGAGTTTGCGGCTGGTTTGAATGCTTGTCTCGATCGCGTTAACGAACTTATTGCTACAGCCACAGGCGATTTAGTTAACAAACAAGATTTAGCCACATTACAAAAGCTGCAAGAAGATTTTTCAGCAGAACTGGCGACACTCCGAGGCCGTGTAGATGCAGTAGAAGCTAAAACTGCTGAATTGGAGGCGAATCAGTTCTCAACCACAACCAAACTGCAAGGACAAGTTGTTGCTGTCGTTAGCGATGTTTTGTCAGGAAATACAGTTAACGGTGCAGAAATTACAGACGAAAATACAACTTTAGGGGTTAGGGCGCGGATAGAACTTGTGACCAGCTTCACAGGGAAAGATACGCTGTTCACCAGAATCCAGGCTAATAATATTCTCAGCCCTAATATTGGTACGCCAGAGGGTAACTTATTCTTTGCTGGCGAGGATGGTACTACTAATGCTGCGATAGATGCACTCCTCTACAGATTTCCGTTAGGCGAAAAAACAGAGGTTGTTGCGATCGCTAACGCAGGTGCAGCAGATGATATTACCAGTACTGTTAATCTCTTTGATGGTGATGGTGCTTTTGGTGCTTTATCCACCTTTGGTACACGCAACCCAATTTATGGCCAAATGAATGGTGCGGGGTTGGGAGTAACGCACGAGTTCAGTGATAAATTGGCACTGAGTTTAGGGTATTTGAGTGGTACAGCTAATGACCCTACACCCAATAATGGTTTGTTTAATGGATCTTACGGTGCGTTGGCACAGTTGACAGTTAAACCAAGCGATCGCATTACTATCGGTTTAACTTACATCAATTCCTACAACCAACCACTACTCACAGGTAGCAATGCAGCAACTCTTGCGCCCTTAGATATAGATGACAATGGTACGTTAGATTCCCGATTTTCCAGTAATTCTTATGGTGTCCAAGCATCCATCGGCATCACCGATAAGATAGTTTTGGGTGGTTGGGCTGGATACACCAACAGCCGCACCTTGACTGGAAACCGTGGAGAAGTTGATATTTGGAACTATGCCGTTACCCTCGGCTTCCCTGACCTCGGTAAAGAAGGAAGTTTGGCTGGTATTATTGCCGGTGTGGAACCTAGATTAACAAGTTCTAATATCGCAGGACTAGATACAGATCCCGATACATCCTATCATCTTGAGGCCTTCTACCAGTATAAGCTGAGTGACAATATCACCATTACTCCAGGGGTCATCTGGCTAACATCCCCAGATCATAACAATAACAACGATGATGTTGTGATTGGCGCACTGAGAACCACATTTAGTTTCTAATTTTAAAGATTCCCAAAAAAGACGCAAATTTATCTTTTGCGCCTTTTTTTTGTGCGATCTCAAAAATAAAACCACAGTTAAGCATAGTTATGTTTGCACACCAAATGCCTCTGGGTCTACACCCCAATTCACCCACCGAATTGCCTCACGCGCTGATTTCATATTCGGTGGAACTCGTAAAGCGTGAATAAAGCCTGTACTGGGACAAGTCATTTTTAGTAAATGAATTGATTCTTCATCAACATCAGCATCAATTTTTAATAGAGTATATTCTTGCCAAGTATCTAATTCAATAGCTTGTAGTTCTTGGCAAATTCTGGCATAACCAATACCCTGAATTAATACTCGCCGTAGTTCGGCATTTTCTTCTGTTAAAAGCCAAGTAGCTTGCCATTGCTGAGGGTGGATTTTACCGTACTTTTCAGGTAAGGTTACGCCGTGATAGGAGTAGAGGCTATATCCATCGGTAAATTCAATGGCGGGTTCGCCTTCAGCGTGGAGGTGGTTTTCATTGTCGAAGCGTAGGTGAAGGGGGCGATCGCAGATAATACAAAGGTTTTCAAATGGAGAAATCCAACCACAAAACCTTGATAGAGACTGTAAGGTTTTCCATCTTATTTTGCTGTAAGAACAATTTAATACAGATATATAAAAATCTAACCAACAACAATCACTAGCCAACTTTTGTGATTTTAACCAAAGACGATCTAAATTCATCTTAGGTTGAATTTTGAATTTTGATTTTTTTTCAAATACATATTCAGATATAATAAAATCTAGTCTAAAAATAGTTAATTGCCTAATAACCTGCCTATCTAGTTGATATAATGTTTTTGAACTTTTATTAACTAAAGCTGTAGAAATATAGTTAATTAAATTGTTATTTAAATTTATGTTATTCGAATTTAATTTATTATTTCGCTTTTTAAGAATAATTTTCAAACCTGCATAAGGACTGTCACAAAAAATAATTTCCGGCTGTTGTTTACCGATCGCTGTATATGCAGCTTTAACGACTTCCGCCGCCTTTTCTTTATCAATTCGCTCAGTTGAAAGCGCGATCGCTCTCCACTTTTCCCGATAAACTGGAATCAAAGCCTCTTGCTCAGGCGTTAAATTTTCAATCAGCGACATAACGCCAACCTTCAGGCTCGTATTCTCGCTGAATTTTCACCATCCAGTCACCTTGAGGAATAGAAATAGCTTTATGCTCTTCATGAGCTAGCAATGCCGACTCTGAGAACACACGCAAGTAGAGTGTGCTATCTTTTTCGTATAATTCGGCGTTTCCCTCAGTAATGCGATGCTTATGCCCCGTAACTTCGCCTTCTGCCAAAGTTAAGTGAGGTATTTTTTGTCCTTCAATTTGCTGCACAGGCAGTAAAATTACATCACCTTGACGAATTGGTTTCATAGTTTTGCTTTCCTGACATGGATACAAACCCTACTTCGCTTTTACTCTCAAATTTGGTTTAATTTTGGCACAAGCTATATGAAAGTGGGAATTGGGCATTGGGCATTGGTCAATAAATAGTTATTCTTCCCTTCCATTCCCCATTCCCCATTCCCCATTCCCCAATTCCCCACTCCCCATTCCCCAAATTTTAAAACTGTAGTCGCCAATTATGCGTTAGATAAGTTAAAGATTGAAATAGCTGGAAATTCACACCCAGCGTAGCCTTCTCTATCCTTTGGGACAGACTGGGCCACAAGTTCAGGGGATTTTCTCCCAAGCAGACAGTTTATGTGAGGATTAAGTCACCGCCCTAAGCGCGACCTTTTATCTTGACAATTTGCAAAAATTACCTCAATTTGACTGTTTAGCTTAGTAGCTATTCTTTTTATTGAAATTTCCATGTCAACTCTCGTCATCGTCGAATCTCCAACCAAAGCTCGTACCATTCGCAACTACCTGCCAGCAGGCTATCGGGTGGAAGCGTCTATGGGTCATGTGCGTGACTTACCCCAGTCGGCTAGTGAAATTCCTGCTGCCGTCAAGGGGGAAACATGGGCGCAGCTAGGGGTAAATGTGGACGCCGACTTTGAACCGGTATATGTTGTCCCGAAAGACAAAAAGAAAATTGTCACCCAGCTTAAAGAAGCCCTTAAAGATGTAGATGAACTGATTCTGGCAACGGACGAAGACCGGGAAGGTGAAAGCATTAGTTGGCATTTATACCAATTGCTGAAGCCAAAAGTTCCGACTAAGCGGATGGTGTTTCACGAAATTACCCAAGAGGCGATCAAAAAAGCTCTAAAAGACTGCCGTCAAATTGATGAGCAGTTGGTTCGCGCCCAAGAAACGCGGCGGATTTTAGACCGACTTGTGGGCTATACCCTGTCTCCCCTGCTATGGAAGAAAATCGCCTGGGGATTATCTGCTGGGCGGGTGCAATCTGTAGCTGTGCGGCTTTTAGTCACTAGGGAACGCCAACGCCGCGCTTTCCATGAGGGTACATACTGGGATTTGAAAGCCAATTTGTCAAAGGAAAAAACGCCCTTTGCAGCCCAGTTGGTAACATTGGCAGGAACCAAAATTGCTAACGGCAGTGATTTTGACGCAACAACTGGACAAATTACCGCAGGTCGCAATGTCTTGTTGCTCAACGAAGACCAAGCGGTAGCCCTCAAGGAACGCCTAACAGGGAAAACCTGGAGTGTTACCGACATCGAGGAACGCCCAGTGACGCGCAAACCGTCGCCGCCGTTTACCACCTCGACGTTGCAACAAGAATCTAACCGGAAACTGCGCCTGTCAGCCCGCGACACGATGCGGGTTGCCCAGAATTTGTACGAACAAGGGTATATTACCTATATGCGGACAGATTCGGTGCATTTGTCAGATCAAGCGATCGCAGCTGCTCGGAGTTCTGTAGAAAAGCTTTACGGTCAACAATACCTCAGTCCCCAACCCCGGCAATACACCACTAAATCCAAAGGCGCACAAGAGGCGCACGAAGCAATTCGTCCAGCCGGTAGCACCTTCCGCACGCCTCAAGAAACTGGTTTGGGCGGTCGAGAACTTGCCGTTTACGATTTGATTTGGAAGCGGACTGTCGCCTGTCAAATGGCTGATTCCCGCCAAACTCAAATTAGCGTGCAATTGCAAGTTGAGGATGCTGGATTCCGTTCTTCTGGCAAACGAATTGAATTTCCTGGATATTTACGTGCTTACGTCGAAGGTTCAGATGACCCAGAAGCAGCACTGGAAGACCAGGAAGTAATTTTGCCCAATCTGAAAGTGGGAGATCATCCGAATTGTACAGATTTAGAAGCAGTTGGCCACGAAACTCAACCGCCAGCTAGATACACCGAAGCTTCTTTGGTGAAAACCTTAGAAAGTGAAGGTATCGGTCGTCCCAGTACCTACGCCAGCATCATTGGCACGATTATCGACAAAGGTTATGCCCATTTGGTGAGTAACGCTCTTATTCCTACCTTCACCGCTTTCGCCGTCACCGACTTGCTGGAAAAACATTTCCCAGACATCGTTGATCCCAGTTTCACCTCGAAGATGGAGCAAACCCTTGATGACATTGCCACAGGTGAAGCGAAATGGCTACCCTACTTGCAGAAATTTTATCTAGGAGAAAAAGGGCTGGAAACCCTGGTAAAAGAACGGGAAAGTCAAATTGATGCCACCACAGCTAGGACTGTAGAACTGGAGAATCTAGATGCCAAAGTCCGTATTGGTAAATATGGCCCCTACATTGAAGTTACAAATGGTGAGGGGGTAATCACCGCCTCAATTCCCAAAGACTTGACCCCAGCCGACCTCGACCCCAAACAGGTAGAGGTTTTGCTGCGACAAAAAATCACAGGTCCTGACCAGGTAGGTCGGCATCCCGAAACTGGCGAACCGATTTATGTGAAAATTGGTGCTTATGGGCCTTATGTCCAATTGGGTGATAAAACCGACGAAAACCCCAAACCGAAACAAGCTTCTCTACTCAAGGGTGTCACCCCAGAAACTGTTACCCTGGAAATGGCTGTTGGTCTGTTGGCACTACCCCGGACATTGGGAGTTCACCCAGTGACAGGCAGCAAAATCCAAGCAAGTTTGGGACGCTTTGGCCCTTATGTGGTTCATGACCAGGGTAAGGAAGGGAAAGATTACCGTTCCCTTAAAGCTGCTGACAATGTATTGACAATTAGCCTAGAACGTGCATTGGAATTATTGTCCGAACCCAAAAAGGGACGTAGTTCCACCAACAGCAAGTCCAAGGCAGCCTTACGCGAATTGGGCCCACATCCAGAGGACGGGGAAACAATTAACATCTACGATGGCCCTTATGGCCCTTACATCAAGCATGGCAAAACTAATGTGAGTATCCCAGAAGGTCAAACTGTAGAAGATATAACCCTGACTGAGGCGCTTAACTTATTGGCAGCTAAGGCATCTACAGCGAAATCGACTCGCAAAACGACTAAATCAACGACTTCCAAATCTAAGTCAACTGCTAAGTCAACTGCTAAGTCAACGACGGCTGCCAAAAAGAAAGTCACAGAAGGCTAACTGCAAGTCAACTAATTTTAGATTTTGGGTAACACCTTTGGTGCGCTTCCGGCGTAACTTGGATTTTGGATTAAAAGAATTAATTTTGGGGTTCATGCCCCGAGGCCACTTGCTTTATGCCGGGGAACCTGTCCACCCTAGTGGCTCCCCCTTGTAAGTGAAATAAATCTAAAATCTAAAAGACGCTCCTACGGACGCTCGATGACTCGCTAACGCTAACGCTACGCTATCGTAAATCTAAAATTCGTAGTCAAGAGTCCAAAGTCCGATCTTTAAACTCTTGACCCTTGATATTTATCCTTGATAGGATGCAGTTCTCTAGGTTGCAAGTGTGATACTCTAAAAAGTAAGGGAGAACACAACGCCAAATTTTAGAAGTGGCTTATGTCCCAAATACGGGATTGTGTCTGTGCCCGGTTGGAAGCCAGAGGTACGACAATGTGCCATTTTCTGCGTACCTGTTAATCAAAATTTGAGGTAGTATCTCAGGAGCATTCAGTTCATGGACTATATAGAAAAGGTGCTGGAAAAGCTTAAGGAATTAGCACGCAGGCTGATTGAGAGCCTGTTAGGGCCAGAGGCTGAACCGGAACCGGAACTGATTCCGATTCCTGTAAACGATCGCTCGCGTCGTCGCCACTAGAGCCAAAGTGCTGAACTCGACATCACAACCCTTAAGCATTCTGGCACTGCATGGGCCAAACTTGAATTTGCTAGGACAGCGAGAACCAGGAATTTATGGTTCGTTGACACTAGCTGAAATTAACCGCCTGTTAGAAGAAGAAGGATTCAAGTTACAGGTGAAAGTTTTTCCCTTGCAGTCAAATCATGAAGGAATTTTGGTAGATACTATTCATGAAGCATTAGGACAACATCAAGGAATTTTGATTAATGCCGGGGCATATACTCACACAAGTGTGGCATTGCGAGATGCGATCGCGGCTGTTAACTTGCCCACAGTCGAAGTGCATCTGAGTAATATTTACCGCCGGGAAGATTTTCGCCATCATTCGTACATCGCCCCAGTTGCGATCGGGCAAATAAGTGGTTTTGGTGTTCAAAGTTACTTGTTGGGCTTACAAGCTTTGGTAAATCATTTAAGAAAAAATGAAACGTAAAGAATGAAAAATGAATCGATTTTAGAGTTTAGATTTGGAATTAAATTATTCAATCCCAAATCTAAGTTACGCTAGAAGCGCACCAAAAGTGCGACCCAAAATCTAAAATTCTATGCGTTACTCTCCTATAAGTCGATTTAGAGGTACTTTCCTCGGAGCATTTCTGGGGGGAAGTTTAACATCTGATGGTAAAATACAGTCTCAGAGTTACCTAGATTTAGGCAGAATGGCGATTCTGGGTACTGAGAGTTTAATTAACTTGGGTAAATTAGATTTAGATGATTGGATAGCGCGTCAGCAGCAAGAATCTCTTCATTTAGCAGCTGATGATATATCGATAAAAATAATTATTGCCACACTACCAATAGCACTTTTTTTTCACGAAAATCCGATTAAGCTGCGACAAAATTTGCTGCGTTTACTAAAAATCTGGGAAGATGATCCAGTAGTAAGGGATGGAACACTCGCGGTAGCTTATGCGATATCTCTTGCTCTAACTGAAAAACTCGACCCTCTAACCCTCATCCCACAAACAATTTCTTTTCTTGGTGAAACACCGACATCCATACCAAAAAAATTATTAAAAGTCCAGAATTTATTAGGGCAAGGGGCGGGATTGTCAAGGGCGCAAGCTGAGTTTGTTAAGGAAGAAAAACTCAGTAACACTATTGCTATGGCATTTTACTGCTTTTTGAGTACCTTAGAAGACTTTCGCCTTGCGGTTTTGCAGGCTACTCACAATGGCAATTCTAAAGTGCAAGATGCTACATCTCTAAGCTCACAGGCTACAGGTGCAATTACTGGTGCTTTATCAGGAGCATATAATGGTATAGGCGGAATTCCTGTAAATTGGCAAGTCTTGCTCTTGCAAAGAAATTCTCCAGCATGGGGATTAACTAGCTTTTCCCAAATGTTAAAATTGACCGATGCATTTGTGGCGGTGTGGTCAGGAGTGTATGATATTGACCTAAATCCCAGAGAGTTAACACAGGGATGTGAGGAGGCTTTGCTTTCAGTTTACGCAGCTCCCCGCGTTATTCGATCGCGTTAATTTTATTTTCACCGAGAAATGGTGCGGGTACTAAACTCTCAAAATTAGCTTGTTGAAGAAGAATTCAGAAGTCAGAATGGGCTAAACCTTAGCTAAACCTTAGCTATCCGCTAACAGGAGTCAGAATCAAGATGTTCGCAGACTCGCTCTAAGCGAAGTCATGCCGTAAAGCCTGCGGCATAGCTACGCTTAGGGCGCAGCCTCTCGTTCGCGTTAGCGTCTCTGAAAGAGAAGAGAAGGCTTTACGCTGCGCTATCCGCTTTTTCGTGACGCTCGTAGACTCGCTATCGCTGCGCTATCAGAATTCAGAATGAATTCTGACTCCTGACTCCTGTTCGATAAAACATAATAGGACAAGCTTGAATTAAATCCAGCTACCATCTCAATTAACTAGACAAGGGGCTTTTGCCCATTGCTATAGTGTACTAGTCTTATATACTAGAACTTTTCAGCCAACCTCAGACAGATTCTGTCAGTAGCTATTGTGGCAAATCAGCTTTAATTAGCCTCCGTCACCGTAGTTGCAACAGTAGCAGATGAAATTTCCCTGATGATTGTCTTTTTTTGAGCTATCAAAGTAGGCAATTGCAGGCAGAGATAATGAAAATGCAGGAATTTTTGCAGTTCTTAACCCAGCAATTGACTCACTGGCGGCGACAGTACAAAGGACTACGCCGTAAAGGAAAGTTAATGAGAAGTCCCAAAAGTAAAAGCGATAGAAAGCAACTTTTAAGGACTTTCCAGAAGAATGTAATCTTATTTTTATCCAAAAGCAATGACAAAAGCGCTCGTCGAAAACAAGAAAGAGCGCTCCAGTCAAAGGCAAAATCGGTAACAACTAAGAGTAGTATTTATTCAGTCTGTTTAGATTGGGTGCATGAACACCGCTCCTTGGGAATTTTAGCGATCGCAATATTATCCCTTACAGGCGTTATTGGGCAAAAATTATACAACCAAACTCAACTGCAAGTAGGGCATCCCGCGCCCCAAACCATTACAGCGCCTTATACAGCTAAAATCGAAGATCAGAAAAAAACAGAAGCCGAGCGCAAAGCCGTCAGTAGAAGCTCCTTACAAGTGTTGATGCTGGATGCGCGAATGAACGAACAAATCAACGAAAATTTGCAACAACTTCTAGATGATGGTAACGAAATTCGCGTTGTTGCTGGAGCTTTTCCTTTTTTTGATTCTGTAGTTTTGCCCATCTCTACCCAGCGTTACCTCCGCTCTTGTAATGACTCAGAATGGCAAGCGGTACAAGCTGCCGTAGAAAATAGTAAAAATCAGCAGAAGAAAGAAACAGGACAAACCACCTCATCCCGTCCATCATCTATAGCTGCACCCAATCAGGAACACCAACCGCGCACAACACCACAGAAAACAGAGCCAGTTGATTTTTCTCAAAGTACTGATTTTACTCAAGCAGTTGCAGAACTAGAATCTTACCGCCTCACAACTTCTGAAAAAAACTTGTCTTTACTGATTGCCCAAATTTCCCAAACACGCAAAAGATACACTGAAGCGACTACCAAACTTTTACAGTTAGAGACTGTTACCCCAGAAGCAGTATACGAGGAATCATTCCTTTTGGATTTGTCAGATGTGGAGTGGGAAAAAACACAAATGGGAATCCATCAGAGTGCAGAGCGGATTCTTACCCAAGGCATCCCACAAGGACTGCCAAAAAATATCTTACAGGATGCGGTGAGTTTACAATTGCAGTCCCTTGTACCAGAATCCGCCGAACCTTTGGCAAAGAACCTGTTGTTAGCTGTACTCAAGCCGAATCTGCAAAAAGATGAAGAAGAAACGAGAGTAAACGCTCAAAAGGCTGCTGCTGGAGTGCCACCTGTAATGGAAGAGGTACGGCATGGTGAGGTAATTGTCAAAAGAGGAGTGCAAATTACTACATGGAACTTAGAGGTGCTGGAGCATTATCGCCTGGTTCGCCGAGAGGTAAAATGGCGGGGGTTGTTGAAGTTAGGAGGCTTGATTTCGATCGCCATTGGCATTTTTGTCTGGGTAGAACGCCATGTTGATTATGAATTACGACAACGCGATCGCCTATTAGTTTTATTGCTAACTCTAAGTGTGCCAGGATTGGTGACAATGGGATTGCCTTACACCACTTGGAGCGCCCTTGGTTTATTGTTGGGAAGCTTCTACGGCCCGACTTTAGGGTTAACAGTTGTTGGACTGTTGTTGCCGATATTAGCTGTTATCTTGGATATGAGCAAAGTTGCGCTTTTAGCTGGTGCTGGTGGGGCAATATTAGGTAGTTACATAGCGCAACGATTGCGATCGCGTGAAGAATTGGCATTATTAGGGGTTGCGATCGCTTTAACTCAGGGCGGCATTTATCTGGTTGTTAAAATCTTAATTGGTCAAGCATTTGGTTCAACCTGGTATATCGTCCTCCGAGAAGCCGGGTTTTTTGCTTTATCCGGTTTAGGCTGGAGTGTTGTAGCTTTAGGGTTGAGTCCTTATCTCGAAAAAGTTTTCGATTTAGTCACTCCCATCCGTTTAGCAGAGTTGGCTAACCCTAATCGGCCCTTATTAAAACGACTCGCTACAGAGACTCCTGGAACTTTTCAACACACGTTATTTGTAGCTACCCTTGCCGAAGCTGCTGCCAAAGAACTAGGATGCAATGTTGAACTAGTTAGGGCTGGAACATTATATCACGATATTGGGAAAATGCACGACCCACTTGGATTTATTGAAAATCAAATGGGGGGGCCGAATAAACATGATACAGAGATTAAAGACCCTTGGAAGAGTGCAGAGATTATCAAAAAGCACGTAACAGAAGGGTTAGTGATGGCGCGTAAACACCTTTTACCGACAGCGATTCAAGCTTTTATTCCAGAGCATCAGGGAACGATGCTAATTGCCTATTTCCATCACCAAGCCCAGCAAATGGCTCAAGAAGATCCGAGTTTAACAGTAGACGACGCAGATTTTCGCTACGATGGCCCGATTCCCCAATCACGGGAGACCGGAATTGTGATGTTAGCGGACTCTTGCGAAGCAGCGTTGCGATCGCTGCAAGCATCGGCTAAATCTGTGGGAGAGAAGCGATCGCTTAAAGATGTCTCCACCGAACAAGCTTTAACAATGCTGAATAATATCCTGCGTGCTAAATGGCAAGATAATCAACTCGTTGATTCAGGATTAAAACGGGAAGAGATGTCACAAATTGCTCAAATATTTGTAGATGTTTGGCAGCAATTTCATCACAAACGGATTGCTTATCCGAAGTTGAAGGCTAGTAACACTGTGCGGAATTCGTAATGCGATGTCTATGACGGGCTATGACACTCGTTCGCGTATTAGTCCTATAGACACTCTATACAGTTAGCAAATGTTACACAAATAAAAATTATTTATATGAGAAATACTATCAAAAGTTCAATTTTCAAAAAACGTAATTTAGTATTTTTATTGCCACTAACAATATATGTAATATGGATATTGATTATAGATTTATATGGTGTAAATATTCCGATATTAGATCAGTGGAAAGTAGGGGGTGAACAAATAGAAAGTTTTTTCAACAATCAATTATCTTTTGCAGTACTTTATAAACAACATAATGAAAGTAGAAAGTTAATTCCAAATTTAATATTTGTTATTCTTGCAGGTATTTTAAAAGAATGGAATGTGAAAGCAGAAATGATCATAGGATTACTTTTTGCTTTCCTCATGTCAGTCCTGATTTATTTATTGTTGTTGTTAACAAATAAAAGTTTTTATAGAAATATATTTCTGCTAATAATTTATGATTTTTTATTATTGTCACCGTCCTCTTTTAGTAGATGGTTGCGAGGTATCACTATACATAGACTTATCCCTGATGCTTGTTTAATAGTAAATGCATTAATTTTTAGATTAAATATAAATCAAAATCTCAAAGTATGGCTATATTCATTTTCTTGTGTAATAGCACAGTATTCTTTTTCTGGAGGCATTGTTACATGGACTATTTCACTGATATTTATTATTTTTAATAACAGGATAAACTTAAATGAAAAATTAAAATATATAGGCTTGTTTATATTATTATTTACAATATCTAGTATCTTTTACTTTAAGAATTATGTTCAGCCATCCAATCTTACAAAACCAATTGAAATAGTTAAATATTCTTTACAAGATATTACAAGTTATTTTTTGGCATTTTTGGGCAATATTTTGGGAGATTTTTATGAATTAGATATATTTTTAGGATTAATTTTCTTGATTAGTTTCACTTTATTACTAATCTTAAATTTAAAATTTATTAAAGAAGAAATGATAGTATGGTTTACTATTGGATTTTACACAATTGCATTAGGAATCGTAAACACTATTACTAGATTGCCAATGTCTAATAATGAAAATAGCCATGCATTAAGAGTTGATTATATTATTCACTTAGTTTATCTACCATTATCATTAATGGTAATTATCTTGTATTTATTAGAAAATAATAATCAAAAATTTAAGAATTTGACTTTTTATTTGTTAGGCATAATAACTGCATTTTATATTAACAAGAATTATCCTACTAAAATTTTAAACGAATTACAAGAATGGAACTATCACTATAGCTATGCCAAGAGTTGTATTCAGTTAGTCAATATTTATCAAAAAGATGATTGTATTATGGTGCTGTTTCCCTTTGTTGAGCCTACATATTCTTCAAGCTTAAATTTAGTAATTACAAGATTTAAAAATTTGAGTCAATTAAATATCTTTCGCCCTGGAATTGTTAAAGATTTAAAAATCTATAATCAGGGTGAATGGGGCTATATTGATTCTATACAAGAAGACCAAAATGGTTTTTTTAACATTCGTGGATGGGCTAAACTACAAACGAGAGTAGCAGATGCTGTAATATTAGCTTACACAAATGAATCTAATGCTTTGATAGTCGTTGATATCTTATCTATAGGACAAGTGAGACAAGATATTTCAAGGCTTTATGGTTTAAAATATCAAAATTCAGGTTGGTCAGGATATGTGGATTTAAAAAGCAAAATTCCTAATTTTAATAAATCTAATATTCAAGCATATTCATTTGATGCAAAACAGAACATTTTTTACCCTTTAAAAAGTTTGCATTCATAATCAAAATTCCGAATTCAATCTCTAATCTCCAGTACGTCGCACACCAGCCAAAATAAAATTAACTGCTGCTTGAGTATGCTGCTCAATCATTTCTGAACTTAGTAGTTGCAAATCGGGTCTAGTATGTTTGATGTTTTCGTAAGCGTTGAAGTACATATTACAAACCCCAATAATATGCAGAGTTGTGAGAAATGGATCGATCTGACGGAAACAACCTTCTGCCATCCCCCGCTCTAAAATCTTGATGAGATAGCGAAAATTTTCTTGCCAATTTGCCTGTTTGAAATACTTTCCCTGATTTTGGTTGGCTTCTTGAAACCAAAGCATCCCTCTGTGCGGGTGAGCAGCTTCGTAAGCGATCGCTTCTTTGACTAGCACCTTCAACGCCTCCTCTGGTGGGAACTGATCCAAATTTAGCTGCTCAAACCCTTCGTGCATCTCCACCGCCGGACGTTGCAGAACAGCTTCATATAGTCCTTCTTTGCTCTGGAAGTAGTAGTAAATCATCGCTGTGGTGACACCTGAACCTTTAGCGATCGCTCCTGTCCGCGCCCCACTAAGTCCATTTCTGGCAAACTCCGCTTCCGCCGCATCGAGAATCTGCTTTTTCGTCGCTTCTGCATCGCGCACCTGACGCGGCTTTTTAGTTGAAAATTTTGGCTGTGTTAAACGACCCACGTTGCTCCATCATCATAACGAAAATATATTAACTAAAAAATTGGTTAGTAGTTGACATAGAAAATGAAATTTATTACATTAATATCAACTAACTAAAAATTTAGTTAATTGTATAATTCATTCATGCAGTAGCCGAAGTTAGCCAAGTAAATGCTTGGTAGTGTTAGTTCATCCATTGCAGATAAGACTTGAATTTCCCAATTGCCGTTCGAAATAGCAATATAGGGCAAGTGGCACCAGCTTGTTCACAACTTTTAATTTCCAAGATTCCGTTACCTTTTGCTAACGCATCTATCGAACTTCAATAAATAACTTTTCAATATTTTGGAGGAAAAATGGAACCAATTTTACCAGGTGCGCCTTGGTTAATCGCGCACAAATCTACATTAGGAGTCAATAAACCCAATAAAATAACTTTAAACGGACAGGATTATGTCATTTGGCAAAACCCAAAAGGCGAAGTATTTGCCCTTGATAACATCTGCCCACACATGCAAGCTCCATTATCAAACGGCTGGATTTGTCAAGAGAGAGATACTATTACTTGCCCTTTTCATGCACTAGAATTTGATGGACAAGGCAGACTACAGCAAGGAGAAAAAAAAGATAATCAGCCAATTACCAAACCATTAAAATTAATTATTAGCAATGATTGTATCTGGACTTATGCCGGATTTGAGCCAAGATTACCAATTCCCGATTTGCATCAAAAAATTGTGGATAAATACGAGTTTCTCGGAGTAACTGGGGATAAAAGTATTCAGGGTGAGTTCTTGACTAACCTGATGGTTAACTATGACTATAATCATCAAAATGGTACTCATAAAGAACTATTTAAAATTACAACTTGTAACGTCAGTGCTTTTGAAGAAAAAGGATATTATGCCACAGTTAAACAAGAACTGATCAGAGCTAACAACACGCTAGGAGAAATTATCAAAAATCCTGTTTTGGGAATCTTTCCTAAAACACTTTCTAACACACTAGAATATGCATTTCCTTCAACTACAGCTTTTTTTGCTAAAACGCCAATTGGTGATATTGCTCAAATTCATATTCTTTATCCTGAAACAGAAAAAATCACCAAGACGTTTATTTTGATGTATGCCAAAGTCGTCAATCCTTTGATGAAATTTCTGTTTAAAAGCTCAGTTTTACAAGCAGCAGCCACAGTCATCGAACAGGATACAGGTGCAGTTGAAAGTTTGTATCCTCGGCAAAAACCAAAAATTAAATTGCCAAATGAAGAAATTATGTTCTATGCAGAAAAACTCTACCACAATTGGTAATTTTGATTTGCAAAGCCTAACTGCGCTTTACAATTAAACTGTAGCTAACACTGCTGGAGATACTCAAATATGCGGCAACTAAAATCCGCCGAGGAAATGCCTGGTAGCTATGGCTTGCCCATCTTGGGGGAGACTTTAGAAATATTTCGGGATTTAGAACTGTATCTATGGCGAAGATTTCAGCAGCATGGTTCAATTTTTAAAACTAGCGTCATGGGGCGTAAACGTGCTTATTTAATTGGCCCTGATGCTAATCGGCTAGTGCTGGTGGAACAGGCTGAAAAAATGTCGTCGCGGATAGGGTGGTATTTTTTAGAATCAACATTTGGCAATAATATTTTATTACAAGATGGGGAAGAACATCGGTTAACTCGTCGCTTGATGTATCCAGCATTTCACGGAAAAGCGATCGCTACATACTTCGACACCATTCAAAATATCGTGCAAGACTTCCTTAAAGATTGGAGAGAGCAAGGAACGATTTCCTTAAATTCTAGTTTCCGTCAGCTTACCCTGATAGTTGCGACTCGCCTATTTTTGGGAAGTCAGAACAAGAGCGAAGTTGAGCAAACCAGTCAGTGGTTTACACAACTGATAGATAGCAGTATGGCAATATTGAAATGGAATGTCCCTTTTACCTTATATGGTCGCGGTCAAAATGCTAGGGGTAAATTAGTGGCTTTCTTGCGTCAAGAAATCGCCCAACGTATCGAGCAGGGTAACTTAGAAGAATCAAAAGATGTTTTGGGATTGCTGCTAGCAGCTGTTGATGAAGACGGCAATAAGTTGAGCGAAACACAGGTAATCAACGAGGCATTACTATTGCTGTTTGCTGGACATGAGACAACAGCCTCATTACTGACTTGGGTAATCTTTGAATTAGGTAATCACCCAGAATGGCGAGAACGGCTGCGCCAAGAACAACTAGCAGTTGTGGGAAATAATCCCCTTAGCCTGTCTCATCTCAAACAATTTCCACAGTTAACCAACGTGCTAAAAGAAGCAGAAAGACTCTATCCGCCAGTGTATGCCTATAATCGTGGTGTCCTCAAGGATATTGAGTATGGAGGCTATCGGATCCCAGCAGGTTGGTTTGTGACTATTTCGCCAATGCTGACTCACCGTTTACCAGAACTGTACACCGAACCCGATCGCTTCGACCCCGATCGCTTTGCACCACCTCGTGAAGAAGATAAAAAACATCCTTTAGCGCTCATGGGTTTTGGTTATGGTTCGCACAGTTGTTTAGGTATGGAATTTGCCCAGATGGAAATGAAAATTGTGCTTTCCACACTACTTCGCCATTACGACTGGACAGTAAAACCGGATTATTCTGCGATCGCTCCAGTTCGCCAGCCTTCTAAAATTAAAGATACTCTACAAGCATATATTGAGCCTTTGGTGATAAAGCATCCTTTGAATAGTCAAACATAAATCTTTGATTAAACAAATCGATTTTGCGCGTTTAGAGACGCAAAACTATGCGTCTCTAAACAGGTTGATACTGAAAGTGTTAGACAGTAAATGTGATACCAGGAGTGATAGCACTTAAGCTGACATCCTCAGCCACAGCAATCACATCACCGAAAATTGGCGAACCGAAGAAGATGACCGTATCTAAGATAGATGAGTCATTTGAAAAAATACCACTACCAAAACTATTATTAGTATTGAAGTTTTGCTGTACAAATGTGTAATCGCTAGCAGAACCGCGAAGAGCGATCTTGTCCCCATCTAGTAGAGAAAAATCTGCGATCACAGCATGACCAGCTTGCCGATAGGAGTCACCTAGGTTAAATGTATCAACAGATTGAACCCCTCCAAATGCTAATCCTCCTGTTAAAATATCTATCTCTCCGCTATTAAAATTACCACCACCACTGAGGGTATCATTACCCTTACCTCCCGAAAGAATATCATTGCCAGAGTCACCATTTAGGCGATCGTTACCTATATTTCCATCAAGGCGATCGTTGCCCAATCCGCCAAATAGTACATCGTTACCGCTACCAGCTAGCAGAATATCGCTGCCATCGCGACCATTAAGAATTACATTGACGTTTTGGCTGGCACGACTGGCATCTATGCGATTGTTGCTATCTCCTCCTTGGATTTCGACGCTTTCAATATTTTGGAGGGTATCAGTACCTGTGGCTGAATCATCGAGATTGGCCCCAGGGCCAAACTTACCACCTTTGAGTTGGCTTTTGTTTGGGTCATTTGCAAATGAGAAAAGCTCAAAGTTATTGTCGCCATTTATGAATAGGAAGTCCTCACCTCCTCCTCCGATATATTGGTCATCACCCGCTCCATCTAAGGCACCATCCGAAAAACTATCTCTCCCGCTTCCACCTTGGATAAAATCATTTCCTTGTCCACCATTAAAATTATTGTCGTCATTTCCACCTATGAGGGTGTCATTGCCATTATTGCCACGCAGGAAGTTAAATCCCGCTCCTCCTACTATGCTGTCATTCCCATCACCACCGTTGATCTGGTCAAGACCACGGCTACCTATGATAGTGTCATTACCAGCACCACCAAAGAGAAAGGTTCGCCCGGACAACAGAGCTTGAGACGCATTAATCGTGTCATTACCCGCAGTACCAGTGAGCCTGACATTCTCAACCTCAGAAAATTGGTGAGCTAAATTACCGACAAACAGCTGATTATTGGTCAAGAAATAATTTGAGGCTCCCTCAACACGCAGTTCGTCATCACCTGCACCGCCAATCAGGGTATCCCCAACATCGCCGAGAGCCGGAAAGTTTCCGTTTTGAGCGATGAGAATATCGTTACCCGCACCGCCATTAACGCGATTGTTTCCAGTTCCACTTATAAGAGTGTCATTGTCATCGCCGCCGTTGAGAGTGTCGTTACCAGTGCCACCATCAAGGGTGTCTCTGTTAAATCCACCATCAAGGAAATCATTACCAAGCGATCCTGATAGAGAATCATTGCCAAAGTTGCCTATTAGAGTATCATTGCCCGCACCACCAAAAACCGTATCGTTACCGGCCAGAGCATCGATTTTATCATTTGCTCCATCAGCTATAATTTTGTCGTCAGCAGGAGTTGGGGTTCCACTAATAATCGCCATAATTTTGTATCTTTGTTTGATTTGGTTGTGAGTTTGTGTATTGTTTTCTTGATTTAGACTTTGGACAAATTTTTCAAAAAAGCTAAATTTGTCCAAAGCCAAACAACTGCTATTGCTGTTATTACCAGGTTGCCTTTTGAACTCAAAAAGGTAAATGTGGATAATTTAAGGAGTTTGATTCCCAAAAAACCAACGGCAAAAGTGGTCAGGTAAGGTTAAGTAAGAAAGTTTAAGGACAGTAATCTTTGCTGAACCAGGACAGGACTGGATTTCAGCCATTAGAATATTATTTGCGAAAAAATCTGGAAAGTTAAAAGTTCGGACTGGATCTCAATATATAAATAGTTGTGATTCATCCATGAACAATGGACTTTGAAACGGCATTAAAAATATTAGATGCAGCAGTTGTTACTCAGACAAAAAGACATCTGAAAGATATTGAAGTAACCATACTGCGTAGCTCTTGGGAAGGGAAGAAGTATGACGAGATTGCCCAAACTCATGGCTACACTACCGAATACCTACAGCATGATGTTGGCCCGAAATTATGGCAGATGCTATCAGCAGCATTTGGCGAAAAGGTCGGTAAAAAAAATTTTCAAGCAGCACTAGAGCGACGGCGTGTTTCCTGGACTGCTGCTTCATCAAAGCGGTTAGAGACAATTTTACAGCCTCAAAAGCTGATGTCATCTTCACAGCTAACAATGGAGAAATTGGCATCGAACAACTCAGTTTCTGAAGAAAATAGCAAGACATTACTAAGCGTATACACAAACGAACAACCCCTACTGAATGCAGAGCCAGAATTACCTGTAGGTCAAGTCCCTCTCTCTTCTAGTTTTTATGTTGAACGCCCTCCAATTGAAGAGCGTTGTTATCAAGAGATTTTGCAGCCAGGTTCCCTGATTCGGATCAAAGCACCTAAACAAATGGGCAAGACCTCGCTAATGGCTAGGATTCTTGATGAAGCTAGACAACATGGTTGTCAAACAGTTTCTATCAGCTTCCATTTAGCAGATAAAGCAGTT
Organism: Nostoc sp. LEGE 12447; assembly: GCF_015206985.1. Lineage (NCBI taxonomy): Bacteria > Bacillati > Cyanobacteriota > Cyanophyceae > Nostocales > Nostocaceae > Nostoc > Nostoc sp. LEGE 12447. Next base: position 22,129 of record NZ_JADEXT010000001.1, on the reverse strand, counting down.
TTCGCCAGCTTGGATACATTTTTGCGCTGGTTCTGTGAAAGTGTTGGTAGAAAACTGAAGCAACTTCATCAGTTAGATGATTATTGGAGCATTTATGGCAGCAAGGATAAAACTACTGCTTACTTTGAAGAGTGTTTGTTAGAAGAAATCGATAGCCCATTAGTAATTAGCTTAGATGGTGTCGATCGCATTTTTCCCTATCGTGACACTGCCGAAGACTTTTTTAACCTGTTACGAGCTTGGTATGAGTATGCTAAGTATGGCGATCGCAGTAGCGAACTCTGGAAAAAACTCCGGCTAGTTTTGGTACATTCCAAAGAAGTTTATATTCCGCTAAATATCAATCAATCTCCCTTTAATGTAGGATTGAGCATTGAATTACAAGAGTTTACTCCAGAACAAGTCCAAATTTTAGTTGCACGTCATCAGGGACTAAATTGGACTGATACACAGGTCAAAAAACTGATGGATATGGTAGGAGGACATCCGTATTTAATCCGGCTAGCTCTTTATCATGTTCAACATCGGTACATTACCCTTGAACAGTTGTTGCAAACAGCCGCAACTGGAGCTGCAATTTACCAAGATCATCTCCGAGGACATTTGTGTAATCTCGAACACGATCCAAATTTAGTGACAGCTTTTAGCCAGGTTGTAAAGAGTTTAGTACCGATAGAATTAGACTCGGAATCAGCGTTTAAATTACATAGTATGGGTCTAGTGGTATATTGTAATGACAATAAGGTGATGCCACGCTGCAATTTGTACCGCCAATATTTTCAAAATCGCTTCACTTAGTACAGTTTTGCGTAATAATCTTAGCCTTTTTTATTAATGCAGAGGGATGCATTGGCATTGTAGCGAGATACATTGGCATTGCAGAGGGATACATCGACATTGTAGAGGAATACATTGGCATTGCAGAGGGATGCATCGACATTGCAGAGAGATGCATCGACATTGTAGAGGGATGCATTGGCATTGCCAAACTTAATTTGCTACGAATTAATGAAATGCTGTACTTGTACCAATTTTTTGTAAAACTGCACAAAATCCAGTTTAGTAAAACTTGGGGCTTAAGCCTCTTGTTCTAGAGTAAACTCACAAGTAATCGGTATTAAGTGTAGATTTTACCTAAAATTATACGTTGCTGATAGCTGGAAGTTAGGATGCATCCGACGAGCAAAGCAGAAAACTCACCTTATAAATATCAAATCGGAGGGAGTCTGCAAATTGATGCTCCGTGCTATGTGCAGCGAAAAGCCGATAAAGATTTTTATGATGCACTCAAGGCCGGAGAATTTTGTTATGTCTTCAACTCGCGGCAGATGGGTAAGTCTAGTTTGCGAGTGCAAACAATGCGTAAACTGCAAGCAGACGATATTGCTTGTGGTGTTATCGATATTACGGCCATTGGAAGTCAAGATATTACCCCATCTGAGTGGTATTTGGGTGTGTTACGGAGGTTAGCACGTAGCTTCATTCCCAAATTCAAAGTATTGAGTTGGTGGAGCGATCGCTCTGGATTATCACCAGTGCAGCGCTTGAGTGAGTTTATTGAGTCGGTGCTATTGGCAGAAGTCTCTGAAAACATGGTGATTTTTGTAGACGAAATTGATAGCATTCTCAAGTTAAACTTCAAGGATGATTTTTTAGCTTTGATTCGAGCTTGCTATAACAAACGAGCCGACAATCCAGCTTATCAGCGTCTTACCTTTGCCTTACTAGGGGTAACTACTCCCTACGATTTGATTCAAGATAAACACCGAACACCTTTTAATATTGGTCGAGCAATTGAACTAAGCGGTTTCCAATGGCATGAAGCTCAACCATTAGCTGAGGGATTAGTGGGTATCGCGAATCCTCAGATAGTGTTGCAAGAGATTTTAGCTTGGAGTGGCGGTCAACCTTTTCTGACTCAGAAGCTTTGTCAATTAGTTGTTGCATCTTCCTCTGTCATTCCAGCAAACGGGGAAGCAGAGTATGTTGAGAAACTGATACGTTCTCAAGTAATTGAAAACTGGGAATCTCAAGATGAACCAGAACATCTCAGGACGATTCGCGATCGCATTTTGAAAAGCGAACGGCATACTAGACAATTGCTGCGCCTTTATCAGCAAATTTTGCAAACAGGCCAAATCACAGCAAATAACAGTCCTGAGCAAATGGAATTGCGACTCTCAGGATTAGTGGTCAAGCAACAGGGTTACTTAAAAGTTTATAACCCCATTTATGCTACTGTTTTTAATCAAAATTGGGTTGATAAAGCTTTATTTGACTTACAATCGGTAGCAACACGGCAAACATTGTCCAGCCAGCGATCTTTTCAAACTGTGCTGATGTTAGCTGTGGTTGTCACAGCCTCGATAATGGGAGTGCGGCATCTTGGACAATTACAAGCTGGGGAGCTAAAGGCTTTTGACCAACTGCTGCGGCTGCGTCCTAGCGAACAAACAGATCGCCGCCTTTTAGTAGTTGCGATCGCTGAAGATGATTTTAAGCTTCCTGAACAGCAAGAGAGAAAAGGGTCGCTCTCAGATCGCGCACTGGCTCAAATTGTCCAAAAACTCGAAAAGTTCAAACCACGAGCTATTGGCTTAGATATTTATCGTGATTTCCCTGTAGATGCCAAAGAAGCACCTTTAGCCATTTGGATGCGGCGTAGCGATCGCTTTATTGCTATTTGCAAAGTCAGCGAACCGACAATTAATGAACCAGGCGTTTCACCCCCTCCAGAAATTCCTATAGAACGTCAAGGCTTTAGCGATTTTGTCCAAGACACGGATGGTATTCTCCGCCGCCATCTGATCGCTATGCAACCAAGTGACTCATCCCCTTGTACTACGCCATACTCCTTCAGCGCTCAATTGGCATTTCGTTATCTACAAACAGAAGGCATTGATATCAAGTACACCAAAAAAAAAGATTTACAGATTGGTAAAGTTGTGTTTAGGCGCTTGCGAGTGCATATTGGTGGCTATCAGAAAATGGATGACTGGGGCTATCAAATATTGCTAAATTACCGTTCCTCTGGCTCTCCCTTAAAGGCTGTGGAGCAAATTACCTTAAAAGAGTTGCTCAGAGGTGCGATCGATCCCAATCTTGTGAAGAATCGGATTGTACTTATTGGTATTACTAACCAAAGCGCCGGTGATTATTTTTCCACCCCCTACACTACCGATCGTAAGCAGGAAATTCCAGGAGTTATGGTTCATGCTCAAATGGTGAGTCAAATTCTCAGTGCAGTTTTAGATGGACGAACCCTGTTGTGGGTTTGGCCTGTTTGGGGTGAGGCTTTTTGGGTCTTTTTCTGGTCTGTTTTAGGAGGAATATTGGCATGGCGGATTCGTCATTCCTGGCTTTTAGGAATAGCGGGAGTTGCTGTAATTGCTGCTATATCGACAATTAGCTTTTTTATGCTGCTGAAAGGTATTTGGATACCGCTTATTCCGGCTGCGATCGCTCTGGTCGTTACAGGCAGTATTGTAGTAATTTACAGCCTTTCTCAAAGCAGTGACAGCAATAAATATATTTAGCCAGTAAAGGTTTGCGAAAATATCTTTTATGCTTTTGAAGATATAAATAGCCTTTATCCAACAAAGGCAGAGGGCAGGAGGCAGGAGGCAGGAGGAATACTGCAACAGCCCTCTGCCGCGACCAGACGGGTCTTGGGTTTAAGACCCCCACCAAATTTTTAATTTGGTGGGCACTGAGCGTAGCCGAAGTGTGGCTTTTATTCAGAAGGTCTTATTCAGACCCTTCTGCCTCCTGCCTCCTTCAATATTCTGCTTATTATATTTATCCTAGCCATTTCAAGGTGGGTAAAAATTTTACTGTTCACTTAAAAAAGGCTATGACTAGCTCTGTAAAATTGGATAGTTGCTAATGGAAGGATGTAAAAACGTTCAGTTAGTTGTGATATGAGCTTAGGTCTTCGACAACTTAAACTTGCCTTTGCGATCGCTTTGGTATCGTTCTGCTTCACGCCAGTACAAGCACAGCCTATCAAATCTAAAGTTCTCCCATCGTTGATTTTTAACGCACCTCCTCCCCCAGATGACATTAACGCACCAGGTAATCGCGTTGGAGGAGGGAAGCGCGGCTGCGAAAACATGGACAAGCAGCTTACTACATCTAAAGAAAAGCTACTGACAGCGTTAGTTCCGGTTTACCCGTTTCCAAATACAGAATTAGTCTTTGGATTAACAACTAGTTCTCATCCAAAGTTCTGGTTTTACGTTCCTGATGTAACCGCAGTTTCCACAGAGTTCGTGCTACAGAATGAAGCGGGGCAGACTGTATATCAAACCCCTGTTTCGCTGCCTGGGGTACCAGGAATTATTAGCCTTTCTTTGCCATCAACAGCTTCCTCGTTAGAAATTGGCAAGCGTTATCATTGGTACTTCAATATTTACTGTCATCAACAACAACCACCTGTTTTTGTTGATGGTTGGATTAAAAGGGTCGAACCTAACGCCCTTCTAAAAAGTCAGTTAGATAAAGCTACACCAAACCAGCGCGTTGCTCTTTATGCCACTAATGGTATTTGGTACGAATCCCTGACTGCTTCAGCCGAACTTCACCGTATAGACCCAAAAAGTGCTGATTGGGCTAAGATGTTGCAAACTGTTGGTCTAAATGACATTGTTACAGAACCGATAGTAAACTGCTGCCAATCGCTATAACCAATTGCCCACTAGGACGTAAGGTGCCCAAAATATGGGATGTTGATACTTAGGGTTCTTTAATAAAGCTAGTTGGGCTTGACGGAGTGCTTCGGCTTTAGTTAGCTGTTTGCTAATTAATTCTCCGTAGAACCGACTCATCAGTTCTGCTGTGGATTTATCATCCACATTCCACAAAGAAGCAAGTGTGCTGCGTGCCCCTGCCCGTACAGCTATTCCAGCAAGCCCCAAAGTCGCCCGCTTATCCCCAGCAGCAGTTTGGCAGGCGCTAAGAACCAGTAATTCGATCGCACTAGCTTTTTCGCTATCTCGAATCCGAAGTAGGCTATCTAACTGATTGACGTTGATCCGACCATCCCAGGTGAGAATAAACGTCTCCTCTGCTTTGGAACTAAACTGGCCGTGAGTTGCAAGGTGGACTACTGAGAAAAGAACAGAATTGATTTCTTTTTGGAAAGTTTTGCTAGTAAATTCTTGATTGAGAAGCACTGTAGTCGGGACTTCAGACTTAATTTGGTTCAACTCAAGCGCTACATTGCTCAGAGCAGAAAAGCCCTGACGAGCTTCAGTAATTCCGGCAGTCAAAACTTTTACTTGTTGCTGTGACAGAGACTTTGGGGCTAATAACTGTAACCCTGGAGTCAAAGCGATCGCATATTTCTCGATCAGATATTGTTGACCGTCGTACAGAGCAGCCATTGGAATATTTCGCAAGGAACCATCCAAGACAAATACCAAAGTTTTGATTTGGGATTTAGCTAAGTTTTGCTGTGCTGGTTGCAGCAGCCAATTATATACCTGCCTGGATAATAACTGAGTTTCTTGCAGTGTGTAAGGTTTGATCAGTTGTTGTCGCAATTGTTCTAAAGTTCTTTCCACTTCCATTGCAGTGATGGCGGTTTTGTAATGGCGCAATGGTTGTTGAGGTAACTTGAGAATAACTTCTAGTTTGTCTGCCAAAATAATTGGATAGATAACTGCCGCCGTCGGATCTTTTTGATCGATAACAGAGTCAATTTGGATTGGTTTTCCTTCCAAGCAAGCAACCCGAAAGAAGTTGTCGAGTTCAGCTAGTTGTAGAGATTCAATAACGGCGCGAGCTTGGATTAGGTTCTTTTGGGAGTTTCCTTCTGATTCCAACAGCAAATTGACCAACTGCCGATAGATTGGCTCTACTTCATCTCGAAAAGAAAACTGTACCTCTGGATTAATCGCAACTAAATCGTTGCGGAGGGACTGAAGGATTTTAACTGATTCGGTGTAAGCTGCGATCGCCCCCTTAATATCTCCCTGTGCTTTCAGTAAGCGTCCTAGCTGCCATTGCCAGCGATAGGTAATATCTGGCACATTTATGGCTTGGGATAGAATTAAGGCTTGCTGAGTGAGTTCTTGAGCGCTACTAATTTGTTGGGTCTGTTCGTATAATCCTCCCAGATTTCCCAGTGCATAAGCAACTGAGCGCTGGTCTTGTAAATCTCTGGCTTGTTGAACTGCTATAGCCAAAAGCTGGGCAATTTCTTTCACCTCGTGCCCGTTTACGCCTTTAGCTCTTAATTTCATGAGACTTTGAGCAAAGTTAATTCGAGCATAAATCGTCTTGCGACTGGAAGGCAAATTAGGGATTTGAAGTTGAATCTGAGACACCAACCCTTGAGCAGCAGTTAATTGATTGTCATCCAACAGTAAGTGAAGTTGATTCAAATCAGCTTGGATGCGTGTAGTTAAAGAGGTAGAGGTAGCGGCAGCCTGTTGATAGTAATTGAGAGCGGCTGGAATATCGTGCTGGGCTGTGGCGGTGTTGCCTAAACTGAGCCAAGTTTCACTTATTATTTGAGGAGATTGCTCTGGCATTCGCATTGCCACCTCTAAACTCTGCTGCAAAATTTGTCGAGATTGTTCTAAATTGCCAACTACTTGCAGTACATTGCCAAAGCTACGCAATCCTGTAGCTTTGAGAGTTGAGTCGGGTTCATTTTGCAAGTTTTGGTTAATCTCAGTTAATATTTTCTGGGCTTGACGATAATGCCCCAAAGTTTGCAATGCTTGGGCAGAGTTAATCTGGCTGCGGATTAAGTTAGTCTTGTCTTCTATCTGTGCATAAATTGCAGCTGCCTGTTGCCAGGTATTTAAAGCTGATTCAGCTTTTCCTTGTGCTAATTGTAGGCGACCTTGAATATCTAAAGCTTGGGCTAAAATTTGCGTGAGGGAGGCTGGCTCGGTAAAAGTGTTTATATTTTGTCCAGTCTGTAATAGATTAAGACTTTGTGCGTGAAGCGAAGCGATCGCATTGCGAATCGCTTGACTGGCTTTAGACCACTCTCCTAATTGTTGATAAGCCAAGGAGAGATTGCTCAAACTCATGGCTTCTCTGAGTTCATCCTTTTGAGCTTTGAAAGCGATATATGCTTGTTGAAAGACTAAAGATGCTTCATAAAAACGTTCTGTTTCATATAAATTTTTGCCCTGTTGCAATAACTCTTCAGCATTAGTTACACCTTGAACGAAGACGCAGGGTGAAGAGAGCAGAGAACAGAGGGGAATGACTTCTGACTCCTGCTGTGAAGTGGAGCGGAACATGGATTTGAGTCCCCCACTTAATAGAAGTGGTTTTTGTGGCTGTGAAGTCGAATCCATATCTAAACTATCTCTCTTGCTTCCTGCCCCCTGCTCCCTTACCTCTTTTTCAATAAAAGAGTTTTGGGCAGCTATAAAAGCGAAAGTAGGCGGTAATATACTAGTGGTTAAAAACACAACCAAGAGTAAGACTAGAATTCCCGAACGATTCACTTTTCTGTGTAAATACTTCAACAGACGGCGGATTCTCCAGAAAAAGAAACCATTATTTCTTTTCACATTCTTGCCCTCAATGCCTTTTGCGTCTTTGCAAAAGATATCTGGTCTGGTACTGGCAATCTATTTACTAGTTATTCATGATAAGCAAGTGGGCGTAGATAATTGCCTATTGCCTATTCCCTATTCCCCATTTCCTATTGCCTATTGCCTATTCCCCATTCCCCATTCCCTATTCCCTATTCCCAACAATAATTATTTACGCCAACCAATTTAGTCTTGTTGCCACAAATTGCATGATTCTGGAGTCAACCCAGAATTATTGGATGTGACAGTAGGTGCAGAAGCTATGAGCAGCACCTCGCCATTTTTACCTATTACCCACCCTTGAGCCTCGATTATAGGAGCCGACATAGGAGGAGATGCGATCGCATTTCTTCCTGTCCGAGAGCGACTTATTTTCGGGTCAAGAGTAACTAAATTTACCTCAATTGCATCACCCTTAAGTATCTCACTGGGATTGTCTGGCAAGCCACCGCGTCCTGTGGTAACAAAACTACTAGTCTGCTCACCTCTGGGAGTACAGCCTTGAGCAATTTGTTGTGAGGCATCAACTAAATTTGTTGGCAGTTGGGCTAATCCCCAACTAGGGTCAACATCAGATGTAGTAATTTCTACATTACCACTGAACTCACGACTTACCCCTGTAGCGGTAATATCACTCGTTTGCTCGGATGGCAAATCTCGCAGTTGAGTCCCAAAAATACCTTGGGCATTAATTCTGATATTCCCTCCACGGAAGTTAGTAGAATTAGCGCTGATGTCACTATTTTGATCGGCAACTAGAAAATAAGTGTCAATGTTGATATTACCACCGATGACATTTTCTCCAATGGCGTTAGTTCTGATGTTACTATTGCTACTCATCGCCAAAATTTTTGAGTTAATACTAATTGTCGCCTGCTCTAAGTTGGGTTCCACTTGAACGTTGCGTGTATTAGCGCTGAGTAAAGCGTTGTTGTTTAAGCGGATAAAGTTTGCATTTACTGTCATATTGCCTGCGGTTCCTGTTCCAGAACTCTGCACGCTGACCCTAGCTCCATCTCGCACTAGCAAGGTATTAGTTGTAATAGTCAAATCTCCTGCATCCCCTGTTGAGTTTGGCTGTGCTGAAGTAAACAAGCCACTACCAAACCGATTATCTGCGCTTCTACCAATCAGCTGCACGTCAAAAGCATCAACGGTTAAATTTCCCCCTTTACCCGCACCAAATGTACTCGTAATGACCTGTGCCCCTCCTTGAATGAGCAATTTCCCTGTGCTAATTGTCATGTCTCCTGCATCTCCGGTTGAGCCTGGGTTTGCTTGAGTAAGCAAGAAGCTAGTACCAGTCAGTTGTACAATATCTGCTTTTATAGTCAAATTCCCACCCTTACCAGTCAGAAGTGTACCAGCGCTAACTGATGTCCCATCTTCTAAACGTAGGTTGTTAGTGTTAATTGTTATATCACCTGCTTTTCCTGGGCCAAGTGTTGAAGCGCTAATCCGTCCCCCTTTCTGCATTAATAACTCACGAGTATTAATTGTCAGGTCGCCTGCATCACCTGTTGAGTCTTGGGCAGCACTAGTAAACAAACCATTGTTACCAACAATTTGTATAGAATCAGTGGCATTTACTGTCAAGCTTCCTGCCTTACCCTCACCGAAAGTTGCAGTAGTAATTTCGGCTCCCCTTTCCAACACTCGTAAATGTTGAGTATTAATTGTCAAATTCCCCGCATCACCTGTTGCTCCTGACTGAACTGTAGTTATTAAATCGCTCCTAATGACTTGTACAGAATTTTGAGCATTAATAGTTAAATCTCCACCTCTGCCCGCACTTAATGTACCAACAGCAACTTGCACCCCATCCTCCATAAGGAAGTCACGGGCGTTGACGATTAAATTCCCCCCCTTTCCCTTTGCTTGTTCGCGTACATTATTGAAGACAAAGCTCCTTTGCCTTGCAACTTTTATTTCTCCTGTGGCATTGAGCGTAATATCTCCTGCAACAGAGCTAACTGATCCCAAACCTTTTGCAATACCAGCACTTAAGAAACTGCCTCCCAAAATCTCTATATTTCGGGCATTGGCTGTAATACTACCACCACCTCCACTTTCTACACTTACACCAGCACTATTCGTTAAAGATATATCTGCTCGCGTTACGTTATCAGGAAAGCCCAAGCTTAAATTGTCGCCATCGACTTGAAGCGTCACAGTTCCACTGTCGGACAATCCTCCCAACTCGACTCTGCCACCATAAGCATTTAGTTGACCGCCATCCATGCTGATATTCCTGCCTACTAGCAGCAAACTCTTACCATCTGGAACACGTAGACCAAACGAATTTTCACCTGCCGGAGTTAGTCCGGCTGGCGAGGTTGAGTTATTTTGAATGGATGCAGCAATTTGATTGAAGAGTAAAGCAGAAGGATTGACTGTCAGCAAAGGCGAGGGTGGTTCTGGATTGTCAGCGCTCAAAATACCTTGAGTTCCAAATTGTATGGCTTTGGCAGTAGTGGCGACAAAGGAACCACGTATATCTAAACGTGCATTTTGCCCAAAAATAATTCCATTCGGATTGAGTAAAAACAGATTGGCTGTACCGTTGGCTTGAATCAATCCATCAATGTTAGAGATAGAGGAACCTGTGACTCGACTGATTATGTTCTGAATATCTGTAGCATTGTTGAAGAGCGCTGTACCTCCAGTTTGGACAGAAAATTGATCAAAGCTGTGGAACAAATTTTTACCCCGTGTTGCTCCGCCCGAAATCACATTAACGGCGGAATCGGGAGTTTGGGGTGTAACTATAGAACTTTCAGATCCTAAAGTGGCATCGGGTACGATCTGGGCTACCGTGGAATCACAATAAGCGATCGCTCCACCTATCATTAACCCACTTACCAAGTACGATTTCCACCTGCAACTGCGATCGCTTGTAAGCATCTGAGAATTTACCTGTTGAACGAAATTTTGCCGCGCAGTCCTGGTAACTAGAAGTGGCGGCTACATGAGACTGTTAATGCATCGGCTTACATTGTTAATGCGTCGGCTTGCATAGTTAATGCGTTAGCTTGCATTGTTAATGTGTCGGCTTGCATAGTTAATGCGTCGGCTTGCATAGTTAATGCGTTAGCTTGCATTGTTAATGCGTTAGCTTGCATTGTTAGTGCATCGGCTTACATTAAAAACGCTACGCTTTTACGCAAAACTGTACTACGCGGGATCTTGCTTAAGTTGATAGCATAAACAATCTTAAACCCCCATAAGGTTTGGATAAGCATTTTTCACTTTCCTTGTGGTCTAGGTAAAGGGTAAAGGATCTATTTAAAGCTTTCCCCTTTAACCTAACCGTATTGTCTTATGCCCCTACCTGATAATCCAATACGGTTCAAAGCGCTAGTTGTGCAAAATCATGGGTTTTGAGACGCGATAAATCGCCGTCTCTACAAGTGTTTTAGTCTTATCTGAACTGTATTACCTGATAATCCACAAACTAAAATCCTAATTTCTCCAACACTGGCTTGGTGGAAACAACGTGCCTTTCTAAACCCAGTTCTTTTGGATTAACCCCAAGTGCTAAAGCAATCAACTGGGGTAAATGCAATACTGGTAAACCTAACTTTTGCTCAATTACCTTTTCCACCTCTGGCTGACGCGAGTCTAAATTTAAGTGGCACAGTGGGCAAGGTGTAACTATACAGTCAGCACCAGAACTCAAAGCGTCTTGAATATGCATCCCCGCCATTTTGAAAGATTGGGTAGTGGCATAACTAGCAAGAGGCCAACCACAACATTGTGTCCGGCCTCGGTAATAAATTGGTGTTGCACCTACAGCCCGAAACATATTTTCCATCGCTTCTGGTTGGAACGGGTCGTCATAAGGCATGGATTTTTGGGCGCGGAGGAGATAACAGCCATAAAAAGCCGCGCATTTTAATCCAGTTAACTTCTGGTTGACACGTTTGGTAATTTCGTCTAAACCGTAATCTGTCACCAAAGCGTAGAGAAGATGTTTAACGTCAGTACTGCCACGATAAGGCGAACAGCCTTCTTTATGCAGCAAGCCATTCACCTGTTCAATGTATGTAGGATCAGTTGTCTTACATTCTTTCAGGTGTTCGTTCACATGACCAATAACACCTTGACAAGTACTGCAATGGGTAAGTAAGGGCAAATTTAATTCTTCTGCTAGGGCGATATTTCTAGCGTTGACTGTATCTTCTAACAGTTGAGAATCTTCTTTAAATGTGCCTGAACCACAGCAAGCAGCTTTTTTAAGTTCAACCAATTCAATACCTAGTGCTTTAGTAAGGGCTTGAGTTGACTGGTAAAGTTCCCGACAGGCCCCTTGAGCAACACAACCAGGGAAATAAGCGTACTTGAGTTTGAGTGTCTGAGATAGCATAGAGGTATATTTGGGTTAGAGCGATCGCTCTAAACAATAACTGTTTTATTACTTCCTTGTTAGCACCAAAATTATGATGTTTGACTTTCAGCGATTCTTTAACCATCTAGGTTCAAAGCCGCAGCGTCTAAATATTCTGATTGCTAGCAAGGCTGTAAATACCGATCGAGACATTGTAAAAAAATTTAGCAATAATTGACAATAAAAGCATTTACACGGTATCGGCGATGGCGTAGCCCGCTCCCATAAACAACTGTTCCCAGAAAAGTTACCCTATTCTTTTGAGGAACAGGAGAGGTTTTCTAACAGAAAAACTCTTGGTAGTATACGGGCGATCGCGCTTGACGATAAGATGTATATGCTCAAAACAATGTCTTCTCTAAAGAGTAGATCCTAGCAACTGGTTAAGGACTTTTATTATTTATGAGCCAAACGGAACTTTTTGAAAAGGTCAAGAAAATCGTCATCGAACAACTGAGTGTTGAAGATGCTTCCAAAATCACTCCACAAGCTAAGTTTATGGAAGATTTAGGAGCTGATTCCCTGGATACTGTTGAACTCGTGATGGCTTTGGAAGAAGAATTTGATATCGAAATTCCCGACGAAGCTGCCGAGCAGATTGTATCGGTTCAAGACGCAGTAGATTACATCAATAACAAAGTTGCTGCATCAGCTTAAAAAAGTTTTGAGTCTCTGTTCGCCCTTGGAGTCTCCGATTAGGAGAAGTTCAGATGGCTTTGTCTCGCTCCCTCTGGGCGTTTATGGCAAAAACCACTGCTTTGACTTTTAACTGAGTGCTGAACAGTTAAAAGTTTAGGAGTTAGAGTTTTCGGAGGCAAAAGTTCGGAGTTTTCTCCATCTTTGGGTGCTTCCAAAACTCAGAACTCAGGACGGGCTAAACCCTAGCTATCCGCTAACATAACTCAGCACTGTTTAATGCCTGCTGCTTTTTCGCCACCTTTAACTGAATCATGACAGATCATACACGTAAACGCGTTGTTGTAACTGGTGTTGGCGCGATTACACCGATAGGTAACACAGCAACAGAATATTGGGATGGATTATTGAGTGGACGCAATGGCATTGACTACATCACATTTTTTGATGCGTCTAGCCATGATTGCCGCATTGCTGGTGAGGTAAAAAACTTTGATCCACATGATTACTTGGAGCGCAAAGATGCCAAGCGCATGGATCGATTTGCCCAATTTGGGGTTTCAGCAGCAAAACAAGCTATAGCTAACGCGCAGTTAGTTATTAATGAACTGAATGCAGAACAGGTAGGTGTCATGATCGGTTCTGGCGTTGGCGGCATTAAGGTATTAGAAGACCAGCAAACGATCTACCTCAACCGTGGGCCCGATCGCTGTAGTCCATTCATGATACCGATGATGATCGCTAATATGGCAGCAGGATTGACGGCAATTCACACGGGTGCTAAAGGGCCTAATTCCTGCCCTGTAACTGCCTGCGCTGCTGGATCTAATGCTGTAGGCGATGCGTTCCGCTTAATTCAAGGGGGATATGCCAAAGCAATGATTTGCGGCGGAACAGAGGCAGCTGTGACACCATTATCAATGGCTGGGTTTGCGGCCTGCAAAGCCCTTTCTTTTCGCAATGACGATCCGGCTCATGCTTGCCGCCCCTTTGACCGCGATCGCAACGGATTTATATTAGGTGAAGGTTCAGGAATTTTAATTCTAGAAGAACTGCAACACGCCCTAAGTCGCGGCGCTCACATTTATGCCGAAATGATCGGCTATGGTATGACCTGTGACGCATACCATATCACTTCCCCTGTCCCTGGCGGATTAGGTGCAGCGAGAGCCATAGAACTGGCGCTCAAAGATGCTAATATAACCCCCGAACAAATTAGCTACATTAATGCCCACGGCACTAGTACCCCGGCGAATGATTCAACTGAAACCTCAGCCATCAAAAAAGCCTTGGGAGAACACGCCTATAAGGTGGCAATTAGTTCAACCAAATCGATGACAGGTCATTTATTAGGCGGTTCTGGAGGTATTGAAGCTGTGGCAACAGTACTAGCGATCGCTAATGACCAAATTCCACCGACAATTAATCTGGAAAATCCCGATCCAGAATGTGACTTAGATTACGTGCCTAACTACAGCCGCGCTCAAAAAGTCGAGGTGGCAATATCCAATTCTTTTGGGTTTGGCGGTCATAATGTCACACTGGCCTTTAAGAAATACGTTTAAAAGAAGTCAGGAGGCAGGAGGCAGAAGGCAGAATTCAGAATTCAGAATTCAGTAATTTAATCCGACTCTGCTCGTTTGCCCAATGCCCTTTGCCCAATGCCCCATGCTCAATGCCCAAAGTATCAGAAATATCATTCCGATATAACTTAAGCGTTCAGCATGACCCAATTATCAGCTTGATTTATCACCATAAACTCAGGAGATCCCGCTTGTCCATCGACAAGCGGGAGTGGGATGATGAGGATACTGTGGGGAATCTAAAATAACCCCAGCAAGAGAAGCTACGAAGAGTGCTAACCCGTCGTTAAAAACAAGAGATTATGACTGTTGCAACCCAATCCGCCAAAGAATTGTCCGTCGAAGAACTGGCTATTAACTCGATCCGCTTCTTGGCTATTGATGCCGTAGAAAAGGCGAAATCGGGACACCCAGGACTACCAATGGGCGCGGCTCCGATGGCTTTTGTCCTCTGGGATCGCTTTTTGAAGTTTAATCCCAAGAATCCCAAGTGGTTTAACCGCGATCGCTTTGTCTTATCTGCCGGTCATGGCTCGATGTTGCAGTACGCCCTACTGTACTTGACAGGCTACGATAGCGTCACCATTGAAGATATCAAGCAATTCCGTCAATGGGAATCCAAAACCCCTGGACACCCCGAAAACTTCATGACCCCAGGCGTGGAAGTCACAACTGGGCCCTTGGGTCAAGGAATTGCCAATGGAGTTGGTTTAGCGATCGCCGAAGCGCACCTTGCCGCTAAATTTAACAAACCTGATACCAAAATTGTTGACCATTACACCTACGTAATTTTAGGTGATGGTTGCAACATGGAAGGTATTTCTGGTGAAGCTGCTTCTTTCGCAGGACACTTGGGATTAGGCAAACTCATCGCTCTGTACGACGACAACCACATTTCCATCGACGGTTCCACAGATGTAGCATTCACCGAAGATGTTTCTAAGCGGTTTGAAGCTTACGGTTGGCACGTTCTCCACGTTGAAGACGGCAATACCGATTTAGCAGCGATCGCCAAAGCAATTGAAGAAGCTAAAGCTGTCACCGATAAACCATCAATGATTAAGGTGACAACCACAATTGGTTATGGTTCTCCCAACAAACAAAACACTGCTGGTATTCACGGCGCTGCTTTGGGTGGAGACGAAATAGCCTTGACTCGGAAAAATTTGGGTTGGGAATATGAGCCTTTTGATGTTCCACAAGAAGCCCTCAACCACACACGCAAAGCAGTTGAACGCGGTGCAGGTTACGAAACCGAATGGAACAAAACATTTGCCGACTACAAAGCTAAGTATCCCCAAGAAGCAGCTGAATTTGAACGCTACCTAAGCGGCAAGCTACCTGATGGTTGGGATAAGGTACTACCCACCTACAGCCCCGAAGACAAAGGACTACCAACTCGTAAACACTCAGAAACTTGCCTTAACAAACTAGCGGCGGTTTTACCTGAATTGATTGGTGGTTCGGCTGACTTAACCCACTCCAACTTGACCGAAATCAAGGGTAAGGGCGACTTCCAAAAAGGGCACTACGAAAACCCCAACATCCACTTTGGTGTGCGGGAACATGCTATGGGCGCAATCTGTAATGGTATAGCGCTGCACACTTCAGGATTAATTCCTTACGGTGCAACCTTCTTAATCTTCACAGATTATATGCGTGCTGCCATCCGCTTATCCGCTCTTTCTCAAGCTGGGGCGATTTGGGTGATGACTCACGACTCCATCGGACAAGGTGAAGATGGCCCCACACACCAACCCATTGAAACTCTAGCTTCCTTGAGAGCCATTCCTAATTTATTAGTGTTTCGTCCCGCAGACGGTAACGAAACCTCTGGTGCTTATAAAGTAGCGATCGAGAAAGCGAAGCAAAACGCTCCATCTCTATTGGCATTCACTCGTCAAAACGTCCCCAACTTGGCAGGTACATCAATTGAAGGCGTAGCAAAGGGTGGATACACCGTAGTAGATAGCGAAGGTACACCTGAAATCATCTTGATTGCTACTGGTTCAGAATTGAGCCTCGCCGTCGGCGCAGCCGAAAAACTCAAGGCTGAAGGTAAGAAAGTCCGTGTTGTCTCGCTACCTTCATGGGAACTCTTTGAAGCACAGGATGCAGCTTATAAAGAGTCTGTTCTACCAAAAGCTGTCACCAAGCGTTTGTCTGTAGAAGCTGGTAGCAGTTTCGGTTGGCACAAATACGTGGGTACTGAAGGCGATTGCGTTAGTATCGATCGCTTTGGTGCTTCGGCTCCAGGTAATATTTGTCTAGAGAAGTTTGGCTTTAGTGTTGATAATGTGTTAGCAAAGGCTAAACAATTGTTGGGTTAATAGCAACAGAATATTCTCAAAATGTTGTGAGGTGGGCATCTTGCCCGCCTTTTTTTTACGCAGAGGGAGATTGTTCATATAGCGATCGCCAAGGCAGCGCTCTTTTCTACTCGCCTTTAGATTCAGTATATAAATAGCCTCTTGTCAAATACTAGTTAAATTAAATACTTGTATCCGATGTTTTTTGTATAAGTCGATAATTGAAAATTTTTTTGATAAGTGTGCTTTAATAGTGGGCGGCTTTTGTTCGTTCATGAATTTTCATCACACAAAACGATCACCGATGCTCCTCACACACAAAGAAAACCTTTTAAAATTTAGCTGGCTTCTACCCAGTTTCTTCAGCTTGTTCCTGTTTGGCTCCACTGTCAAAGCTGCTGCGATCGCTAATTGGCATTTTGATAGCAATCGTAATCATTTAGATTTTACGACAGACGAGAATATTCAACCCAAAGTACAATTACTTACCAATCCAACCCGTCTGGTAATTGATTTACCTGGAGTCAAACTAGGATATCCACAGACTAGTCAAAGAGTGGGGTTAGTAATTAAAGACATTAGCATCGGGCAGTTTAATGCAGATACTACCCGTATGGTAGTTACCTTAGCACCCAATTACACTTTCGACTTAGCACAGGTGAAGCTGCAAGAGGAATCTCTCAATCATTGGTCTGTGCAGTTACCCCAGCCGATACAATTGACTGCAACCCGTCCAAACATTTTAGAAATAACTCCGACTCAATCGAGTATTTCTCCAAGAGTAAGTGATAATAGCACTCTGTTTGCTGGCGTAATTCCTATGCATTCACCGATGAAAGCATTGGAACCGCAGATTAAAGCCTTGATGAATCGTTACAGCTTCCTGAAAACAGGAATGTTTTTCCTAGATTTGGATACTGGGGATTATTTGGATGTTGGGGGCGATCGCGTTTTCCCCGCAGCTAGTACGATTAAATTGCCAATTTTCATTGCCTTTTTCCAAGATTTAGATGCGGGTAAAGTCACCCTTCAGGAAAACCTGACTATGCGACGTGACTTAGTAACTAATGGTTCTGGAACTATGCAGTATGAGCGAGTTGGCAAGAAGTATACAGCTTTGGAAACCATCACTAAGATGATTACCATTAGTGACAATACCGCCACCAATATGGTTATCGATCGCTTAGGTGGAGCTACAAAACTAAATCAGCGCTTCCGTAACTGGGGACTGAAAGATACAGTAATTCGGCATCTTTTAGCTGACTTGAGAGGAACCAACACCACAAGTTCTCAAGATATGGCGCGGGTGCTGGCTTTAGTTGTGAATAACAAGCTAGTTTCTCCACAAAGTCGGGAGCAAGCTTTGGATATTCTGCGTCACACTACAATTCACACACTGCTTCCCGCAGGTTTGGGGAAAGGTGCAGTCATAGCCAACAAAACCGGAGATATTGGGTTTCTCATCGGCGATGCCGGATTTGTGACTATGCCAAATGGAAAACGTTATTTAGCGGCTATCTTCGTCACACGTCCCTATAAGGACACTAGGGGGAGAGACTTTATTCGTCAAGTTTCCCAACTAGTTTACGATTATCTGAATCAGACAAATCCAGTCGCTGCGGTTGGTTCGTCTAACAGTGCTACGAGATAGAAAGCCATCAAAACCTTAACCCAAGCGTATTGGATTATAAGCGACTACTAGTGTCCGCTAATAAACTAAGCTCAGAACTCTTAACTTTCCTACTATACCCCGGTTAATCACTGGGGTTTATTTATTGCTGCTACTCAAAATAAAAAACCCCGCCATCAGGCGGGGAAAAATAAAGTTCAAAATTATCAATGGATAGTCAACAGTCTAGAAGGTGAAAGTTGTTCTGAGTGTACCGATAATTGCATCATCGTTAGCACTGCTCTGACCAGGAGAGGTCAACCAAATTACGCCAGGGGTAACAGAGATGTTATCCGATACGCGATACTTGTAGAAGCCTTCAAATTGATAAGGTACATCATTACCAGCAGCAACACCTACCCGGTTAAAGGAATAGGGCTGTGCACCAGCAAAGAAACCTAGAACGTTACCCTGTTTACCAAAATCAGCTAAAGCAACCCCAGCACCGTATGACCAAGCTTCATAATCATCACCTACACCGAAGCCAGTCACATCGTGGTAAGAGACGAAGCCACTAACGGATAGTTTGTCGCTGGGTCTAAAGGCAGCCGACACACCGTAGGAGTTGCTGGAAGCTGCACCTAGTAAAGCGTTAGATTGCT
This sequence comes from Nostoc sp. LEGE 12447, assembly GCF_015206985.1. Classification (NCBI taxonomy): domain Bacteria; kingdom Bacillati; phylum Cyanobacteriota; class Cyanophyceae; order Nostocales; family Nostocaceae; genus Nostoc; species Nostoc sp. LEGE 12447. The sequence continues at coordinate 3,381 of NZ_JADEXT010000001.1, read as the reverse complement.
CAGTACCTACTGCAAAAGGTCTTGCTCCCAAAGCAGTGTTTACATCTGATGCCTCACCCGAGTCGAATAAAGCACCGCCTGCGCTATATCCGTGAACGTAAGTAGCAGCTAAGGCCAAGCGATCGCCAACACTAAAGTTCAACTGTCCTAAAGCAGCATAATCGCCGTTGGTCAGACCTTGACTAAGACCAGGATTATTAGCTTGGGATGCCAAGTAACCTGCGGTGATTGAGCTATTTCCTAAGATGCCGCCACCTTTACCAAGGGGTAGATTGAGCGCTATACCGGCACCGCCACCAATCCGATAGATGGGACTTTCAGAAGCAAAAGCAGACAAAGCGCCGTTACCGCCATCAGTGTTGTCGAAAAAGTAAGGATTGTTGACAGCAGCATAATGGCTGTGTCGTCCACCGCTAGCTGCCAAGTACACATTGGCTGGGCCTACAGGAACTTCATAGGTCAATCGGTCAATTCTGACACTGTTGTTACCAGTGCTACCAATTTCAAATGTTTGTGTGCCTTCAGCAGTGTTGATCAGACCGCCACCGTTGTCAACTTGTGTGAAAGCTGTTGCATTCCCTGCTGCGAGACGAGTATGTAAAATGTCTCTACCAGTGAAGCTGGTTTGCAAGTCTAAACGTACCCGATCTTGGAAGACTGTATTGTTGTTATCACCAGTGTTGCCGCCAAACACATCAGTAACGGCAAAAATGGCTTCACCGACAAGTTTTGTAGTGGTGGAGAATTGATTGGCTTCCAATTCAGCAGTCCGCGCTTCTAGGGAATCTACGCGACCGCGTAGGGTTGCCAATTCTGCGGAAAATTCTTCTTGTAAACGCTGTAGGGTAGCTAAATCTTGTTTCGTCACCAAGTCAGCTGTTGCTGTGGCAATCAACTCGTTAACGCGATCCAAACAGGCGTTCAAACCAGCAGCAAATTCATAACGGGTCAAAGCACGATTACCACGGTAAGTGGCATTCGGATAACCTGCAATACAACCATAGCGTTCAACCAAGGACTGCAATGCTTGGAATGCCCAGTCAGTGGGTTGTACGTCGGAAAATTGCGAAACCGATGTTACTTGAGACTGAGAGTTATTTTGGTTGCCTTCGTTGCTGTAACGATTAACTTGATCTATCGTTGTTTGAGCCAACAATTCTGGCTGTTGGACAACTTCAGCTACACCTACTTGTTTTACTGGTGATACTTCAGTGGTTGTGTTTGGAGCCGCGATCGCTGTTGTCGAAACTAACAACGTTGCTCCCAAAACTGCTGGGCTAACCACTAAGGATTTCCATAATAGATTAGACATTTTTTCTTTACTCCTCACACCTTGTTTAGATAATTGGTTTCGTTTCACCTAATTCTCGAAAATGCGACATCTCATCGAAACCTATGGATGAGGCATAATTGCCCTACTACAATTCTAGTTTTTGCAAAGCTAATAAACGATTAACTTAGGGTTAAAAACTGATGTGATTAACTTATGCAAAAACATATCTTTATATCATAACATTATAAAACATCTGATCTAGATGGCAAGATTGGAGCGATCGGCTTAATAACTGTCACACATAGCTATCTATATATCTAAGCAGGGAGTAAAGTTTAGGGCATTCAGTTCCTACTTGGCTAAATTGCTGAAAGTCTTCTATACTTAGAATCTTGCAGATAAAAATCACTTCTTACACTTAGCCTGTAGAAATTGCACACCAGTTGAAATCCACTGGCTCGGCCATAACAAACATAGCAAAGCCTTTCAGGAGGGTCGTTGCCTGGTATTTTTGGAATAAAAAACAAAATCAGGAATCAAGTTTTTTGAAACCCGCGCACTTTCAAGAAAAACGCATACCTTTACTCTCAATCAAGCTACGGGTTAGTTTTCCCTCATGAGTACAGATATGCGTGTTTTGTCTTTGTCGCTGTTACTTTACAGTCGCCTGGTGCAAGATATCAGAAGAAATCACTTATTTAATTTGAGAAATCGTCTGCGCTACATCAAAGTCTGCCTGTGTTAGTCCGCCTGCATCATGGGTTGTGAGTGTAATCTTCACTTTGTTGTAGGAAATCTCTATGTCTGGATGATGTCCTGCTGACTCAGCTGGTTCCACCAGTTTATTGACGAACTCAATTGCTTGGATAAAATCCTTGAATGTGCGAGTAATATACAACTTAGATTCTTCGACAGTCCAACCTGACAAAACCTTTGCCTGCTCTTGAATTTCCGTTTCCGTGAGTAGTTGTGTCATGTCAAAAAATTCCTACTTATATATTTGTTACATCTTGCATTTGACAGAAATAGACCTATTTAATTTTCCACACATAAACTATGGGAAGATCAGCTAATGCCTAATGCGTGTGTGTATATTTAAATCAGGCTTGGTAAATAAATGCTGTAGCTCACATCGGGTCATACTCCAAGGTTTGATGCAAGATATTTTTAATTTTAAGAAAACTTAAACGCATTGGCTTTATTCATCGCGTGTATTGCTATCTAAGTTTTAAAAAGTCACCCATAAAAAACTATCCGCTCTGATCTGGATCGGATGATCTAAATCAGAGCGGTCTAGCGGGTCTTCAGGTTGCAACCAGACTGCCGGAAGGAACTCCGAGCTTGCCTAGCTACTTGAGCTAACTTAGTATCTCAAAGATGACTAAGGCTAACTTTTAGAGAACAGCCCCGGCACACAGCCGGCTAACTGCAACCTGATGACCCACGCATTTACTACTTTCTATCATGGGCATCACCTCCTTATTGCCTAAGCGGTCTTAGTTTTAAAAGGGCAGAGTATTTACTCTGGGTTTATAACCTTCACCTAACATAACACATAAATTTAGAGATATTAGCTATATATAAAAAAATCTCCCGCCTTTTGGTGGGAGATGACTGGAGAATGGGGAATATTGACACTTTTTTAGCTTATGCCAAGGAGATTATTTAATCTGGCTGATGTCAATTTTCGGCAACCATACAACTGATTCAAATCATGGTCAGCTTTTAATATTACAGAGCATTACCGCGAGGTAGAACTTCTTCAGGGAATACAAACTGTTCGTGGGGTTGATCTTGAGGAGCCATCCAAGCGCGGATACCCTCGTTCAGCAAAATGTTTTTGGTATAGAAGGTTTCAAACTCAGGGTCTTCCGCCGCCCGTAATTCTTGGGAGACGAAATCATAAGCCCGCAGGTTGAGTGCTAAACCGACGATGCCGACGGCACTCATCCACAAACCTGTGACTGGCACGAACAACATAAAGAAGTGCAACCAGCGTTTGTTTGAGAAAGCAATCCCGAAAATCTGTGACCAGAAACGGTTTGCTGTCACCATTGAATAGGTTTCTTCAGACTGGGTTGGATTGAAGGCGCGGAAGGTGTTAGCAC